>NZ_JADYVO010000019.1:0-143234 GCF_020193825.1 Bradyrhizobium sp. NBAIM18
GACTTGGGGCGGTGTTGTGTCGCTCATCCGGTCCCGAAACAAACCGGTGTCATGCCCCGCGAAGGCGGGGCATCCAGTACGCCGCGGCTCCTCGGTTCTAGCCGCGCCGTCTCTGGAATACTGGATCGCCCGCCTTCGCGGGCGATGACAGCGAGGAGGCGGAAAGCGCTCGCGTAACGTCGGCGCCCTCAGCCCTTCTCGCGCTTGCCATTCTCCAGCGGCACCACGGACTCCAGCGGCACCACGGTCGCCTTGCCGCTCATGGCCGACAGCGCTTCCAGCGCCTCCTCGCAGAAATCGGCCACCATCTGCTCGTGGCGGGCGCCGAGCTGAAGCAGCAGCAGATTGCCGAGATCGAGCCGTCCCTCCGCCGTGCCGTCGGGAAAGCGCTTCTTCAGGATGCGCTCGTAATTGGCGTGGCGGTCGCGGTGGTGCTCCAGGCGGGCCATCAGGTCGGTGCGCATGGGCTCGATGTCGATGCTGTCGAGCGCATGCAGCCGCACCAGGAGGTCGTCCTTGATCGAGGGCGGCGTGCTTGGCCGCGCGGCCCAGTGCCGCAGCGCTGTTCGGCCCTCGGGAGTCAGCGTATAGATCAGTTTGTTCGGCTTGCCCGACTGCACGACCTCGCGGCCCTGGATGTAGCCGCGGTCCCGCAGCTTGGAGAGCTCGCGGTAGATCTGCTGATGGTCGGCCTTCCAGAAGAAGCCGATCGAGGAATCGAACGTCTTGGCGAGTTCGTAGCCCGTCATCGGGCGTTCCGTCAGGCATGCGAGGATTGCGTCGCCCAGTGCCATGACCCGCCCCTTCTTTAGGTTTGACCAAGTTGCTTGACTTTATGCGCATCGGCGCATATGCGTCAATGTGCATATGAGGCAGCGTGCAGGCGGGCCACAGGCCCGACTGAATAATCAAGTGAAATCAATCTCCTCGCTACTGTGCATGGGGTTGTTTTCGCACTTTTTGCCCTTAGCCTAGGGAGGCACCTGAGAATGACCGGCCTCGATTCCTGGTATGCCTACATGAAGTCCCACGACCGCGCTGCGCTCTGGGACTTGCTGCATCCCGACGCCGTGTTCGAAAGCCCCGTCGTGCATACGCCGCAACGCGGCCGCGACATCACCTTCAAATACCTCGCCAGCGCCGAGAAGGTGCTCGGCGGCCCCGGCTTCACCTATGTCGGCGAGTGGCGCAGCGACAATGGCGCGGTGCTCGAATTCAAGAATGTCATCGACGGCATCGAGATCAACGGCGTCGACATCATCAGCTTCGATAGCGAGGGGCGCATCACCCACTTCAAGGTGATGGTGCGTCCGCTCAAGGCGATCAACATGCTGCACCGCCTGATGGCGGAGCAGCTTGCCGCCGCCCAATCATAAGCCCAACATCCTCCTCAAGCCCCATGCCGGGAGACCACTATGCCGATCTATAAAGCCCCCGTCGAAGACGTGAACTTCCTGCTCAACGACGTCTTCCAGATCGATCGCTACGACAATCTCGCTGGCTTCTCCGATGCGTCCAGCGACGTGCGCGAGGCCATCCTCGGCGAAGCCGCCAAGCTCGCCGAAGAGGTGCTGCAGCCGCTCAACCGCGTCGGCGATCTCGAAGGCTGCAAGCGCGCGGATGATGGCAGCGTCGCCACGCCGAAGGGTTTCAAGGAGGCCTTCAAGCAGGTCGCCGAGGGCGGCTGGCTCGGCCTGTCGGCGCCGACCGAATATGGCGGGCAGGGCCTGCCGGTGACGCTCTCGCAAGCCGTCAACGAATTCCAGATCTCTGCCAACATGGCGTTCTCGATGTATGGCGGCCTCACCATGGGCGCGACCGCGGCGCTGCTGGTGCACGGCTCGCCCGAGCAGAAGAAGACCTACGTGCCGAAGATGGTGGCCGGCGAATGGACCGGCACCATGAATCTCACCGAGCCGCATTGCGGCACCGATCTCGGCATGCTCCGCACCAAGGCGGTGCGGCAGGCGGACGGCAGCTTCAAGATCACGGGCACCAAGATCTTCATCTCGGCCGGCGAGCATGATCTCGCCGACAACATCATCCACCTCGTGCTCGCCCGCATCGAGGGCGCGCCGGCCGGCATCAAGGGCGTGTCGCTGTTCGTGGTGCCGAAGTTCCTCGTCAACGCCGACGGTTCGGTGGGCGCGCGCAATGGCGTCGTCTGCGGCTCGATCGAGCACAAGATGGGCATCCACGGCAATTCGACCTGCGTGATGAACTACGACAACGCCACCGGCTGGCTGATCGGCGAAGAGAACAAGGGCATGCAGGGCATGTTCGTGATGATGAACGAGGCCCGGCTCGGCGTCGCCGTGCAGGGCCTCGCGCAGTCCGAGGTCGCCTATCAGAACGCGGTCGCCTATGCCCGCGAGCGCATCCAGGGCCGCGCGCTCACCGGCGCCAAGGCGCCGGACAAGCAGGCCGACCCGATCATCGTGCATCCGGACGTGCGCCGCACGCTGCTCTCGATCCGCGCCTTCAACGAGGCCGCGCGCGCCTTTGTGATGTGGACCGCGCTGAAGAGCGACGTCGCCCACCGCTCCGAAGACCCCAAGGACCGCCAGGCCGCCGACGACCACATGGGCCTGATGACCCCGGTGCTGAAGGGTTTCCTCACCGACTACGGCTTCGCCAACGCGGTGCAGGCGCAGCAGATGTATGGCGGCCACGGCTACATCGCCGAGCAGGGCATGGAGCAGTTCGTGCGCGATGCGCGCATCGCCATGATCTATGAAGGCGCCAACGGCATCCAGGCGCTCGACCTCGTCGGCCGCAAGCTGCCGCGCGACGGCGGCCGCGCCATCATGGCCTTCTTCGGCGAGGTCATGGCGTTCGCCAAGGAGAACGGCGGCGACGAGGCGCTGAAGCCCTTCATCACGCCGCTCTCGACCTCGCTCGGCCATCTGCAGCAGGCGACGACTTGGCTGATGCAGAACGCGATGGCGAAGCCCGACAATGCCGGTGCCGCCGCAACCGATTACCTGCATCTCTTCGGCTTCGTCGCGCTCGGCTACATGTGGGCGCGGATGGCCAAGGTGACGAATGCCAAGATTGCCGAGAGCGGGGCGACGCCCTATCTCTCGACCAAGCTCGTCACCGGCCGCTTCTTCATGGAGCGGATGCTGCCGGAGACCGCCGCCAATCTCGCGCGCATCCAGGCCGGCTGCGCCACCATCATGGAACTGCCGGCGGAAGCTTTCTGAGCCTGCTTCCGCTGCCTGCTCCCAATCGTACCGAACATCACATCAGGAGGGCGTCATGCCTGAGGCATTCATCTACGACCACGTTCGTACCCCGCGCGGCCGCGGCAAGGCGGACGGCGCGCTGCACGAAGTCACCGCCCTCGCGCTCGCGACCGTGCCGCTGAAGGCGCTGAAGGACCGCAACAACCTTCCCGAGGATGCGGTCGATGACGTCGTGCTCGGCGTGGTCGATCCGGTCGGCGAAGCCGGCTCCGACATCGCGCGCTTCGCGGCGCTGAAGGCCGGCCTCGGCGAGGCCGTGCCCGGCGTGCAGATCAGCCGCTTCTGCGCCTCCGGCCTCGATGCCGTGAACTTCGCCGCAGCGCAGATCATGAGCGGCCAGCATGAGCTCGTGATCGGCGGCGGCGCCGAATCCATGAGCCGCGTCGGCATCGGCGCCTCCGGCGGCGCCTGGCCGATGGACCCCTCGATGGCGGTGCCGGCCTACTTCATGCCGCAGGGCGTCTCGGCCGACCTGATCGCCACCAAATACGGCTTCTCGCGCGACGACGTCGACGCCTACGCCGTGCAGAGCCAGCAGCGCGCGGGCAAGGCCTGGGACGAGGGTCGCTTCGACAAGTCCGTGGTGCCGGTGAAGGACATCAACGGCCTCACCATCCTCGCCAAGGACGAGCATATGCGCCCCTCGACCACGATGCAGTCGCTGGCGCAGCTGCAGCCGTCGTTCACGATGATGGCGCAGATGGGCGGTTTTGACGGCGTCGCGATCCAGTCGCACCCGGAGATCGAGCGCGTCAATTACGTGCACCACGCCGGCAATTCGTCGGGCATCGTCGATGGCGCCGGCGCCGTGCTGCTCGGCAGCAAGGAAGCGGGCAGCAAGTACGGCCTGAAGCCGCGCGCCAAGATCCGTGCCTTCGCCAACATCGGCTCGGAGCCTGCGATGATGCTGACCGGACCGGTCGACGTCACCGAGAAGCTGTTTGCGCGCTCGGGCATGAAGAAGTCGGATATCGACCTGTTCGAGCTCAACGAGGCCTTCGCCTCCGTCGTGCTGCGCTACATCCAGGCCTTCGACATCGACAATGCCAAGATCAACGTCAACGGCGGCGCGATCGCGCTCGGCCACCCGCTCGGTGCGACCGGCGCAATGATCCTCGGCACCGTGCTCGACGAGCTCGAGCGCACCAACAAGTCCACCGCCCTGGTCACGCTGTGCATTGGCGGCGGCATGGGCACCGCGACCATCATCGAGCGCGTCTAAGGGTAGGGAGCAACCAACATGTCGTACAAGAACTTCAAGGTTGAGACCGATTCCGACGGTATTGCGCTCGTCACCTGGGACATCCCGGGCCGCTCCATGAACGTGCTCGACGAGACCTCGACCAACGAGCTCGAGGCGATCGTCAAGGCGACCACGGCGGATCCCGCGGTGAAGGGCGTCGTCATCACCTCGGCCAAGGAAGCGTTCTGCGCCGGCGCCGATCTGTCCATGCTCGAAGGCATGAACCAGGCCTATGCGAAGGTCTTCAAGGAGCAGGGCGAGATCGCGGCGAACCAGATGCTGTTCGACCAGAGCCGGCGCTTCTCGCAGGTGCTGCGCGGAATCGAAACCTCAGGCAAGCCGTGGGCGGCCGCGATCAACGGGCTCGCACTCGGCGGCGGCTTCGAGATCACGCTGTGCTGCCATTATCGCGTCGCGGCGGAGAATCCCAAGACGCGCCTCGGCCTGCCCGAGGTCAAGGTCGGCCTGTTCCCGGGCGCAGGCGGCACGCAGCGCGTGCCGCGCCTGGTGCCGCCGCAGGACGCGATGACGATCCTGCTCAAGGGCGACCCCGTCACCGTCGAGAAGGCCAAGGCGCTGAATTTGATTCACGCCATCGTGCCCGCCGCCGATCTCATCAAGGCCGCCAAGGACTGGATCAAGGGCGGCGGCAAGGCCGTCGCGCCGTGGGACGAGAAGGGCTTCAAGCTGCCTGGCGGCCCGGTCTTCTCCAAGGCCGGCATGATGATGTTCCCGGCCGGCAACGCGATCTATCGCCGCGAAACCTACGACAATTACCCGGCCGCACGGGCGATCATGAGCTGCGTCTATGAGGGCCTGCAGCTGCCGATCGACGCGGCGCTGCGCGTGGAGTCGCGCTACTTCACCTCGGTGCTGCGCTCCAAGGAAGCGGCTGCGATGATCCGCAGCCTGTTCCTGTCGATGCAGGAGCTCAACAAGGGCGCGCGTCGTCCGAAGGATGTGCCCGCCACCAAGGTGAAGAAGATCGCCGTGATCGGCGCCGGCTTCATGGGCGCGAGCGTCGGCTACGTCTCTGCCCGGGCCGGCCTCGACGTCGTCCTGATCGACCGCGACCAGGAGAGCGCCGACAAGGGCAAGGCGCATGCCCAGAAAGTGATCGAGGAGCAGATCAAGAAGGGCCGCGCCAAGCCCGCGGACGCCGAAGCGTTGCTCGCGCGCATCACGCCGACTGCGGACTACGCCGCGCTGAAGGACGTCGACCTCGTCATCGAGGCCGTGTTCGAGGACCGCAAGGTCAAGGCGGAGACTTTTGCCAAGGCGCAGCAATATCTGAAGCCTGATGTGATCTTCGCCTCCAACACTTCGACGCTGCCGATCACCTCGCTGGCCGAGAGTTTTAAGGATCAGGGCAAGTTCATCGGCATTCACTTCTTCTCGCCGGTCGAGAAGATGATGCTGGTCGAGATCATCCTCGGCAAGAACACCGGCGACGTCGCGCTCGCGACCGCGCTCGACTACGTCCGCCAGATCGGCAAGACGCCGATTGTGGTCAACGACTCCAGAGGCTTCTTCGCCAATCGCTGCGTCGGCCGCTACGTCGCCGAAGGCAACGAGATGTTCCTGGAGGGCGTGCCGCCCGCCATGATTGAGAACTGCGCCAAGATGGCCGGCATGCCGGTCGGCCCGCTCTCGCTCTCGGACGAGGTCGCGCTCGATCTCGGTCTCAAGATCATGAAGGCGACCGAAGCCGATCTCGGCCCCAACGCGATCAATCCCGAGCAGAAGAAGCTGATGGTGGAGATGGTCGAGAAGCAGGGCCGGCTCGGCCGCAAGAACAGCAAGGGCTTCTACGATTACCCCGAGAAGGGCAAGGGCCAGAAGAGCCTGTGGCCGGGCCTCTCGGCCTTGCAGCCGAAGCAGCTCGATCCCGATACGCTCGATATCGAGGAGCTGAAGCAGCGCTTCCTGGTGGTGCAGGCGGTGGAAGCTGCGCGCACGGTCGAGGACCACGTCATCACCGATCCGCGCGAGGCCGATGTGGGCTCGATACTCGGCTTCGGCTTCGCGCCGTTCACCGGCGGCACGCTGTCTTACATCGACTTCATGGGCACGAAGAAGTTCGTCGAGCTCTGCCACAAGCTGGAGGCGAAGTACGGCTCGCGCTTCACCCCGCCGAAGCTCTTGGAAGAGATGGCCGCGAAGGGCGAGACCTTCTACGGCCGCTTCGCGCCGAAGAAGGCGGCGGCCTGACGGAAGAGGTTCCGCAGAAACAAAAGGCCGGATCATCGATCCGGCCTTTTTCATTTTCCGTCGCCGAACGGCGAGAAGGCGCGCCCTCCGACGACATCGTCGTCGAGACGGGCCTTCCAGCTGCCTTCGTCGCCGCGGCCGATGCGCACCTCGAAACGCCAGCCATTCTGGTTGGTGAAGGCGACGTCCGCGCCGCTCTTCGTCCTGGCGTAGCGGCAGGGATATTCGGTCGGCCGGTTCGGCAAGACGATCTTTCCTTCCCTGCTCTCGAACACGGCCGAGGTGATCTGCGGATGGATCATGAAGATGCAATTGCGTTCCGGCGCGACCGGCGTCGAGAGCCCGAGCATCGCCAGCGGCGCGCCCGCGGCGGTCATGAGGACGATCATGTTCATGGAGGCAATTGTCTCCTGGAGATGCTCCTTCGACGTCGCCGCGGATCAGATGGTTCACAAAAGGAAGGGCTGGATCATCGCTTGGGCGCTCTGCCTTGAGCCTTGTCACATCGATTGATGCGCTTTCGTCTCACCCCAGCACCCAATCCTCTATCGCGGCCACGCTCGCTTCGCCCTGGCACCGCTCTTGCTGATGATCCACCGGATGGCCCATCGACATTGAAGGTGTCCCGCAATGATCCCCACGGTGTCTCAAGACAGCGCAGCCGGCGTTGCGGTAAGATACGCCCCCTTGTTGCTGCTGGATCGGCCGTGGCGCCGCCGCAGGCTCCTCCGGTGGCGCAGAAAAATTCCTTCGTGGTTTGGCCTGGTCTTACTCGTCCTCGTCTTTGATGTTGCGCTGGCCGTGCTTGCCTGGTTCGCCGTCGATCTCGTCCTGCACTGAAAGCTCACCTCTGTGCACGTAGAACGTCGCCGCCAAATAGGCGACCTGGCCGGCAATCAGGCAGCCGACGACGATTGGAACGCCCGTCCAGAATCCAAAGCCCGAGGTCTGAAGCACCGTCGCGGCAAGGATCGCAGTCGCCGGCGAGACCAGCAATAGAGTCCAGACTCGGAAGAATAGACCCGTCGCCAAGCCGGTGATTGCGCTCGCGAGCAGGAGGAGGATTACAGTCGTCACAATAGCTTTCCGGTCCGACGGTTAGCGTCCTGTCCCGCGCTGAAGTTGAGGCACAGGAGGATTGCTCTCACAAGGATGGCGACGTCCTTGGAGCGCAAAAGGCGGAGTTATTGTTAACCCGGACAATGCTCGTAAAATCCGCGTCAGCGCATCGCGAATCATCGGATTAGCGAATGACGCAAGCAAAGAGCCGAATCATCGGTCCGGCTCTTCGTCGACCCCGCCCGTCACGCTTCGCGAACGGCGGACCAGACCTGATCGGCGATCATCTGGACAATCACTTGGCCTTCCGTCACGATCTGATTGCCGTCGAGGCCCAGCGCAGGGACTTGGCCCGAAGGAGGCCCCAACTTCAGATAATCCTCACCATTTCGGGCTTCTTGGCGCCGCTACCGACCTCGACCAGGCCACAGAGCGGGCTGGCCTCCAGGAGCACGATGTGGGGACGGCGGGCACACACCGGGCAAACCATCCGGTTTCGAGGAATTTCCTTCCCCTGACGCTTGGCCCGGCCGAAAGAACGACTACATGCACCTGCTTGAAATAGTCAAGATTGATGCAGGTGCATCGAATGGAGTAAGAGACGGGCGACGAGCTTGAGCGGGACCATGAAACGCAAACCATCGACCGAGGCAACCGCCGCCTGGATCCGCCTGATGCGGGTGCAGAGCCGCGTGCTCGATTGCGTCGAGCAGGACTTGAAGAAGGCCGGCTTCCCACCGCTGGCCTGGTATGACGCGCTGCTCGAACTGTCGCGGGCGCCCTCGGGCGAGCTGCGGCCGGTCGAGCTCGAGCGGCAGATGCTGATCCCGCAATATTCGACCTCGCGCCTGATCGACCGCCTGGTCGACGAGGGCCTCGCCTCGCGTCGCGAATGCAAGATCGACAAGCGCGGCCAGTTCGTCGAGATCACCGAAGCCGGCCGCGAGCTGCAGAAGCGAATGTGGGGCGCCTATTCGGCCGCGATCGAGAAATATGTCGGCTCGAAACTGTCGGACGCCGACGCCGTCAAGCTCAGCAATCTGCTCGATCGCCTGGGCTGCTCGTGCGGCGAGATGAAACTGCCGCCCGCAGCCGCCAACGAAACCATGCCGTCGCGATGATCGCGCGGCAAACCCGCTCGCCCGTGCAACCGGTGGGTTCGCGGGCCATCCCTGTCACCCGCGCGCGTTCGGTCGAAGCGCTTTTGATTAGAGTTTGATATGGCGCGAGACCAGATCGACATGACGCCGCTGCAATCACGCGACGAGCTCGTCGCGTGGTTCGAGGCCGGCTGCAAGGACCCGTCCGAGTTCCGCATGGGCACCGAGCACGAGAAAACGCCGTTCACGCTCGAAGGCCATCGTCCGGTGCCTTACGAGGGCGCGCGCGGCATCGGCGCGCTGCTCGAAGGCATGAAGCTCCTGCTCGGCTGGGAGCCGATCATGGAGCAGGGCAACATCATCGGCCTCTACGACGTCACCGGCGGCGGCGCGATCTCGCTCGAGCCCGGCGGACAGTTCGAGCTGTCCGGCGCGCCGGTCGAGAACGTGCACCAGACCCAGAGCGAGCTGATGGCGCACTTGGCGCAGGTGCGCGAGATCGCAACCCCGCTCGGCATCGGCTTCCTCGGCCTCGGCATGACGCCGTCCTGGTCGCGCGCCGATATCCCGGTGATGCCCAAGGGCCGCTACAAGATCATGACCAATTACATGCCGAAGGTCGGCCAATACGGCCTCGACATGATGTACCGGACCTGCACGGTGCAGACCAATCTCGACTTCTCGTCGGAAGCCGACATGGTCAAGAAGCTGCGCGTCTCGCTCGCGCTTCAACCGGTCGCGACCGCGCTGTTCGCCAATTCGCCGTTCACCGAGGGCAAGCCGAACGGCTTCCTCTCGTTCCGGTCCGAAATCTGGCGCGACACCGACAATGCCCGTTCGGGCATGATGCCGTGGGCGTTCGAGGACGGCATGGGGTTCGAGCGCTACGTCGATTATGCGCTGGACGTGCCCATGTATTTCGTCAAGCGCGGCGAGGAATACATTGACGTCTCGGGCTCCTCGTTCCGCGCCTTCTTCGACGGCCGCAACAACAACCTTCCCGGCGAGCGTCCGACCTTGTCGGACTGGGCCAACCACCTCTCGACGATCTTCCCGGAAGTGCGGCTCAAGCGCTATCTCGAGATGCGCGGCTCGGACGGCGGCCCGTGGGGCCGCTTGCCGGCGCTGCCGGCGTTCTGGGTCGGGCTGCTCTACGACGATGCCTCGCTCGATGCCGCCTGGGAGATCGTCAAGCACTGGAGCGCGCATGAACGCCAGGCCCTGCGCGACGACGTGCCGCGCATGGGCTTCAAGGCGCGGATCAAGGACCGCTATCTGTTCGAGATCGCCAAGGAATGCCTCGTTCTTGCCCATGCCGGCCTGCGCCGGCGCGGCCGGATCGACCAGCTCGGCCGCGACGAAACCCGGCATCTCGAGCCGCTCGATCGCATCATCGATTCCGGCCGGACGCCGGCCGAGGAGATGCTGGATAAATTCAACGGACCCTGGAAGGGTTCGGTGGAACCGGCCTACGCGGAATACGCGTTCTAGACATCTGAAGCCGGGCAGCCAGGATTCAGCCGTTCATCGCCCATACAGGTTTGCGGCGATCAAATGACCGGCTGAAAAAACCTGAGCGTCGTCAATAACTCGAAAGCTGTTCCGATGTGGAAGGGCCGCCTGTCCGGGGCCATCATGGCCAGCGCCGCGGCATGTGTCACGCTGCTTTCGCTTGCGTTTGCGAGCGCGCCGGCGCTTGCCCAGACGGCGTTCGACCGGCCCGGCGGCGACTATTTCAGTACGCCCGTCACCTCCGGCGATCCCGAGGATTGCGCGCTGCTGTGCGAGCGCGATCGCCGTTGCCGCTCCTGGAGCTTCAACTATCCCGATGTCGAAGGCGGCTCGGCCGTGTGCTGGCTGAAGAACACCGTGCCGGCCCGCGTGCCGGGTAGCTGCTGTATCTCCGGGGTGCGCGGCGCCGGCGTGATCGAGCCGCGCGTCGAAGGCGTCGAGACGTCGATCGACCGTCCCGGCGGCGACTTGCGCAATTTCGAGCTCAAGGACGGCGAAAGCGTCGAGGCCTGCAAGGCCGCCTGCACCGCCGACAACAAATGCCGCGCCTTCACCTATGCCCGCCCCGGTTACACCGGCCGTGAGGCCCGCTGCTTCCTGAAGAAGGAAATCAAGCCGCCGCGAAGGAAGGCGGGGTTCACGTCGGGCGTGGTGCGGTAGTATCCAGACTCGTGCCCCGGACGCGGTGCTCCTTCAGCTCTGCGCCGCATCGTTTCACGATGCAGCTTGTCCGGGACACGTGAGGCACCTCACTCTGCCGCGATCACCGTGATCTCCGGCCACAGCGCCTTCCAGCGCTTAGCCTTCGCTTCGTAGTTCGCCGCGGAAAAATTCGGTCCCGGATTTGGCCGCGCGATCAGGGCCGCAATGTCGTCAAACCCGCGCGGTGCGTAGACCTCGTGGCCATCGCTTGCGCGCCTGACGCCGACCTGCGTGTTCTGCGTGAGGAAGCGGTCGATGCCTTCCCTCGAGCTTCTCAGCGGCGGATAGGGCAGGCCGTGCTTGGCCGGGTACCACATGTGCACGCGGGCCTGGTTGCGGACCTCGATCTTGGCGCCGAGATACGCAAGGCGTGCATGGAGGGTGCGGATCACCGCGTCCTCGGCCTCCCACGATGTGTCGGCGTCGAAATAGAACGCGTCGTAATCGGCGATGCCGTGGTCGATCGGGCGCCCCGTGAGCACGTTCCATACCGTCTGCAGCAGGCATCCCGACACCAGCCACGCATCCGGCAGCGCGAGCCGGTGCAGTTCGTCGAGGATCGCGGCGTTGACCGGATTGCGTAAGGCGAGCGCGAGGAATTCGTCCTTGCTCACCCTGCGGCCAATCAGTGCACGGCGGTGAAGAACCGCGACAGCCTGAATCCGGACAGCCAGGTCCATACCGGCTGGCTGCGCATGCCGAGGTCCCAGGAGCCGACCACGGCGTCCGCACGGCCGATCAGATTGTCGATCGGCAGCAGGCCGACGCCGCCGGAGCGCAGCGGCACGCGGCTATCGGCGGAATTGTCGCGGTTGTCGCCGAGCACGAACAGATGCCCGGCCGGGACCGTCACCTCGGGCGTGTTGTCGAGCGGACCGCTGTCGCGCATTTTGAAGATCAGATGCGAGACGCCGTTCGGCAGCGTCTCGACATAGCGATAGGCGGGCTCGCTGCCGCCACGGTCGTTCTCGGCGGCACCGACGCCGTCGGGCTTCAGCTCGGCCGGACGGTCGTTGATGAAGAGCTGGCCCTGCCGCATCTGGATGCGGTCGCCGGGCAGACCCACGACACGCTTGACCCAGGCCTGCGAGCGATCGCCGGGCCAGCGGAACACGACGACGTCGCCGAGCTTTGGCGTCTCCGCGAACACGCGGCCGCTCTCCGGCAGGCTGATCTGAATCGGCAGCGACGAGGTGCCGTAGCCATAGGGAAATTTCGAGGCGAGCAGCGCATCACCGATCAGGAGCGTCGGCTCCATCGAGCCCGACGGCACGTAGAACGGCTCGGCGAGCGCGCCCTTGGCGATGAAGACCGCGGCGACGATGCCGGCGAGCTGAGCGATCTGTCCGCCCCAGCCGCTGCTTTTGCGCTTGGGGCTGACCGTGACCTTGTCTTCAACGCTCATGCGCCGGTTCCACCCACGGTGATGCGTTCCATCAGCAGCGACGGCTGGCCGACGCCGACAGGCACGCCCTGGCCGTTCTTGCCGCAGGTGCCGATACCGGTGTCGAGCGCGAGGTCGTTGCCGATCATGCGGATGCGATGCAGGTCGGTCGGCCCGTTGCCGATCAGCATGGCGCCTTTCAGGGGCGCCCCGATCTTGCCGTTCTCGATCTTGTAGGCCTCGGTGCACTGGAACACGTATTTGCCCGAGGTGATGTCGACCTGTCCGCCGCCGAAATTCGCGGCGAACACGCCGTTCTTCACCGAGGCGATGATCTCGGCCGGATCGCGATCGCCGGCGAGCATGTAGGTGTTGGTCATGCGCGGCATCGGCACATGGGCATAACCCTGGCGACGGCCGTTGCCGGTTGGCTTCATGTTCATCAACCGCGCGTTCTGGCGGTCCTGCATGTAGCCGACCAGGATGCCGTCCTCGATCAGCACGGTGCGATTGGTCGGCGTGCCCTCGTCGTCGATCGACAGCGAGCCGCGGCGCGAGGCAATGGTGCCGTCGTCGACCACGGTGACGCCCTTGGCCGCGACCTGCTGGCCCATCAGGCCCGCAAAAGCAGACGTCTTCTTGCGGTTGAAGTCGCCCTCGAGGCCATGGCCCACCGCTTCATGCAGCATCACGCCGGGCCAGCCGGCGCCGAGCACGACGTCCATCTCGCCGGCGGGCGCCGGAATCGATTCCAGATTGACCAGCGCCTCGCGCAGCGCGCCGTCGGCAGCGTCGCGCCAGTTCCTGCTCTCGATGAACTCGGCATAGCCGGCGCGGCCGCCATAGCCCTTGCTGCCGCTCTCCTGGCGGTCGCCCTGGCCGGCGACGACGGAGATGTTGACGCGCACCAGCGGACGGATGTCGCGATAGCTCTCTCCGTCGGGCCGCAGGATCTCGACGACCTGCCAGGTCGCGCCGAGACTCACGCTGACCTGCCGCACCCGCGGATCCTTGTCGCGCAGGTAAGCGTCGATCTCGGCGAGCAGCTTGACCTTGGTCTCGAAGCCCGGCGCATCCAGCGGATTGTCGTCGCCATAGAGGCGGACATTGGTGTGCGGCGGCGGCGCCGAGAAGCTGCCAGAGTAGCCGCCGCGCACGGCGGCAACCGCATCGGCGGCGCGAATCAGCGCCGGCAGCGACACGTCGGAGGAATGCGCATAGCCGACCGCATCATCCTTGACGGCGCGCAAACCAAAACCCTGCGAGGTGTCGTAGGTCGCCTGCTTGAGCCGGCCATTGTCGAACATGAGAGCTTCGGTCTGGCTGTATTCCAGGAACAGCTCGCCGTCGTCAGCGCCGGAAAGCCCGCGCGCGACCTCGCTGCGAACCTGGTCGCGGTCGAGATTGGCACGGTCGAGCAGGGAGGTCGTGGCAGGATTGGTCATGCGTCCGTCCATTAGCCGGGGATGTGGGGCAAGATAATGGTTTCGGACCAGTTCCGCGAGAGCGCGAAGCCTCACATTACGGAAACAAAAGGATTGCCCAGGTTAGCCGCTGCTACGGCAGCTTGTCATAGCCCTCGCCGAGCCCGTTCAGGCTGAGCGGGAAGCCGATGCCTTCTTCCGGAGTCTCGAAGATGATGAAGGTCGCGGTCTTGGCGCTGCGGAGCTGACCGAGCAGTTTGTCCTCCAGGACCACCTCGGCGACGCAGCCGTTGGGCAGGCAGCGGACGAAGCCGGCGCGGCCGACGTCCTGGTTGTCGAGCTTGAGCCCGAGGCCGGAGGGCAAGAGGACCCCGAGCGGAGCGACCACGCGCATCAGCCGGCTCTTCTGGTCGGCGGTCTTGAGCACGATCACGGTCAGGCCGGCATTGGAGCGGTCTTCAGCCACCACGCTCTGGATCAGGGCGCATTGCTCGGTCTGGGCGCCGGGCGGGGTGTCGCAGCGGATCTGCCAATCGCCATGGACGGAGCGCACCGCGCCCTGCGCATGGGCAAGCCCCGGCAGCGCCAGCAGGACCATCGCAGCCACGAGGGCGGCGAGCGCCGGGAGGCCGTTCGCCGGCCTTGCCATCGATCTCGAAAGCCCCATCGGGTCGGTCCCTCTGCTCGCCTGGGTTGCTCGCGCTTGGCGGACTGATCTGGCGGACTGATACGGAATGACGGCGTCTTGAAGGCGATTCCCAAGCAAATTCCGCGCCGCCCACACCGCCATTGCCCGCACGAATCAGGCTGCCGCGTGGCAGTCTTCCAGTGCCTACCGCGGGCAATTCCGCTGTCAAGCCGCAGCGTCCCGGGAAACGGTATTTTTGTCTGATCTTGCTGGGAAATATCTTGCCGGTGATGGCTGGCAGGCGGGGCTCAAGACTGCATTGCGATAGATCAAGAATTATGGTTTGAGAGGCTTGATTTCGCGTTCTAGCGATCTGGCCCCAATTCCTCTTAGAGGTATTCTTGCGTGGCGGTTTGGCGGACTGGCGGATCGAATAAGCGTTTCCCGCAAGCAGGGGAATGCACGTGGGGTGATCTCGGAAGGGGAGCGCGAACGACATGAGGATGTCGATGGGTCGGGTGGGCCGGCAATTGCTGGGATTGGCCACCATCGCCTTGGTGGCGACTGGAGTCACGCTGGCGACGGGTGGTGCGGCCTTGGCCGAGCTCGGGCAGCCGGCGCCGTGGGAGTGGACGCTCCAGCAGTCCGGTTCCCCGGTGATGGATAACATCGTCTGGTTCCATAACTTCCTCTTCGTGCTGATCACCCTGATCACGCTTTTCGTCCTGGCGCTGCTCGTGATCGTGGTCGTCAAGTTCAACGCGAAGGCCAATCCGGTGCCGTCGCGGACCACCCACAACACGCTGATCGAGGTGGCTTGGACGCTCGTCCCGGTGCTGATCCTGGTCGGCATTTCGGTGCCGTCGTTCCGGCTGCTGTTCCTGGAGCTCGACATTCCGAAAGCGGACCTGACCGTGAAGGCGACCGGCAAGCAGTGGTACTGGTCCTATGCCTATCCGGATAACGGCAAGTTCGAATTCGATTCGCTGATGGCGCAGGACAAGCAGCCCCGTCTGCTCGGCGTCGACAACGAGATGGTGGTGCCGGTCAACAAGGTGATTCGCGTCCAGACCACGGGTGCGGACGTCATCCATGCGTTCGCGCTGCCGGCTTTCGGCGTCAAGATCGACGCCATTCCCGGCCGTCTGAACGAGACCTGGTTCAAGGCTACCAAGACCGGCATGTACTACGGTCAGTGCTCGGAACTGTGCGGCAAGGATCACGCCTTCATGCCGATTGCGATCCGCGTGGTGAGCGACCAGGAGTTCGCCTCCTGGGTCGAGACGGCGAAGAAGAAGTTTGCGAGCGGCGGCACCAGCACCTACGCCTCCGCGGCCGGCCCGACGCAGTAAGCGCCGGGGGCGGCCTGAGGGACTGAAAGCGATAAGGGTGGGACCTCCAAAGGTCCGAATGGGACGCAAGGCAGGATTTGAAAATGGCAACGAGCGCAGCGGCACACGGCGATCACGCGCATCATGACGAGCATGCCCATCCGACCGGATGGCGGCGCTACGTCTATTCGACCAATCACAAGGACATCGGCACGATGTACCTGATCTTCGCGGTCGTCGCCGGCATCATCGGTGCGGCGATGTCGATCGCGATCCGGGCCGAGTTGATGTATCCGGGCGTGCAGGTCTTCCACGAGGCCCATACCTACAACGTGTTCGTGACCTCGCACGGCCTAATCATGATCTTCTTCATGGTCATGCCCGCGATGATCGGCGGCTTCGGCAACTGGTTCGTGCCGCTGATGATCGGCGCGCCAGACATGGCGTTCCCACGCATGAACAACATCTCGTTCTGGCTGCTGCCGGCATCGTTCGCGCTGCTCTTGATGTCGACCTTCGTCGAGGGCGAGCCGGGCTCCAACGGCGTCGGGGCGGGTTGGACCATCTACGCGCCGCTGTCGACCTCGGGCCATCCCGGCCCGGCGGTTGACTTCGCGATCCTGTCGCTGCACCTCGCCGGTGCCTCCTCGATCCTGGGTGCGATCAACTTCATCACCACCATCTTCAACATGCGCGCGCCGGGCATGACCCTGCACAAGATGCCGCTGTTCGTGTGGTCGATCCTGGTGACGGTGTTCCTGCTGCTGTTGTCACTGCCGGTGCTCGCCGGTGCGATCACCATGCTGCTCACCGACCGCAATTTCGGCACGACGTTCTTTTCGCCCGACGGCGGCGGCGACCCCGTGCTGTTCCAGCATCTGTTCTGGTTCTTCGGTCACCCCGAGGTCTACATCCTGATCCTGCCCGGCTTCGGCATGATCAGCCAGATCGTCTCGACCTTCTCGCGCAAGCCCGTGTTCGGCTATCTGGGCATGGCCTACGCCATGGTCGCGATCGGCGGCATCGGCTTCGTGGTGTGGGCGCACCACATGTACACGGTCGGCATGTCCTCGGCGACGCAGGCCTATTTCGTCGCCGCCACGATGGTCATCGCGGTTCCGACCGGCGTGAAGATCTTCTCCTGGATCGCCACGATGTGGGGCGGCTCGATCGAATTCCGCGCGCCGATGATCTGGGCGGTGGGCTTCATCTTCCTGTTCACGGTCGGTGGCGTGACCGGCGTCGTGCTGGCGAACGCGGGTGTCGATCGCGTGCTCCAGGAGACGTACTACGTCGTCGCCCACTTCCACTACGTGCTGTCGCTCGGCGCGGTATTCGCGATCTTCGCCGGCTGGTACTACTGGTTCCCGAAAATGTCGGGCTACATGTACAATGAGGGCCTTGCCAAGCTGCACTTCTGGGTCACCTTCGTCGGCGTCAACCTGGTGTTCTTCCCGCAGCACTTCCTCGGCCTGTCCGGCATGCCGCGCCGCTACATCGACTATCCCGATGCGTTCGCGGGCTGGAACCTGGTCTCGTCGGTCGGCTCCTACATCTCCGGCTTCGGCGTGCTGATCTTCCTCTACTGCGTGCTGGACGCCTTCATGAAGAGGGTGCCGGCAGGCGACAATCCCTGGGGTGCCGGCGCGACCACGCTGGAGTGGACGCTGTCCTCGCCGCCGCCCTTCCACCAGTTCGAAGTGCTGCCCCGCGTGCAGTAACCAATCCCCCGCGGCGCCCGTGACGGGCGCCGCGGCGCTGTAACGAAGCGAGTAGATCTAAGTGTCCGTCCTCGACCACAACGCCATCGACATCAATCCCCACATCTCCGAAGCGGAGGTTGGCGATTATCTCGCATTGCTCAAGCCGCGGGTGATGTCGTTGGTGATCTTCACTGCGCTGGTCGGGATGGCGATGGCCCCGGGGCATTTCCACCCGGTGCTGGCGATAACCTCGCTGCTCTGCATCGCCGTCGGCGCCGGTGCCTCCGGGGCGCTCAACATGGCGCTCGAAGGCGACATCGACGCCAAGATGTCGCGCACGGCGAACCGGCCGATCCCGCGCGGCCGCATCACCCGCCCCGAGGCGATGGCGTTCGGCATGACGCTCGCCTTCTTCTCGGTGATGACGCTCGGCATCCTCGTCAACTGGATCGCGGGTGCGCTGCTCGCCTTCACCATCTTCTTCTACGTCGTGATCTACACGATGTGGCTGAAGCGCTGGACCGCGCAGAACATCGTGATCGGCGGCGCCGCCGGTGCGCTGCCGCCGGTGGTGGCCTGGGCCTCGGTGACGGGCACGGTCGATGTCGAGCCGCTGCTGCTGTTCGCCATCATCTTCTTCTGGACCCCGCCGCATTTCTGGGCGCTGGCGCTGTTCCGCTCCGACGACTACGCGCGCGCCGGCATTCCGATGCTGCCGAACGTCGCCGGTCCCGACGCCACGCGTCTGCAGATCCTGCTCTACACCATCGTGCTGATCGCGGTCGCCGCCGCGCCCTGGGCGCTCGGCTATTTCGATGCCGTCTACGGCGTGGTCTCGCTGATTCTCGGTGCCGGCATGCTGGTGCTCGCCATCAACGTCTATCTGCGCCGCGAGCGCAGCCAGTCGCTGCGCGCGACCCGCAAGCTGTTTGCCTTCTCGATCCTGTACCTGTTCGCGCTGTTTGCGACCCTGCTGGCCGAGGTCGTGTACCGGGCGCTTGCTCCGATGGTTGGGGGCGCATGATCACCGCGATGGCCGACAAACCCGAGCCGGAAGGAATCGTCCTCACCGAGGCGCAGCGGAAGAGCCGTCGTCAGCGCTCGATCGCCATCGCATTGGCGCTCGGCGTGCTCGTGGTGCTGTTCTTCGCCGTCACCATGGTCAAGGGGCCGGCCGTGCTCGTGCGGCCGATGTAGGAAATATGGATCACGAGCCCACCATATCGCAGGACGTCAGCGCCAAGCCGGGCCATCGCAACCCGGGCAAGGGCCGCGGGCTGGGGCGCGATGTGGTGGTCGCGTCCATCTGCGGCGGCGTGGTCGCGCTGATGGTCGGCGCCTCCTACGCGGCGGTGCCGTTCTACAATTGGTTCTGCCGCGCCACCGGATTCAACGGCACGACGCAAGTGGCGACCTCTGCGCCGGCCACGGGCCCGATCGCGCGGAAGATCTCGGTGCGCTTCGATTCCAACGTCGCGCCCGGCCTGCCCTGGAAGTTCGAGCCAGAGCAGAGCGAGATCGAGGTCAATATCGGCCAGGTCGTGACCGTCTTCTACACCGTGACCAACCAGGCGGCGCGCGCCACCGCGGGCCAGGCCGCCTATAACGTCGCGCCCCTGACGGTCGGCGCCTATTTCCAGAAGATCAACTGCTTCTGCTTCACCGAGCAGACCATGGCACCCGGTGAGAAGCGCGAGATGCCAGTCGTGTTCTACGTCGACCCGTCGATCGCCGCCGACCACGAGAACGACGGGCTGAGCACGATCACGCTGTCCTACACGTTCTATCCGGTGCGCGATCCCGTGGCGAAACCGCTGGCATCGGGCGAAGCCGACAAGCGCAAGGGAAATCTTTGACCGCAGGGCTCACGCGCAGGCGGTTGGACGCAAGGGGATAAGTGCCGGACAGGCACGGGATTGAGGAGAGAGACGGAAATGGCCACGGCGCACACCAAGCATCACGACTATCACCTGGTCGATCCCTCTCCCTGGCCGGCGGTCGGCTCGCTCTCGGCCTTCATCATGGCGGTCGGCGCGGTCGCCTGGATGCACCACATGTTCTCGGCGGCGCCGATCGTATTCGGCGTCGGCACCGTGGGCGTGCTCTACACCATGGCGAGCTGGTGGGCCGACGTGATCAAGGAGGCCCAGTACAAGGGCGATCACACCCGGGTCGTGCAGCTGCATCACCGCTACGGCATGATCCTGTTCATCGCCTCCGAGGTGATGTTCTTCGTCGCCTGGTTCTGGGCCTATTTCAACGCGGCGCTGTTTCCGGCTGATGCCGTCCACGCCACCCGCGATGCGGTGTTCGGTTGCGGCCTCGGCACGCAGCCCGGCGCCTGCGCGGTCCCGGGCACCTGGCCGCCGAAGGGCATCGAGACCTTCGATCCCTGGCATCTGCCGCTGCTGAACACGCTGATCCTGCTCACGTCAGGCACCACCGTGACCTGGGCGCACCATGCGCTGCTCGAGAACGACCGCCAGGGCCTGAAGTATGGCCTGATCCTTACCGTCGTGCTCGGCGCGCTCTTCACCTGCGTGCAGGCCTATGAGTATGCCCACGCGGCGTTCTCCTTCGGCGGCAACGTCTACGGCGCGACGTTCTTCATGGCGACCGGATTCCACGGCTTCCATGTGCTGGTCGGCACCATCTTCCTGCTGGTGTGCCTGTTCCGCGCCTATGCCGGCCACTTCACGCCGAAGCAGCATCTCGGCTTCGAGTTTGCGGCCTGGTACTGGCACTTCGTCGACGTGGTCTGGCTGTTCCTGTTCCTCTGCATTTACGTCTGGGGACGCGGCGCCGAGACCATGGCCAGCGCCGCGCACTGAGCCCGATCGAACCGATAAGGAAGGGCGGCCGCAGGGCCGCCCTTTCGCTTTCCGGCCGCCCGAAGTTTCGTCGGAAACTGTGATAGAGTCCGCCATCATGAACGACAGTGCCGGCACACCCCCGTCCGAAACCACCGTCCTGCAAAGCGCGCTGCGTGGGCTTGCCTGCAAATGCCCGCGCTGCGGCCAAGGCAAGCTTTATGCGGGCTTTCTGACGCTCGCGCCCGCATGCGACCGTTGCGGGCTCGACTATGCCTTCATCGATACCGGCGACGGCCCGGCGATCTTCATCATCATGCTGGCCGGCGGCATCGTCGTCGCGTGCGCCCTCATCGTCGAAGTCAAATACCAGCCGCCATATTGGCTGCATGCGGTGCTCTGGCTGCCGCTCATCCTCGCCACCACGCTGTTGCCGCTGCGCTCGATGAAGTCGTTGCTGATCGCGCTGCAATTCCACCACAAGGCGGCGCCGGGCCGGTTGGTCGATCGCGCGAAATGAATGAGCCTGCGTCGCGCAAGGCCCCCGTGGCCGGCTTCGCGCTGTTCACGCTGTTCCTCACGGCTGTGTTCGTGGCGCTCGGTGTCTGGCAGCTGCAGCGCCGCACCGCCAAGCACGAGTTGATTGCGGCGCTCACCGAGCGGCTTGCGGCCGCGCCGATTGCGCTGCCGCCGTCCGCGCAATGGGTCGCGCTCAATCCCGCCCGCGACGAATTCCGCCGCGTCAGCTTCACCGCGACCTACGCAGCCCTCCCCGATGCAATGGTCTATTCCTCCGGCTCGGCGGTGCGCAAGGACGCCTCCGGCCCCGGCACCTGGGCGTTCCTGCCGGCGCGGCTTCCCGGCGGCGAGATGGTCGTGATCGAAGCGGGTTTCGTCGAGAACACGATGCAGGACCGCGGCGTCGAGGATCGCGCGGTGAACAAGCTCGTCACGGGCCAACCGGTTGAGCTCACCGGCTATCTGCGCTTTCCCGAGGCGCCAAGCTGGCTGACTCCGGCGGAGAATCGCGGCAAGCGGCTCTGGTTCGTGCGCGATCATCTGGCAATCGCAAGCGTGCTGGGCTGGGGCACGGTTGCGCCGTTCTATGTCGATCTCGAACGGCCCGCGCCGGCGAACGGCATCCCGCGTCCGGGACCGCTCCAGGTGAATCTCAAGGACGACCATCTGCAATATGCAATCACCTGGTTCACGCTTGCAGGCGCCGTGCTTATCGCCTTCGGCGTGTGGGCAAGAGGCCGGCGGCAGAGCTGAGCTCATTGGCAGGTCCATCGAGGGAACCCGGTATCGCCCGGGGTTTATTATTCAGCGCATATTCACGAGGGTGGTTCTAAGCCGCCAATATTGTCCGCGGCAGATTGGGTGCGGCGTGAGTGATTTCGACCAGATGGGAATTATCGTCGACTGGGTGGATGCCTGCCGTAAGGGCGACCTCACAGCCCTGCTCGACCTCTATGCCGACGACGCGCAGCTCGAATGCACCTGCGACGGCGCGCGGCGCTTTCGTGGCCGGAGCGAGATCGAGGCCTATTGGCAGCCGCGGCTCAGCGCCTTCTCCTCGGCGGGGTTCGGGCTGGAAGAGATCAATCCCGCGCCCCACGGCGTCCACCTCGAATATTCCGTCGCCGGCGCGCTGCGCATTCAGGCCTCGTTCCGCTTCAGCCCGGATGGCAAGATCCGCAGCACGCTGTGCGAACCGGCGCGACAGAATGCGCATGATGGTTGCGCCTGCTGAATTACCCTGGAGGCGGAACGTCCCGCATCGTCTCCGCCGGAAGGCGGCAGCGCACGTAGGTTCGGTCATCCACGCGCAACAGCGATAGCGATCCGCTGAGCGCGCGCACGCGCTCATGCATGCCGGTCAGGCCCCGGCCGAAGACGTTGTCCGCAGGGAAACCGCCGCCATCGTCGGAGATCTCGACGACGAGCGTCTTGTCGGCAACCGTCGCCTGCACATGTGCGTTGCCCGCGTTGGCATGTCGCAGCACGTTGGTCAGTGCCTCCTGGATCACTCGATAGACGGTCTGCGCCAGCGGTCCGCCGATTGCGCTGAGATCGCGATCGATCGCGTCCGTCAGCACGATATGAGGTGCCTGCTTGCGAAAATTCCGGAGCAGCGTTTGCACGCTGCTCGAAAGGCCGAGCTCTTCGATATAGAGCGGCCGCAGCCGGTCCAGGATGCGGCGGTTGGTCTGCTGCAGGGCCTCGACCGATTGCAGCAGGTCCTGTGCCGAATTGCCGAGATGTCCCGTTGGCTCGGAGGCATCGGTCAGCGCGATCGTGCCGGCGCGGATGCTGAAGAGGAGGGGCCCGAGCTCGTCGTGCAGTTCGCGGGCGAGATCGCGCCGCTCGTCATCCTGCAGCGACACCAGGCGGTGCATCAGATAGCGATTGTCCTGGCTGAGTTGCGCCAGTGTCGCTGCCAGCGCATTGGCTTCCTCGCAGCTCTGCCGGATCTCCGGCGGTCCTCCGACCGGGATCGGCCTTGCGTAGTCGCCGCGCCGAATCCGCGTAAGACCGTCGCCGAGATGTTGCAGGGGGCGCAGGGCCGAACCGGCGAAGACATAGGCAACGGTGCCGGTGAGCACCATCAGGACAGCGACCAGGCTGGTTAGCGCAAGGAAGCCGATCCACTTCTCGAACAAGTCGGCCGATATGTCCGGGAAGAACACGATATCGCCGACATGTCTGCCGTCCATGACGATCGGAAACGCCGCTTCCATCTCTGGTATGGTGATGAGGTTGACGAACCATTGCGGAACCTTCTTCAGGTTGCGCAAGTCTTTCGGAGAAGGCGGGGGACCTCCGTCCATGCGGCGGAATTGAATATCCGTGGAGGCGTCCAAGGACTGAACAAATGCATCGAGGGTCTTTTGCGGATTGTCCGATGCGCGCAGAGTGCTGTTGAGCGCGGCGGCGATGGTCTGGATCGAGCGTCGAGCCGGCTCGTGTTCATCAGCTACCTGACCTGCTGCAAATATCTGCAGTAATATGCCGCCCAGGATCAGGGCTGCGAGAAGGCTCGCGCCGAGCGGGAGAAACAATTGCGTTCGGAACGAAAGTCGTCGCCACATTAGGTCAATTCTAACGCGTATCGGCCGGATTTGCTCTTTCCATTTATTCCCGGCGGGCTATGAGTCGAAAAACAAGAGGGTGCGCGATGCAAGATACCGCCAAGCTGGCGACGAGGGTCCTGATCGTCGACGACCATCCCGTGGTGCTGTCGGGCTGCCGCACCCTGTTCGCATCCGACCATTCAATCCGCATTGACGAGGCGAGCGACGCCAAATCCGGGCATCGCGCCTATGTCAGCAAGCGGCCCGACGTCACCGTGATCGACATCAGCCTGCCCGACGTCTCCGGGTTCGAGCTGATGCGGCGCATCCGCAAGGACGACCCCGACGCCAAGATCATCATGTTCAGCATGAACGACGATCCGGCGTTCGTCGTGCGGGCCGTCGAGCTCGGGGCGCAGGGCTATGTCTCCAAAGGCGACGATCCCAGGATCCTGCTCAAAGCGGTGCGCAAGGTGGTCGCGGGTGACAACTTCATCTCGCCGCAGCTTGCGGAAGCCGTGACGTTCTCCGGCGCGGCGATCAAGGCCAACCCCGCGTCACAAATGACGCCGCGGGAGCTCGAAATTCTTCGCTTGCTCGGACGCGGCGACAAGATCGTCGAGGTCGCCGAGGCGCTCGGCATCTCCTACAAGACGGTCGCCAACACCACGTCCCTGCTCAAGCAGAAGCTTGGCGCCAAGAACCATTCCGACCTGATCCGGATCGCAGTGGAAATCGGAATGAACTGACTTTCGCCAGCGACCGAACCGGCTGCTCCGGGATGCAGCGGTTCGGCCGACGGATCGACGCCGCCGTTGGCCGGGCAATGCATTGGACAACGGGCTGACACCCATCCGCCCGACACAATGGGCCGAGGCTGTATTCGTTCCCCGCGACTGACTCGGGAAAAGGCGGAGTTCAGGGTGAGGATCACGGCGGGGCTTGGCTGCAACTGCCAAAACGAACCAGAGCCAGATCGGGAAAAATAGGAACATTTTCGACACGCGCGGGGTTTTGGACTTGACGATTTCGTGACAGGCGACGAAAGCTTGCCGGAACAGTTTTGAGGGTTCGGCGACCCCGACGAGGCAACTAGTCTGCACACAACGACAGGCCTTCCAAGAGAAGGGCTGCGGCAATGCCGCAGCCCTTTTTCATTGGGCGAGGGGGTACGCCGGAAGCGGTTTCCCGATGCGGCAAAACACTCTATGGTGGTTCAAAGCCACCGGCTGTTGACAAGTAATTACGCAAAATCAAAGGCTTAAGGGTCGAGCTCCGGCCCGGCCGCCTTTGGAGGGCAGTTTGACTCGCTATATCTCGACCCGGGGCGAAGCCCCCGAACTCGGCTTTTGTGACGTGATGCTGACCGGGCTTGCCCGCGACGGCGGCCTGTATGTGCCGGCGGTGTGGCCACAGCTTCCGAGCGAGACGATCGCCGGCTTCTTCGGCCGCCCCTATTGGGAGGTCGCGGTCGACGTGATTCGTCCCTTCGCCGGTGGCGAGATTTCCGACGCCGAGCTCGGGCGGATGGCGAACGAGGCCTATGCCACCTTCCGCCATCCTGCGGTGGTGCCGCTGCGCCAGATGTCCCCGCACCAGTTCGTGCTGGAGCTGTTCCACGGTCCGACGCTCGCCTTCAAGGACGTGGCGATGCAGCTGATCTCGCGGCTGATGGACCATGTGCTCGAAAAGCGCGGCCAGCGCACCACCATCGTGGTCGCGACGTCAGGCGATACCGGCGGCGCCGCGGTCGAAGCCTTTGCGGGCCTCGAGAACGTCGATCTCATCGTGCTGTTTCCGCACGGCCGCATCTCCGAGGTGCAGCGGCGGATGATGACCACGACGGGCGCGGCCAACGTCCATGCGCTCGCCATCGAAGGCACCTTCGACGACTGCCAGGCGCTCGTGAAGGGGATGTTCAACAACCATCGCTTCCGCGATGCGACCTCGCTCTCCGGCGTCAATTCCATCAACTGGGCGCGCATCGTCGCGCAGGTGGTCTACTATTTCACCTCTGCCGTCGCGGTCGGTGCTCCGGCGCGCGCGGTCGATTTCGTCGTTCCGACGGGCAATTTCGGCGACATCTTCGCCGGCTACGTCGCCAAGCGCATGGGGCTGCCGGTGCGCACCCTGCGCATCGCCGCCAACGTCAACGACATCCTGGCGCGCACGCTGAAGACCGGCATCTACGAGGTGCGTGAGGTGCACGCGACGGCATCGCCGTCGATGGACATCCAGATCTCCTCGAACTTCGAACGGCTGCTGTTCGAGGCCGGCCGGCGCGATGGCGCCGGCGTGCGTCGCCTGATGGAACAGCTGAAGCAGTCCGGCCGCTTCGTGCTGCCTGATGCGACGCTGGCCGCGATCCGCGAGGAATTCGATGCCGGGCGCGCCGACGAGACCGAGACTGCGGCTGCGATCCGCGCCGCCTGGCGCGAAGCAGGCGAGCTGGTCGATCCTCATACCGCCGTGGCGCTCGCCGTCGCGGACCGCGACACCACCGATACGAAGGTGCCGAGCATCGTGCTCTCCACCGCCCATCCGGCCAAGTTCCCCGACGCCGTCGAGGCGGCTTGCGGCCAGCGGCCGCAACTGCCGGCCTGGCTCGACGGCCTGATGACCAAATCCGAACACATGAGGGTGATGAAGAACGATCAGGTCGAGCTCGAGCGGTTCGTGCTGTCCGCCAGCCGCGCCGCAAAGCAGGGAGTTGCCGGATGAGCGTCGAGATGTCCAAGCTTGCCTCCGGCCTCACCGTCGTCACCGACGAGATGCCCCACCTCGAGACGGCGGCGCTCGGTGTCTGGGCCGGCGTCGGCGGACGCGACGAGAAGCCGAACGAGCACGGTATCTCGCATCTGTTGGAACACATGGCGTTCAAGGGCACGACCAGGCGCTCCTCGCGCGAGATCGTCGAGGAGATCGAGGCGGTCGGCGGCGACCTCAATGCCGGCACCTCGACCGAGACCACGTCCTATTACGCGCGGGTGCTGAAGGCCGACGTGCCGCTCGCGCTCGACGTGCTCGCCGACATCCTTGCCAATCCCGCCTTCGAGCCCGACGAGCTGGAGCGCGAGAAGAACGTCATCGTACAGGAGATCGGTGCCGCGCAGGACACGCCCGACGACGTCGTGTTCGAGCATCTGAACGAGCTCTGCTATCCCGACCAGCCGATGGGCCGTTCGCTGCTCGGCACCGCCAAGACGCTGCGCGCCTTCAACCGCGACATGCTGCGCGGCTATCTGTCGACGCATTATCGCGGGCCCGACATGGTGGTGGCCGCGGCCGGGGCGGTCGATCACGGCCAGGTCGTCGCCGAGGTCGAAAAGCGCTTTGCGAGCTTCGAGGGGACGCCCGGGCCGAAGCCGCAGGCCGCTCGGTTCGGCCAGGGCGGCGCCAAGGTGGTGCATCGCGAGCTCGAGCAGGCGCATCTGACGCTGGCGCTCGAGGGGGTGCCGCAGACCGATCCTTCGCTGTTCTCGCTGCAGGTCTTCACCAATGTCCTCGGCGGCGGAATGTCGTCGCGCCTGTTCCAGGAGGTGCGCGAGAAGCGCGGCCTCTGCTACTCCATCTACACCTTCCACGCCCCCTACACCGATACCGGCTTCTTCGGCCTCTATACCGGCACCGATCCCGCCGATGCGCCGGAGATGATGGAGGTCGTGGTCGACATCATGAACGAATCGGTGGAGACGCTGACTGAGGCCGAGATCGCCCGAGCCAAGGCACAGATGAAGGCGGGGCTGCTGATGGCGCTGGAGAGCTGCTCCTCCCGCGCCGAGCAGCTCGCCCGGCACGTGCTGGCCTATGGGCGGCCGCAGACAGTGCAGGAACTGGTTGCCCGGATCGACGCCGTCAGCATCGAATCGACGCGGGACGCGGCCCGTGCGCTCCTGTCGCGCAGCCGGCCTGCGGTCGTCGCATTGGGCAGCGGCAGGGGTCTGGACACGGCGGTGTCTTTTGCGGAAGGATTGACACGGGCGCGCGCCAAGGCGCGGCTGCATTAGGAGCCGCGCGCGGGCCTCGCCCCGGGAAGCATCACCATGGCCCTCTTTCGCCTGCCATCCAGTGGACCCGCCGCCCTGGCGCCGCGCGGCAACGGGCTGCTCCTGCGCGCGCCGCAAATGTCCGACTTCCTGCAATGGGCTCATTTGCGCGAGACCAGCCGCGACTATCTGACGCCTTGGGAGCCGATCTGGCCGTCCGACGATCTCACCCGCTCCGGCTTCCGCCGTCGCCTGCGCCGCTATGCCGAGGACATTGCCGCGGACCGCTCCTATCCCTTTCTGATCTTCCGCGAGCTCGACGGTGCCCTGGTCGGCGGCATCACGCTCGCCAATGTCCGGCGTGGCATCGTGCAGGCCGGCACCATCGGCTATTGGGTAGGCCAGCCCTATGCCCACCGCGGCTACATGACCGCCGCACTGCGGGTCCTGCTGCCGACGCTGTTCGGCGAGCTCAATCTGCACCGGGTCGAGGCCGCCTGCATCCCGACCAATGCGCCGTCGATCCGGGTGCTGGAGAAGTGCGGCTTCTCGCGCGAGGGCCTGGCGCGCCGCTATCTCTGCATCAACGGGGTCTGGCAGGATCACCTGCTGTTCGGCCTGCTGCACGAGGACTTCCGCGGCTGAGCAGCCTGATGGATGCAGCCAAATCCCTTTTTGCCGCCTTGGGTTCGCCGATATTGGCGATATAACCCGGCCGGAACATTGTCATGGAGTACGGGTGTTGATGGTGCAGGAGCTTCGGTCATCGCGGACGAGGTTGCGGCGGGGCGCAGCGGTCGTGCTGGCATTATCGGTCGGGCTCGCCTCCGTCTCGCCGGTGGCGGCACAGTCGTTGACCGACCGCTTCAAGAGCCTGTTCGGCGGCAAGTCCGACGAGCCGGCGGAGCCGAAGCCGGCGCCTGCGCCCGGGCAGCCGGCCGAAGACGACCTCGATTGCCCCCAAGTCACGGTGCGCGCGGGCGCCTCGACCTACGCGGTCGGCGCCAGCGGCAAGCCGGCGGTCGGCAATGACATCCGCTTCCAGGCCTCGATCACCAAGATGGCGCGCGAATGCTTGCGCAGCAGTGCCGGCATCACGGCCCGGATCGGCATCCAGGGCCGTGTCATCGCCGGCCCCGCCGGGGCGCCTGCCTCCGTCGAGGTGCCGCTGCGCATCGCCGTCGTGCAGGGCGGCGTCGGCGAGAAGGTGATCGCCTCAAAGGCCTACCGGACCACGGTGGCGATGTCGGAAGGCGGCAGCGTGCCCTTCACCTTCGTCGCCGAGGATCTGGCCTATCCGGTGCCGGCGCCCGCGGTTGCCGATACCTACATCTTCTATGTCGGCTTCGACCCGCAGGCGCTCTCGCCGGAGCCGAGAGGGAAGAAGAAGAAGTAGGGGAGATCTTGCGGCAATGTCAGCTGTCATTGCCCGCGAAGGCGGGCAATCCAGTATTCCAGAGGCCGCGGTGCTTGAACTGAGAAGCCTCGGCGTACTGGATCACCCGCCCCAGTGCGCAAGTGCGCGCAAGGTGGGTAATGATACCGCACTTGTGGATGCTGTTACCCGACAGACAAAAAAGCCGGCGCTCGTCGCGCCGGCTTTTTGATTGGGTAAGGCAAATCCCTCAGTTCAGCTTCTGCCTGACTTCGTTGATGCCCTTGGCGAGCAGGTCGTCGGCGATCGGGCCCTTGACTGACTGCGACAGGATCGTGGAGGCAGCCTGCACGGCGGCTTCCGCGGCGGCTGCCCGGACGTCCGCGAGAGCCTGAGCCTCGGCGAGTGCGATCTTGCCCTCGGCGGTCTTGGTGCGGCGGGTGACGAAATCTTCCAATTTCGCCTTGGCCTCTGCTGCGATGCGCTCGGCTTCGGCATTCGCGTTGGCGATGATGTCGGCGGCCTCGCGCTCGGCACCGGCAGTGCGCGCCTTGTAGTCGGCGAGCACTTTGGTGGCCTCCTGCTTGAGGCGCGCCGCCTCGTCCAGCTCGGCCTTGATACGAGCGGCGCGATGATCGAGCGCCGACATCGCCGTCTTGAACACCCCCACATAGGCGAAGATCACCATCAGGATCACGAAGGCGACGGCGACCCAAAACTCAGGTGTGAAGAACATCGAGACTAACCCTTCAAGGTCGCATCAACGGCGGCATTGACCGACGCTGCATCCGGAACGACGCCCGTGAGCTGCTGAACGATGGTGCCGGCTGCATCGGCCGCGATGCCGCGGACGTTGCTCATGGCGGTCGCGCGGGTCGAGGCAATGGTCTTCTCCGCCTCGGCGAGCTTGGCGGACAGTTGCTCTTCCAGCGCCTTGCGTTCGGCTTCCGCCTGCGCATTCGCCTTCTCGCGGGATTCGTTGCCGATCGCCTGTGCACGTGCGCGCGCCGACGCGAGCTCGCCTTCATAGGCCTTGAGCGCCGCCTCGGACTGGTCCTTCAGCTTCTGCGCTTCGGCGAGATCGCCCTCGATCTTGTTCTGACGCGCCTCGATCGCACCCCCGACACGCGGCAGCGCGAACCGGGAGACGATCAGATACAGCGCGACGAAGGCGATCGCGAGCGACACCAGTTGCGAAGCAAAGGTGCTGCTCTCGAAAGGCGGAAAGCCACCGCCGTGGTGACCGCCATCGGCCTCCGTGTGAGCGCCGGTACCTTTGGCGCCGCCATGACTTTCAGCCATGGAGTTCTCCTGTTGCTGTCAGACGCGCCGCCTCCCACCTGGAAGCGGCGCGAAACGCGTTCAGAGCGGGACGAACAGCAGCAGCAGAGCGATCAGCAGCGAGAAGATGCCGAGCGCTTCGGTCACGGCGAAGCCGAAGATCAGGTTGCCGAACTGGCCCTGAGCAGCTGCCGGGTTGCGCATGGCTGCGGACAGATAATTGCCGAAGATGAAGGCCACGCCGATGCCGGCGCCGCCCATGCCGATGCACGCGATGCCCGCGCCGAGAAACTTAGCTGCTTGCGGATCCATTTTTGACTCCTTGGAAGAAAGACAGGTGTGGGTGGAAAAGCACCCGGATCACTCAGTGTCCAGGGTGAATGGCGTCGTTGAGGTAGATACAGGTCAAGATCGCAAACACATAGGCTTGCAGGAACGCGACCAGCAGTTCGAGCGCGGTGAGCGCGACGGCGAGCGCCAGCGGCATGACACCGCCGATCCAGCCGACCACGCCAAGAGACGCGCCGAGCATGGCAACGAAGCCGGCGAACACCTTCAGCGCGATGTGGCCCGCGAGCATGTTCGCGAACAGTCGAACGCTGTGCGAGACCGGCCGCAGGAAGAACGACAGCACCTCGATCGCCATGACCAGCGGCAGGATGTAGCCGGGAACGCCCGAGGGCACGAACACTTTCAGGAACTTCAGGCCGTTCTTGTAGAGGCCGTAGATCAGGACCGTGAAGAACACCAGCAGCGCCAGCGCCGCAGTGACGATGAGATGGCTCGTCACGGTGAACGTGTACGGAACGATGCCTACGAGGTTCGAGACGCAGATGAACATGAACAGCGAGAAGATCAGCGGGAAGAACCGCATGCCATCCGCTCCGGCAGTGCTGCGGATCATGCTGGCCACGAACTCATAGGAGAGCTCGGCCACCGACTGCAGACGCCCCGGAACCAGCTGCTTGCCGCTGGTGAGCAGAAGCAGCGCAATGATCCCCACCGCGACGAACATGTAGAGAGAGGCATTGGTGAAGGCGATCGAGTGATCGCCGATACGGCCGATCGTGAAGAGCGGTTCGACGTTGAACTGATGGATCGGGTCGATTTTCATCCGCGCGGCATCTCTCGTCTGCTGGACAAGCCGACCAGTGAAGATTGGTCGGCCGGCTGTGCCGGCGAGCGGCACGACAGTTAACCCGGCTAGGCCAATTACGAACCACCGCGCCTGTTCGGACCCGCGCCTGCCGTTCTCACCACATTCACCACGCCGGCGATGAAGCCCAGCAGCAGGAACGCGATGAATCCGAAAGGCGACGTCGACAGCAAGTGGTCGAACCCCCAGCCAATCCCCGCTCCGACAGCGACGCCGGCGATCAACTCCGAGGATAGTCGGAAACCAAGCGCCATCGCCGAGGCTCTGGCCGCTTTGTCTCCATCGTCACCTGCGGGTTGCTCGGTCTTGGCCCGGCGGTCGCGAAATTCGGACAACCGCTGATCAAGATTTCCGAGCCGATCGGAAAGCGCGGCTTCCTCGGGCGATCTATCGCGATCTCCATCCTCGCCGTGTCCCGTGCCCTGTGTCATGCAACGAAGACCCGAAACGCTGCGGCTGAATGGAAATTGCGCCCGTCACCCTCAAAAGCCGCGCGGACCATACTGATGGCCTATAATCAAGTCAAGCCAAGTCACGATTGCGTCCCTTCCGATTATGTATTTGATTTACTTGATGATATCGACGCGCACGGCAGCGCTGCACACAGCGTGACGCCGCACCGCAGCAGGTCTGCTTGCGAACGGCGGACGCAGCCGTGCTTTCGCCGCGCTCGCGGGATCAAAGAAGCCGCCGCGTTCGTTGATTTCGGGGGCGGCTTTTTGGCGGCGGATTGCCGGCGGGGGGTGTAGAATTGCAACCGCAGCCGCAGCAGTGCCGGGCGGAGACAATGATGAGACCTGCGACGTCATCCACGACATCATGGCTCGCGGCGGCGGCCGCGGTGATGGTAGTCAGCGGCGGCCTCGCGGCCGCGCAATCTACGCCCGACGGCGAAAATGGCCGCTACAGCATGATGCCCATCCCCGAGGGCGTGCTGCGGCTCGACACGCGCACCGGCACGGTGTCGACCTGCACCAGGAACGGCGCCGGTTGGGCCTGCTACGCGGTGCCCGACGAGCGGACCGCACTCGACGCCGAGATCGGCAGGCTCCAGGCCGAGGTCGAGCGGCTGAAGGCACAGCTCGCGGCGGGGCCAACGGTATCGGGCAAGATCGACGAGGCGCTGCCGAAATCCGATCCACTCAGGAAGCCCGAGCCCAAGGTCGCCGAGGGCGAGCGCAAGATCGAGATCCCGCTGCCGAGCGAGCAGGACGTCGACCGCATGATGTCGTTCCTGGAAAAGGCCTGGCGGCGGCTGATCGACATGGCCAACCGCGTGCAGAAAGACGTGTCGGGGAAGATCTGATGCGGGCCCCTCCATGACATCAGCCAGATCCGTCACCCGCTCCGCACCATCGTCCGTACAGGCCACGACCGTCACATCGGCACTGCTCACCGTGCAGACGCCTGGCCGCGGCTTCACTGATCTGACCAGCGAGGCCGCGAGATTCATCGCCGAGGCGCACGCGGGTGAGGGCGCGTTGACGCTGTTCATCCGCCACACCTCGGCCTCGCTGACGATCCAGGAGAACGCCGATCCCTCCGTGCTGGTCGATCTTACGACGGCGCTGTCACGGCTCGCGCCGGAGAACGCGGGGTGGACCCATGATACCGAGGGGCCGGACGACATGCCGGCCCATATCAAGACCATGCTGACGCAGACTTCGCTTCAGGTCCCGGTCCTGAGCGGCAAGCTCGCGCTCGGCACCTGGCAGGCGATCTACCTGATCGAGCATCGCAACCGCCCGCACCGCCGTGAGATCGTGCTGCAATTCATCGGCAGCGATCGATAACCACACAAAGCAAAACCGGCCGCGGAGACCGCGGCCGGTTGGTGTCGTCGATTGCTGCTGCGATCAGGTCGCCTTGATGTCGACGTCCTTGGTTTCCGGCAGGAACAGGAAGCCGATCACCACGGTAATCGAGGCGAATATGATCGGGTACCACAGACCGGCATAGATGTCGCCTGTCGAGGCCACGATGGCGAAGGCGGTGGCGGGCAGGAGGCCGCCGAACCAGCCGTTGCCGATGTGGTAGGGCAGCGACATCGAGGTGTAGCGGATGCGGGTTGGGAACAATTCGACCAGCATCGCCGCGATCGGGCCGTACACCATGGTCACGAACAGGACCAGGACGAACAGCAGGCCGATGATCGCCGCCGGCTGCGGACGGAAGACGTCGAACGGATGCGACATCTTCACGATGCCGGTGTCACCCGCCTTGGGATAGCCGGCCGCCTGCACCGCGGCGAGAACCGCCGGGTTGCTGTCCTTGGCGTTGGCGTAGGGCACGTCCTTGCCGTTGACCACGACCTTCACGTCCGAGCCGGCCGGACCTGGCGTCGTCGTGTACCTGACCGACGATTGCGACAGGTAGGCGCGCGCGGTGTCGCAAGGCGCGGTGAAGACGCGGGTGCCGACCGGGTTGAACAGATCGCCGCACTTGGCGGGATCGGCCACCACCTCGACCTTGACCGTCTCGATGGCCTTTTCCAGCGCCGGGTTGGCGTTGGAGGTGATCATCTTGAAGATCGGGAAGAAGGTCAGCGCCGCGATCAGGCAGCCGCCGAGGATGATCGGCTTGCGGCCGATCTTGTCGGAGAGCATGCCGAACACGATGAAGAAGCCGGTGCCGAGCAGCAGCGACCATGCAATCAGCAGGTTGGCGGTATAGCCGTCGACCTTCAGGATCGATTGCAGGAAGAACAGCGCGTAGAACTGGCCGGTGTACCAGACCACGCCCTGGCCCATCACACCGCCGAGCAGGGCGAGCAGCACGAGCTTGCCGTTCTGCCAGTTGCCGAAGGCCTCCGTCAGCGGCGCCTTCGAACCCTTCCCCTCTTCCTTCATCTTCTGGAAGATCGGCGATTCGTTCAGGCGAAGCCGGATCCAGACCGAGATGCCGAGCAGCAGCACCGAGACCAGGAACGGAATGCGCCAGCCCCACGCTGCGAAATCGGCCTCACCGAGCGCGGTGCGGGTGAACAGAATCACCAGCAGCGACAGGAACAGGCCGAGGGTTGCCGTGGTCTGGATGAAGGAGGTGTAGAAGCCGCGCTTGCCGTTCGGCGCATGCTCCGCGACGTAGGTCGCCGCACCGCCATATTCGCCGCCGAGCGCCAGACCCTGGGCGAGGCGCAGCACGATCAGGATGATCGGGGCCGCGATGCCGATGGTCGCCGCGTTGGGCAACAGGCCGACGATGAAGGTCGACAGACCCATGATCAGGATGGTGACGAGGAAGGTGTATTTGCGGCCGACGATGTCGCCGACACGGCCGAACACAATCGCGCCGAACGGACGCACCAGGAAGCCCGCGGCAAACGCCAGCAGCGCGAAGATATCGCGGGTTGCCGGCGGATAGGCCGAGAAGAACTGCGCGCCGATGATGCCGGCCAGCGAACCGTAGAGATAGAAGTCGTACCACTCGAAGACGGTACCGAGCGAGGAGGCGAGAATGACGAACCGTTCGTCCTTCGTCATCCCCTGCGCGCTCGATTGAGACACAGCCATTGTCGACATGTTTGGGTCGCTCCCCGAAAATCGTTTCCTCTCGCCCCCAGAATGTCCGGACGTGCCGGATCAGCCCAGGTCTTGGCCACAAGGTAACATCGGCGTGAAACCCTCCCCAATACGACTTTCGGCCTTGCGCACTGGTGCTGCGGTATCCAGCGCCGGTGTGCAAATGCCAAGCCGGGGGGATTAACCCCTTTGCAGCAAAGGGATAATGTCCACTTGCATGCCACGGCCGCTCGGGGAAGAATTGACGCACCCGGGATCTGTTCGCCGATCCGCCGCGAACGACAGCAAGAGAACGATGAACGCTCCTTCGACCCATCTCGTCATCGCCGACGATCATCCCCTGTTCCGCGATGCGCTGCGGCAGGCGGTGGCGGGCGTTCTCCCCTCGGCCCGGATCGACGAGGCCGGAACCTTCGAGGATCTGACCAAGCTCCTGGAGCAGACCTCCGAGGTCGATCTGGTCATGCTCGACCTCTCCATGCCCGGGATCTCCGGCTTTTCCGGCCTGATCTATCTGCGCGCGCAATACCCGGCGATTCCGGTCGTGATCGTCTCGGCATCCGACGACAGCGCCACGATCCGCCGCTCGCTCGATTTCGGCGCGTCCGGCTTCATCCCGAAGCGGTTCGGGGTCGAAACCTTGCGCGATGCCATCCTCAAGGTGATGGAGGGCGACGTCTGGGTTCCCACCGACACCGACCTGTCGGCTGCGGCCGATCCCGACATGACCCGCCTGCGCGACCGCCTGGTGACGCTGACGCCGCAGCAGGTCCGGGTCCTGATGATGCTGTCGGAAGGCCTTCTCAACAAGCAGATCGCCTACGAGCTCGGTGTCTCAGAGGCCACCATCAAGGCGCATGTCTCGGCGATCCTGCAAAAGCTCGGCGTCGAGAGCCGGACGCAAGCGGTGATTGCCGCGGCGAAGATCGCCGGCAGCCAGTGGAAGCAGGGCACGCCGACGGGGTAGCGTTTGCGCGTCAACTGGCGGATGTCCGGGCTCGCGGCAGAGCGCAATCATTCGTCGCGATGAGAGCTTCGGCGGTTTTGACCCGTGTGGGCATGTCGATCGATGGATTAGCTGGACCGCTAAACCGTCGTTTGGAATAGACCGCCAGTAGCTGACGCGGCTAAGTTGGGGTCAAACCCCGGAGGATGAAGATGCCGTACTTCACAGCCAACCAGACCCAATCCGATCGCACGTCTAAGGTGCTTGCAGATGTCTTCTGTGCGCTTTTACTAGGGACCTTTTCCATCGTCTTTTTCGGCCTGGTTGGCGGCCTTATTGCTTTAGTTCTGCTGGAAGCTTGCTTGCTCGCCCTCGATTGGGTGATGCCGAGCGACGATGATGCCGCTGGGGTTGTCCGCTAGGAGATCAAGGGCCAACGAATGAGCAAGCCCGTAAAATCTGAAAGCGAACTCGTCGCCATGGCGAGAGCCGAGTTGAAGGTCCACGCCGACTGTCCCGATGGAATGACGATTTCCATCCTCCGCGACGGGAAATCCTGGGAGTTTCGGGCCAGCGCTGATCAGGCGACCTCTGATCGGCCGGGCTATCCTGAATGCGTTGCCATGCTGGTCCAGATTGGGGATCACCTCTGCAGGCAGTACGACGTCGAGGGTTAGGCGCGCCTCGACAGCCGACACCGGTCAGAAGATGCGGTCGATCACCATCGTCAGGCCAGCTGAGAAGGCCATGATGATCACCAGGGGGACTCCTGTCTCAAAGAATGGCAGCTCCATCCACCGATGTGACTGCCCGTTGCGAGGCAGGAAGACCCAGAGGAGAGCGATCGACAAGACGACCAGGAATGCGCCGATCACGAAATCCTCCTCTGGAGCAGTGATATCTCGCTGGAGGTTGTCCTCCGCCGGTCGCGTCGCCGGTAAGCCCCGAAGGTCAACCCAATTAAGCCTAGTGACGCTAACTTAGACATTGCTGCGGCAAACTGTCCATTTTCCTGTTGACCGGGAATTGGCCGACGGTAAAGGTGGCCCTGCTTCACGCGGCGGCTGAGACCTGAACGTGTCTTGCCGAAAACCGACAGCAAGAACGGGCGGAAGCATCAGGAGGGGTCAACTAGCTCCCGCGCAGACGTGGCAGGCAGCTGATGCAGCGCCATGGTCCTGCTCGCCTGGGGGATAGTACTCAGCGAGCGGGGACAAGGCATCGATGCGCCCATTGTTGGCGATGAGTACGGCTATCGACTGGCTGAACGAAAAGGTCGGCAACGTCTGCAATATTCTGGTGCTCGCGGCCTGCGTCGTGAGTGCTGTCAATGCGATGATCCGCTACGCCTTCAGTTACAGCTCGAACAGCTGGCTAGAGACGCAGTGGTATATGTTCGCCGTCATCGTGATGTTCGGCGCGTCCTACACCTTTAAGCGCAACGAGCACGTCCGCGTCGAGATCCTTTATCTCATGCTCACCGAGCGCGGCCAGCTGTGGCTGGACCTGATCGGGACATTGGTCTTCCTCGTCCCTGCCTGCCTGCTCCTCAGCTACCTCTCTTGGGGGATGTTCTACAATTCGTTCGTCATCGGCGAAATGTCCAACAATGCAGGCGGCCTTCTGCGGTGGCCGATCAAGTTCGTCCTGCCGGCCGGCTTCTTCATGGTGGCTTTGCAGGGTATCTCGGAGGTCATCAAGCGCGCCGCCGCCTTGCGCGGTGAAGTCACCATCGATGCGAAATACGAGCGGCCGACCCAATGATCACGATCGAGATGATGCCGCCGCTGATGTTCGGCGGTCTTGTGCTGGCGATGCTCATCGGCTTTCCGGTCGCCTTCACGCTGGCCGCCCTCGGGCTCTCGTTCGGATTTCTCGCGATCCATTTGGGATTTTTCGAGTTCAGCTTCCTCCAGGCGATCCCGGAGCGCATCTACGGCAGCGTTCTGTCCAACGAGCTGCTGCTGGCCATCCCATTCTTCACGTTCATGGGCGCGATCCTCGAACGATGTGGCCTCGCAGAGGACATGCTGGATTCGATGGGACAGCTGTTTGGCCCCGTTCGCGGCGGTCTCGGCTATTCCGTGATCATCGTCGGCTTCATCCTTGGGGCCATCACAGGCACAGTGGCGGCGCAGGTCATCGCCATGGCGCTGATCTCGATGCCGGTCATGATCCGCTACGGCTACAACGTGCGCTACATCACCGGCGTGCTCGCAGCCTCCGGCACCATAACCCAGCTGGTGCCTCCCTCGCTGGTTTTGATCGTGCTCGCGGACCAACTCGGAAAGTCGGTGGGTGACATGTATCTGGGCGCCTGGGGGCCATCGATACTTCAGATCGCGCTGTTCGCGGGCTACACCTTCGTTCTGAGCATCGTCAAACCGGGCCATGTTCCGGCGGTGCCGAAGGAAGCGAGGACGCTCAAGGGCTGGGCACTCTGGCGCAAATGCCTTCTGGGCATCATTCCGTCCGCCGTTCTGATCTTCGTGGTGCTCGGCACGATGATGCTGGGGCTCGCCACGCCGACCGAAGCGGGTGCCATGGGCGCCGTCGGCGCGATCGTCCTCGCCGTCATCCATCACAAGGATTTCAGCTCGGCCGGTCACAAGGTCTTGCTCGTGGGCGTGGCCGCGGCCGGCGTGGGCACCATCATCGGCATCTACTTCACGCCTAATCTGCCGTTCAAAATTGCGTTCGCGATTGCCTATCTGGCGGTGGCCTGGGCGTGTCTCGAGGTAATCAGGATTCCCGACCTGCGCTTGCTGGTAAAGCAGGGTTATGAGACCACCATGCGCATCACCTGCATGGTGACTTTTATCCTCATTGGATCGACCTGTTTCTCGATTGTCTTTCTCGGCTGCAACGGGGGCGTCTGGCTGGAACACATGCTGACATCGTTGCCGGGCGGTGTATGGGGCTTCTTAATCTTCATCAATCTGTTCATCTTCTTTGTCGCCTTCTTCCTCGACTTCTTCGAGATTGCCTTCATTATCGTTCCCATGATCGCGCCGACCGCCCTCAAGCTCCTCACGCCTGTCGTCGGCGCGGATGCCGCCTTGATCTGGTTTGGGATCATGCTGTGCGTGAACATGCAGACCTCCTTCCTGCATCCCCCCTTCGGCTTCGCACTGTTCTATTTGCGCGGCGTGGCGCCGAGGGAAGTCAAGAGTTCAGACATCTATTGGGGTGCGGTGCCGTGGATCGGTCTGCAGGCGATCATGGTTGCGGTCGTGATCGCATTCCCGATCACTGTCACCGGGTTGCTGGACGCCCCGATCAAGGTGGATCTGGATAAGATCAAGATCGAGATTCCGGACATCGAGTTGCCGCCACCGCTGGTCGATTTCGGGCAGCCCAAGAACTAAGGGACGTCCGCCGAAGCACTTCCGCTTTTCGTCCAACCCGGGCGGTTGACGCTCTCCGCTTTTCGCGCTGCTGCTGGAGATGACGGGACACCATGTGCGCGTTCTTCGAAACATGATTTGCAGGGACGTGACCGAGCCACCCCTAGGGGTTGGGCCGTCGTCGCTCAAAACAGCAACGGCTGGGTCAACCGATCGGCGGCCAAATATTCTACTTTACAGAAATTCGGATTCAGCGTAAATCCTGGCTCACCCTGATCCGGCGAAAGGGGCGGTCGTACGTCGTCACGAGCCGCGGATCGGGCTGCGGTGGACGCTTTGGCGCCGTCGCGGATGTGGGACGCAGGGCGGGGTGATGGATTGAGCCGAGCCCCGTGAGCGCCTCGCAAGCCGCGTTGTACGAACGGCGCCGTTCGCGTAACGGCAAAACCGTGTGGTCCTGGCCGTCGTTGCTACGGTCAAGCGCTTGCGGATGCGGCATCTGCGCCAACCGGCGCGGTGTCGGTGACTTTCGTGAGGGCGAGGGAGGCCAGAGGGAACTCGGCTCCCGGGAGAGCGCGGCATAAGCCGTCCGACCATCGCGCAGGGAAGGCCGTGTGTTCGGCTTCACCTGTATGCTGCTGTGCGGTTCCTTCTGCGTGTGCATTTCGCGCAGCGGACCGCGGGTGCGAGCCAGCACCCGGCCTTCCCTGCGCCCTTTCTCCAGGAGGGCGTGACGCGAAGCGCAAAACTCGGGCGAAACGCGCCGCGAGAAGGCGAAGCCATGTCTGCGAGTCGAGACGCTGGTTTGAGGTCGATAACGGTTCACCTTGCGCCGTCATTGCGAGGAGCGCAGCGACGAAGCAGGGTACGCCGACGGGGTGATCCGCTACAGCGTGGTCAGAAGCACGCTGGCCGCTTTGATATCCGCCGTATCGGCGCCCTCGGCAAAGCCCTCGAGCGGCGATTGGAGCCATCGCTTCGCCTCGTCGCGCTGCCCGCGTCCGGCAAACAGCCCGGCGAGATCGATCGCAGCGCGCAGCTCCCAGGCCGTGGCGCCTTGCCGGCGGCTGAGATCCAGGGATTGCATGAAGTGGGCTTCTGCCTGCTCGGCGTCGGGCTCCGGCAGCGACAACAGAACTCTGCCTTTCATCCGCAGCAATTCGGGCATGTAGAGATGATCGCCGCTCTGATCGACGAGGCGGATCGCATCGTCGATCAGGCGCGCACTCTGCTCGACCTGTCCAAGCGCCAACAAGCCTTGAACCAGCGCGATGTTGAAGGTCGTGGTGAGTAGTTCGTAGCCGGCCTCGTGGAGATCACGTAGGCAAGCGAAGATCGTATCGACGCCTTGCGCGGCGTCTCCCCGACGGATCGCCAGTTCGCCTTTCACGCCGCGGCCCACCACGAGATAGGGACCCATCGAGCGAGATTCGGCATGCGCGATGAATTGGTCGATGCTCTGCTCGGCGCCGTCGAGATCGCCGTCCCAGAGCGAGATCGAGACCGCCCAGATCAACGCGATGCACAGCGTGATCGGATGCTCCATCTGCGCGGCTTCAGTCACCGTCTGTTGCGCCAGCTGCCGCGCGTCCGCGGGCCGGCCCTGCAACCAGAGTTCGCGCGCCAGCGTGATGCCGGCCCGGTTGCGATGATCGAAGCCATGGATGGTGCTGATTCGTTCGGCGCCCGGCCCTTGCCATGCGACCTCTAGCATCTTGAGCGCGTCGCGGTGCTCGCCGGCCAGATGCAGCGAGACCCCGAGCAACGAATGGGCGAGGACGATCGAGCCCGGATCGCCGAGCGGCTGCGCGACCGCAAGGCTCTGCTGCGCATAACCAAGCGCGGCATGGAACTGCCCCATCCGTTCGTGGAAGATGTGCATGCGGCCGAGCAGCTGGAGCTGGTTCGGCACGTCGCCGCGCGCCTCCGCGATCGCAAGGCTCCTGCTCAAGGCCACGCGCGCCGCCTCGCTGCCGCCGCGCGTGAACATCAGGGTCAGCCCGAGGGCAGCCTGGATGTGCATTTCATCGGCGCTGCCGCGCGCGGACGGGGTCATGGCAAGCAGTGCCCGTTCCGACCAGCGCCGACATTCGATCAAGAGGGACATCGCGAGGAAGATCGGCGCTGCCGCGGCGGCGAGCGCAATGCCGGCGGTGGCGTCGCCGCCCGCGCCAAAGCACCAGTCCAGCGCGGCACGCACATTGTGGAGCGCGGAGAAGTGGATCGCCCGTTCGTCGGCGTTCGGCGTTGCCGCCCATGTGCTGCCGGCCTGCTCCAGCCATCGCCGGTAGTAGGTCGCGTGGCGGGCGGCGAGCGCGGCGTCGTTCGGCTCGATCTCGAGCAGATAGGCGCGCGTGGTATCGAGCAGACGGTAGCGCATCATGGCGCCGACCGGCCGCGGCGCGACCATCGATTTGGCGACGAGACTGTCGATGGCATCGAACAAATGGGAGCGGTCGGCACGTTTATCCGGGACGACCTCGAGGGCGGCGTCGATGGTGAAGTGACCTGCGAAGACCGCCAACCTGCGGAGGACGAGGCGCTCGATGTCGGACAGCAGCCCGTAGCTCCAGTCCAGCGTCGCCCGCAACGTCTTCTGTCGCGGGGGCGCGGTGCGCTGGCCCTGCCAGAGCAGATTGAGACGCTCATCGAGCAGCGCGGCCGTCTGCTCCAGGCCGTAAGCTTCGACCCGGCCGGCGGCGAGCTCGATCGCCAGGGCCATGCCGTCGAGGTTGCGGCAGATCCTCGCGATAGTCGCGGCGTTGGTGTCGTCGAGCGCGATCTGCGCGCCGCCAGCGGTCGCCCGTTCGATGAAGAGCTGAAGCGCGGGATAGGTCTGTGCAGCCGCCGCACTCAGCCCGGCACTATCAGGCGGTACGGCGAGCGGCGCCAGTCGATAGACCTGCTCGCCCTCGACGCGCAGGGCTTCGCGGCTGGTGGCGAGGATGTGGACATCAGGCGCAGCGTGGAAGATCGCCGAAGCCAGCGGTGCCGCCGCGGCGATGACATGCTCGCAATTGTCGAGGATGAGCAGCAACCGCTTGTCCCGGAGATGCGCGAGCAGCGCGGGCAGGGGATCGTCGGTCTCGGCCGGCAAGCCGAGCATCAACAGGATCGAGGTGATCACGAGATCGGGGTCGCTGAGCGCGGCAAGGTCGACGAAATGCGCGGCGTCGGAGAACGTCGCGAGCAGGTCGTGGGCGATCGCCACCGCGACGGCAGTCTTGCCGACGCCGCCCGGACCGACGATCGTGACGAAGCGCGAGGTGAGAAGCTTGTCGGAGATGGTGGCGACCGCCTGGTCGCGTCCGACCATCCGTTGCAGCCGATTCGGCAGCTTGACCGGCGGCAATTCCATCGGCGGGGACGAGCGCCGCGCCGCCGGAGGCTCCGTGTGCGAGATCGGCGCCACGAAGCAATAGCCGCGCCCGGAGAGCGTCGTGATGTAGCGCGCGCCGTCCTTGCCGTCGCCGAGCGCCTTGCGCAGAGCGGCGATGTGAAAGCGCAGATTGGCCTCTTCGACGGTGATGCCGGGCCACACCAGCGCCATCAGATACCTTTTGCTGACGACCTCGTTCGGCCGCGACATCAGTGCGATCAGTGCGTCGAAGGCCTTCGCACCCAGCGGCACCGCGACGGCGTCGCGCGTCACGAGCCTTTCAAGTGGCGCCACGGTGAATGGTCCGAACGAGAGTCTTGGCCCGGTCGGCGTGGTCATCGCGAAATCTTGCTCATTTGCGAACCGGATAGCCAGAGGGCAGCCATCCCGCAAGGCCTGCGTTGCATCGGCCTCAGACCGTGTTTGCAGGCCTCACAACAGCTTCTGCGCCGGCCTCACAACTTCTCACAAGTCCAAACGGGTCTCCGGAGCGCGTCGCTGCTAGTCAGTTTGCGCGACGGCAAGGAGCTCTTCATGACGCAAACGGCAAAACTGCTCTACACGGCCCGGACCCACACCAGCGGAGGCCGGCACGACGGCATATCGCGCAGTTCCGACGGTCGCCTAGACGTCAAGCTGTCGCCGCCGGGCGGGGCCGGCATCGGCACAAATCCCGAGCAATTGTTTGCGGCCGGCTGGTCGGCCTGCTTCGAAGGCGCCATGGAACTCGCCGCGCGCAAGCAGAAGGTGACCCTTCCCAGGAAAAGTGCGATCGACGCGGAGATCGATCTGGTGCTCGACGAGGGCGCCTACGCGCTGAGGGCGCGCCTCAATGTCAGCCTGCCGGGACTCGACCCCGAGATCGCACGCGGCATCATCGATGAAGCGCATCAAACCTGCCCCTACTCCAAGGCCGTCCGCGGCAACATCGACGTCACGGTCGCGCTGATCTGACGCACCATCATCAACCACGACGAGGTCACACCATCATGAAACGGATCATCGATCAGCACCGCCGCCAGTTTCTCGGCATCGCCACGGGAGCTGCCGCCGCCGGCATCGGCGTGATCGCGTTCGCTCGTGCCGAGACCGAACCGCAGCGATCTCAAGGGTCGAATGCGTCCTTCGGCACGATCAAGCAGATCGAAGCCGGTGTCCTCAATATCGGCTATGCCGAGGCGGGTCCCTCGAACGGTCCGGTGGCGATCCTGCTGCATGGCTGGCCCTACGACATTCACGCCTTCGTCGAGGTCGCGCCGCTCCTGGCCAAGGCCGGCTATCGCGTGATCATCCCATACCTGCGTGGCTACGGCACGACGCACTTCCTCTCCAGCGAGACGCCGCGCAACGGCGAGCCTGTGGCCATGGCCGCGGACATCATCGCGCTGATGGACAAGCTCGAGATCAAGAAGGCCGTCGTCGCCGGCTTCGACTGGGGTGCACGCACCGCCGACATCATCGCCGCGCTGTGGCCGGACCGTTGTCGCGCGTTGGTAGCGGTCAGCGGCTATCTGATCTCGAGCCAGGCTGCCGGCAACGCGCCGTTGCCGCCGCAGGCGGAGCTGCAATGGTGGTACCAGTTTTACTTCGCGACCGAACGCGGCCGGGCCGGATACGAGAAGTACACGCACGATTTCGCCAAGCTGATCTGGAAGCTGGCCTCGCCGCAGTGGAAGTTCGACGACGCCACCTTCAACAGGAGCGCGGCGGCGCTCGACAACAGGGATCACGTCGCGATCACGATCCACAATTACCGCTGGCGGCTCGGGCTTGCCCAGGGCGAGGCGAAATACGAGCCTCTCGAAAAGAAGCTGGCCGCAGCTCCGCAGATCGAGGTGCCGACGATCACGATGGAGGGCGATGCCAACGGCGCGCCCCATCCCGATCCCAGCGCCTATGCCAAGAAGTTCTCAGGCCGATACGAGTTTCGCCTGATCACCGGCGGCGTCGGCCACAATCTGCCGCAGGAAGCGCCACAAGCCTTCGCCAAGGCCGTCATCGACGCCGACGGCGCCTAGGCATTCGTCAGCACCTCCGTCCAGCATCATTGATCGAGCCCGATGAAACATCATGACGATAGCCGAACCCGAAAAGAAGAAATCTCTCTACACCACGATGATCGTGCTGAGCGTGGTCGTCCTCGTCGTGCTCCTGACCTGCATGCCCTACCTCGTCACGATCGCCTTCGCGGAAGGGCCAGCGGAACAGAGCGCGGCGGACGCCTCGCCGATCTTCGGCGTCACAATTCCAGCCGGCTATAAGCGGTGGGAGCTGATCGCGCCGGCCGAAGAGGCCGCGCCGCTCGACGAGCTGCGCGCTGTTGTCGGCAACCAGACCGCCATCGATGCCTATCAGGCCGGAAAACTGCCGTTCCCGGACGGCACCATCCTGGTCAAGCGCGCCTGGAAGCGAAAGCAGTCACCGGAGTTCGCGTCCGCGACGATTCCCGGCGCCGCCACCACGGTCCAGGTGATGGTGAAGGATTCCAAGAAATACGCGGCTACCGGCGGCTGGGGCTTTGGCCGCTTCATCAACGGCAAGCCGGTGGACGAGGCGCAGCACCGCACCTGCTTCGCCTGCCACGAAGCCCGCGCCAAGAGCCGCGACTATGTCTTCACGCGGCTCGCGCCTTGAGGCACGAAGGCCTGGCGTCGCTTTGCGGCGAGGCTACTCCGCCGCCACCATTTGCTGCGTGCGCCACTGCCCGAGCAGAGCACGCAGCGAAGCCGGCTTCACCGGCTTGTTGAGCACCGCGATCTTCTCGTCACGCGCGGCGACCTGCACGGCGGGGCTGCGGTCGGCCGTGATCAGGATCGCAGGGATGGTATCGCCGAAACGGCGGCGGATCTCCCGGATGGCGGCGATGCCGTTGCCGCGATCGAGGTGATAGTCGACCAGAAGGCCGGTGACGCGGCGGCCGGCGGCTTCGATCGCAGCGATCGCGCCTTCGGGATCGGCGACCGCGATCACCTCGGCATCCCAGGCCTTGAGCAGCGTGCGCATGCCGTCGAGGATCGCCGCATCGTTCTCGATGCAGACGATCAGCGCGCCCGAGATCGGTGTGCGCGCCAGCGGCGTCGCGCTGGTCACGGCCGCGGTGTGGGTGACCGCCTTCGCTGTCGGCACGGTCACCGAGAACACCGAGCCGCCGCTTCGGTTGCCGTCGATCGCGATGCCGTGCTTGAGCACGCGGGCCAGGCGTTCCACGATCGAGAGGCCGAGGCCCAGACCGCGCGCGATCCGTGCCCCCTGCTCCAGGCGATGGAATTCCTTGAAGATCTCGCCGCGCTTGACCGCGGGGATACCGACGCCGGTGTCGTAGACGCAGATCTTGAGCGAGGCGCCGCGGCGGCGGCAGCCGACCAGCACGCGGCCGCGCGGGGTATACTTGATCGCGTTCGAGATCAGGTTCTGGAGCAGGCGCCGCAGCAGGAGCCGGTCCGACTCGACCGGCAGCGAGCAGGGCACGAAGGCGAGCTCCAGGCCCTTGGCGCGCGCGATCGGCGCGAACTCGATTTCCAGCGAGCGCATCAGATCGGCCATCTTGAAGCTCGAGATCGAGGTCGCCATCGCGCCGGCGTCGAGCCTGGAGATGTCGAGCAGCGCGCCGAGGATTTCCTCGATCGCCTGCAAGGATTCGTCGATGTTCTCGACCAGCCGCGTCTCCTCGCCATTGTGCTGGCGCTCGACGAGGCTCGTGACGTAGAGCCGCGCCGCGTTCAGCGGCTGCAGGATGTCGTGGCTGGCGGCGGCGAGGAAACGCGTCTTGGAGATGCTGGCGTCCTCCGCCGCGCTCTTGGCGATGGCCAGCTCGGAGTTCAGCCGCGTCAGCTCCTCGGTACGGTCGCGCACGCGCTTTTCCAGCGTCGCATTGGCGCGCTCCAGCGCTTCGGCGGCTTCGAAGGTCGGCGTGACGTCGGTGAAGGTGATGACGAAGCCCCCGCCGGGCATGCGGTTGGTGAGCACTTCGATCACCATGTGGCGTTCCGGCAGCCGCTCGAGATAAGGCTCGCTATCGGTGGTGTAGGCCGCAAGGCGCCGTTCCAGCAGGGCCTCGCGCTCGAGCGGATCGTTCGGATCGCCGAGGCCGATGAACTCCAGGATCTCGCGCAAGGGCGTGCCGAACTGGATCAAATGCAGCGGCACATTGAGGAGGTCGCCGAACTGGCGGTTGGAGCAGATCAGTTGCAGATCGGCGTCGAACACGGCGATGCCCTGGCGCACATGGTTGAGCGCGGTCTGCAGGATCTCGCGGTTGAAATGCAGCGCGGCGTGCGAATCGTCGAGCAGCTTCAGCGCGGCCTTGGCGGAGACCGTCCGCTTGCGCAGCAGCAGCGACATCACGAGGCGGGAGGAGGCCGCGCCGATCGAGGAGGCAATCAGATGCTCGGCGTGTTGCAGCAGCTCGAAATCGGCGGGCGCGCCGGGCTCCAGCCGCACGTTGCGCCGCGCCGAGAAGGCCTCGAAGGAGTGCCGTGCGCGGTCGGGCCCGAGATATTGCGCCACCGTGGTCTGGATGTCCTGCACGGTGACGGTGCTGCGCCAGCGGCGGAAGCTCGGGGAGATCGGTGCGAGCGTATTGGGCACGAACAGATCGGCTTGCAGCAGCTCGATGGAGGATGGCCGGCGTGCCAGCGACAGCAGCACATAGGTCAGGATGTTGAGGGACAGCGACCAGATCACGCCGTGCATCAGGGGCGGCAGGTCGGCGCCGAACAGTGCCTGCGGCCGCAGCGCCTCGATGCCGAACGGGCCATGCTGCAGCAGCAGGATGCCTGAAGTCGAGGAATCCATGAAGCTCGGCATGAACAGCGTGTAGAGCCACACCACAAACCCGACCAGCATGCCGCCGATCGCCCCGCGCGCGGTCGCGCGCCGCCAGAGCAGGCCGCCGAAGAAGCTCGGGGCGAGCTGGGCGATGGCGGCAAAGGAGAGCAGGCCGATCGCCGCGAGTTGGGTGCTGCCGAGCGCGCGATAGTAGAAATAGGCCATCACCATGATGGCGAAGATCGCGAGCCGGCGCGAGCGCAGCAGGAAGTTGCTGAAATCGGCCCCGCCGGCGCGCCCCTCCGGCCGACGTTTCAGCACCAGCGGCACCACGAGGTCGTTCGAGACCATGATGGAGAGCGCGACGCATTCGACGATCACCATGGCGGTCGCCGCCGACAGCCCGCCGACGAAGACGGCGACGCTGAGCAGGTTCGCGCCGCTCTCGATCGGCAGGGCCAGCACGTACATATCAGGGTCGGCCGTGCCGAACGGGAAGGTCACGAGGCCGGCGAGCGCGATCGGGATCACGAACAGGTTGATGGCGACGAGGTAGAGCGGAAACAGCCAGCGCGCGCGGCCGACCTCGGCATCCGAGGAATTCTCCACCACGCTGACGTGAAACTGGCGCGGCAGCAGCATGATCGCGCACAGCGACAGCAACGTCATGGTCAGGAAGTTGCCGATCGACGGCGAATAATTGATGGCGCGCACCGCTTCCGGCGTCCTCATCGCGCGCTCGATCAATTCATGCGGCGAGAACATCCAGAAGGTGACGAAGATGCCGGCGGCGAGGAAGGCGACCAGCTTGATGATGGACTCGGTCGCGATTGCCAGCATCAGGCCGTGCTGGTGCTCGGTCGCGTCGGTCTGTCGCGTGCCGAACAGCACAGCAAAGGCCGCCATCGTCAGCGTCACCATCAGCGCCATGTCGCCGAGGATCGGGATGTGCGAGAAGGCCTGGTCTTCGCTCAGGATTGTGCCCAGCGAGGAAGCCACCGCCTTGAGCTGGAGCGCGATATAGGGCACCGAGCCGATGATCGCGATTGCGGCGACGGTCGCCGCCACCGCCTGGCTCTTGCCGTAGCGGGCCCCGATGAAATCGGCGATCGAGGTGATGTTGTGGGCTTTCGCCAGCTGGATCACGCGTCGGAGCACCCCGGCCCCCAACCCGATCATCAGGATCGGGCCGACATAGATCGCGAGGAAATCGGTCGAGGTGCGGGTCGCGAAGCCGACCGACCCGAAGAAGGTCCAGGACGTGCAGTAGATCGCCAGCGACAGCGGATAGATCAGCCCGGAGGCGCGGCCGCGACCGGCCGGCGAGCGGCGGTCGCCGTGGCTCGCCACCAGGAACAGGAAGCCGATATAGCCGAAGGCGGCGGCGATCACGCCCCAATCGTGCAGCATGGGTCGGGGGCTCTCTCCCTGGGCGCCGGCGGCGCCCGAGCTCATTCTCCTTGCAAACCTAGCGCGTTGAGCGGACGCAAGCGACAGCGAAATGCCGGGTGGCGGCAGGAACTGCAGGCGTCGTTAAGCGGTGGGGCGAGCTGTCCGCCCGCTCTTGCCCTCCAGGGGAAGGGTAAGAGAGGCCTACTCCGCGGCCAGCGACTTCGCGCGCAGCGGCAGGCCGAGGTGGTCCCACACTTGCAGCAGCGCTTCGGCGAGCTGATCGATCAGGCCGTCGTCGTGATAGGGCGAGGGCGTGATGCGCAGGCGCTCGGTGCGCTTGGCGACGGTCGGATAGTTGATCGGCTGGATGTAGATCCCGTGCTGTTCGAGCAGCAGGTCGGAGGCCTGCTTGCACTTCTCGGGATCGCCGACGAACAGCGGTACGATGTGTGTGTCGCTCGACATCACCGGCAGGCCGGCGGCATTGAGGATCGCCTTGACGCGGGCGGCACGGTCCTGGTGGCGCTCGCGCTCCCAGCTCGACGTCTTCAGGTGCCTGATCGCGGCGGTCGCGGCCGAGCAGACCGCCGGCGGCAGCGCGGTGGTGAAGATGAAGCCCGGCGCATAGGAGCGCACGGCGTCGATGATCTGGCCGTTGGCGGCGATGTAGCCGCCGAGACAGCCGAACGCCTTGGCCAGCGTGCCCTCGAGAATGTCGATGCGATGCATCACGCCGTCGCGCTCGGCGATGCCGCCGCCGCGCGGGCCGTACATGCCGACGGCGTGGACTTCGTCGACATAGGTCATCGCGCCATATTTCTCGGCGAGATCGCAGATCCTCGCGAGCGGCGCGACATCGCCGTCCATGGAATAGAGACTCTCGCAGACGATCAGCTTCGGCCGATCGGGACCGGCCGCTTTCAACAGCTCTTCGAGATGCGCAACGTCGTTGTGGCGGAACACGATCCGCTCGCAGCCGGACTGGCGGATGCCCTCGATCATCGAATTGTGGTTGAGCTCGTCGGATAGGATCAGGCAGTTCGGAATGAGCTTTGCGATGGTCGGGATGCCGGTCTGGTTCGAGACATAGCCCGAGGTGAACAGCAGCGCGGCTTCCTTGCCGTGGAGATCGGCGAGCTCGGCTTCGAGCTGCACCAGCGGATGATGCGTGCCGGCGATGTTGCGGGTGCCGCCGGCGCCGGTGCCGACGCGCGTGGCGGTCTCGACCATGGCGCCGACCACCTTCGGATGCTGGCCCATGCCGAGATAGTCGTTGGAGCACCAGATCACGACGTCGCGCTTGCCCTTGGGCGAGTGCCAGACCGCATGCGGGAACCGGCCGGCCGTGCGTTCGAGGTCGGCGAACACGCGATAACGCCGCTCGGTGTGGAGACGATCGAGGGCGGAATCGAAGAATTGGGCGTAATCCATCGGCAAACCTGCAACGGAACCTGACCAAGGGGACGCGTCTACTTAGAGCTTTTCCAGCTCCAATGTCTATGCGCTATCCCACATTTGGATCTGTGGGGCATTTGGGCAAAATGCCCTATCCGGCGCGCCTCAGTTTGATCCCGATCAATCCTGCGCGACATATAATGCTGCTCTGCACCATCTGGCGGGGCGAGCGTTCAACCCCAGCCTATGGTCTTCCGTCGCGGCCCGGCGCGCGCTTTCCTTCCCAACCAGGCTCTCGAAAGGACCCTTCCATGAAGCGCGTGATGATCCTCAACGGCCCCAACCTCAACATGCTCGGCATCCGCGAGCCGCACATCTACGGCACGACGACGCTCGCGGAGGTCAACGCGAGCTGCGAGGACGCGGCCGCCAGGCTCGGCCTCAAGCTCGCCTTCCACCAGTCCAACCACGAGGGCGTGCTGGTCGATCTGATCCAGTCGGCGCGGCAGGACGCCGACGCCATCGTGATCAATCCGGCCGGTCTCTCCTTCACCTCGGTCTCGATCATGGACGCGATCAAGACGTTCGAGGGCCCGGTGCTGGAGGTGCACATCTCCAACATCCACGCCCGTGACGAATATCACCGGCATTCCAAGATCTCGTTCGTGGCGACCGGCGTGATCTGCGGGCTCGGGCCGTTCGGCTACATCGCGGCGCTGCACGCGATCGCGAACATGAAGTGAGGTGATTGTGCTGGTCGTTCCACAAACTCGTCATGCCCGGGCTTGTCCCGGGCATCCACGAACTTGTTTTCGCGCGGAAGAACGTGGATGGCCGGGACAAGCCCGGCCATGACGACAGAACTCACGTCGTCCGAAACTGCAGCACGCCGTCCTGCGTCTCGGGCGTGAGGCGGCCCTCGACGATCATGTAGTTGACGTGGGCGACGAGCTCGCCGGCGGCAAAGCCCATCTGGTGCTCGTCCAGCACGTGCTTGTTGAATACGACGGGCACCAAGGCGCGCGAGGTTTGCGGCACCTCACGGCAGGCTTCCGCGATCAATCGGCAGCGCTCTTCGTGGTGGTCGGCGAGCTGCTTGATGCGGGTCTTCAATCCGTAGAACGGCACGCCATGGCCGGGCAGCACCAGCACGTCATAGGGCAGCGTCGTGGTCAGGCTGGCGAGCGAGGCCAGATATTCGCCGAGCGAGTTCTGGTCGGGCTCGACCGCCCAGACGCTGACATTCGGCGAGATCTTGCTCAGTACCTGGTCGGCGGAGAGGAACAGCTTGTCGTCGGCGCAATACAGCATCACCTGGTCGAGGGCGTGGCCGCCGCCGGTGATGACCTTGAAGCGGCGCGTGCCGATCACGACGTCGTCGCCATGCGAGATGCGGCGATAGGACGGCGGCAGCACCGAGACGCGCTTCAGATAGTCCTGGCCGCGGCCGAGCAGCTTTTCGGTGAGCGACTCGTCCATGCCGTGGCGGCGGAAGAACAGCCGCTGCGCCTCGCGCCGCTCCTCGGTGCCGCGGTTCTGGTGATAGACCGATTGCAGATATTCGACCTGCGACATCACCAGCGGGCAGCCGAACCGCTCGACGATCCAACCGGCGAGACCGACATGATCCGGGTGGGAGTGGGTGACGATCAGGCGCGTGATGTTGACGCCTTTCAGCGGTCCATCGAACAGCTTCGTCCAGGCCTCGATCGTCTCCTCGTTGCCGAAGCCGGCATCGATCATCGCATAGCCGTCGCCATCGGCGAGCAGGTAGATGTTCACGTGGTTGAGGCGGAACGGCAGCTTCAGCCGCGCCCACAACACGCCGGGCCGCACCTCGACCACCTGTTCGGGGCCGGGATGCTGTTCCCAGGGGTAGCGCAGGGCCTCGGCCGAGGACTGCGGGGTGTCGGTTTTCGAGCTCATGCTATCGGCTTAAACCCAGCGCGCGCGGGGCGCCAGCCGAAAAAGGATGCTGGGCGGCGACAGCATGGCGGTCATACCGAGGCAGTTTTCCGTAGCCCGGATTGCGCTACGCTCCATCCAGGCTACAGGACAGGGCCTTACGCCGCCCGCATGTCGTTGAGGAAGGCGTCGATCTCCCCGCGCAGCATATCGGCCTCGCGGCGCAGGGCGTCCGAGGCGCCCAGCACCTCGGTGGCCGCAGCGCCCGCTTCGGCGGACGCGGTGGAGACGCCGACGATGTTGCTGGAGACCTCGCTGGTGCCGCCGGCGGCATGCTGGATGTTGCGGGCGATTTCGCGCGTGGCGGCGCCCTGCTCCTCGACCGCTGCTGCGATCGTCGTGGTGACGTCGTTGATCTCGCCGATGATCCGGCCGATGCCCTGGATGGCGCCGACCGCGGAGGTCGTGACTGACTGCATGCTGGCGATCTGGGTGCGGATCTCGTCGGTCGCCTTGGCGGTCTGGCTGGCCAGGCTCTTCACCTCGGAGGCAACCACCGCGAAGCCGCGGCCGGCCTCGCCGGCGCGCGCCGCCTCGATGGTGGCGTTGAGCGCGAGCAGATTGGTCTGCGAGGCGATGGTCTGGATCAGGTCGACGACGACGCTGATGCGGCTCGCGCTGTCGGCAAGGCTCTGCACCGTGGCGTCGGTCGCTCCCGCTTCGTCGACCGCCTTTTTGGCGATCTCGGCGGAGGTCACGACCTGACGGCTGATCTCCTGGATCGAGGAGGATAGCTGCTCGGTGCCGGCCGAGACGGTCTGCACGTTGACCGACGTCTCCTCCGCGGCGGAGGCGACCGCGTTGACCAGCGCGTTGGACTGGTCGGCGGTGTTCGACATGCTCTGCGCGGTCGATTGCATCGAATTGGCCGATTGGGCCAGATTGTCGAGCGCGGAGCGCACCGTGCTTTCGAACTGGGCGATCTTCGCCTCCATGCGCGCGGCGCGCTCGGCCTTGGCGATACGGTCCTTGTCCTGCTCGCTGGTCAGCGCGCGGGTCTCGATCATGCTCTCCCGGAACACCTGCAGCGTGTTCGCCATGACGGAGATTTCGTCGTTGTGGTTCTTCGAGCGGTAGATCTCGGTTTCGAGATCGCCGTTCGCGAGCAACTGCATCGACTGATGCAAGGCGCCGATCCGGCGCAGGATGTTGCGGCCGACATAGAGCCAGACGAACAGCGCCGAGCCGACCAGCATCAACGCGCCCATCGCCAGCATGACCGACGTCGCGAGCGAAATCTCCTGCCGTGCCTGGAAGGTCGAGGTGTTGGTCTCCTTCTGCACGCCATCGACGAGCTGCTGCACGCTGATGCCGAGGCCGACGTTGAGCTTGCGGGTCTCGTCCAGGATGGTCTGGCCGTAGTCGACGGAGTCGAGCTCCTTCTCGCGCAGATTGAACACGCCGGTCTTTCCGGTGCCGAGCGCAAGCAGCTTTTCCGCCGTCTCGCGCAGCATCTTGTTGCCCTGGTTGTCCGGCAACAGATCGAGGTTCGACCGCAGGCGCCCCTGCGCCGTCTTGAATTCCTTCTGGATGTCATCGAGCTTGTCGCTGGTGTTCGCCGACAGCGCCGCGCTCATGTTGGCGGCCGCGAGATTGCCGCTGGCGACGACGTTGCCGAGCTGACCGACGGTCTGCGCGGCGTCGGTTGCATCCGCGGCGGACAGGTCGGCTGAACCGAGAATGGCATTGACGCGGGTCTGCGCGTCCAGCATCGCCGGGCTCGCTGCGCCGACGAACGCGCCCTGCGCGGTGCGAAGGGCGTCATATTGCTTGTCGTGGAGGGCTGCGATGTCGAGCCGTTCGCGGGCGGCCTTGGCCAGGCTCTGAGCCGCCTCGTTGATGCTCTTCATCGTCTCGCTGAGCCCGGAGACGACGCTCTTGTCGCCGCCGAGCTCGATGATCTCGTTGAGCTTCTGCTGCGTCTGCTCCTGTAATTCCCTGAGTTTCTTGGTGCGCTCGTTCAGAGCGTCCTCGCTCTGCGCCGCAAGCAGCGCCGGTCCCTGCGCCGCCAGGCTCGCACTCAGCGCCGACAATTGCAGGCTGGCGGAAAGGCGCGGAATGTCCCGTCCGCTCAGTTCGGTGATGCGTCCGCCGAGATTCTGCAACGCGAGGCCGGCGCCGGCCGCGATCACCAGGCCCATGCCCGCGATGACCGCAAACGCCGCGAACAGGCTGCCGCGCACGCCCCATTTGGGCATTTTGAAACGCGGACGGAAACGGCCAAGGAAGCGGCCAAGGCCCAAACGGATCGGCATCGAAATTCCCCCAATGTTCTTCTATTTGTGGCTGCAGTATCGGCAGCACCGGTTAAGGAATCGCAATGAGCCCAATCGGTTGACGTTGTTCCGCAGAGCGAAAAAAAGAGGGGCCGGCAACGAGGCCGGCCCCCTCATCTTGATAAGGTCGTGGTAACCGATCAGTAGCGCGCCATGGCCGGGCTTGCCCAGTTGAAGCGGTAGTTGACGCCCGCCTTGAAGGTATGGTCGTCGGTGGTGAAGGCGCCGGTGCCGGCGAGCGGACCGGCGGTGAAGCTCGCGTCGCCGAAATTGTAATACTGGTACTCGGCCTTGGCCGACCAATTCGGGGCGAACATGTATTCGAGGCCGGCGCCGACGGTGTAGCCGTTGCGATGATCGCCGGTGATGACGAAGGCGGTCGGCACGCCGCCGACGGTGACCTTCTCGTTGTTGTCCGAATAGGCGTAGCCGCCCTTCACATAGACCAGGCCCGGACCCCAGGTGTAGCCGACGCGGCCGGTGATCGAGCCGAGGCCGCGCTGGTCGTTGGTGTAGGCGATGCCGCCAGGGAACACCGCGCCGACGCTGCCGGAGAGCCAGGAATACTGGCCCTCGACGCCGACCACGAAGTTCGGGTGGAACTGCCAGGCCCCGCCGACCTGCACGCCGCCGAGGAAGCGGCCGTTGCCATTGTTGCCGGTGGAGAGGCCATTGAAATTGTTGTCGCTGGAGAACGCGCCGCCGACATGGGCGCCGAGATAGAAGCCTGTCCAATTGTAGATCGGCGCGGCGTAGGCCGGCGCGGGCGTCTTGTAATAATTGCGGTTGCCGAGATCGGCGCCGACGGCCGGCGGAGCCGCGCCCACCACGAGCAGCGCCACGGTCGCAAATAGAATCTTCTTCATCGTCTTGAACTCCAACACGTAAGGTCCCCGGCAGGCGCGTTTTCTGCGCCGCATTGGTTTTGCAGATAGCTCGCTTTTGACGAAAATGCTGTCACATGCATGGCACAGCGGTAGCCAAGCCAACTTATTGGGCGGCAATCGGTTTTCGTGCTTAATGGCGGCTTAAGGAGTGGTGAAGGAAGGCTTAACTTGGCGCCTCTCGGGTAACTTGCGCGGGCATCCTGTTAACCAAGGCGGCGGCGCGCCTCGTCGCGCATCTGCGCGCGAAAGGCGGCGCGCTTTGCCGGCCTGTCTTCCTCACGCACATCGTGTCGATCGAAGATGTCGAACTTCTCCAGGATCGGATAGCGCTCGCTCGCCATCGCGAGCACGCGCAGTATCCTGGTCCCCTCCGGCGTCGGGCCGCTGACCTCCCAGCGCCGGATGGTGTCGGCGCCGCCTCTCTCCGGCAGTCCGCAAAGCTTGGCCATGTCGGCCGCGCTGAGCTTGCGCTCGAGGGCATCGGAGAGGTCGTTGCGAAGCTGCTTCAGTTCGGCGCCGGTCATGCTTGCGTCCAGGGAAGTCACTGAAAGCAATGCACTAGCGCTGATTCGGGTCCATCCGAAGACGGTGTGAGTCCGCCGCGCTCCGGCACCTTCGTCCGCACACGGAGTTATGAAGGGAGAACCCATGGAAATTTGCCGATGCATGAACACTTGCCATATCGGGGCGCGCAACGGGTGAAGGGATCAGCCATGAAAACCATCAGACTCGCCATTTCCGCGCTGATCACGACGGGACTGCTTGCCGCACCATTCGCAGCTGAGGCGAAGAAGGTCCGGTCCAGCCGGCAATACAGCACTGGTGTGGTGGCTCCGACCTATGGCGGAGCCGGAGCGCCGGCCGCGCAACCGAGGGCGGCCTACGGATCGTCGGGACAGACGATTGGCACTGTCACCGCCCCGTCGATCGGATCATACAATTGGCCCTCGGTCGGCGTGACCAACTCGGCTCCCACCTGGAGCAACACCACGAGATAGAGGGCTCCGGCAAGGTGGAGGCCACTGGCGGATCAACGCATGCCGCTCGCCAATCCCGAGAGCAGATAAAGCGCGATGAGCAATGTCGCGACCGACAGCATCGTCGTGATCGAGACCGTGGCCGCAACCAGCTTCTCCTCGACCTTGTGTTCATGTGCGAGGACGTAGACGGTTTTCGCCGTCGGCACGGCCGCGCAGATGACCGCCGCAACCGTGTAGAGAGGGGTGAGGCCGATCACGACGCAAAGCCCGTAGACGATGAGCGGCATGACCACCAGTTTCACCGCGGCGAGCGCAAACGACGCTTTCAGGTTGGACCGCAAGCCCTCGATGGACAGGCCGAGCCCGATGGCGAACAGCGCGCACGGCGTGAGCGCGGCAGCGATCATGTTGAGATAGGCCGCGACCGGTGCCGGAATCGGCAATCCCGTCACCGCCCAGGTGAGGCCGATGAACGTCGACAGCACCATGGGATTGAGCAGAATCTGCTTTGCCAGTCCCATAGAGCGCACGGAGGCCCCGCGTGCATCGCGCTTTTCCAGCAGGATCACCGTGATCGGAAACATCACTGCGGCCACGAACACCGTCGCGACGGCCGCGGGCAGGACGGCGGGTTGGCCGTAGATCGCATGCAGGATCGGCAGCGCAACGAACCCGGTGTTGGTCATCGCCGCCGCCATCCCGTGAATGGTGCTGCTGGCGAGGTCGTGTTTGCCGCCTGCGCGGACCGGCACGAACACGAGCGCGAAGCAGATCAGCGAGCCGCCGCCGAAGGCGAGCAGAAAGCGCCACTCCAGGAGATTGCGCGCCGGCTCCTGGGCGATCGTGACAATCAACAGCGCCGGCATCGCCACGTTGTAGGCGAAATGCACCAGGGCATCGGCCAGCGCGCGCGAGAGATAGCCGAGCTCGCCGGCGAGCCAGCCGGTGACGATGATCGCGAAGACCGGAAGAACGAGGCTGGCGACTTCCATCCGGCGTCCCCCTCATTTTCGAACAGGGAGGGTAGACCGGCAATGGACTGGCGTCACTCCGTGATTTGTGGGCCGCCCTAATTTGTCGGAGGAGAATCCGCCTCGCTAGATTCCCCGGCGCCCCTGGTCTCCGATCACGCAGCGCCAGGCCGCCAGGCGCTCGGCCGGATGCTGGTTCATCCATTCGGCAAGCTGCGGCGCGCCCATCAGGCAGGCCTGCACCGAGATTTGCGCAAAGTCCGACGTGGTGACGATCTGCTCGTGACAATTGGAGGGAGACGCGAGGCTGCAAAGCACGGCGATGATCTTGATCACGATACGTTACCTCCGTCGCGGCCGATGAACGGGCGACGGATCGCCGGCTTTCCCTGGCCCTCGTCCGTCGGATCGACCGGCGGGAAGATGCTGTCGTAGATCGCCCGCGCTTCCTGGATGAGACGCGTTCGCTCGCGCTCGGACTTCGAGACAAATCGAATAACTTCGCCCATGTTGGCTCCGAGTATCAGTGTGAGTCCGTCATGAGATGACGTCGATCATTCAAACGTCGTCTATGGTCATGCCCTTAGCTTTGAAGCGGCCGGTCCGGTCACGACCGGATAAAAAGCGCGTGACCGGGCTGCGCAGTTCCCAGCATCCCGGTGCGTCTTGCTTGCTGGGTTCTTGAGCTGCCATCACATCACGTTCGTTGTACGGCGCCAGCCGCGACGAGCGACTCTGGCGTCAACTCACCCCCTGCCGACATGAGCAAGGATGGTCTCACGAAAGCAAATGCCGCTGAATCGAATATGTTTCGCCTCGCTCGGCGTGCAAGTTTTTGGAACCATCACGGAAATCGATGAACAAGGACGAGCGCCTCAGGCCGCCGGCGCGTGCTCCTTCCGTCCGGGCACGGCTGCGAGCAATTCGCGCGTATAGGCGTGCTCGGGCGCGGCGAACAGTTGCGCCGTCGGCTTCAGCTCGACGATAGCGCCGCGCTGCATCACCGCGATGCGGTCGCAGATCTGGGCCGCGACGCGCAGATCGTGGGTGATGAACAGCATCGACAGGCCGAGGCGCGCCTTGAGATCTTCCAGCAACTTCAACACCTGCGCCTGCACCGAGACATCGAGCGCGGAGACGGCCTCGTCCGCGACGATGATCTCCGGCTCGAGCGCGAGCGCGCGGGCAATGCCGATACGCTGGCGCTGGCCGCCGGAGAATTCGTGCGGATAGCGTTCGAGCGCGCCGGCGTCCAGGCCCACCATCTTGAGGAGATCGCGGGCGCGGTCGAACGCCACCTTTGGATCGGTCCCGGCTGCGATCGGCCCGTCGGCGATGATGTGGCCGATCTTGCGGCGCGGATTGAGCGAGGCGAACGGATCCTGGAAGATCATCTGGATGCGATGGCGCTCGCCGCGCAGCGCCTTGCCGGAAAGCGACGTCAGGTCAGTGTCGCCGATCCGCACCGTGCCGCGGTCGGCTTCGATCAGTCGCATCACCAGGCGCGCTACCGACGACTTGCCCGAGCCGGATTCACCGACGAGGCCGAGCGTCTCGCCCTTGAGGATGTTGAAGTTGACCGCGCGCGCCGCATCGACGCGGCGGGCCTGGCGGAACCAGCCGCCCGACGTGACGTAGGTCTTGTCCAGCCCGATCACCTCGACGGCCTTGGCCCGATCGTCCAATGGCTCTCGCGGCGGCGGATCCATCGAGGGCACGGCGGCAAGCAATGCCTTGGTATAGTCGTGCTGCGGCTCGTTGAAGATGGCCGTGGCGGGACCTTCCTCGACGACCTTGCCGTGGCGGAGCACCACGACCTGGTCGGCGATGTCGGCGACCACGCCGAAATCATGCGTGATGAACATCACCGCCATGTTGCGGCTCTGCTGGAGGTTGCGGATCAGCTTCAGGATCTGGGCCTGCGTGGTGACGTCGAGCGCGGTGGTCGGCTCGTCCGCGACCAGCACCGCGGGCTCGAGAGCGAGCGCCATCGCGATCATGGCGCGCTGGCGTTGGCCGCCGGAGAGCTGGTGCGGATAGGCGCGCACGATGCGCTCAGGGTCGGGCAGGCCGACTTCGCTTGCCAGCGCCAGCGCCTTGGCCCGCCGCTCCTTCGGCGTGAGCAGGCCGTGCGCTTCGAACATCTCCGCCATCTGGTCGCCGATCCGCATCAACGGATTGAGCGCGGTCATCGGCTCCTGGAAGATCATCGCCAGCCGACGGCCGCGCAGATCGCGCCAGCCGTCGTCAGCGAGCTTGAGCAGGTCCCGGCCCTCGAACTGGATTTCACCAGAGGTGACCGAGACCGTATCCGGCAAAAGGCCCATCAGCGCATGCGCGCACATCGACTTGCCGGAGCCGGACTCGCCGACGACGCAGACGATCTTGCCGGGCTGCAGATCGAGCGAGACACCGTCGACCGCGAAGGGGCGCTCGGCGCCCTTGGGCAGCGCGATCCGCAAGTTCCTGATGGAGACGGCGGCCGGGGCGGTCATCGTCAGCGGCCCTCCCGCGACAGGCGCGGATTGAGCGCATCGTTGAGGCCTTCGCCGATCAGGTTCAGCCCGAGCACCGAGATCAGGATGGCGATGCCGGGAAACACGGTGATCCACCAGGCCTGCCGGATCACGGTGCGGCCGGCGCCGACCATGTAGCCCCAGGAGATCAGATTGGGATCGCCGAGGCCGAGGAAGGACAGCGAGGATTCAAGCAGGATCGCGGTCGCCACCATCAACGAGGCCAGCACGATCACGGGCGACAACGCGTTGGGCAGGATCTCGCGCAGGATGATCCAGCTGTTGCTTTGGCCGGTGACCACGGCGGCCTGGACATACTCGCGGGTACGCAGCGAGAGCACCTCGCCGCGCACGAGGCGAGCAACCGGCGGCCAGCTCACCACCGCGATCGAGGCGACGATCGAATAGATCGAGGGCTGCAGGATGGCGACCAGCACGATCGCGAGCGCGAAGCTCGGAATGGTCTGGAAGAACTCGGTGAAGCGCATCAGGGCGTCGTCGACCTTGCCGCCGAAATAACCGGCCATGGCACCGATCGGCACGCCCACGATCAGCGCCGCCAGCGTAGAGACGAGACCGACCAGAAGCGAGACGCGCGCGCCGAAGATCATGCCGGCGAAGATGTCGCGGCCGAGCGCGTCGGTGCCGAGCGGCACGGTCGAGAGCGTGAACGGCGGCAGGAACGGCCGCTGCACCATGCGCCAGGGCGAGTTCGGGAACAGCATCGGTCCGAACACCGCGACAGAGATTGCAACCAGGAGGATGACGAGCCCGATGACGCCGCTCGGGCTCTTCAGCATCGATTTCCAGAACTGTTTCATGCGGCGTATTCGATCCGCGGATCGACCAGGCGATAGACGAGGTCGGTGATGAGGTTGAAGGTGAGGACCATGGCGGAGCAGATCACGAACACGCCGAGCAGCAGATTGTAGTCCCGCTGCAGCAGTGCGTCGTACATCAGCCGCCCGATGCCGGGCCAGGCGAATACGGTCTCTGTGATGACGGCGCCGCCGATCAGCGTGCCGGAATGCACGCCGGCGAGCGTCACCACCGGCAGCAGCGCGTTGCGCAGCACGTGGCGGCGCTGGATCACGGCGTCGGAGAGCCCCTTGGCGCGCGCCGTCTTGACGAAGTCGAGGCGTTTCACCTCCAGCATCGAGGCGCGCGTCATGCGGGTGTAGGTCGCCATGAAGAACAGGCCGAGCGTCATCGCCGGCATGATCAGGTGCTTTGCGACGTCGACCGCATGGGCAAGGCCGGTGAGGTTGGCCCCGACCGTCTCGTAACCGAAGCTCGGCAGCCAATCCATCGTGACCGAGAACAGGAGGATGCCCATCAGCGCCACCCAGAAGATCGGCATGGCATAGAAGATCAGCGCGAACACGGTGATGGCTGTGTCGGCAAACGTTCCGGCAAAGCGCGCGGCGAAGGTGCCGAACAGGATGCCGAGCGTGAGCGAGATCGCGAAGGCGGTCAGCGTCAACAACAGCGTCGCCGGCAGCCGCTCGCCAATTAGTTTTGCGACCGGAGCCTGCTGGCGGAAGGAAAAGCCGAGGTCGAGGCTGACGACGCCCTTGACGTAGATGAAGAGCTGCTCGGGCAGCGGCTTGTCGAGCCCGAACTTCTCCCGGAGCTGCTTGACGAAGACCTGATCGCTGGCCCCGGCCTCGCCCGCCATCACGATCGCGGGATCGCCGGGCGCCAGGCGGATCAGGAAGAAATTGAGAACGACGATCGCGAGCAGGACGATCACGCCCTTTAGGACGCGCTGAGCAACGAAGGAGAGCATCTAGTGAGTCATATTGGTGATGTGACCTGGCGCCACGGAGACAGAGTGACTCCCTCGCCCCGCTTGCGAGAAGAGGGTTGGGGTGAGGGGGACTCTCCGCGAGCGTATCAGCAGTTGGACTCGTGGAGACTCCCCCTCACCCGAATGTGCGCTATACGCACATTCGACCTCTCCCCGCAGGCGGGGAGAGGTAAGAGGCTTCACTTGTCGAGCCATGCGTCCTTGAAGCCGTCATTGACCCCGATCCCCGTGGTGATCAGGTTCTTGACCTTGCAGCGCATGATGGTCGGAAATTGCAGCTCGAGCATCCAGGCCACCGGCACGTCCTCGACCAGGATCTTCTGCGCCTTCTCGTAGATCTCCTTGCGCTTGGAATCCGGCGTTGCAACCGCGCCCTCGGCGAACAGCTTGTCGATCTCCGGGTTGGAATAGCCCTCGACATTGTTGAACATCTGGCCCTTGGCGATGTTGCTGGAGATGTAGTTGCGCCCCACTCCGAGCGCGGGGTCGCCGTACTGGTAGAGATAGGTGAAGGCGATATCGTAATCCCACTCGGCGATCTTCTGGTTGCCGCCGGCGACATCGGTGGCGATCGTCTCGATGGTCATGCCGACATCCTGGAGGTTCTGCTTGACGGCTTCACCCCAGCGCTGCCAGGTCTCGCCATAGGCTAGCGGCAGCAGGCGGATCTTCTCGCCCTTGTAGCCGGCTTCCTTCAGCAGTGCCTTGGCCTTGGCCGGATCGTAGGGGTATTTCTTCACGTCATCGGTATAGAACCTGATGGTCGAGGCCGACGGGCCGGTGGCGACCTTGCCGAGCCCGTTCCAGATCACGTCCTTGGCGAAGTCGCGGTCGACCGCATACATGATCGCCTGCCGCACCCGCTTGTCGGCGAGCGGACCCTGCCGGTTGTTCAGCCACAGCCAGGCCAGCGGCGAGAAGAACTCCCAGCCGGCGCCGGTGACGCAGGTGTCCTTCAGCTTGGATAGCCGCGGCACGTCGAAATTCTCGACCGAGCCGCCGGGCAGCACGTCGACCTTGCCTGTCTCGTAAGCCACCGAGCGCGCGGCGGCGTCGGGGATGATCTGCCAGTAGATCTCGTCGAGATGGGGCTTGCCCTTTTCGTGGTAGTTCGGATTCTTGACCAGGCGGATGAACGAGCCCTTCTGCCATTCCTTGAACATGAATGGGCCGGTGCCGATGGGTGCGTTGTTGTAGGGGTTGGTCTTCCAATCGGTGCCTGCATAGAGATGCTTCGGCACCATCGGCATCGAGCCGACCTCGAAGATGCCGAGGAACGGGCCGAACGGCTGCTTCAGCGTGAAGACCACCGTATGATCGTCCGGCGTCTCGACCTTGTCGACCTGCGCCAAATTGGTGCGGGCGCGCGCATGGGTCTGCTTCAGCATCTCGATCGAGAACAGCACGTCGGCGGCGGTGAAGGGCTTGCCGTCGTGCCAGGTCACGCCCTTCTTCAGCTTGAAGATGTAGGTCTTGGCGTCCTCGCTGACGCTCCAGCTCTCGGCGAGCTCCGGCAGGGGATCGAGCTTGGGGCTGTAGCGCAAGAGGCCTTCGAAGATGTTGCCCGAGACCATCTGGGTCGGGCCGTTCTGGACCTGCGCAAGCATCAGGCCGGGCGGCTCGGGCTGAATCACGGCATTGATCACACCCCCCGTCTTCGGCTCTTGCGCCAGCGCAGGGGCCGCAAGGCCGCAAGCCAGGAGGAGACCAAGCAACACTCGTTTTGGCATGTCGTAATCTTTCTCAAGCGAGACCAGCCGGAAACGCTTCGCACGCGCCCTTGCGCGCAAAGCGACGGTCGGTCCATCCCAGTCCCCATCCGCCATCGAGGCTCACACAGTCCCGTTCGGCGCGGCAAGATGAAAGTCGCGACAGTGCTCGCACAAAAAATGTACAGCTCGTCCTGTTTCTCCGCCTGTGCGACGGCACGGTAGATCGGCCAGCTCCGAGGGATCAGGCGGCCTTCAGAAGTGATGAGAGCATGCCGGGGCAGTGCACAAGTCCGCGCCTGCGACCAAAAGCATCAGCCCGTCATTTTGCGCCGAGCGCCCGCTGCAATTCGTCGAGCGCCTCTGCAAGCTGCTCGCGGTGCGCGATGTCGTCCTTGGGCAGCGCGGCGACGCTGCGGGCGAGCTCCCGCAGGATGCCGGCCAGCAGGCCGAAGTTGATGTGCAGATGCACCGATTTGCGTTCATCGGCCGCACCAGGATGTTGCAGCACCAGCGCAATGCCGCTGCCGTCGAGCTTCGCCTCGAAGCGGGACGAATGCTCGAAGGTGCCGACATAGAATTTGTCGGGATATTCGAGTGCGACCTCTGCCTTGTCGGGAACCGGCTTGGACATGCGAACCTCATCTATGCCCGCGCATTCTGGCCGGGAATGAGCCGGCCCGCCTTGCGCCAGGTCAGAGGCGGTCGACCCCAAACTTGATCCGGATCAAAGCCGGCCCGCCGCTTTTGCGATCGAATGGCAAGTAGCGGGACGCGGCTGCGCATCCCGTTTGCTTGAGCCGTGAGACGATGGATGGACATTCAGGCCACGACTATCCCTGCGGATGACGACGGCGGACCCGATGTCGCCGGTCTTGAGCCGTCGCCGGATGCGGGCGTGCAGCACTGCCTGCAATTGCTCGGCAATGCCGGCTTGCGCCCGACACGCCAGCGCGTGGCGCTGGGCCGATTGCTGTTCCTGGGCGGCCATCGTCACGTCACCGCAGAAAGTCTCTACGCAGAAGCGATGGCTGCGAACGCATACCTGTCGCTCGCCACCGTCTACAACACGCTGAACCAGTTCACCGAAGCCGGCCTGCTGCGGCGGATCGCGGCCGACGGCATCAAGTCGTTCTTCGACACCGACACGTCCCTGCATCCGCACTTCTATCTCGAAGGCGAGGACGTGCTGGTCGACGTGGCCGAGGGCCTCGCCTTCACCAAGATGCCCGAGGCGCTTCCCGGCCACGAGATCGCGCGGCTCGATGTCGTCGTCCATTTACGCCGGAAGCGAACCTAACGCTTGCGCTGCAGGGAGGGTAATACGCCTCACTGCAACCCGGCGCGGCGGAATCCCTCCAGATAGTGTTCGCGATCTCGCTCACTGGCCCACGGTAGCTGCGTCGCGATCCAGTGCAGCGAGATGCCCGGCTGGGTGCGGCGGAGCTCTCCGAGTGCCATTTCCGCAAGCGGGCCATCGCCGGTCATGCCGGCGGAGACGGCGAGCACGCGGTATGCGCCGGTAAGATCGCCGCGGTGGCGGATCGCCTCGCGCGCCAGCGCGATGGCCTCGCCATAGTGCCGTTCGGTGAAGCGCGCATAGGCGGCGATACCGTGATAGATCGCCAATGACGGATCGCGCGGCGACAGCCGGATCGCCTTTTGCGCAGCCTCGAACGAGTCCTTCGATCGTCCGGCATAGGACAGTGCCAGCGCGTAATAGCCCTGCGCCAGCGAGAAGTTCGGATTGAGCGCGAGCGCCTGCTCGAACTCGGACAGCGCGTCTGTTAGCCTGCGGGTCGAGAAGCAGACGCTGCCGAGCGCGGCATGTGCCCAGGCATCCTCATGGTCGCAGCGCACCGCTTTGAGCGCGGCGGCTTCCGCGGACGGCGCAACCGCGGCCAGCTCGGTCCAGCCGAGATGCACGCCGAACATGTCGTTCACGGCCAGCACCGACAACGCCTGGCCGTAATCCGGATCGATCGCGATCGCGCGCGCGAGCAGCGCCTTCGCTGCCGCGTGGTCCTGCCGGGTCACGCGCCAATAATGCGACAGCGCGCGCATCAACAGGTCCCAGGCGTCGAGGCTCGCCGGCGGCTTACGACGGCTGCGGAAATTCTCGGCGGCGTGGATCTGCGGCTCGATCGCAGCGGCGATCGCGTTGGTGATCTCGTCCTGCACGGCGAAGACGTCGACGAGCTCGCGGTCATAGCGCTCGGCCCAGAGATGACCGCCCGACACGGCGTCGTTGAGCTGCGCGGTGATGCGCACCCTTTTGTCCGCCCTGCGCACGCTGCCTTCGACGATGTAGCGGACGCCGAGCTCCTCGGCGATCTGCGTGATATGGACCGCGCGTCCCTTGTAGGTGAAGGAGGAGTTGCGGGCGATCACCATGAACCAGCGCTGCTTCGACAGCGCGGTGAGGATGTCCTCGCTGATCCCGTCGCCGAAATAGTCCTGCTCGGGATCCCCGCTCTTGTTCTCGAAGGCGAGCACCGCGATCGCCGGGCGGTCCGCCACCCGCGGGGGAGCGGGCCTGGCTTCCGTCCGCGCGAGCGATACCGCCACCTCTTCCCGGACCTCGCCGATGAAGCGAAACCCCTTGCGCGGAATGGTCTTGATCAGGCGCTGGGTCGCGCCGTCGTCGCCGAGCGCCTTGCGCGCGGCGTTGATCCGGCTGTTCAGGGCGGAATCCGAAACGACGCGGTCGTTCCAGATCTGGCTGATCAGGTCATCCTTACTGACCACACGCGCCCGTTGCGTGACCAGATAAAGCAGCAGATCGAACACTTGCGGCTGCAAAGGAACGGTTTCCCCGTCGCAAGTGAGCTCCCGAAGGTCACCGTCCAGCACGTTGTTTTCAAAGCGAAATCGCACGTTCTCGTCGTCTCAAGCAAAAATCAAAGTCGTCTCAGGCGAAAATCAATCGTCCGCGAAAGCCGCGGGACGTCCGATCCGGCATGGTGCGAAGACCAAACCGTGTCGATGCCTCGGCACAACGGAGTGTTTCATGACCCAAATTGATCATCAGGTTCATTCTCTCGGCCCGGAGGTTACGGGCTCTCGTATTTTCAGGTTCATCGCCTTTCTGTACGGAATTGCGGCGTATCTCGTGTTTTTCGTCACCATTCTCTACGCGATCGGCTTCGTCATGGGGGTGATGGTGCCCAAGACCATCGATACCGGTGCCGAAGCGCCCGTCGTTCGCGCGGTCGTCATCAATCTGCTGCTGATGTCGCTGTTCGCGGTTCAACACAGCGTGATGGCGCGCCAACAATTCAAGGCATGGTGGACGCAGTTCGTCCCCAAGCCAGTCGAGCGCTCGACCTACGTGTTGTTCGCGAGCCTGTCATTGCTGCTCCTGTTCTGGCAGTGGCGTCCGCTACCCGCGGTCATATGGGAAGTCGAGAACCCCGATCTTGCCGTGACACTGGTCACGTTGTCCTTCGCCGGCTGGGTGCTGGTGTTCACCTCGACCTTCATCATCAACCATTTCGAACTGTTCGGCCTGCATCAGGTGACGAATCATCTTGTCGGCAAGGAGATGCAGCCGCCGCGTTTCAAGACGCCGCTGCTCTACAAGTTCGTCCGCCATCCGATCTATCTCGGTTTCATCATCGCGTTCTGGGCGGCGCCGGTCATGACCTCGGGTCATCTGCTGTTCGCGGCCGTGACCACGCTCTACATCTTCGTCGGCATCGCGCTTGAGGAGAGCGATCTCGTCGATCTCTTCGGCGACGAGTACCGGCAGTACAAGCAACGCGTCTCCATGCTTATTCCCTGGCGCCGGTCAGTATAGTCTAGGCCAAGCCCCGCGCATCCAATCGAAACGGCGCGCGGGGCGCCGACGCGCGATAGCGATCCATCGGAAAAAGGGAGACGTCCAAATGAAACATGTCGGAAACTGCTTCTGCGGCGCGGTCACGGTCGAGGTCACGGGCGCGCCGGAGGCGATGGGTTACTGCCATTGCCGCTCCTGCCGCTCATGGTCGGGCGGCCCGGTCAACGCCTTCAGCCTGTGGAAGCCGGAAGCCGTGCGCATCACCGAAGGCGCTCAGAATGTCGAGACCTTCGTCAAGACGCCGCTCAGCCAGCGCAAATATTGCAGGAAGTGCGGTGGCCATCTCATGACCAACCATCCGCCGCTCGGTCTGGTCGACGTTTTCGCCGCCACCATCCCCACCCTCGCGTTCACGCCCGGCGTCCACGTCAACTATGCCGAGACCGTGCTGCCGATGCGCGATGGCCTGCCCAAGCTGAAGGATTTTCCCGCCGAGTTCGGCGGAAGCGGCGAAATGATGCAGGAATAGCGGCGCGCCTTTGGCATTTTTTCGAGAGGGCGGCAGAGCGCTGCCCTCTCTGGCTTCTTCCAAGAGAGAAGGATGAACGACTAGCCTCCGCGCGATTCGACCACCTTGCGGCAGGAATCGGACAGCTTCGACTTGTTCTCGCGCAGGCAGGCATTCATCTGCGGCGGCTTGCCGATATGCTCGGCGCAGAATTTGCTGGCGTCGCCGCGGCAGGCCATTTGCTCCTGGACAGATGGACCGGACTGCGCGGCAGCAGGCAGTGCGGCAGCTGCGAGCAGCAGCGCGGCAAGAACCAAAATCTTCATAGAGCACCTCTTTGGAATTCTCGTTGGTCCCGACCGGGATCAATCGGGCCGGACCATTCCGCAAAGGCCGGGCGCCGGTCCATGCCATGTTCATGGCAGCGGCCAGTCCTCCCGCCCGCGGTACCCCCATCTTCATGGCATGTATCCGCGCGCCGACTTTTGTCATTCAGGCTGCACCTCGGCTGCGAGACCCGGTGATTGCGTCGGGACGCCGAACGGAACCAGGAGAGCAAGATGTCGAAGAGAGCTGGAGCGCTGGGCGCAGGGCTGACGGTCATGGCGCTGGCGGGCGCGGCGATGGTGTCGCTGGGCACGAGCCCGGCGCAGGCCGTGGTCTATTGCAAGACCGTCGGCGTGCCCAAGGGCTGCGTAGTGCGGCCGACTGGCGCCGTGGTGGTGGGAGCGCCGGTCGCGCGGGCTGCCGTCGCGACCCCCGGTGTCGGCGCGCCCGGTGTCGGTGTGCGTGCCGGCACGCCGATGAATCGCGGCGGCCCGGTCAATCGCGTCGGCGTGCGCTGATATTTCCGCTTCATTGAATTGATGCATCGCTTCGGGCCAAGGGGCCTGCGGACGAACCCCCCGTCCTCCGCAGGCAATTTTACCCGGCCCGTCCCCTCTCTCCGTGCGCCCCACACGTTCGGGGAGGGGGCCCTTTCAGCCCGCGGCCATGTCGCTGTCGGGAAAACGTTGCGGCAATTTCAGCCGCACGCGCGTGCCGGAGGAATCAGACGTCAGGTCGAGCACCGCGCCGCAGCGGGCGGCGCGGCTTTTCATGTTGCGCAAGCCGCGCGCGGTCTGGCCGGCCCCCGCGGCCTCGCCATTGCCGGCCAGCGCAAAGCCCCCTCCGTCGTCAGTCACGCTGATCACGCCGTACGGCCCCTGGCCCGCGTCGAACGTGTCGATGGTTACCGCGATGCGGCGGGCCTGCGCGTGCTTGACCGCATTGGTCACGGCTTCGTCGAGAATACGCACGATCTGGACGACGTGCCATGGCCTGAGCTCGGGATGCAGCGGCAGGCCCTGCGGCGTCGCCACGCGCCAGTCGAGCGTGATGTCGTGCGGCCGCAATTGGGCCGTGGCGCGCTCGCGCCAGGAGCCGAGCGCCAGCATCAGGTCGCCGCCAATGTCGTCCATGGAATCGATGACGAGACGGAGATCCTTCAGCGCCGCGCGGGCAGCGTCGGTGATGGCCGCGCCCGCGCTGCCGCGCTCGGACAGCGCGACGATGCTCACCAGCTGGCCGCCGAGGCCGTCGTGCAGGTCTCGCATCAGGCGCGTGCGCTCGTTGGCGAGCGCCGCCGCGCGGGCGCGCTCCTCCTCGCGGGCAAAGCTCGCCTTCAGCCGCTCCTCGGCCTCCCGCACCCGCGTCACCAACTGGCCGGCAAAGCTGTCGACCTGGTTCAAGGCGCGGGCAAAGCGCCAGGTCAGCCCGGCGCCGATCGCGACCAGCATCGCCGAATAGGACAGCCGCGAGACGAAGATGCGATCGTTGCTCACGATATCGAGCACCGTGAGCATGTCCTGGACCCAGCAAACCAGCACGATGGTCACCGCGCAGCCGATCGTGAAGCTCGCCGCGTCCTGCCGTCGCACCACCGCGGTTGCGGTGACGCAGGCCATCAGGAACAGGCAGAGCCCGACGGTGGGAATGCCGAGCACCAGGAACAGGATGCGCGGTAGCGGCGGGCCCCCGATCAGCCCGACCACGAACACGAGGACGCCGGGCACGAACAGCAGGGTGCCGTAGCGCGGCCAGCGCCAGCCGAAGAACAGCACGCCGAACACGACGATCAGCGCGCTCTCGATCGGTGCGGAGGCCAGCAGCACCGCGGCCAGGTGCGATACCGTGGCCGGCGGCACCGGCGGCGGCGCGAATGCCTGCACCACGCCGAGCACCATCGCCGTCGCCAGTACGCCATAGACCGGCTCGTGACGCCGCATCAGCCACATGATCGCGAGGATGACGGCCAGGATCGCCTGCCAGGCGGAAAACACCACAGGCAGCGTGACGAACAGCAGCGTGCGTGTCTCATAGGCCGGGCGCAAGGCGGCATCCGGCCCGACATAGACGGTGTCGAGGAAGCCCTTGAGCGGGCCCCATACGAACAGCCGCACCGTGATCTCGTTTCCGCCCTCGCGCAGCAGCGACGCGGGGATGACGGCGATCTGCGGCGTGTTGCGGTCGGGCCGGTTGGCGTTGGCGTCGCGTCGGGAGTCGAGCACGACGACGCCGTTGACGGCGACCTCCACCGCGTTGCTGAAGCGCGGCAGGAACACCGACCAGCCCGAGGCCGCATCGCCGCTCCGGAACGTGAAGGTGCCGGCGTAGAATGGCGGGTCGGCCAGCGAATAGCGCGACGAGGTGAAATGCGGCAGCGTCACGGGGCGCGTCAGACCGTCCTCTCGCACCGAAAAATCGGTCACGGCGAAGTCTTCGGGATCGCTCGGCTGCAGCACCCGAATCCCCAGGATCGTGACGATCACGATCAGCACCTGAAGCAGCAGATAGGGCACGAGGCGCGAGGCGATTAGCCGGCGCCGCGGGCGTGTCGGTGCCTTCGCGGGTGCCTTCGTAGGTGCTTTGGCCGCGATCTCGCTCACAGCTTGATCAGGCCCTGCTGCACCGCCTCGAACACCGCCTCGCTGCGCGTATGCACCTCGAGCTTGCGATAGATGTTCTTGATATGCCCAGGCACGGTCTGCTTGGACAGGCCGAGATGGCTCGCGATCTCGGCATAGCTGAAGCCTTTGGCGATGCCCCACAGGATGTCGATCTCGCGCGGGGTGAGCCTTGCCGTGTTGAGCGCGGGGCCGGGCGGCGGCTCCGCCGAATTCTGCGCGGCACCTTGCGTCCTGCGCACGATGAAGCGGGCGATCGAGGCCGAGATCGGCGAATGTCCCGCGACCAGATCGCGCACCGTGGTGGCGATGTCGGTGGGGAAGGCGTCCTTGAGCAGGTAGCCGGTGGCGCCGACCGTGATCGCGGAGATCACGCTCTCCTCGTCGCCCAGCGCGGAAATCACCATGATTTCGGTGTCGGGGAAGCGCTGCCGCATCTCGCGGATCAGCTCGACGCCGTGGCCGTCGGGCAGTCGCAGGTCGGTCAGCAGCACGCGCGGCGCGCCGGCGGCGAGGGCTTGCCGCGCCTCTGCGAGCGTACCGGCGCTGCGCACCTCGTAACCGGCCTTGACCAGCGCATCCTGGAGCCGCCAGCAGGTCGGCGCATCGTCCTCGACGAGGAGGATGGTGATGGCCTCACCCGTCTCGTCCTGTTCGGTCATGATCATCGTCCCGCGACCCGCGTGTCCCCCGCGGCGCGAAGCAAGTTTAACCGCAGCGCGAAGGCGGTGACACCCATAATCATGGGGGCGGGAAAGTCACGGGACGGCCATGTGCCGGCCTGACGTTGTCGGCCGACGGGCCAATCCGGCTACGAAAGATCGATCCGCGGCGGCGGATATCGCCGCGCCAGGACCGATAGCGACAGCGGCCGTTCGTCTTCCGGCAGCTCCAGATAGGCCAGCACGAGCGGCCGCTTCCAATCGCCGACGCCGAAATCCATCGCCGTCCATTTCTGCGGCTCGGGCCCTTCGAGCCCCCGGACCCAGACGAAATAGCGGGGAAGGTCGTCCGTGTCCGTCGTGCGTCTCCTGGCCATCGAAGCGGTCCGCTGCGTCAAGATCGTTGCCGCACGATATAGGAAATATCTGGGGGAAGTCGAACGCCCCGGACGATCGGGGAAGCTTGCCGCCCGCGCCGGTGCCGGTTGGCGACAAAAGCGCTGTCGTTGCCCGTTAAGGTTCGATCCGTTCGAGAAATGATCGCGTCAGCGCGACAACCTCATCGAGGTTGGTTTCGAGCAGCCAATGGCCGCCATCCAGGAGATGCAGTTCGGCATCCGGCAGGTCGCGGAGATAGGCCCGCCCTGACTCCTCAGGCATGTAATGGTCCTGCGGCCCCCACAGGATCAATGTTGGGGGCTTGTGCTGCTGAAGATATCGGCGGTGCTCGGGAAACCACTGGCGGTTCGCCTTGAGGCCAAACAGAACGTCTGCGGCGGCGTCTTTCCGCCGCTCGGTCATCAGCGACCAGTGCAATCGCCAAAGGTCCGGTGCGATCAGCCCAGCCATATCCGCACGCAAATCGTTCAGGAACTCGTCGCGGAAATTCTCTTCAGTGACAGCTTCCCGCATCGCCGCACGCATCTCCTGATCGGGCAGTGACCAGCACTTCTCGATGTCGGCGTATGCCGGGCCAAGCGCATCTTCGTAAGGTATGTCGCCGTTTTGAATGATCTGGGCCACCACCCTCTCAGGCCGCATGATCGCCAGCCTCGCTCCGATCGGTGAGCCAAAATCATGAAGGTAGATCACGAAGCGTTCGATCTTCAGCTGCCTCACGAACTGGTCGAGCCACGCGGCATAGCCGTCGAAGCTGTAGTCGAAGTCATCAGGTGTCCCGCTATAGCCGAACCCGGGATAGTCGGGAGCAATCAGCCGCCAATTATCGGCCAGTCGCGGCATCAGATTGCGGAATTCGTAGGATGAACAGGGATAGCCGTGCGGCAGCAGAACGACGGGCGCGCGTTCAGGACCGGCTTCTCGGTAGAAGGTATCCACGGATCCGATCCGGACCCTGCAATGTCTGACGCGTGTGTCCATGTCTTGCTTCCTTTGTAGATAAAGCAACTTCGGGGGCGGGGTTCCCGGCATCTGCTTCGTGGTGGGTAGAACCGCAGGCGGCTCTGCGGAACAACGACCGGAAGCTCACCGTTACGAAGCAACACCGGAACGGGAGGTCGTTGTGATCCATCATGTCTCCGTCGGTACGAATGATGTTCAGCGTGCGAAGCGCTTCTACGATGCGGTCTTGCCGGTCGTCGGGATCACGCCGATGGCCGAGGACGAGGGCGGACTGGGCTACGGAAGCGGGACGTTTCACTTCAGCGTTCAAGTTCCGATCGATGGAAAACCCGCGACCGTGGGTAACGGCAGTCATATCGCCTTTGCCGTCGAGAACCGCGCGATGGTCGATCGCTTCTACGCAGCAGCATTAGAGCATGGTGGCAGCGACGCTGGCGCTCCCGGGCTGCGGCCGAGTTACGACCTCAACTATTATGGGGCGTTTGTCCGCGATCCAGACGGTCACAAGATCGAGGCCGTGACCTACTCGGCACAATAGTCGCGAGCGGGAAGGCGCCATGCCGACCATGCCCTATGCAATTATCGAAGCTCCTTCGACGCTCGGCCTTGCGACCGACGGCGTGGAGCGCTTGCCCGAACAGCTGCTGAAGCTTGGACTTGCGGAGCGCATCGGCGCACGCCGCGCCGGGCGGCTGGTGGTGCCTTCGAAAGATCCGGCGCCGGATCCCGAGACCGGCATCTTGAACGCCGGCGCAATAGCGGCGTGGTCGCCCCAGCTCGCCGACGCGGTGGAAGCGGTGCTTGTCGCGGGCGAGTTTCCGCTGGTGCTGGGCGGCGATTGCACGATCTTGCTGGGCTCGATGCTCGCGCTTCGACGGCGCGGCCGCTACGGCCTGTTGTTCATCGACGGCCACGCCGATTTTTTCCAGCCCAAGGCGGAGCCCAATGGTGAGGGCGCCTCGATGGACCTTGCCTTCGTTTCCGGCTACGGCCCGTCCCTCCTGGCCGACATCGAAGGTCGCGGTCCTCTGGTCCGCCCTGAAGACATTGTGGCGTTTGGATATCGCGATCACCAGGATCAAGCGGAATATGGAAGCCAGCCGCTTCCCGAAGAGCTCAAGGTGCTTGATCTTCCGGCTGTGCGGGCGCGGGGCATCGAGGCCGCTGCACGCGAAGCCGTCGATCACCTGACGCGAGCCGAGCTGGACGGCTTCTTCATCCATCTCGACGCCGATTGTCTCGACGACACCATCATGCCGGCTGTCGATTTTCGCGTGCCGGGTGGGTTGTCGTGGGACGAGCTATCGACCGTGCTCCGGGTTGGCTTGGCGAGTGGCAAGGCGGTCGGCCTGGAGATCACCATTTACAATCCGGGCCTGGATGAAGACGGCAGCGCCGGGCATGGCCTGGCCGATGTGCTCGCAGCAACGCTCTGGTCGTAGTTCGAGTTTGCTGAACCAGTCCGACTTCGCCAAGAGGCTTCGCCGGACACGCTTCGCCCTTCTAGCCCCCACGCGAAGCCCAAAGGGCCAAGCGTGGTGCCCCTGGCCGGAATCGAACCAGCACTCCTTGCGGAACTCGATTTTGAGTCGAGCGCGTCTACCAGTTCCGCCACAGGGGCCCTCGGTCGGCCCCATAGGCGGCGTCGCGAAGCCGGCGGACTATAGCCATGGACGGGACGGGGTCAACCCGCGCCAAAGTGATACGGCCGTTCTCGACAGCCGCATGGGCCGGGGCTAGAGGCTTAGGGCGCGCGAGAGATACGAAAGAGGCTGCCGTGACCACCCAGAGTGCCGCCATACCTGCGTTCAAGCCGGGCGCCACGAGCCCCGCGCTGACCGCCGCGGCCTTGGTCACGTTGATCGGCGCAGCCACGATTGCGGGCGCCTGGTTCTTCCAGCTCGTCCTGGAGATCCTGCCCTGCCCATTGTGCCTGGAGCAGCGCCACGCCTATTACCTTGCGATACCGCTCGGTGTGCTGACGGCGCTGGCGGCGCGAAACGGCGCGCCGCGGCCGCTGCTGCTGGCGGGGCTGGCGATCCTCACCCTGGCCACGCTCGCCAATGCCGGCCTCGGCGCCTACCATTCCGGGGTCGAATGGGGGTTCTGGAAGGGGCCGACCGATTGCTCCGGTCCGGTCGTCAACCTCGGCAGCGCCGCCGATCTCTTGTCGAAGCTCGACACCGTGAAGGTGGTGCGCTGCGACGAGGTGCAATGGCGCTTCCTCGGCCTCTCGCTCGCCGGCTACAACGTGCTGATCTCACTCGTGATGGCCGCGATCGCCGCGTGGGGATTCGTGCGGACGGCGAAGCGCTAAAGCATGATCCGGAAAAGTGTGTAGCGGTTTTCCGAAAAGATCATGCTCAAACAAAACCTAAAGCGCGATGACGATTCATCCTAATCGCATCGCGCTTTAGCTCAATCATCCACGTCGTCCTGCGTGCGCCCGAACAGGTGCACGATGCCCGGCGTTGCGATCGTCACGAAGACGAAACGCGACAGGTGGTGGGCGCCGACGAAGATCGGGTCGATGTGCAGCGTCAAGGCCAGCGCCAGCATCGCGTCCATCGCGCCCGGCGCGAAGGCGACGACGACGTCGGAGAATTTCACTGGGGTGGTCAGCGCCACGATGGCAACGAAGGTGGCGGAGACGGCGATGGCCACGGCAAACGAGCCCAGCGCAGCGCGGAGGTGGCCGGCGAGCGTCTTGATCCGCATCCGGGCGAAACGGCTGCCGATCAGTGCGCCGATCCCGATCAGCGCAACGCCACGCACCCAGTCCGGCAGGCCGCCCTCGACCCATCCGGCACCATGCAGCACGCTGGAGGCGATCATCGCGCCGAACATCCAGCTCGCAGGAAACCTGATCAGCCGCAACACGAGCGCCGCGGCCAGCGACGCGGCGGCCAGCTCGAGCAGGTCGAGCGGCGAGGCGATGGTCGTTGTCAGCGACTGTGCAGCCGAGGGCGTGACGCCTGCAATCGCCAGCACCATCGGCAGCGCGGCGGTCAGGATCATGACGCGCATGGTCTGCACCACCGCAATGCCCGGCAGGTCGGCGCCGCGCTCGACCGCCAGGATCGTGATCTGCGACAGCGCGCCGGGACTGCCGGCCAGGAAAGCGGAGGTGCGGTCCCAGCCATGCATGCGCTGGAGGTAATAGCTCGACCCGAACGTGGAGCAGAACGTGGCGAGCGCAAGCAGGCCGATGGTGACGGGGTAGGCGCTGACCTGCTGAAGCAAATGGCGCGAGACGACCGAGCCCAGCGAGATGCCGAGCAGCACCAGCACGGTCTGGGTCAAAATCGGCGGCAAGGTCAGCTGACGGCCGGCGATCGCGGCGATCCCGACCGCGATCATCGAGCCGGAGATCAGCCCGCCGGGAAGGCCGGCGAGCAGAAATACAAGGCCGCCGGCGGTGCCGATGACGAGCGTCTCCACCGTGCTCAGGATCGTGGCACGGCTCGGCCATTCGAACGACAGGGAGGCGGTGATGTGCTTCACGCCACCTTATCGCAAATCAGCGCGAGGCGCACAATTGCAGGCTCGTCATGCCGCAATGCGCGAGGCCTTCCGCGGAGGCTCGGAAGGAATCGTGACGGGCTTATTTCTTGTCGGCTGCGGGAGCTGCGGGAGCGGCGACTGCGCTGCCGGCCTTCGCCTCCTTTTTGCATTCGCGACGTAATTTCTTGCGCTCCTTCCCCTTCAATCCCTTGGCGTCCGCCTGCCTGGAGCATTCCAGCGATTCCGCCGATCGCTCCTTCGTTGCCTTCTTGTCGTCGACGGTGGCGGCAGTGTCGGTCTTGTCGGCCGGCGCGGCGGTCTGTGCGAAAGCGGTGCCGGTGACGAGCAGGGAGGCGAGAGCAACGGCGGCCAGGCGGGACGTGAAGGTCATGTGGTGCACTCTGCTTGCGAGAATTGCGAAGGGCTGGAACGTTGGCTCGCGTTGCTGAACGCGACATGAATGAGTTGAGCGGCAGGATCACTATATTTTGCCGGCGCAACCCATCGCATCCTTGTCCCAAGCGGCCGGCACGCTAGGATAGCAATCCTCAATTCACTTCCGTCGGGGAAGATCAAGCAGGAGACCCAGGGATGACCATTCAGACGAAATTGTTGTATGCGATCGCAGCGTCCGGTGTCGCGGCATTGCTGACGAGCGCGCCGGCACAGGCACTGACCGCGCAGGAGTGCAGCGCGAAGTACCAGGCCGCCAAGAAGGACGGCTCGCTCGGCACCATGAAGTGGAATGACTTCCGCAAGGCCCAGTGCGGTGCCGATGCGACGCCCGCCGCCGCGCCGACAGCGGCTGCGCCCGCAGCTCCCGCGGAGCCGAAGCAGGCCAAGAAGGAAGAGGCACCCGCCGCCGCGCTGGCCCTGCCGGCCGGTCCTGCGGTCTACCCAAACGCGGTCGATCCGAAATATGCCAAGGAGACGCCCGGCAAGGCGCGCCTGCACACTTGCGTCGACCAGTATAATGCCAACAAGACCACCAACGGCAACGGCGGCTTGAAATGGATTCAAAAAGGCGGCGGCTATTACAGCGAATGCACCAAGAAGCTGAAGGGCGCCGCCTGAGCTTCGCATTGCTGAGAAGGCCGGAGCAAGGCTCCGGCCGATTCGCCTGAATTCTCGCGCATGATCTTGTCTGAACACCTGCGCCCACCCGGTCCTTGGGGTCCGGATCATGCTCAGTCCAGCAGCTTCTCGGCAGATTTCGCCACGAGCTGCGACCGCTTGCGCGGACCGCTCTCGACGAACAACAGGCTCTGGCCGAAGATGAAGCAGTAGAACAGAAAGGCCTGCGCGTCGGCCTCCTCGGCCGCAAGGCCGGTTGCGCGATAGAGGTCGCCGACGTGCCTGAGCCGCGCCGCGTCGACGCTTGCCACTGCCGCCGCGGCGTTCTGGTCCGAGCGGGCCCATTGCCGGATCGCGAGCTCGATCGCGATCCCTTCCGGATTGAGTCGCTCGGAATAGAGCTGGATCACCGCCTTCAGCCGCTCGCGGGGCGCTTGTCCGTCGAGGCTCGTCTGCTGCGCGATCGCGGCGATGCGGCCCTTGCGCCAGGCGTCGAGCATGGCCTCGAGCAGTGCGGCGCGGTCGGCGAAGCGCCGGTAGAAGCCGCCCTTGGTGACGCCGAGATTCTTGGCGAGCACCTCGACGCGCACGCCCTCCACTCCCGCGCGGGCGAGCTCGGCAAACCCAGCCTCGACCCAAACGTCGCCCTTGCCGTCGCTCATGAAGAAAGCCTCACCCGGTCTTGATACGGTGCCGTATTGCTAACGCGACACGGGTTTGATACGCTACCGTATCAACGATCAAGGACGAAATTGCGGGAGGAAATGCGATGGAGCAGGAGGCGACCTATCGCGGCACGGTCTATCCGTGGCAATGCGACCATGTCGGGCACATGAACATCATGTGGTATGTCGGCAAGTTCGACGAGGCCAATTGGAATCTGTTCGCTCGTCTCGGCCTGACGCCGAGCTATTTGCGCATCTCCGGCCGTGGCATGGCTGCGGTGCAGCAGAATATCGCCTACAAGCGCGAGCTGCTCGCCGGCGACATCGTCGAGATCCGCAGCCATCTGCTCGAGATCAGGGACAAGTCGATCCGCTTCCGGCACGACATGACGAATGCCGAGACCGGCGAGCTCGCCGCGATGTGCGAGATCACCGGCGTGCACATGGACCGCCAGCTCCGCAAGTCCGCCCCGTTCGCCGATTGCATTCGCGAAGCGGCCTTGAAGCATCTTGCCGAACCAGCCGAGGTGTGAGCCATGACTGCCTTCGAGCCGAAAAACCCGGGCTATCGCGCGGCGGCCATCGCCATGTTCGATGCCCAACCGGCCATGCGCACGCTCGGCATCGTGATCGTCCGTCTCGCGCCGGGCGAGGTCGAGCTGGCGATGCTGCATGCGCCGGCTCTCACACAGCAGAATGGTTTCATCCATGCCGGCATCATCACCGCCGGGCTCGACAACGCCTGCGGCGTTGCGGCCTTCAGCTTGATGCCGGCGGAGGCCGGTATCCTCACCGTCGAATTCAAGACCACGCTGCTTGCGCCCGCCCGCGGCGAGCGTTTCGTCTTCAAGGCCAAAGTGGTCAAGCCCGGCCGTACGCTGACCTTCTGCGAGGCAAAGGCCTACGCCGAACATGACGGCAAGACCAAGTTGATCGCCACGATGACCGGGACATTGATGGCGATGCTGCCGGCGGCTTAGTTGAGTCGGGCGCGTCCCGCGCATAGCGCGATTGACAAGCGTGCCAGCGCGCTCGCCGTGCCGCTCTACGAGAACCGCAAGCGCGTGGTCGCATCGATCGTGCCGATGCTGGTGGCGCTGATGGTGGGATCGGTCGCGGCGGTGGTGTCTGTGGTGCTGCTGGCCGAGCTCGCCGGACTGCCGCGCGATGTCGTGCTGTCGCTGGCGCCGAAATCGGTCACCGCAGGCGTCGCCATGGGTATCGCCGAATCCCTGTACGCCGATCCTTCGCTGGCGGCGGTCGCCGTGATCCTCACCGGCATCAGGGGCGCAATCATCGTGACGCCGCTGATGAACCGCACCGGCATCACCGATTACCGGGCCCGCGGCTTTGCCGCCGGCCTTGCTGCGCATGGCATCGGCACCGCCCGCGCGTTCCAGGTCGACGAGATCGCCGGCGTGTTTTCCGGCATCGCCATGTGCCTGAACGCTCTGGTGACATCGTTCCTGGTGCCGGTGGCGGTCACACTGCTGGTGCGATGACATCGCCGCCGCGACACTCTATATGTTCGGTAACAATTCCCGGTCTCGATCCGTATTGATGGAGATGGGACCGAAACGGGACGAGATATGGCTGGATTCACGAATAAGGGCCTTGTGCCGACGCGACGCGTGGCGCTGATGCTGATCGGGGCGGGCGCGCTTGCGGCGGGCAGCATCACCTCTGCGCGCGCCGCCACCGGCGATGACGAGGTGCTGACCGAAGCCAAGGTGCTACGCGATCCCGACACGCCGGTCGCAGGCAATCCCGACGGCAACATCACCATCGTCGAATGGTCCGACTACAATTGTCCCTATTGCCGTAAGCTCGAGCCCGAGCTGCGCCAGGTAGTCCAGGACGACGGCAAGGTGCGGCTGGTCATGAAGGACTGGCCGATCCTCGGGCCGGTTTCGGTCACCGCGGCGCGGAGCGCGCTGGCGGCCAAGTTCCAGGGCAAGTATCACCAGGCCCATGACGCCCTGATCGGCGTCAGCTCGCGCCTGACCGAGCCGCGCATCAACGAGCTGCTCGCGGCTGCCGGGGTCGACATGGACCGCTTGAAGCGCGATCTCACCGGCCACGCCAAGGATATCGACGCCATCCTCAAGCGCAACAACGAGCAGGCTGAAGCTTTCGGCTTCCAGGGCACCCCGTCCTTCATCGTCGGCAAGTATCGCGTGCCCGGCGCGTTCAGCATGACCGAGTTCGAGCAGGTCATCGCCGACGCCCGCAAGGCCAAGATGAACTGAGCCGGCGATAATTCAGGACGCAATACAAAGGCGCCGTCGCGGATCTGCGACGGCGCCTCGTTCATGTCGATCGGACGAAATTACTTCGACGAGATCCGGACCCAGTCCTTGTGCGCGCGATCGCGCAGCGCATCCCAATCGGCCTTGGCGACGTCCCAGTTCACGATGGTGCGGTTGGTGGTCGCGACCTCGCCTTTGGCGACTGACGACGTCTGCATGGAATCATAGACGTAGACGCCGCCCGCAAGCAGCAACGCGCCCAGAATCATTCCGAAAAAAGTCTGCATGGCGAACCTCCGGTGACGGGCGATAACGTCGGCCCGGAGTGATGGTTCCGCGACTATGCGGCGCATCCAAGGAGAGGTTGTTCATTTTCCATTCAGCCACTCCATCAGCTCCGCATTGATCTCGCGCGGATAGGTGTGGCTGAGGTCGTCGATCTCGCGATAGGTGACTTGGGCACCGGCGGCGGACAGCGCCGCCTGTGTCTGCCGTGCGGTCTGCACCGGAAACATCCAGTCGAGCTTGCCGTGAGTGATGAAGATAGGCAGGCCTTGCAGGCGCGTTGCGTCGGCCATCTCCGCCATCAGCGGATGGAAGGTCGCCGCAACAGGGGCGAGATGCGTGAAGGGCGAGGCGCCGTCGAGGCCGGTGACGTAGCAGAAGGTGCCGCCGTCGCTCATGCCGGTCAGCAGCATGTGCGAGGGGTCGATGCGCCAGCGGCCGCGCACCTCCTCGAGAATGCGCATGAGGTTCGGCGTGTCGGTGTCCTCGCCCATCAGCGCCCAAGTCGGGCCGGTCGCGGTCGGTGCCACCAGGATCGCGCCGAGGCTGCGGGCGTCGCGGAGCCAGCTCCACAGAAAGCCGCGTCCGTTGCCGCTGCCGCCGTGCAGCGCCATCACCAGCGGCATGGGACGCTCGGGCGTGTAATATTCGGGGACGTAGACCGAGAAGCCGCCGCGGCTGCCAGGCTCGTTGTGGTCGTGGAAGATGCCGGTATCTTCTCTCGCGCTGGCTTGGAGCCGCGACAACACATCCGCATTGCCGCGATTGGCGGCGTTGAGGAAGAAGTCGCTCACCGGCGGAAATTGCGCTGCCAGCGGATAGAGCGCCTCCTGCGCGCGCGGGACATGGCGCAGCGCGCGGAACACCGCGACGAGATCGCCATGGCCACGCTCGACCTCACGAATGCCGGCAAAGGCAGCGAGCGTCTCGCCGCAGGCGCGATCGAGCCGCTCGCGCAGCCCGGCGAACTGCTCCGGCCAATCCCCGATTGCTGCGTGCGCCGTCTGCAGCGCCTCGTCCGGCGTGCCGATCGCATCCATCACCGAGGCGAAAGCCGGCGGATGCAGATGCCGCTGGAAGAAGCCGAGTGCTTCCAGCGCGTTGCGCAGCGGCGGCAGCACGGCCACGATGTCGTCGACCACGGCCTCGGTCATCGCCAGCTTTCCTCAAAGCCTTTTGGATCAGTGCAGCTTCGGCGCCTTCAGGAGCTTGAAGCGATCGGTCGACGTCACGGTGACGTCGAAGGTGACGCCTTCATGATGAACGGTGAGCGGCACGTCGACGCCGGCGGCGCCGAGGGCCCACATTTTCTTGTAGAAGGCGGTCTGACTCGTCACCTTGTCGCCGTTCACGGCGAGAATGACGTCGCCGGTCTTGAGCTCGGCGCGGGCGGCCGGGCCATTGGCGGAGATCCCGATCACCACCACGCGATTGTCGATCTCGGTCGAGTAGAGCCCGAGCCAGGGCCGTGCCGGCTTGTTGACACGGCCGAACTTTCGCAAGTCCTCCAGGACCGGCTTCAGGAGGTCGATCGGCACGATCATGTTGACGTGCTCGGCCTCGCCATCACGTTCGCGATCGAGCTGGAGCGAGCCGATGCCGATCAGCTCGCCGCGTTCGTTGAGCAGCGCCGTACCGCCCCAGTTCGGATGTGCGGGAGCGGTGAAGATGGCCTCGTCCAGCAGATATTCCCAGTAACCGGCGAATTCCTGCTTGGCCACGACCTGGCTCGCGACCGAGCGCGTGCGTCCGCCGGCGCCGCCGACCACGACGCGGTCGCCGATCCGTGTCGCCGCCGACGAGCCGAGCGGCAGCGGCGCAATGTCGAGCTGGCCGAGCGCCTGCACCAGCCCGAACCCGGTCTCGGAATCGAAGCCGAGCGCATGGCCCTCCACCACTCGTCCGTCGGCGCGGTGCAGCCAGACCGACTCTGCCTCGGTGATGAGATAACCTATCGTGAGCACCAGGCCGTCATCGATCACGACGCCGTTGCCGGCGCGTTCGGTGCCCAGCGTCTCGGCACTGAAGGCGTCCGGCGGGATGATGGCGTGCAGGCCGACGACGGAGCCGAGCGCGCGGTCGAGATCGAAACCATAGTCGCTCGCCCGCGGCTGGTTCGCCGGCGGCACTCTCCATTCGGTCAGAGCGCTCATGGAGTTCTCCTGGCTGAGAGCATCGCTCCGGCAGGCTGGCGGAGCGACGCGCGAAGCACGCCTAATTTAGGCCGGAGCAGGCCGTCTTGAAAGCCTCGTTCCCAACTATTCGGGAGAACGCCGCGTGAAATCTTGGAAAGGCCCGGAAACACATCGTCATCTGATCCGGCGCATGGCTGCTGTCCGGCGCAGTGCTAGGCGCCGTGCAGTGAAGCTGCTAACCATTGCCGCCTCGTTTGACCAAGGGATCACGGACGACAAGCATGGACAACCGCAGCGACATCTGGCGTGGCATCGACACGATCAAGGCACGCTTCATCGACCTCAGCGACAGGGTCTGGGGCATGCCTGAGGTCTGCTACACCGAGGCGCGGTCCGCCGCCGAGCATCTCGCCGAGCTGCGTCATCAGGGCTTCCGCATCACTGAGAACGTCGCCGGCATCCCGACTGCGCTGATCGGCGAGTGGGGCGAGGGCGGTCCGGTCATTGCCTTCATGGGCGAGTACGATGCGCTGCCGGGCCTCAGCCAGGAGGCGGGTGTCGCCGAGCATCGCCCGATCGAGACCGGCGGCCATGGCCATGGCTGCGGTCACAATCTGCTCGGTTCCGCAGCGCTGCTCGCCGCGACCGCGGTGAAGGACTGGCTGGCCGAGAACAAGGTGCCCGGCCGCGTGCGCTATTACGGCTGTCCGGCGGAGGAAGGCGGCGCGGCCAAGGCCTTCATGGTGCGCTCCGGCGCGTTCGAGGACGCCGACATCGCCATCACCTGGCACCCGCACAGCTTCTGGGAGGTGGCGGTAACGCCCTCGCTTGCGAATACGCGCGCGGATTTCATCTTCACCGGCCGCACTTCGCATGCGGCGGCCTCGCCGCATCTTGGCCGTTCGGCGCTCGATGCGGTGGAATTGATGAATGTCGGCGTGAACTACATGCGCGAGCACATGCCGAGCGACGCGCGCGTGCACTATGCCCTGCTCGACACCGGCGGCATCGCGCCGAACGTGGTGCAGGCCCATGCCCGCGTGCGCTATTCGATCCGCGCGCGCGATCTTCCCGGCATGAACGAGTTGGTCGAGCGTGTGTCCAAGATCGCGCAAGGCGCGGCGTTGATGACCGAGACCAAGGTCGAGATGAAGATCATCTCCGCGGTCTCCAACATCCTGCCCAACACGCCGCTGGAGCAGGCGCTGCATCAGGTCATGGAAGAGCTCGGACCGCCGCATTTCGACGATGCGGACAAGAGCTTTGCCGGCCAGATCCGTGCGACCTTGAGCGACAAGGATATCGCCTCGGTCTATTACGCGATCGGCATGGAGCCGACCGATCGGCCGCTGGCCGACTTCCTGGTGCCGCTCGATGCCAAGCGCAATCCGCTGGTCGGCTCCACCGATGTCGGCGACGTGAGCTGGGTGGTGCCGACCGTGCAGGTGCACGCACCGACGGTTGCAATCGGCACGCCCTTCCACACCTGGCAGGTGGTGGCGCAGGGCAAGAGCCCGCACGCGCACAAGGCCATGGTGCAGGCCGCCAAGGCGATGGCAGGTCTCGGCATCAAGGCGTTGACGAAACCGGAGCTGATCAAGGTTGCCAAGGCGGATCTCCAGAAGCGGACGGCCCGCACTCCTTACGTCTGTCCGTTGCCGGATCATGTCGCGCCGCCGCTCGACATGTCCGTGGCGTAGGAATTCGCCTCGATACTTCGTCTGATCCAGCGAACAAATTTTCCGCAGTGCAGCGCGCAATCCAGCAGATTTTGATGGTGGATTGCCGAACGGATGGGCTGCGGAGCGCAATTTTGCCCAACGGACAGCCAATAGACCGTTTGCATACACACGGTCCCAGTTGACGTGCACCCCATTCGGTGTGCCATCTACCGCCAGCCAAACCCGGCGGTCGCGAGCGGCCGCCTGCATCCATGTCGGAACCAGACGGGGGACAACCATGCTGGACAAAGAGCTGCGTTCGATGATCGGTCAGGTGAAGGACGGGCGGATGGACCGCCGCGCCTTCGTCAAGCGCCTCGCCGCGGTCGGTCTCACCGCTCCCCTCGCCAACCAGCTCCTCGCGCTCGGCGGCGTTGCCATGGCGCAGAGCCCCGCGGTCTACAAGCCGACCAAGCGCGGGGGCGGCGGCCCTCTCAAGGTGCTGTGGTGGCAGGGGCCGACGCTGCTCAATCCGCATTTCGCCACCGGCACCAAGGACCAGGACGGATCGCGGCTTTTCTACGAACCGCTCGCCAGCTGGGACGCCGACGGCAATCTCAACCCGATCCTCGCTGCAGAGATTCCCTCGCTTGCAAACGGCGGTCTCGCCGCCGATGCCAAATCGGTGGTCTGGAAAATCAAGCCGGGAGTCAAATGGCACGATGGCAAGCCGCTGACTGCCGACGACTTCGTGTTCACCTGGCAGTACGCCAGCGATCCCGCCACGGCTGCCGTCAGCATCAGCACCTATGGTGACATCACGGTCGAGAAGGTCAGCGATCTTTCGATTCGCATCCTGTTCAAGACCCCGACGCCGTTCTGGGCCAACGCGTTCGTCGGCGCTTATGGATGCGTTCTCCCCAAGCATCTGTTTGCCGACTACAAAGGCTCGAAGTCCCGCGAGGCGCCGAACAATCTTGCCCCGGTGGGCACCGGTCCCTACAAGTTCGTCGAGTTCAAGCCGGGCGATGTGGTCCGCGGCGAGCTCAATCCCGACTATCACATGCCCAACCGTCCGCATTTCGACACGATCGAGATGAAGGGCGGCGGCGATGCCGTCTCGGCGGCGCGCGCGGTGATCCAGACCGGCGAATTCGATTTCGCCTGGAACATGCAGGTCGAAGACGACGTGCTGCTGCGTCTGGAGAAGGGCGGCAAGGGCAAGACCGTCTATGCCACCGGCGGCGACATCGAGTTCATCGCGATCAACTTCACCGATCCGAACACTGAGATCGACGGCGAACGGTCCTCGATGAAAACCAAGCACCCGATCTTCTCCGATCCGAACGTGCGCAAGGCGCTCGCCCTGCTCGTCGACCGCGACTCCGTCAAGAAGGCGATCTATGGTCGGGCCGGCCGCACCACGGCCAACTACCTCAACGGCCCCGAGAAGTTCGTCTCCAAGAACACCTCGTGGGAGTTCAACATCGAGAAGGCGTCGAAGATGCTCGATGACGCCGGCTGGAAGGTCGGCGCCGACGGCATCCGCGAGAAGGACGGCAAGAAATTCAAGCTTCTGTACCAGACCTCGACCAACGGTCCGCGCCAGAAGACCCAGGCCATCGTCAAGCAGGCCTGTCAGAAGGCCGGCATCGACGTGGAGCTGAAATCGGTCGTCGCCTCGGTCTTCTTCTCGTCTGACGTCGCCAACCCGGACACCTATCCGAAGTTCTATGCCGACATCGAGGAGTTCCAGATCCCGATGACGCAGCCCGATCCGGCCCTGCACATGCGGCGCTACATCTCCGCCAATGTGGCCACCAAGGAGAACAAATGGCAGGGGCAGAACTTCCCGCGCTACGTCAACAAGGAGTATGATGACGCCATTGCTGCGGCTGAGACCGAGACCGATCCAGTCAAGCGCGCCGCACTCTACATCAAGTGCAACGACCTGTTGTGGCAGGACACCGTGTTCATTCCGGTGATGCATCGCCTGCTGGTGGATGCCTGCTCCAACACGTTGCGGCCGGCGCTCTCGGGCTGGGCCAATCGGACCGACAACCTTCAGGACTGGTACCGGGAGGCATGAGCGCAGGCTAGACGGGATTCTTCCCTATGAGTCAGTATGTCCTGCGTCGCCTCCTGATTGCCGTTCCGAGCCTGCTGGCGATTTCGCTGGTGCTGTTCGTCGTGCTTGCGCTCGCGCCCGGCGATCCGTTCTCCGAACTGGCCACCAATCCGAACGTGCCGCCCGAAGTGCAGGCGGCACTCCGGGCCAAGTTCGGTCTCGACGATCCGATCTACCTCCGCTACCTGCACTGGCTCAACGCCATGCTGCACGGCGACTGGGGCTTCTCCTTCGTCAGCCGGATGAACGTCGACACGCTGATCCTCCAGCGCCTGCCCGCCACGCTCTACGTGATCGGCTCGGCGCAGATCCTGGCGCTGCTGATCGCGATTCCGGTCGGCGTCTATGCCGCGACCAGGCCGTATTCGCTGTTCGACCAGATCGCGAATACGCTCGCCTTCGTCGGCTTCTCGCTGCCGACCTTCTTCACCGGCATCCTGTTCATCCTGATCTTCTCGGTCACGCTGGACTGGCTGCCTTTCGTCTACACCACCGACATCAAGGCCACCGGCATCCGCTGGGTGCTGGAGATGATCCGTCAGGCGATCATGCCGGTGGCGGTGCTCGGCCTGTTCCAGGCGGCGTCGATGACGCGCTTCGTGCGCTCGGCGATGCTCGACGTCATCCGGCTCGACTACGTCACCACGGCGCGGGCCAAGGGCCTCGGCCAGACCACGGTGATCATCAAACACGTGATGCGCAACGCCATGATTCCCGTGGTCACGCTGATCGCGTTGCAGATGCCCGCGGTGTTCGGCGGCGCCATCGTCACCGAGCAGATCTTCCGCATTCCCGGCATCGGCTCGCTGCTGATCTCCTCCATCCTTTCGAACGACACGCCGGTGGTGATGGCCGTCACCTTCGTCTTCGCGTGCCTCGTGGTGCTGTTCAATCTGATCGCGGACGTGCTTTATGGCTGGCTTGACCCTCGCATCTCGCTCCGCTGAGCGGCGCGCCTATTCGCCCTGGCGCGAAGCATGGCGGCGTTACAGCCGCCACCGGCTCGCGGTGGTCAGCGCTGTCCTGCTCCTCATCCTGGTGCTCGCCGTCGTGCTTGGGCCGTTCGTGTGGCGTGTGAAGATCAACGAGATCGACATCGTCGCGGGCCTGCAGGGTCCGTCGCTCGCCCATCCCTTCGGCACCGACGATCTCGGCCAGGACATTCTGGCGCGCATGATCTATGGTGGCCGCATCTCGCTCGCGGTCGGGCTCGCCGCGATGTTGGTCGCTGTCATCATCGGCACAGTGATCGGCGCGCTCGCCGGTATGTCGCGCGGGGCGCTCGGACACGGATTGATGTGGCTCACCGACCTGTTCCTGTCGCTGCCGCAGCTGCCGCTGTTGCTGCTGCTGATCTATCTGTTCCGCGACGGGCTGAAGCAGGTGTTCGGGCCCGAAGGCGGCATCTTCATCTTGATCGTGCTCGTGATCGGAGGTCTGCGCTGGATGCCGGTGGCGCGGCTGGTGCGTGCCCAGTTCTTGTCGCTCCGCGAAAAGGAGTTCGTCGAAGCCGCCCGTGCGCTCGGTGCCAGTCCGGTGCGGCAGGTGGTACGGCACATCCTGCCCAATGCGGTCGGCCCGGTGATCATCGCCGGCACTATCGACGTCGCCGCTGCGATCATCGCGGAATCGACGCTGTCCTTCCTCGGCCTCGGCTTCCCGCCGGATACGCCGACCTGGGGCCGGCTGCTGTTTGACGCCAAGGATTTTCTCGACATCGGCCCGCACTGGGCGCTGTTTCCGGGCGGCGCGATCTTCGTCGCGGTGGTGGCCATCAACTTCATCGGCGACGGTCTGCGCGACGCGCTCGATGCGCGACGGGTGATCTGATGGCGCCGCTGCTCGAGATCAAGGGCCTGAAAACCCACTTCTCCACGGACGACGGCATCCTCCAGGCCGTCGACGGTGTCGACATTTCCATCAACAAGGGAGAGACGCTCTGCGTCGTCGGTGAATCCGGCTGCGGCAAGACCGTGACCGCGATGTCGATCCTGAAGCTGATCGCGATGCCGCCGGGCCGGATCGCGGCGGGCCAGATCATCTTCGAGGGGCGCGATCTGGTGCCGCTGACCAGCAACCAGCTCGACGAGATCAGGGCGAAGGAGATCGGCTTCATCTTCCAGGAGCCGATGACCTCGCTTAATCCGGTGCTCACCATTGGCGAGCAGATCGCAGAGAGCCTGCGACGGCACGAAGCGGTGACCAGGAAGCAGGCGCTCGAGCGCACCATCGAGATGCTGAAACTGGTGCAGATCCCGAACGCCGAAGGTCGCGTGCACAATTATCCGCATCAGTTTTCCGGCGGCATGCGCCAGCGCGTGATGATCGCGATGGCGCTCGCCTGCAAGCCGAAGCTGATCATCGCCGACGAGCCCACCACCGCGCTCGACGTCACCATCCAGGCGCAGATCCTCGACCTCTTGCAGGACATGAAGGACCGCTTCGGCATGGCGGTGATGCTGATCACCCATGCCATGGGCGTCGTCGCCGAGACCGCGCAGCGCGTCGTCGTGATGTATGCCGGCAAGGTGGTGGAGGAGGCGCCCGTCGACGATCTCTTCGGCGATCCCCGTCACCCCTATACGCAAGGCCTGATCCGCTCGATCCCGCGCATTGATCTCGACAGCGAGCACAAGACGCGGCTTGAGGCGATCGGCGGCTCTGTGCCGATCCTGATCAACCCGCCGGTCGGCTGCCGCTTCGCGCCGCGCTGCAAGTTCGCCATGAATGTCTGCACCGAGAAGGAGCCGCTGCTGCGCGAGATCGCGCCCGGTCACCGCATGGCCTGTCATCTCGGAGATACCAGCGTGGGAGCCGCGTCATGAGCGAGCCGTTGCTCCGCGTCAGTGGCCTGAAGAAACATTTCCCGGTGCTCGGCGGCCTCTTGTCGCGCCAGGTCGGCACCGTCTATGCGGTCGACGGCGTGTCGTTCTCGGTCAACCGCGGCGAGACGCTCGGCCTCGTCGGCGAATCCGGTTGCGGCAAGTCGACGACCGGGCGCTGCGTGCTGCGCCTGATCGAGCCGACCGACGGCGAGGTCACCTTCGACGGCCAGGACGTACGCAAGCTCGGCGGCAACGATCTGAGCGCGATGCGGCGGAACATGCAGCTGGTGTTCCAGGATCCGTTCGCCTCGCTCAATCCGCGCATGACGGTCGGGGCCATTCTCGGCGAGGCCTTTACCATCCACAATCTCGCCTCCTCCTCGAAAGAGCGCGAGGAGCGCGTTGCGGGGCTTCTGGTCAAGGTCGGGCTCAAGGCCGAGCACATGCGGCGCTATCCGCATGAATTCTCCGGCGGCCAGCGCCAGCGCATCGTGATCGCGCGCGCGCTCGCGGTCGAGCCGAAGCTGATCGTCTGCGACGAGCCGGTCTCCGCGCTCGACGTGTCGATCCAGGCCCAGGTCATCAACCTGCTGGAGGACCTTCAGGCCGAGCTGAACCTGACCTATCTGTTCGTCGCGCACGATCTCTCGGTGGTCGAGCACATCTCCGACCGCGTCGCGGTGATGTATCTCGGCCGCATCGTCGAGCTCGCGAAAGCCAGCGACCTCTACCGCAACCCGCAGCATCCCTACACCAGGGCGCTGCTGTCGGCGGTGCCGGTGCCAGATCCAAAACTCAAGCGCGAGCGCATCCGCCTCAAGGGCGACGTGCCGAGCCCGATGAAGCCGCCCTCCGGCTGTCACTTCCACACCCGCTGCCCGATCGCCCAGCCACGCTGCGCGGAAAGCGCGCCGCCGCTGAAGGAGGGAGCGGGCGGCCATTTCGTGGCGTGCCATCTGGCGTAGTGCTATGAATCCGTAGACGGCCGATCAGCTCACGCGCTTTTCGCGGGCCATGCTATCACCTGGCCCGACATCACCAGCCGGTCTCGGCCGCTCTCCTTGGCGGCGTAGAGCGCCCGGTCGGCGGCGGCGACCAGCGTGCTAGAGTCCATCGCGGTCTGGGACGGAAGAGCCGCGGCGCCGCCGATGCTCGCAGTCACCAGCCGCGAAGGCGGATTTTGCGCGTGCAGCATGGCGAGATCGAGCAGCGCCTGGCGAATCGCTTCGCCGACCTCGGCGCAGCCTTCAGGACCGGTGTTCGGCAGCAGCACGGCGAATTCCTCGCCGCCATAGCGCGCCGCGAGGTCGGCCGGGCGCCTGGCCTGGGCGGATAAAATCCGGGCCAGCGCGCGCAGGCAGGCGTCGCCCGCCAGATGCCCATAGAGGTCGTTGAATTTCTTGAAATGATCGACATCGATCAGTAGCAGCGAGAGCTGGGTTCCGTCGCGCCGAGCCCGCGCCCATTCGTCGGCAAGGTGGTCGTCGAAGGCGCGACGGTTGGCGAGGCCGGTGAGACCGTCAGTGGTTGCCAGCGAGGCGAGCCTGTCCTGTAGATCCTTCTGCTCGGTCATGTCGCGCACGACCGCGACGACGCCGTCGATCACGCCGTTGTCGGACGCCACGGTGACGTGTAGCGCCGCCTCGGCCCAGATCTCGCCTTTGTCGCGATGACGCTGCCGATAGACGAACCGCGCTTCCTCCGCCTCGCCATTCTTCAGCGCGGCGATGGCCTGCTCAACTCGTTCCATGTCGTCGGCGTGAATGCCGGCCAGGGCCGAGGTGCCCATCAGTTCTTCGGCCGACCAGCCGGTGATGCGCGCGCAGGAGGGAGAGACGTAGAGCAACCGGTTATCCAGCCCGATGCGGGTCACCATGTCGCTGGATTGCTCGGCCAGCAGGCGGAAATTGGCTTCCTTGGCGACCAGGGCCTGTGCCGTGCGCTGCCGCTGCAGCAATTGACGGACCAGATAGTAACCGATCACCGCGATCAAGAGGACGAGTCCGAGGACGAAGCTCATGCGTGCTGCTGCCGCGCGTCGCCAGGGGGCGAGCACGTCGGCCTGCGACTTGCTCGCCAGCACCATCAGGGGATAGCGGCTGCTGCGCTGGTAGTAGCTCAGCCGCTCCGCGCCATCGAGCGGCGATTTGAAGTAATAGACCGCCGCGGCGGGGCGGCTTTTCCAGCTTCTGAACAAGGGCGCATCGGACAGGTCGCGTCCGACGAAGGCGCCGCTCTCGTCACGGCTGCGCGCCAACATGATGCCGCTGTCGTTGAGCAGAGATGCCGAGCCGTTCGGCCCGATGTCGAATCGCTCGTAGAACTTGACGAAATAGCTGACGTCGATCGTGAGCAGGGCGACGCCGGCGAAGCCGCCGTCGGAATCGTTGATCCGACGGGATGCGGTGACGATCCACTGGCCGCCGGAGCGGCTCTTGACGGGTCGCCCGATCAGCGTGCCCGCGTCCGTAGAATCGCGGTGGCGTTGGAAATATTCGCGGTCGCTGTTGTTGAGCTTGGAGAAATCGAGGTGCTCCGTCGTGGCGAGCCAGCGGCCGGTCGCATCATAGATGAAGATGCCGCGGATGCGCTCCGATGATTTGCGGGTGGGCAGATAGGCCTGGAGCTTCAGGATCGTGTCCGGGCCCGTCCCGTCGATCTCGAGCCGGTGGACCAGCCCGACGAGAATCGTATCGGCAAGCTCGAACGTGTCGTCCGCGTGCTGGATCAGCGACTGAGCGAGGTTGGTGACGTCGATTTCGGCGTTCCTCAGATCGGCGTTGCGCGCCTCCCATTCGCGCCACGCACTCAGGCCGAGGATAGCCACGCAAGTCAGCACGACGAATCCGGCCGCCCAGAGCGGAAGGCGCGTCTTGCCGAGTTCGCGGCTTGTGACCATCAGGCTTGCTCCAAATCGGAGCAAACCTCTCACTTTCGCCTTAACGGCCTGTTGCAATATCCGCGATGATTGTGCGGGGTCCGTACTCGACCGGGAACATGGCCGACATCGAGTTCCACTCTCGTCGGCTCGCTTTCATGGTGGTGTCGCCGCGCGATGGGCGGCCTGACGTCTCATCCTTCCAACGTGAAGCCGACGCGCAGCGTCACCTGAAAATGACGCACGGCGCCGTTCTCGACATGGCCGCGCGTTTGCACGACCTCGAACCATCTTATTTCGCGAACGGTCTTGGAGGCGCGGCTGATAGCGTTCTTGATCGCATCCTCGATCGAGGTCTCGGATGATCCGACAAGGTCCAGGATCTTGTAGACGTGATCGTGCTCGGCTGTGGGCATGGCCTTCCCTCATTTGGTATATTGCCATCCGAAACATGCGTATGGCGGAACGTGCGCAGGCGAGCGTGCCTGGCCCACGGTCTGAACGGTCGTGGAAGCTTCGGGTTCCTTGCTCCGCGATGGCCCGCATGCACCAGGCGAGGTGGAGCGGCCGACGCCGGCCTGCTAAGCGCTGGGTATGGACACGGCGCGACGCGACAGGACGATCGGCTCTCTCTGCCTGTGCGTAACGGCGTTCGGCTGGGCGTTGAACTGGCCGCTGATGAAGCTGCTGCTGCAGCAATGGCCGCCTTTGTTCGCGCGCGGCCTTGCGGGTGTTTGCGCCTCGCTCATTCTCGGCGCCCTGGTGCTGATCCGGAAGGAATCCTTCGCCGTCCCGCGCGAGGCGGTGCCGCGCCTCTTGTTTGCGACGTTCACCAACGTCTTGGCCTGGATGGGTCTCGGCACGGTCGCGATGAAATATGTGAGCGTGAGCGAGGGCGCGCTGCTCGCCTATACGATGCCGATCTGGGCGATGCTGTTCGCCTGGCCGGTGCTGCACACGCGGCCGGCGCGACGAGATGTTCTCGGGCTTGTCCTCGGCATTGCCGGCGTCACGCTGCTCCTGAGCGGCAACGGTCTTGCGTTCAGCACCGACAAGCTGGTCGGCATTGCGCTCGCACTGCTCTGCGCCATCCTGTTCGCGCTCGGCAACGTGCTCAATCGCAAGCCGCTGCCAATGCCGCCGCTGGTCGTCGTCGCTTGGCAGGTCGGGCTGGGCTGCGCCACGATGCTGGTCCTCGGCGTGCTGTTCGAGCGCCCTGACGTCACCGCCATCACTCCGCTGGGGCTCGGCTGCTTCGTCTACATGACGCTGATGCCGATGGGCCTCTGCTACGTCACCTGGTTCGAGACGCTGCGCCGTCTGCCGCCGACCACGGCTTCGACCGGCATGCTGATCGTGCCCGTGATCGGCGTCGTCTCAGCGGCGGTCATTCTCGGCGAGCCGCTCGGCTATCGCGAATGGACGGCGATGGCGCTCACGCTCGGAGGCGTGACGCTGGCGTTGCAGCGGGGATAGCCCATCGCGCGCGCATTCGCAGATCTGGGCTAGAGACCGTCGGCAAAGTCATGGGCCTAGCTCTGCCAGTTGTTCGCGCCGAAGCAGTTCGATCCGTCTTTGTGTCGTGCCCTCGAACCGGATCAGGTTTTGGTCCCGAAGCCTGGATAGAGCGCGCGAAACCGTCTCCAACGTAAGGCCCAGATAATCTGCAATGTCGCGACGGCTCATGGGAAGGGTCATGAGTCGGGGATGTCCCAGTCGCGCGTCCATCTCGACAAGGAAGGTGGCTACCCGTTCCGGCGCAGTTTTTCGTCCCAGCAGCAGCATGTGGTCTTCGGCGTGCTTCAGGTTCTGAGTAACCAGTCTCAAAAGGCTCCTGATGCCGCCTGTCCGGCTCTCGGTCGCCTCGATGACGCTGCCGCGTCTCATGATACGAACGTCGGTTTCGACGATGGCTTCGGCTGTAAAGCGATGATTGCTCCCATTCTCGAATCCGAACATGTCACACGGCAGGTGAAACGCATTGATCTGGCGACGACCGTCTGCGAGCAGCTTGTGGGTCCGGACTGCTCCCGTGACGATCTGATAGACGTATTCAGCCTCTTCGCCCTCACCGAAAATCTCGGTCCCCTTGTGATATCTATACTCACTGCAAAGCACGCGCTCACCTGCGAGAGCAGCGAGGTGACCGTCGATGGGCCGTCGATGCGTGTTGATATTCACCAGCACAGGCGCCTCCCTGATAAGTTGACGAAAGTTAAGGGGAGCGAGAGCCGCCGATTTGATCAGGCGCAAATTCAGCGCGACCTACGTAGTGGCCCGGATTAAATGGCGGGCGCCGAGCCAACGGAAGGCGGACAAAAGAAAGCCGCCAGCCTTGGGGAAAGCCGACGGCTTGGGTGGGACCGCGTAGTGGGGGCTACGCAAGGGAATGTATAACTGAGCGCGAAAACGGCCTGTTGATCTCGATCAAGCGGCCGGAACGCATGTTTGACGGATCTTCTCTCGCGCCCTGAAGAAGGAGCCCTGACCTTTCGTCGAACGCGAACCCGGCGATCGTCGGCGTTCGCGCAACGCGCAGCAGAGCGCGCTGGCTCGCACCTACGGATCCAGCTCCGTATCCCAGTACAGATAGTCCAGCCAGCTGTCGTGCAGATAGTTCGGCGGAAACAGCCGGCCGTTGCGGTGGAGCTGCTGCACGGTGGGCGCGAACGCTGTCTGGCGCGGAAACATTTTGGACTGCGCCGGTGTGAGATTGCCCTTGCGCAAATTACACGGCGAGCACGCCGCGACCACGTTCTCCCAGGTGGTCTGGCCGCCTTTGCTGCGCGGGATGATGTGATCGAAGGTGAGGTCTTCGGGCGAGCCGCAATATTGGCAGGCGAAACGATCGCGCAGGAAGACGTTGAAGCGGGTGAAGGCGGGGTGGGTGGTCGGCTTGACGAAGGATTTGAGCGAGACGACGCTGGGCAGCTGCATTTCCAGCGTGGGACTTCGAACCGCCTGATCGTAATGTGCAACGATGTTGACGCGGTCGAGGAACACCGCCTTGATCGCGTCCTGCCACGACCACAACGACAGTGGGTAGTAACTCAGCGGCCGGAAGTCCGCATTCAGCACCAACACCGGCCAACTGCCTTGCGAGACATGTGCGTTCAAGTAACGCTCCCGGCCTCCAATATACGCTGCGAAGCAGCATGTAGTGACATACTACATGCAGCGTGACGGGATTGTGAAGCCCGTTGAGCGACTTATTCAGGCGCGACCAATGCGGCGGCGGGGTGGCAAAAGTGCTCAAAAAGCCGCGATCCCGGGGGCGCGCGGAACCGCCCCAGCGTGGGCTACCTTTGCTACTCCCGTACCCGCTCCAGCTTCTGCAGGCAGCGCGTCGCGCGCACCGCGGCCGGCATCTCCTCGTCCGGAAAGCTGGTCTCCCAATTGGTGACGCCGACCTCGCCGACATAGATGTCACCCCTCGAGTCCAGTGCGAGCCCATGCGGCGCGAGGAATTTGCCGCTGGCGACGCCCGGCCCCTCCTCGCCGCCGAGCCGTGCGATGCGTTTGCCCTGCGCATCGACGATCGACAGCCGCGGGCCGAGATTGGGCACATTGCGGTTGATGGCAAGACCGGGGCCGAGCTCGCCGATGACGAAGGTCGGGCTCTTGGCCCCGCCACAGCAGCACAGCGCGCAGGGCCGGTGCAGATTGTTCCACTGCGTCTCGTATTTGCCCTCGCCGTCGAACACCTGGACGCGGTGGTTCTCGCGATCGGCGACATAGACCCAGCCGTCGGCATCGGTGGCGATATTGTGCACGATGTTGAACTGGCCGGGATCGGTGCCCGGCTCGCCCCAGCTCTTGATCAGCTTGCCGTCGGGCGTGAATTTGTGCACGTGCGCATTGCCATAGCCGTCGGAAACGTAGATCTCGTCCTTCGGCGACAGCGCGGTGTGGGTGCAGCGGTGGAACGGCTCGCCGCTCATGAACGGCGCCGGCTTTGCAGGAATGCCGATCGTCAGCAGCACCTTGCCGTCAGTGGTGCATTTGCGCACGGTATGGTCGCCGTCGTCGGTGCAATAGAGATTGTCGTCGGCGTCGATATGTAGGCCGTGCGTGCGCGAGAACAGGCCTTCGCCAAAACTGCGCAGGAAATTGCCCTCGCGGTCCAGCACCACCATCGGGTGGGCGCCGCGGTTGAAGACGTAGACGCGGTCCTTGCTGTCGACCGCCACCGAGGCGACGTCGGTGAGCTGCCAGCCGTCCGGCAATTTCGCGAAGTTGTCGACGACGCGGTAGCGGTGCTCGCCGGTGCCGAGAATGGCTGGCATTGATCTCTCCTCTTGTCATTCCGCGGCGCGCGAAGCGTGAACCCGGAATCCATTGGGCAGCATACTCTGTGGTTAGATGGATTCCGGGTTCGCGCTTCGCGCGCCCCGGAATGACGGCTGTAGTTATACTCGTGCCAAAATCCCTTCCTCGATCGCCTTGATCTGCAGCGCCAGATATTTCGAGTTGATCCGGCATTGCGCCAGGCTCCCGGCGATGAACCAGAGGCCGGGCTGCCTGGTGCGCGCATACATGTTGCGCAGCTCGAAGCCGTCGCCAAAGCCCCAAATCGGACCGACGCGGTCGGCGATGGCATCGCCGAACAGCTTGCGCACCAGAAATTCCTGCGGCTTGTAGCCGGTCGAGAGCACGATCAGGTCGGCGGCAATGATCGAGCCGTCCTTCATCCGCGCGCCCTCGGTTAAGAAGCTTTCGATGTCGGAAAACTGCCTGAGCTTGATCTTGCCCTCGACGATCAGGTTGGAGCAGCCGACGTTGAAGTAATAGCCGCCGCCGCGGGTGAGGTATTTGAACTGCCAGCCGGTGCCGGCTTCGCCGAAATCGAGCTTGAAGCCGACGCGCGCGAGGCCGTCGAGTAGCTCCTTGTCGAGCTGCTTGGATTGCTCGGTCAGCATCACATGCGTCTTCTTCGCGAGCGGCGTCGGCATCGAGGCCGCAATCAGATCGTTGTCCTCGAGTGTGCCCTCGTTGTAGGTCGCATAAGCGAGCTGCGCCGACGGTTCGATATTGGTCACGAGTGTGGGCGAGCGCTGCACCAGCGTCACCTCGGCGCCGCTGGAATGAAGATCCTGCGCGATGTCGTGACCGCTGTTGCCGGTGCCGATGACGATGGCGCGCTTGCCGGTCCAGTTCTCGCCGTCCTCGTAGCCGCTGGAATGCACCAGCGTCCCCTTGAAATTGTCGAGGGTCGGAATGTCGGGAATGTTGGCGATGCCGCTGACGCCGGTCGCCATGATCACATGGCGCGGATGCATGGTGCGCTTGCTGCCGTCGGCGCGCCGCAGGGTGACGGTCCAGTGGCCCTTGGCCTCGTCATAGGCGCCGCCCTCGAACTCGGTGCCGGTCCAGAAGTTCAGCTCCATCGCATCGACATAGGCCTCGAACCAGTTGGCGAGCTTGTCCTTGGGGATATAGACCGGCCAGTTCGGCGGAAACGGCATATAGGGCAGGTGATTCACCTGCACCTGGTTGTGCAGGGTCAGCGCGTGATAGCGCTTGCGCCAATTGTCGCCGATCCGTATCTCGCGATCGACGATCAGGGTGTCGACGTTCAGCTGCTTCAGCCGCGCGGCAATCGCGAGCCCGGCCTGGCCGCCGCCGACCACCAGCACGGCCGGATCGTGGTCGGCATAGGCGCGCGCAGCGTTGCGCTGGTCGAGCCAGTTCGGCCCGCGGAAGTCGCGCGAATAGGCCTGGCCGCGCGGGCGCGAGGTGCCGAGCTGTTCCTCGAAGCCCTTGAGTTCGTCGAGCGCGGTCAGCAGCGTCCAGGCCTTCAGGCGGTCGCCGTCGGCAGTATCAGGCACGAGCCGTACGATGCCGTTGCCGCGACCGAGCGCGGTCTCGAAGTTGAAAATCGCCTCGATGCAGTTGGTGCCGGCCCGCGTCACCCAGCGCGGCGGGGCCCGGTTCGGAGCGATCTTGAAACTGATCGGCTCTGCCTTGGACGCGAGCGCGGCCAGCGCTTGCGCAATCGTCTCGCGCCCGGCGAGCGTTTGCAGGTTCCAGCTCAGCGCCAGCACGTCGCGCCAGAAGCCGTCGGCGAGGAAGAGCGGGCCCAGCGTCGCGAGACCAGGTCTGCTTAAGGCGCGCTCGAAGTCGTCGAGCCAGGCCTGTGCGGCGATGGAAATATCCTGCGTCCGGTCCAGCATGCGCGACCTCATGGCCGTCTTCGCGGCGTTTCCTCAGAGATCGAACGCTATACGGTTTCGCCGCCCGCCAAAAGCCGCGGACCTGAGCGAGGCCGGCATGCGGCCCTGCCCGGACGGAATATGGCCCGGAATTCCGCACGTGCGGACGCGGCCGGAGAACGACTTAAGCGCCGCCCGGCCTCCGGTCTGCCCAATAGGGGTCGCGCAGCTTGCGCTTGAAGATCTTTCCGGTTGCCTCGCGGGGCAGCGCATCCAGGAACTTGACCTCCTTCGGCACCTTGAAGTTGGCCAGACGCTCGCGCAGATAAGCCTGCACCGCGGCGGCGGAGAGCTGCTCGGCCCTGTCGGGCTCGATGCAGGCGCACAGCCGCTCGCCATATTCCGCGTCGGGGATGCCGAACACGGCGCAATCGCGTACGCCGGGCATCGTGATCAACGCGTTCTCGATCTCGGCAGGATAGATGTTGACGCCGCCCGAGATCACCATGTCGCGCTTGCGGTCGCACAGGAACAGGTAGCCGTCCTCATCAAGATAGCCGACGTCGCCGACGCTGACGAGACCGTCGCGCCCGGCCTCGGCGCGCGCCTGCGCCTTGCCGTGATAGTCGAAATCCGGCACCGCGGTCTGGCGCATGTAGATCTCGCCGACCTCACCAGCATCGCAGAGGCTGCCGTCGTCGCGAAAGATCTTGACGATGCCACCTTCGATGGCGCGGCCGACCGTGCCGGGCTTCTTCAGCGCCTCTTCGGCCGAGTGCCAGACCGGGATGCCCGTCTCGGTCGAGCCGAAATATTCGTTGATGACCGGTCCCCACCACTCGATCATGGCCCGCTTCACCTCGGGCGGGCAGGGCGCCGCGCCGTGCACAACGAAGCGCAGCGACGACAGGTCGTAGCGCTGCCTGACCGCTTCGGGCAGGCGCAGCAGACGGACGAACATGGTCGGCACCATGTGGATATGCGTCACACGGTGGCGCTCGATCAGCGCCAGCAGCTCCTCGGCGTCGAAGCGCGGCTGAAGCACGATGGTGCAGCCGTTGCGGAAGGCCATCATGCCGTAGGAATGCGGCGCCGAGTGATACATCGGCCCGTTGATCAGCACGACCTGGCCCTCGCGCGGCTTGATGCCGTAGGCGATCGCGCCGACCCGCTCGGAGGCGGCGGCCTGCTCCGGCGGCATCGGCATGCGCCGCACGCCCTTCGGCATGCCTGTGGTCCCCGAGGTGTAGATCATCGCCGCGGCCCGGCGCGGCGGCTCCTCTGTTTCCGTGTGGCCGTCGCGCCAGCGGTCCCAATCGGTCAGGCCCGAAGAGATCTCGGTCAGCTCACGGGGAATGGCGAAGGTCGCCGCCAGCTCGGGCGGGGTTGCGACCACGAGCAGGCGGACATCTTCCGGAATGCCGCCGCGGATTTGTGGCAGCAGGTCGGCGTGGCAGATCAGGATCTTCGCGCCACTGTCGGTCAGGATGTAGCGGACCTCCTCGGCCTTCAGGTGCCAGTTGATCGGCACCACGGGGCTGCCCAGTGCGGCCGAGGCCGCGACCACCTCGAACAAGGCGAAGTCGTTGCGCAGCATCATGGCAACCGGCGCACCTTCGGCAAGGCCGAGGGTGCGCAGCCCGCTCGCCGCGCGTCTGATGCGCGCCTGGATCTCGTCATGGCCGATCCGGCGTTCGCCGCTGATGATCATGGTCATTCCCATTCCGTTGGAGTCAGCGATCGTCCAGCACGTCGCCGAAGCCGACCCAGCTCTTGCCGTTGAAGCGCCGCAGCTGCAGCTGCTGGAACGGCAGATAGTCGTCGGCGGCGGTGCTGACGGATATGCCGGGCAGCAGCAGCGGCAGCTTCACCTCTTTCAGCGAGGCGGACTGGCGCATGATGTTGTCGCGGCTGAAATCGTCCTTGCACGCCTTCAGTACCGTCATCAGCAGCGTCGCGTAATGGTAGCCGGCCGCATAGTTGGAGTTGGAGAGATCCGCATTCGGCATGTACTGCTTCATGAAGGCGAAATACTCCTTCACGCCGGGATCGCTGGCCCATTGCGGGTCCATCGTGTCTTTCTGGTTGCTCGACGAGATCAGGCCGACGGCGTTGTCGAGCCCGGCCGGCTCCAGGAACGAGATCGACGAGGCCGAGGTCGGCACGAAGAACAGCTCGGGCTTCCAGCCGAGCTCGGCGACGCCCTTGATCATCTGCGAGGTGAACTTGCCGAGCACGACGCCGAACAGCACGTCGGCGCCCGAGGCCTTCAGGGTCGAAAGCTGCGAGCTGATCGTCGGCGCGCTGGTCTCGTAGGTCGCCTCCGCAACGATCATGCCGGCGGCCTTGTCGCCGAGCGCGCGCTTGAAGCCCGCGACATAGTCGCGGCCGAAATCGTCGTTCTGGGACAGGATGGCGATCTTGGCGCCCGGCTTGGTGCGCAGCACGTGCTTGGCATAGACCACGCCTTCGGATTCATAGGCGGCCATGCCGGGCATGGTCCATGGATATTTCTGCGGGTCGGCCCATTTGGTCGCGCCGGAAAGCACGAACAGCTGCGGCACCTTCTTGCCGTTGAGGTAGCGATGCACGGCGCTGTTGGTGGCGGTGCCGAGCGAGCCGAACAGCATCAGCACCTCGTCCTGCTCCACCAGCTTGCGGGTCTGCTCGACCGTCTTCGGCGGCGAATAGGCGTCGTCCAGCGTGATGAACTTGACCTTGCGGCCGTTGATGCCGCCTTCGGCATTGATCTTCTCGAAGAACGCCTCCTGCGTGCGGCCGATCGCGCCGAAGCCGGAGGCCGGGCCGCTATAGGGCAGGGTCTGTCCGATGCGGATCTCCGTGCCTTCGGCGTGGGCGCTGTCCGTGGCGAGTGCCAGCAGGGACAGACCGATCAGTGCGGCTGCCAGCTTCATGATATCCTCCCGTTTGTCTTGTCAGTTGGAGACGTCAGGCGCTGACGCGCATTAGGAAATCCTGCCTCGCCTGATCGAATTCACGCTTCATGCGGTCGACGAGCTCCGCGACGGGCGGGGCATCGGTGATCTGGCCGATGCCCTGGCCCGATCCCCAGATGTCTCGCCACGCCTTGGATTTCATGTTGCCGCCGGAGCCGAAATTCATCTTCGATTTGTCGGCGGCGGGGAGATTGTCCGGATCGAGGCCGGCGGCAGCGATCGACGGGCCGAGATAATTGCCGTGCACGCCGGTGAACAGGTTAGTGTAGACGATGTCGTGCGCGGCGTGCTGCGTCAGCGCCGATTTGTAGGCTTGGTCGGCATTGGCTTCCTGCGTCGCGATGAAACGCGTGCCCATATAGGCGAGGTCGGCACCCAGCGTCAGCGCCGAGGCGATGCCATAGCCGTCGCTGATCGCGCCCGACAGCAGCACGGCGCCGCCGAACCATTGCTTGACCTCGCGCACCAGCGCGAAGGGCGACAGCGTGCCGGCGTGTCCGCCTGCACCGGCGCAGACCAGGATCAGGCCGTCGACGCCCTGCTCGGCGGCTTTGCGCGCGTGCTTGACGTTGATGACGTCGTGGAACACCAGCCCGCCATAGGAATGCGCGGCCTCGACGATCTCCGCCGGCGGCCGCAGCGAGGTGATGATGATCGGCGCCTTGTGCTTGACGCAGGTCTCCATGTCTTTCATCAGCCGGTCGTTCGAGGCATGGCAGATCTGGTTGACGGCGTAGGGCGCGACCTTCTTGCCGGGATTGCGCGATTTGTACTCGCCCAGCTCGTCCTCGATCCGGCTCAGCCATTCGCCGAGCTTCTCGACCGGACGGGCATTGAGCGCGGGAAAGGAGCCGACAACGCCGGCCTTGCATTGGGCGATCACCAGTTCCGGGCCGGAGACGATGAACAGCGGCGAGCCGACCACGGGCAGCTCGAGCGAATCCTTCAAGAGATTGGGCAGTGCCATCATGTCCTCCCGAAACGCGGCCCCGCCGGCGGGCGGATCACGAGGCGTTTCCGTTTTGATTGTCGCGCGGGCGGATCGGCCGCCCGTGGCCGCGGATTTGATCCCATTATAGGGTTGGACGGCGCCGCCGGGGCCGTTCAATAATGAACGGACGATCATTCAGGTATGAACAGGGCCGCCGATGGATTGGGACCTTTGCAAGACCTTCGTCGCGGTCGCCGATACCGGCAGCTTCACCGCCGCCGCCCGCCGCCTGCACACCAGCCATCCCACCGTCAGCCGCAAGATCGCGGCGCTGGAAGCCCAGCTCGGCACCAGATTGGTGGCGCGGGCTGCCGATGGCCTGGCGCTGACCGCGGATGGACGGACCTTGCGCGAGCACGCCGAGGCCATGGCGGCCGCAGCGCTGCGGGCCGAAACCGCAGTGGCGGCGGGTGGACACAAGGCGCGCGGCATCGTCAAGCTGTCGATCGGCGCGACGCTGGCCTCGCACTGGCTGATGCCGCGCTTGCCAGCCTTCCTGCGCGCGCACGATCATATCCAGCTCGAGATCATCACCCATCCATTTCCGGCGAGCGTGCGCCGGCGTGAGGCGGACGTGGTGCTGCGGCCCTTCGATACCGGGGAGGAGAACCTGGTCGGCCGCAAAATCGGCCGCCTCGGCACCGGCTTCTATGCCTCGCGCGATTATGCCGCCGGGCGGTCCCTGCCGGAACGGCGCGGCGATTGGAAGGAGCACAGCGTCATCGGCTTCGCCGACCAGACGTCCAATGCGCAGCTTGCGCGCTGGAGCGACGTCGTCACGCGGCAGGCAAGGGTGGCGATGCGCTGCTCGTCCCAGGGGGACATGCTGGCGGCGGTCCGCGCCGGCATCGGAATCTCCGCGCTGTCGTGCTTCGTCGCCGAAGCCTATTCCGATCTCGTGCGCGTCGCCCCGCAGAAGCTCGCCAGCGTGGCGGATCTCTGGCTGCTGGCCCATCCCGATCTCGTCGAGCTGCCGGCGGTGCGCGCCGTGATCGACTTCGTCGCCGAATGCGCCCGGGCCGACCGCGCGCGGCTGCGCGGTTAGCCCGATTCCGCGAGCACGCCCTCACGCTTCTTCACCGCGCGGTAATAGCTCCACCACAGATGCGCCGCCGCACCGCGCAGCGGACGCCAGGGCTCGGCGATCGGCGCCATCTGCTTCTCCGTCGGCCGCGCCTTGAGGCCGAGGCCGATACGGATGCCTTCCTGCACGGCGAGGTCGCCGGCCGGCCAGGCATCGCCGTGGCCGAGGCAGAACAGCAAGTAGAGGTCGGCCGTCCAGGGGCCGATGCCGGGCAGCGCGATCAGGGTGTGATGCGCGGCGTCGGCATCCTCCTCGGCGAGCACGTCGAGATTCAGCCGCTGCGCGGCGATCTCGCGGGCGAGATGCTTGAGCGTCTTGATCTTGGCGGCGGAGAGGCCGAGCCGCCCCAGCCGGTCGGCGCGGGCGCGGCGCACGGCGTCATGGTCGAGCGGATCGAATGCGGCCGACAGCCGCGCCCAGATCGCCGCGGCGCTCGCGGTGGAGAGCTGCTGCCCGCAGACGATGTGCGCGAGCCCCGTAAAACCCGGCTCGCGCCGCCGCAGCGCCGGCATGCCCGCGATCTCGAGCACGGGCTTGAGGCGCGGATCGCGCTTGATCAGCGCGTGGACGGCCTCTTCGAGATCGGACTGGGTTTCGAGGTGGATGGTCATGGCGGGCGGGTTCTCTCCAGCGTCATGGCGGGCTTGTCCCGGCCATCCACGTCTTTCTCACCGCGAGGCACTGTGTAGCATGAGCGGTGGTCGTGGTGTTTGTTCGTGACGTTGACACCATCGGTCTGTGGTACCGAAGAACGTGGATGGCCGGGACAAGCCCGGCCATGACGAGATTCATGTGATGGCACCACCCGTTTTCCGATTCGCCCCGAGCCCGAACGGCTTCCTGCATCTCGGCCACGCCTATTCCGCGCTGCTCAATTTCGACCGAGCGCGCGAGTCCGGCGGCCGATTGCTGCTGCGAATCGAGGACATCGACGCGACGCGGTGCCGGCCGGAGTTCGAGACGGCGATCTACGAGGATCTCGCCTGGCTCGGGATTGCCTGGGAGACGCCGGTTCGGCGTCAATCCGAACATCTCGCCGATTATCGCGCTGCGCTGGAAAAGCTCTCTGTGCTCGGTCTCGTCTATCCCGCCTTCGAAAGCCGCGCCGAGATCGCAAGGCTGGTGGCGGCGCGCGAGGCCGCTGGCCCGTGGCCGCGTGATCCCGACGGCGCACCGCTTTATCCGGGCGAGGCCACATCACTCTCGGCTGACGAGCGCTCGCGGCTGATCGCCTCGGGCGCGCCCTATGCGCTGCGGCTCGACATGGCGGCCGCCTGCCGTCACGCCCCCGGCGTGAGCTGGAACGAGCTCGGCGAGGGGCCGGACGGCGAGCGCGGCGTGGTCCCGGCGCGGCCGGAGGCCTGGGGGGATGTCGTCCTGGCCCGCAAGGAGACGCCGACCAGCTACCATCTCTCGGTGGTCGTCGACGACGCGCTCCAGGGCGCCAGCGAGATCGTGCGGGGGCAGGACCTGTTTTACGCCACCGCGGTGCACCGCCTGCTCCAGGTTCTGCTCGGCCTGCCCGAGCCGGCCTATCGCCATCACCGGTTGATTCGCGATGAGGCGGGTCGGAAGCTGTCGAAATCGGGCCGCTCGACCGGTCTGCGCGAATTGCGCGCGGCCGGCCTCACGCCTGCCGCGATCCGCCGGCTGGTGGGATTAGGTTAAGTTTCTCTGGGGGTTAGCGAAACGTCGCCGTGACTCCGGGCGTTCCTCCGTGCCATGCTTGGCCAGCGCGGGGTTCGAAGAGGGTACTTCGAAGGGGATTCATGGCGGCGAAGACGCGTCCAGTGCGCACCACCCGGACGTCCAGGCGGCGGCCGCTTCGGAAGCGGCCCAGGGCGGCCGGCCAGCTGCGCAAGCGCAGCACCAAGGCGGCTGCGCCGGATGTCGTCCAGGCGGCGCTGGCCGCGTTTGCCCATGAGGTCCGCACCCCCCTCACCGGCATTCTCGCGATCAGCGACCTGCTCGCGACCTCCGATCTCGGCGAGCGGGAGCGGCGCTGGGCCGACACCATCAAGGCCGGCGCCGAGCATCTGGCGAGCCTCGCCACGCTGTTCGTGGATGCTGCCAGAACGGAGAATGGCGGCAGCACGCCGCGCCAGGATCTGTTCGATCTCAAGGCGCTCGCCCGCACCGCCGGCGATTCCCTGGCCGGCCGCGCCGCGGCCAAAGGTCTCCAGGCCAAGGTCGAGATCGCCGACAAGATCCCAGGGCTCGTGGTCGGTGATTCCGTCCGCCTGCGCGCCGCGCTCGAGAACCTGATCGACAACGCCGTGAAATTCACCGACCAGGGCGGTGTGGCCCTCGCCGTCGAGCCGTGGCGTCCCGCCAAAGGCAAAGCAAAGGGCAGGGTCGGCGTCGCTTTCGCCGTGTCCGACAGCGGCATCGGCCTGACCATGGCCGAGATCAAGCGGCTTTTCCGCCCGTTCACCCAGGCCAATGTCACCATTGCCGCACGCTTCGGCGGCGCCGGCTTGGGGCTCTCCTCGGTCAAGCAATTGGCGCGGGCGATGGGCGGCGACATCACCGTCGCTCCGCGCCGCGGTGGCGGCGCCACCTTCACATTGACGGTGTCGCTGGACTTGGCGGGACGGGGCAAGACCCGTAAGGCAAAGGACGGCAGCGAGCCCGAGGCGGCCGCTGCGCTTCGCGTTCTCAGCGTCGAGGACAATCCGTTCGGCCGCGTCGTGCTCAACACCATCCTGACCGAGCTCGGCCATCACGCCGAGTTCATCGGGCGCGGCGAGGACACCGTGAACCGGCTGGAGCAGGGCGCATTCGACGCGGTGCTGATGGACATGGTGCTGCCGGGCATCGACGGCATCGAGGCCATCCGGCGGATCCGCAGGCTGACAACGCCGCTGGCTCGGATCCCGATCATCGGCGTGTCCGGCCGCGGCGAGGACGAGGCCGCCTCGCGCGAAGCCGGGGCCGACGCCTTCCTGGTCAAGCCTGTGTCTCCGAGGGCTTTAGCGACTGCGCTGCTTGAAGCGACACGCCGTGAGGAAGCCGCGACTTGATGATCGCGGCATTGAGCTCGCCGCCGTAAACGAAGATCGCGGCGATGAAGTACAGAAACACCAGCGCGATGATCACCGAGGCGAGCCCCGCATACATGGTCACGTAGTTGTTGGCAAAGCGGGCCAGGTATTGGCCGAACACGATGCTGGAGATCAGTGACGCCACGATGGTGAAGACGATGCCGGGCAGTATCTGCAGGAAGCTGCGCCGTCCCGCCGGCAGCCAGGCGTGCAGGATGATCAGCGCCACCACCAGCGCGCCGATGGAGATGCCGTAGCGCACCCAGGTGAGGATGCTCTCGTTGGATTCGACGAACAGCGGAATGTGGCGCCGCGCCGCCTCGATAATGAGCGGACCGAGCACGATCAGGAACGCCATGGCGAGCGCCGTGAAGGCGGCAATGATCGTATAGGCGATTGATTCCAGCCGGAGCCAGTACCAGCTTCGCATCTCCACCACCGCATAGGCGCGGTTGAGCGCGACCCGCAGCGCCTCGACGCCGTTCGAGGCGAAATAGACCGACAGCGCCGCGCCGATGGTCAGAAGGCCGGTCCGGGTGGTGGTCAGCACGTCATGCACCTCGCCCGAGATCGAATCGGCGACTTGCTTGGGCCAGACCTGGAGCATGAGGCTGGCGGCCTGGTCGGCGAGTTCCTTGGAGCCGAAGAAGCCAGCGAGCGCGGTCAGCACGATCAGGAACGGGAACAGCGCCATCAGCGTCGACAGTGCGATGTGGCTCGCGATCGCCCAACCGTCATCGGCGAGGAACGTGTAAAACGCGTCCTCCAGCACGCAGTAAATGTAGCGGACCGCTTTCACGTGGCACCTACACCGCTGCTGTCTCCTTCTGAAGGTAGGGAGAGGCCAGGAGAACAAGCAATGGGCGCAAATCGAAAAATCATCGCGCTACCATCTGATATTATTGGCCCAAAAGCCAGTTCGCGAGCGCCCCGCTTGTCATTCCGGGCTCGTTGCTCCGCATCGCCCCGGAATGACAAAGGGGGGAGATGGCGGACCGGCACCCCCGGTGTTATCTACCCCAAATGGCATCTCTCCTGAGTACTTTCATCCTGCCGGCCGCAGCCGGCGCCGTGGCGCTGGTGCTGCTGCTCGGGCTCATCAACATGATGCGCGGCGGCTCGCCCAACACCTCGCAGAAGCTGATGCGCTGGCGCGTGCTGCTTCAGTTCGTGGCGATCATCATCGCGATGCTCGCGGTCTGGGCGATGGGACGTTAATCATGGTGGTGCTGAACCGCATCTACACGAAGACCGGTGACGACGGCACGACGGCGCTCGGAACCGGCGAGCGGCGGCCGAAATACGATCTGCGCATCGAGGCCTATGGCACCGTCGACGAGACCAATGCCGCGATCGGCGTGGTCAGGCTCCACACTGCGGAGATGCCCGAGCTCGACGCGATGCTCGGCCGCATTCAGAACGATCTGTTCGATCTTGGTGCCGATCTCGCCGTGCCGGAGCGGCAAGACAAGGACAAAGGCAAGGCGGAGCGGCTGCGCGTGGTGGCGAGCCAGGTGGAGCGGCTCGAGCGCGACATCGACGCGCTCAACGACAAGCTCGCGCCGCTGACCTCCTTCGTGCTCCCCGGCGGCACGCCGGCCGCGGCCCATCTGCATGTGGCGCGCACGATATGCCGCAGGGCGGAACGCGTGATCGTGGAACTGGCGGCCCAGCCGGGCGAGCCGGTCAGCGCGGCTGGCATCCAATATATGAATCGCCTGTCCGACTTTCTCTTCGTGGCCAGCCGGGTCGTGAACGGCAATGGCGCCGGCGACGTGCTCTGGGTTCCCGGCCAGAACCGCTGACCCATCGCGCTCCCGCATTTCAGAAGGCCAAAATTAGACCCGTTCGCGCGTTGACCGGGGCAGATCGGGCCTTTAGGTTCCGCGCCAGTTGATAACCCCCCTCCCAAATTGAGTGAAAGAGGATCGATGAAGGTCTTAGTGCCGGTAAAGCGGGTGGTCGATTACAACGTCAAGGTCCGCGTCAAGGGCGATGGATCGGGCGTTGAACTCGCCAACGTCAAGATGTCCATGAACCCCTTCGACGAAATCGCAGTCGAGGAAGCGCTGCGCCTGAAGGAAGCCGGCAAGGCCACCGAGGTCGTGGTGGTCTCGATCGGTCCGGCGCAGGCGTCCGAGACGATCCGCACCGGTCTTGCCATGGGCGCCGATCGCGGCATCCTGGTGAAGGCGGAAGGCACCGTCGAGCCGCTCGCCGTCGCCAAGATCCTGAAGAAGGTTGCGGACGAAGAGCAGCCGGGCCTGATCATTCTCGGCAAACAGGCGATCGACGACGACTCGAACCAGACCGGCCAGATGCTGTCCGCGCTGCTCGGCTGGTCGCAGGCGACCTTCGCCTCCAAGCTCGAAGTCGAAGGCTCCGACTTCAAGGTGACGCGCGAAGTCGATGGCGGCCTCCAGACCGTGAAGCTGAAGGGGCCGGCGATCGTCACCACCGATCTCCGCCTCAACGAGCCGCGCTATGCCTCGCTGCCCAACATCATGAAGGCGAAGAAGAAGCCGATCGCGGAGAAGACGGTCGCCGATTACGGCGTCGACATCGCCGCGCGCCTCGAAGTTCTGAAGACGGCTGAGCCCGCGGGCCGCAAGGCCGGCGTCAAGGTCAAGGACGTCGCCGAGCTGGTGTCGAAACTCAAGAACGAAGCCGGGGTGCTCTGATGACGACGCTTCTGATTGCCGAACACGACAATGCGTCGCTCAAGGACGCCACCAACAAGGCCCTGACCGCAGCTGCCGCGCTTGGCGCGGATGTCGAGGTGCTGGTCGCCGGCCAGAACGCCAAGGCCGCGGCGGATGCCGCTGCCAAGCTCGCTGGCGTGAAGAAGGTGCTGCTCGCCGATGGCGACCTCTACGCGCACGATCTCGCCGAGCCGCTGGCTGCGCTGGTGGTGTCGCTGGCGTCCGGCTATGACGCCATTGTCGCGCCGGCGACCTCGCGCTTCAAGAACGTGATGCCCCGCATCGCCGCTCTGCTCGACGTCATGCAGGTCTCGGAGATCACCAAGGTGGTCGCGCCCGATACCTATGAGCGCCCGATCTACGCCGGCAACGCCATCCAGACGGTGAAGTCGAAGGACGCCAAGAAGGTCATCACGGTCCGCACCTCGACCTTCGCCGCAGCAGGCGAGGGCGGCAGCGCCCCGGTCGAGACCGTGGCGGCGGCGGCCGATCCGGGCCTGTCGACTTTCGTCGGTGAGGAAGTCGCCAAGAGCGATCGCCCCGAGCTGACCTCGGCCAAGATCATCGTCTCCGGTGGCCGCGCCATGCAGAGCCGCGAGAACTTTGCCAAGTACATCGAGCCGCTCGCGGACAAGCTTGGGGCCGGTGTCGGTGCCTCGCGCGCCGCGGTCGATGCCGGCTATGCGCCGAACGACTGGCAGGTCGGCCAGACCGGCAAGGTGGTGGCCCCCGAGCTCTATGTCGCGGTCGGCATTTCCGGCGCCATCCAGCATCTGGCCGGCATGAAGGACTCCAAGGTGATCGTTGCGATCAACAAGGACGAGGACGCGCCGATCTTCCAGGTCGCCGATTACGGCCTGGTGGCCGATCTCTACCAGGCGGTTCCGGAGCTGACGGCCGAACTCGGCAAGCTCGGCAAGTAAAAGGCATCGAAAACACCGGCCGGAGGTATAAACTCCGGCCGGTGTTGCGTTTCTGAGGCGTTTTCTTTGGCGTGGGCGCGCCTTGGAGACGATCCAATCTAGGTTTCGAGCCAAGGTTCTGGTTAAATCGGACCTCCCGGCTCAAGGGGAAAGGCAGGGCGCGCCCCCGCGCGCCGTTCCGGTGGATGACAATATGGCGGCAGTGATCAAGAAGGTCGGCGTGATCGGCGCGGGTCAGATGGGCAATGGCATCGCGCATGTCGCGGCGCTCGCTGGCTTCGACGTGGTGCTCAACGACGTTTCGGCCGACCGCCTCAAGTCGGGCATGGCCACCATCAACGGCAATCTGGCGCGTCAGGTCTCCAAGAAGGCCGTCACCGAGGACGACAGGGCCAAGGCGATTGCGCGTATCAAGCTAGCCGAGAAGCTGGACGATCTCGCCGATTGCGACCTCGTCATCGAGACCGCGGTCGAGAAGGAAGAGGTCAAGCGCAAGATCTTCCACGAGCTCTGCGCCGTATTGAAGCCGGAGGCGATCGTCGCCTCCGATACGTCCTCGATCTCGATCACGCGCCTCGCCGCCGCCACCGACCGCCCGGAACGCTTCATCGGCATTCACTTCATGAATCCGGTGCCGTTGATGGAACTGGTCGAGCTCATCCGCGGCATCGCCACCGACGACGCCACCTTCGAGACCGCCAAGGAATTCGTCGGCAAGCTCGGCAAGCAGGTCGCGGTCTCCGAGGATTTCCCGGCCTTCATCGTCAACCGCATCCTTCTGCCGATGATCAACGAGGCGATCTACACGCTGTATGAAGGCGTCGGCAACGTCGAGGCGATCGACGCGGCGATGAAACTGGGCGCCCACCATCCCATGGGTCCGCTCGAGCTTGCCGATTTCATCGGGCTCGACACCTGCCTCTCCATCATGCAGGTGCTGCACGAGGGCTTGGCCGACTCCAAGTACCGCCCGTGCCCGCTGCTGGTCAAATACGTCGAGGCCGGCTGGCTCGGCCGCAAGACCCAGCGCGGCTTCTACGATTACCGCGGCGCCAAGCCGGTGCCGACGCGTTAAGGTGGTCTCGTGCCCCGGACGCAGCGCGGAGCGCTGCAGAGCCGGGGCCTAGGAGCCGCGCGCTCAATGCTGGGTCCCGGCTCTGCGGTGCGTCACTTGCGTGCCGCCCCTTGTCCGGGACACGATTGCCCGTACTGCTCCATCACAGTTCATGTCGCGTTAACCTCTCGCGCCTAGGTTACGGCCGGTACGAGGGTTCGCGTAATGGACATGATGGCAATGGTCAGCAGCATGCTGGCCGCACAGCAAGGCGCGCTGCAGTCGAATATCGCGGCGACGCTGACCAAGCAGAACGCGGATATGGAGAAATCCACCGTCCTGACGCTGCTCGGCACCGGCCAGCCCTCGCTCGCCAATGTCGCCCCCGGCGTCGGCGGCAATCTCAATGTGACGGCCTAAACCCTTAAAGCGCCGCGGCGGCCTTGCCGGTTGCCGCGCGGATCAGCTTGAGCGCGTCCTCACTCGCCCATTCCGCCGGCCCCGCGATCGTCGCGATTTCACACCCCTGCGGGTCGACCAGCACGGAGGTGGGCATGCCCAGTGCCCGTCCCACGGCCTTAAGATCCTGGAACACCTTGGCTTTCTGGTCGCTGAAATAGGCGAGCCGGGTCAGGTTGGCCTCTTTCAGGAAGGTTTTCGGCTTCTCCAGGTCGCGGGTGTCGATGTTGATCGCCACCACCTCGAAATTCGGGCCCGATAACTTGCCCTGGAGCTCGTCCAGCGCCGGCATCTCCTTGCGGCAGGGCACGCACCAGGTGGCCCAGAGGTTCACCAGCAGGGTCTTGCCGCGGAAGTCGGACAGCTTCTTCGGCTTGCCCACGGCATCCTCGAAGGTGAGGTCGGGCAGCTTCAGCGGGGCGCTTGCCATGGTCAGCGCCGCCACCTCGCCATGGGCGAGCGGGGCGATCTTCTGCGCCGTCGCCACCGCCGCCTTGCAGGTCGGATCGCCCAAGGGCGCCCGGCTCGGGCCGAGCCCGTACAGCGCGGCGAAGCCGGCCAGCCCGACGATCGCCACGGCGGCGATGACGAAGGGGATGCGGCGCGTGGCGGAGGGCTTCTGGTCGAGCATATCGTTTGTCATCCGGTCGCAGATATGGCTATCAGGGGCCTCTTAATACGGCTGGCCGCGGCCAGCAAACGTGCGGCAAATCAGGCGTGAGCAGGGGATCATGAGCAACAAGATGTGGGGCGGCCGGTTCTCGGAACGTCCCGATGAGATCATGGAAGAGATCAACGTCTCCATCGACGTCGATCGTCACCTCTTCGCCCAGGACATTGCCGCGTCCAAGGCCCACGCCGCGATGTTGGCCAATCAGGGCATCATCACGGCTTCTGATGCGAAAAATATCGGCAAGGGTCTAGACACAATCCTGTCAGAGATCGGCAAGGGCGGCTTCGAATTCAAGCGCGCGCTCGAGGACATCCATATGAATGTCGAGAGCCGCCTGTCGGAGCTGATCGGCCCGGCCGCCGGAAGGCTGCACACCGCGCGTTCGCGCAACGACCAGGTCGCCACCGACTTCCGTCTGTTCGTCCGCGACGTCATCGACGAGACCGATGCCGCGCTCGCCGCGTTCCAGCAGGCCCTGGTGGACCGCGCGCTGGAGCACGCCGCAACCGTGATGCCCGGCTTCACGCATCTGCAAACGGCGCAGCCCGTCACGTTCGGCCATCACCTGCTGGCCTATGTCGAGATGGCGGCGCGCGACCGCGGCCGCTTCCAGGACGCCCGCAAGCGGCTGAACGAATCGCCGCTGGGCGCGGCTGCGCTCGCCGGCACCTCGTTCCCGATCGACCGCCATGCCACCGCGAAGGCGCTCCTGTTCGACCGCCCGATGGCGAACTCGCTCGATGCCGTCTCCGACCGCGATTTCGTGCTGGAGACGCTGTCGGCCGCCTCGATCTGCGCCGTGCACATGTCGCGCTTTGCCGAGGAGATCGTGATCTGGACCTCGCCGCTGGTCGGCATGATCCGGCTCAGCGACAAGTTCACCACGGGATCCTCGATCATGCCGCAGAAGCGCAACCCGGATGCCGCCGAGCTGGTGCGCGCCAAGACCGGCCGCGTCATCGGCGCGCTCAACGGCCTCCTGATCGTCATGAAGGGCCTGCCGCTCGCCTATCAAAAGGACATGCAGGAGGACAAGCAGGGCGCCATGGAGGGTTTTGCCGCGCTGTCTCTGGCAATCCGCGCCATGACCGGCATGGTCCGTGATCTCGTTCCCGACGAAGCCAAGATGAAGGCGGCCGCGGGCGAGGGTTACGCCACTGCGACCGACCTCGCCGACTGGCTGGTGCGGACGCTGAAGATGCCGTTCCGCGAGGCCCACCACGTCACGGGCCGCATCGTCGCCAAGGCCGCCGAGGGGGGCGTTGCGCTGCACGAGCTGCCGCTCAAGGAGATGCAGGCGATCGAGCCCAAGATCACCAAGGACGTGCTCGGCGTGCTCTCGGTCGAATCGTCGGTGAAGAGCCGCACCAGCTTTGGCGGCACCGCGCCGAAGAATGTGACGTCCCAGGCCAAGGCCTGGGCGAAGCGGCTGGAAAAAGAGCGAAAATTGGGCTGAAGGCAAAATTTCGCTGATGTTTCATGGTCATCCGGCTCTCGCCAGAACGCGCCAATCTCTGTATGGTGCGCCGCGCGTAGTGGGGATTTCGTCGTGACGTCAAAGTTTCGCCCGGCCGGCTCGGGGTGGGCCATCATTGTCTTGAGCCTGACGGCGCTCGCGCTTGCCGGTTGCGGCCGCAAGGGCCCGCTGGATCTGCCGCCGACCGCCTCCAACGCGCCTGCAGCCACCGGCGCTGCACCCGTCGAGCCCGAGACCGCGGCCCAGAAGGCGCCGAGCCTGTTCGAACCCACGGCCAGCGCGGATGCCGCGCCCGCCGCGGCCAAGGGCCGGAAGAAATCGTTTATTCTCGACCCGCTCCTGGACGAACCTCCCGGCAAGAAATAAGCCGGGACAACCGAGCCTGCGCCATGAACCATTTCGACTATCGCAACGGCGTGCTGCACGCCGAGGCGGTGAACCTGTCCGAGCTGGCCGCCACCGTCGGCACGCCGTTCTACTGCTATTCGACCGCAACGCTGGAGCGGCACTACCGCGTCTTCACCGAGGCCTTTGCCGGCGAGAAGGTGCTGGTCTGCTACGCCATGAAGGCGAACTCCAATCAGTCGGTGCTGCGGACGCTGGCCAAGCTCGGCGCCGGCGCCGACGTGGTTTCGGGCGGCGAGCTGAAGCGCGCTTTGGCCGCCGGCATTCCCGCCAGCAAGATCGTCTTCTCCGGCGTCGGCAAGACCGAAGCAGAGCTGCGCGCGGCGCTCGCCGCCGACATCCTCTGCCTCAACGTCGAATCCGAGCCGGAGCTCGAGCTGCTGTCGCGACTCGCGACCGAGATGGGCAAGGCCGCGCGCATCTCGCTCCGCGTCAATCCCGACGTCGATGCCGGCACGCATGCAAAGATCTCCACCGGCAAGTCCGAGAACAAGTTCGGCATCCCGATCGTGCATGCCCGCGAGGTCTATGCGCGCGCGGCGAAGCTGCCCGGAATCAAGGTGACCGGCACCGACGTGCATATCGGCAGCCAGATCACCGACCTGTCCGGCATGGAGACCGCGTTCCGCATCCTCTCCGAATTCGTGCAGACGCTTCGGGCGGACGGCCACGACATCAGCCACGTCGATTTCGGTGGTGGCCTCGGCATCCCCTATTACATGGATCGCGAGGCGCCGCCTGCGCCCGCCGCCTATGCTGCCATGGTCAGGCGCGTCAGCCACAATCTCGGCTGCACGCTGATGTTCGAGCCGGGCCGCATGATCGTCGGCAATGCCGGCATTCTCGTCGCCAAGGTGATCTATGTGAAGCACGGCGACGGCAAGAATTTCGTCATCATCGACGCGGCCATGAACGACCTGATCCGCCCGACACTGTACGAGGCGCATCACGACATCCTGGCGGTGAAGCAGCCGGCCAAGGGCGCCGCCACCATCAAGGCCGATGTCGTCGGCCCGGTCTGCGAGACCGGCGATTATCTCGCTCTCGACCGCACGCTGCCGACGCCCGCGCCCGGCGATCTCCTCGCCATCATGACCGCCGGTGCCTATGGCGCCGTGCAGGCCGGCACCTACAACACCCGGCCGCTGGTGCCCGAGGTGCTGGTGAAGGGCGACCAATACGCCGTGGTGCGCCCGCGCGTGGAGGTCGAGCAGCTCATCGCGATGGATAAGCCTGCGCCCTGGCTGTGAGGGCGCACTCAAAACCTGCAAAACAACCCCATGCACAGTAGACCGGGGTTGTCGGCAGAACGGTTGCCCGTCGGATAAAACCGCTTGATTTGGAAGGCAGATCAAGCGGCAACCGTGCCCACCCCCGTGAGCGCTAATTTTGTCCGCCGACGACGACTCCGGCCTTCTGCTCGATCGGCTTGATCGCCGCGGTGAAATCGGACTCGGCGCCTTCTGCGCGGATCACGGTCTCCCACAGCCGCCCGACCGCGTCGGCGACCTCCATCGACAGGCCGAGCTGCTTCATCTCCTCCAGCGCCAGCCGCACGTCCTTCACCATCAATCCCGTGGCGAAGCCGAAGTCGAAGGTGCGCGGCAGCACCGCGCGCGGAAACTTGTCGCGGCTCGCGGTGTTCATGCCCGAGCCCGCATTGATGACGTCGATCATCACGGCGGGATCGAGCCCGGCCTTCACGCCCATCACCACGGCTTCCGACGTCGCCACGATCGCGGTGGCCGACAGGAAATTGTTGGCGAGCTTCATGGTCTGGGCCGCGCCGGGCTTCTCGCCGATGAAGAACACCTTTCCGATCACCTCGAGCGCGGGCTTGAGCAGCTCGAACTCGGCCTTCGGGCCTGACACCATCACGGCAAGCGTGCCCTTCTCGGCGCCGCCGACGCCACCGGAGACGGGACAGTCGATCTGCACGATGCCGCGCTCGGCGAGCAGGCCGTGAATCTTCGCAGCCATCGCCGAGCCGACGGTGGAGAGATCGACGAAGCGTTTGGCGCACCTGCCCTCGATCACGCCGTTCGCTCCCGTTGCGACGTCGAGTGAAGCCTGCAGCGAAGGCAAACTCGCCATGACGGTCTCGGCCTGGTCAGCGACGTCCTTCGGCGACGACGCGGCAAGGGCACCGCGCGCGACCAGCTTGCCGATAACCTCCTTGCGCGTGTCGAATACGACGAGCCTGTGCCCCGCCTCGATTAGCCGCCGCGCCATCGGGAAACCCATGTTTCCGAGCCCGATGAATCCGATGTCCATGGTGTTTCCCTTTGGTTGTTGTTGAAAACGCGCACACCGCCCTCGATGTCGTCCCGGACAAGCGCGCCCTAAAGCGCGCGCCGGTCCGGGACCCATAACCACAGGGAGGAATCGTCGCGCAAAGGCGCCGCTCCGAGTCGTCTTAGCCACATCGTCCTGTGGCTATGGGTCCCGGGCTCGCGCTTCGCGCGCCCCGGGACGACAGTTGAGATTGGCGCTGGGTCTCACGCCTTCCCGTCGATCTCCGCGAACACCTCGCGCGCGATGCGGAAGCTGTCGACCGCAGCCGGCATGCCGCCATAGATCGCGACCTGCATCAGGATCTCGCGGATCTCCTCGCGGGTGACGCCATTGGTCAGCGCGCCCTTCAGATGCGCGCGAAACTCGTGCTGACGGTTGAGAATCGCGATCATGGCGATGTTGAGCATGCTGCGGGTCTTGCGCGGCAGCTCCTCGCGGCCCCACACCGTGCCCCAGCAATATTCGTTGAGCATCTCCTGGAACGGGCGGTTGAAATCGTCGACATTCTTCAGGGCGTTGTTGACATAGGCCTCGCCCAGCACAGCTTTGCGGACTTCCAGGCCCTTGTCGTGCATCTTCTTGTCCATGGCGTTTCCTTCGTTTCCCTCGAGATTGGCGCGCGGAAATTACGGGGTTGCACCCGGCCAGTCACGTCCTCGTGTTATGCGGGAAAAGGAGGCGCTCCCGTACGGGAACGGATGCCTCAGTGCTGCCGTTGTGATAGGCTCTGCTCTACCGGGCAACCTGGAGAGTTGATTGAACGGCGTCCCCCCCGAGCCGTCAGACCCGATCCGCAACGGCGATGCGCTGTCGCGGCTGAAGCTGGCGCAGGCCCTTGATCGGGCGACTTATGCCATCGCGTGGGAGCGTGCCTGGCCCAATGCGGCGCGCCTTCTGACCGTCGTCGGCCTGTTCCTGGTGGTGTCTTGGGCTGGCCTCTGGCTGGCGCTGCCGTTCACGGCCAGGGCCGTCGGCCTCGCCCTCTTCGCCGCGATCGCGGCGGCCGCCCTGTTCCCGCTGATTCGCTTCCGCTGGCCGAGCCGCGAGGAAGCGCTGGCCCGGCTCGACCGTGGCTCCGGCATCCGGCACCGCCCGGCCACCACGCTCACGGACACGCTGACCTCACAGGACCCGGTCGCGCAGGCGCTGTGGCAGGCGCAGCGCGAGCGGACGCTCGCCTCCATCAAGCGGATCCGCGCCGGTGTGCCGCAGCCCCGGCTCGCGCTTCACGACCCTTGGGCGCTGCGTGCCCTCGCGATGGTGATGCTGGTTGCGACCTTCTTTGCCGCGGGTGACGAGCGTGCGATGCGCCTTGGCGCCGCCTTCGACTGGAACGGGGTGCTGGCGCCGGCCAATGTTCGCGTCGATGCCTGGGTCACGCCGCCGCTCTACACCGGCAGGCCGCCGGTGATCCTGTCGGCCGCCAACAAGGAAGCGGCGGCGCTGCCCGCCAGCGGCCCGCTCGCCGTTCCCGCCGGCTCGACCCTGATCGTGCGCTCCTCCGGCGGCAATTTGGATGTCGCCGTCTCCGGCGGCCTCAAGGAGGTCGCCCCGGCTGAAGCCAGCCCCAAGGGGACCAACGAAAGGCATTTCGCGATTTCCGGCGACGGCACCGCGCATGTCCGGGCGCCCTCCGGCCAGCCACAATGGGCCTTTGCGGCCACGCCGGATCGTCCGCCGACGATCGCGCTCGCGAAGGATCCGGAGCGCCAGGCGCGCGGCGCGCTCCAGCTCTCCTACAAGATCGAGGACGATTACGGCGTCACCGGCGCCGAGGCGAAATTCGCGCCGCGGCCGGCCGACGCCAAAGATGCTGCCAAAGATGGCCTCAAGGATGGTCCGAAGGCCGCCGCCGGTGATGGCGACACCAGGACGGCGCCGCGGCCGCTGTTCCAGCCGCCGAAATTCCCGCTCGCGCTGCCGAATGCGCGCACCCGCAACGGCGTCGGGCAATCCGTGAAGGATCTCAGCGAGGATCCCTATGCCGGCGCCGAGGTCACGCTGACGCTCACGGCCAAGGACGAGGCCGGCAACGAGGCCGCCAGCGAACCGTTCAACATGCGCCTGCCCGAGCGGCTCTTCACCAAGCCGCTGGCCCGTGCATTGATCGAGCAGCGCCGCATCCTCGCGCTCGACGCCAACAAGAATTCTGACGTCTACGCCGCGCTCGACGGGCTGATGATCGCGCCCGAGATGTTCACGCCGGAGCCGGGACAATATCTCGGCCTGCACAGCGTGGCCCGGCAGCTGGAAGCGGCGCGTACCGACGATGCCCTGCGCGAGGTCGTGGCGAGCCTGTGGGCGCTTGCGGTGACGATCGAGGACGGCAAGATCTCCGACGTCGAGAAGGCGTTGCGCGCGGCCCAGGAAGCGCTGAAGCAGGCGCTGGAGCGCGGCGCGAGCGACGAGGAGATCAAGAAGCTCACGCAGGATCTGCGTCAGGCGCTGAACGATTTCATGCGCCAGCTCGCCGAGCAGTTCCGCAACAACAATGACCCGCAGCAGCTGGCGCGGCCGCTCGATCCGAACACCAAGGTCCTGCGTCAGCAGGATCTGCAGAACATGATCGACCGGATGGAGCGCCTGTCGCGCTCCGGCGACAAGGATGCGGCCAAGCAGTTGCTCGACCAGCTCCAGCAGATGCTGGAAGGCCTGCAGATGGCGCAGCCGGGGCAGTCCGGCGAGAGCGACATGGAGCAGGCGCTCAATGAGCTCGGCGACATGATCCGCAAGCAGCAGCAATTGCGCGACAAGACGTTCAAGCAGGGCCAGGATACCCGGCGCGACCGCTCGCGCGGCAAGCAGCAGCAGGGCGATCAGTCCATGTCGGAGCTGCAGCAGGACCAGCAGGGACTGCGCGACCGCCTGAAGAAGCTGCAGGACGAGCTTGCCAAGCGCGGCCTCACCCAGAAGGGGCAGAAAGGCCAGCAGGGCCAGCAGGCACAGAAGGGCCAGAAGGGTCAGCAAGGCGAGCAGGGCCAGCCCGGCCAGAACGGCGATCAGGACGGCGACCAGGGCGATGACGGCAGCCTGGATGCAGCCGACGGTGCCATGGGCGATGCCGGATCAAAGCTCGGCGAGGGTAATGCCGACGGCGCCGTGGACTCGCAGGGCAAGGCACTCGACGCCATGCGCAAGGGTGCGCAGAAGATGGCCGAGGCGATGCAGCAGGGCGATGGCGACGGCCAGGGCGACGGCCCCGGCCAGCGTGCCGGCCGGCAGCAGAGCGGCGGCAACCAGACCGATCCGCTCGGCCGGCCGCTGCATGGGCGCGAATATGGCGACGATTACACGGTCAAGATTCCCGGCGAGATCGACACACAGCGGGTCCGCCGCATTCTCGAAGAGCTCCGCCGCCGTCTCGGCGATCCCTCGCGGCCGCAGATCGAGCTCGACTATCTCGAGCGGCTGCTGAAGGAGTTTTGAGGGACGGCTCAGGTCTCGTAGCCCGGATGAGCGCAGCGACATCCGGGGCATTGTTCCCGCATATCGCTGCGCTGATGCGGGCTACGATCGCGCCACAGTTTGCGTCATTGCGAGCGCAGCGAAGCAATCCAGAGTCTTTCCGCGACGGCAGTCTGGATTGCTTCGCTGCGCTCGCAATGACGATGTGGGGATACCGCCGACGCTAGCCCTTCTTCGCCGCCAGCGCATCGGCGACCGCCGTGCGGATATCGGCGACCGAGAACGGCTTGGTCACGACGTCATGCACCAGCGCGTTCAGGTTCGAGGCGCGCTCGCGCTGGTCGGCGAAGCCAGTCATCAGCAGGATGGTCAGGTCGGGAAAATCGCGCGCCGCGGAGAGCGCCAGCGCGATGCCGTCCATCACCGGCATCTGGATGTCGGTGAGCAACAGGTCGAAGGCGCCATCCTCGCGGGTCAGGATCTCCAGCGCCTCGGCGCCGTCCTGGGCGGTGACGGTCTCGTGGCCGTCCATGGCGATGGCGCGCGCCACCAGCGCGCGCATCGAATCCTCGTCGTCGGCGATCAAGATCTTCGGCATGAGACGAACCTTGGTATCAACCTCCCCTGGGGGCGATTATACGCTGCCGCCGGCAATGTCGCGCCGGTTGAAGAAACGAACGTCGATGTTGCGGCCCTCCGGCGGCGGTGAGGCCAGGCGCGAGCGGAAGAAGGCGCGCTCACCTGGCCGCAGCACGGTCTGCTCCAGCACCGTGTTCCAGGCATAGATCTCCGCGCCTTGGGCGTCGCGCACGGCAAAGCGCAGCCGCGGAATGTCGAGCGGCTTCTTGCCGTCGCCGACGATCACGCCCTCGATCACCAACACCTGTTTACCGTCCACGGTCTCGCTGGAGAGCTTGACGTCCTTGAAGGCGAGACCCCGCAAGTTCACCTCGAGCCCGACCATCTTGTAGAACGCTGCCGTCTGCGGCAGCAGCCGCACCACATCGCCGCGCCAGAGCACCAGTGCCAGCACCAGCGCGCCCATCGCGGCGCAGGCGGTGGGCAGGCCAAGATAGGATTTGCGCGGAGCTGTGGTGGCGACCGGGCGGCTCACCCGCGCGCCGCGGCGAGGGAACAGGCTGCGGAACCAGGACTGGTGCTGCGCGCCGACGGCCTCCTCTTCGGCCTGCCGGGCCGCTGCCGACCATTCATCCTCGGTCTCGCGGGTCTCCTCATCCGGCCAGTCGCTGGCGATTGAGGGACTATCGACGACCGGCGTATCAGTGGCGCCGTCGTCCCTGGCATAGGAGTTCCATTGTTCGGCGAGGTCGGACTGGTCGTCGGCTCGGCCGGCCGCGGCCATGGCCGGAACGGACGCCTCCTCGATGGCATCCTCGGCGTGGGCGATCCAGGTCTCCTTGCAGCGGGAGCAGCGGACCGCCCGCCCGTTCGCCCCAAGGCTTGCGAGCTTGATGGCGTAGGATGTCATACAATGGGGGCAGACGATATGCATGGACGAGCCTTGATGCATGAACGAAGGTCTTGAACGCAGGTCTTGGACGGGTCTTGACGATGCCACGATCGCGAAGACCGGGCGCCCCTTATGCTACTGGGCGACCGTTAACGAACCGGAAACCATAACGGCGGCAAAACCAGTTGATCGCGTATGGCGGACCGCCGCAATGCGGCCCGCGCCCCCTCTCGAACGGAGCTGAGCTTGGTTCGGTTCGAAAATGTCGGATTGCGTTACGGTCTGGGGCCGGAGATTTTGCGCGACCTCACCTTCCAGATTCCCGCGCATTCCTTCCAGTTTCTCACCGGACCGTCCGGTGCCGGCAAGACGTCCCTGCTGCGCCTGTTGTTCCTGTCGCATCGACCGACGCGGGGCCTCGTCAACCTGTTCGGCCACGACATCTCGCAGCTCGGCAAGGACGAGATCGCAGACCTGCGCAAGCGCATCGGCATCGTGCTCCAGGATTTCCGCCTGCTCGATCACATGACGACCTATGAGAACGTCGCGCTGCCGTTCCGCGTCATGGGCCGCAGCGAATCCAGCTACCGCAAGGAGGTGATCGACCTGCTGCGCTGGGTCGGCCTCGGCGACCGCATGGACGCGCTGCCGCCGATCCTGTCGGGCGGCGAGAAGCAGCGCGCCGCGATCGCGCGCGCCGTGATCTCGCGGCCGCAGCTGCTGCTCGCGGACGAGCCGACCGGCAGCGTCGATCCGACGCTCGGCCGCCGCCTGCTGCGACTCTTCATCGAGCTCAACAAATCAGGCACCGCCGTCATCATCGCCACGCACGACATCGGGCTGATGGACCAGTACGAAGCACGGCGGCTGGTGCTGCACCAGGGACGGCTGCACGTCTATGAGTAGGCTCGACGAGCGCGGCGTGCTGGTCGATCTCGGACAGGAGCGTCCGCAGCTTCCGGCCAAGGCACGCAACATGTCGCCGATCGTGCCGCGCGCCTCGATCCACGGCAGAGCGCTGCTTGCGGTGGTCGCCATCATGACCTTCCTCGCCTCGATGGCCACGGGCACGGTGCTGCTGGTGAGTGCCTCCGCGGCCGAATGGCAGTCAGACGTCGCGAGCGAAATCACCATCCAGGTTCGCCCGCAGGCCGGCCGCGATCTCGAGCGCGACACCGCCGCCGTGGCGGAAGCGATGCGCACGCAAGCCGGCATCGTCGAGGTCAAGCCGTTCACCAGGGACGAGAGCGGCAAACTGCTCGAGCCCTGGCTCGGCACCGGCCTGTCGATGGACGATCTGCCGGTGCCGCGCATGATCATCGCGCGCGTGCAGCCGGGCACGCCGCTCGATCTCGGCGCCTTGCGCGCGCGCGTGGCGCAGGTCGCGCCGGGCGCCAGCGTCGACGATCACCGCGCCTGGATCGAGCGCATGCGCCTGATGACGAACGCCACCGTGCTGGCCGGCCTCGGCATCCTCGCGCTCGTCATCGTCGCAACCATCATCTCGGTATCGTTCGCGACGCGCGGCGCAATGGCGGCGAACCGTCCGATCGTCGAGGTGCTGCATTTCGTCGGCGCCGGCGACCGCTACATCGCCAATCACTTCCTGCGTCATTTCCTCAGGCTGGGCCTGGAGGGCGGCGTGATCGGCGGCGGTGCCGCCATGCTGATGTTCGGCTTCTCCGAGTCCATCGCAGGCTGGTTTTCCGGGACTCCCGTCGGCGACCAGTTCGCCGCGCTGCTCGGCACCTTCTCGCTGCGCCCTTCCGGCTACATCGTGCTCGCGGTTCAGGCCGTCCTGATCGGCGCCATTACCGCGGTTGCTTCACGGCAGACGCTGTTCGCGACATTGAATGATGTCGACTAGGCTTGCTAAACCGGACTCCACTTCGCCTCAAAACGTCATAAAATCAGATCGGGAAGGGATCACCGACATCGCATGAGCTCGCCGACCGACGACCGATCGCCGAAACTGCCGCGCGGCTGGCTGCGCGCGACAGTCGTGTCGATCATCGCACTTGCCTTCGTCAGCGCGGCGGCGGGCTTCATTGCGTTCCTGGCGCAATTGCGCGGGGCCGAGAAGGTACCTGATCGCAAGGCGGACGGCATCGTGGTGCTGACCGGCGGCTCCTCGCGGGTATCGGACGCGATGGAGCTGCTGGCTGCCGGCTACGGCAGGCGGCTCCTGATTTCCGGCGTGCATCCGACCTCGACGGCGAACGACATCTCCCGCACCTTGCCGGAGAATCAGTCCTTCATGACCTGCTGCGTCGACCTCGACCGCACCGCGCTCTCGACCCGCGGCAACGCCGCGGAGGCGCGGCGCTGGGCCGAGGGGCGCCGGTTTACGTCTCTGATCGTGGTCACCTCGAACTATCACATGCCGCGCGCGCTGGTGGAATTCTCGCATGCGATGCCGCGGACGACGCTGATCCCGTTCGCGGTGGTCGGCGAAAAATGGCGCGAGGAGCCGTGGTGGATCTCAGGCTCGACGCTGCGGCTGCTCCTGTCCGAATACGTCAAGTACGTTGCGGCCGAGCTCAGGGTGCGGCTGGAGGATTTCGGGATTGACCTTTGGCCCGAGATGTCGGAGCAGCCTGCAGGTCAGCAACCGAAGCGGCCCGCCACCGCGCAGGCCAATTGATCGGACCATCGATGTTCCTGATTTTCCTGCGATCGCTCGTATTCAACGTGCTGTTCTACGCCGTGCTGGTCTGTCTGGCGATCGTTGCGCTGCCGACCTTTGCATTGCCGCCGCGCGCCATGCTGACGGTGGCGCAATGGTGGGCCAAGGCCACGCTGGTCCTGATGCGCCTGGTCTGCAACATCAAGGTGGAATTCCGCGGGGTGGAGAAGATCCCGACAGGACCGCTGCTGATCGTGGCCAAGCATCAGTCGTTCTGGGAGACCTTCGTGCTGCCAGGTTTCTTCAACCGGCCGATCTTCATCCTCAAGCGCCAGCTGATGCAGATCCCGGTGTTCGGCCAGTTCCTGGTCAAGACCGGGATGATCGCGATCGACCGCAATGCCGGCGTGAAGGCGCTGCTCGAGATGACGCGGCGCGCGCGCGAGGCGGTGCGCAGTGGAAAGCAGCTCGTGATCTTTCCGGAAGGCACGCGCCGCGCGCCGGGCGCGCCGCCCGATTACAAGACCGGCTTTGCGCAGATCTATTCCTCCTGCGGCGTGCCGTGCCTGCCGATCGCGCTCAATTCCGGCCTGTTCTGGCCGCGCCGCACCTTCATGCGCTACCCGGGCACGCTGGTGGTCGAGTTTCTCGAACCGTTGCCGCCGGGCCTGCCGAAGGACGAGTTTCTCGCACGCGTGCAAGCGGCGATCGAGGACGCGACCGCCCGGCTCGTCGAAGCAGGACGGAAGGAGCAGGAGCAGTTGATCGGCTCGGCGCCGAGCTACGCGCCGACGGGCTAAGGCGCGATGCGATTGGGATGAATCTTCATCGCGCTTTAGGTTGTTGTTTACGCATGATCTTTCCGGAAAACCGCTTCGCACTTTTCCGGATCATGCTTTAGCGGCTTTCCCGATCCTGGTCCCGAGCCGCCGCGTGCAGGGAATGCGCATCACCATGCAGCATCAATGCAAGCTGATGCAGCTGCGTGTCGCGAAAGCCTTCGGCCTCGATCGCCTTCACCGTCGCGGTGACGTAGTCGCGGTTGGCGCCGGACTGGCCGTGGCCCTGGACGACGTGGCGGTGCTGCTCGGCCAGCGAGAGGCGGCCGGCATATTGCACATGGCCGCGGTCGACGACGTAGGCGAGCGCGGCGACGCGCTGGCGTGCATCGTTCTCCAGCCACACCGAGCGCATCACCTCGCGATAGACCGAGGTGACCTGCTCGCGTGCGCGCAAATATGCGACCACCTCGGCACGGTTCTTCTCGGCGACGCGGAAGGCGATGCCGCGGCAGGCGCCGCCGCGGTCGAGTCCGAGCACCAGGCCCGGCTTCTCCGGCGTGCCGCGATGCACGAAGGAATAGACGCAGAGCGCGCGGTGCTCGCCGACCAGCCGCGCCGGGACGCGCTCCTCGAAGTCGAAGCCCGGCCGCCACATCAGCGAGCCGTAGCCGAACACCCAGAGGTCGCCCTTGGCTGTGGTGACGGAGGGGAGGGTGATTTCGGACATTTCGGGGACGGCTACCAGAACCCTGCGCCCAAGCGAAGCGATTTCTGCGCCTTTCGTCGCAGGCCCGCCCCGCTTACATTTGCCTGAATCTGGCGTCAAAGGGTCGCCGCATGTCCAATATGACCGTTGCCACTGGCCGCCGCTCCCGCTGGGGCCTTTTCATCGCCCCCGTTCTCGTCCTGGTCCTCGCCGTCGGCTGGACCTGCTTCTGGTTCTATGCGGCGTGGCAGGCCGAAATCGTCGCCGACGCCTGGCGGGCGCAGGAGGCCAAGGCCGGCCGCATCTATGATTGTGCCAAGCGCTCGATCGCCGGCTTCCCGTTCCGCTTCGAGGTCCAGTGCTCCGGCGCCAGCGTCGCCCTGGTCTCGCAGAACGCGAGCAAGACGCCGTTCACTGCCAAGCTCGACAACATCCTGGTCGTGGCCCAGGTCTACGACCCCAAGCGCATCATCGCCGAATTCGCAGCGCCCGCCACGCTGATCGACGGCATTACGCAGAACACCTTCACCGTGAATTGGAGCAAGGGCCGCGCCAGTGTGGCGGGTCTGCCGGCTGTGCCGGATCGCGCTTCCATCGTGTTCGACGAGCCCAGCCTCAACCGTCTCGATGGCAGCGTGCAGGTGCCGCTTGCGCGCGCCAAGCAGGTCGAGCTGCACGGGCGCCTCGCCGAGGGATCTTCGTCGGATCGTCCCGTGATCGAGACCGTGCTCCATGTCGCGCAGGGCAGCATCCAGGGCGTGCATCCGCTGCTCGCCGAGCCGTTCGAGGCGGACACCCGCGCCAAGATCACCGGCCTCTCCGACCTCACGCCCAAACCGTGGCCGCAGCGCTTCCGCGAGATCCAGGCCGCCGGTGGCCATATCGAGATCGTGCAGTCGCGCATTCAGCAGGGCGAGATGATCGCGGTTGCGGCCGGCACGCTCGGCCTGTCGCCCAACGGCCGGCTCGACGGCGAATTGCAGATGACGGTGACCGGCCTCGAGCGCGTGATCCCGGCGCTCGGCATCGAGAAGATGCTGGAGGAGGGCGTGCCGCAGGCAACGCTCGACCGCCTCGCGCCCGGCGTGAAGTCGCAGGACCTCAACAATCTGTTCGGCGCGCTCGACCGCGCCGTGCCCGGCCTCGGCAAGGTCATCAAGCAGAACGCCAACGCCGGCGTTGCCGCCGGCATCAATTCGATCGGTACCGAGAGCACGCTGGAAGGCAAGAAGGCGCGGAGCTTCCCGCTAAAATTCGTCGACGGTGCCGTGCTGCTCGGCCCGGTCAAGGTCGGCCAGATCCCGCCGCTGTATTGAAGACTGTCATTCCGGGGCGATGCGTAGCATCGAACCCGGAATCCATTTTACCGCGTGCGCTGTGGCCCAATGGATTCCGGGCTCGCCCTACAGGCGCCCCGGAATGACAGGCTCACGGCTTCTTCAGCGCGCCATGCTGGCGGCCGAAATCGGGCGCGGCGGAATCCTGGCCGATCTCGACGATGCCGCGGCGGATGGCGCGGGTGCGGGTGAAGTGGTCGAACAGCGCCTCCCCGTCGCCGCGGCGGATCGCGCGGGTGAGTTTTGCCAGATCCTCGGTGAAGGTGCCGAGCATCTCCAGCACGGCCTCCTTGTTGGCGAGGAAGACGTCGCGCCACATCGTCGGGTCAGAGGCCGCGATGCGGGTGAAATCGCGGAAGCCGCCGGCGGAGAATTTGATCACCTCGGATTCCGTCACCTGCGCCAATTCGTCGGCGGTGCCGACGATGGTGTAGGCGATCAGATGCGGCAGGTGGCTGGTGATCGCGAGCACGAGGTCGTGATGATCCGGCGTCATCACCTCGACCTTGGCGCCCATCGCCGCCCAGAACGCGCGCAGGTGCTCCGTCGCCGCTGCGTCGCTGCCATCAGGCGGGGTCAGGATGCACCAGCGGTTGATGAAGAGCTCGGCGAAGCCCGAATCCGGGCCGGAATGCTCGGTGCCTGCCACCGGATGCGCCGGCACGAAATGAATGCCGCCCGGCAGATGCGGCGCCATGTCCCTGACCACCGCGCCCTTGACCGAGCCGACGTCGGAGACGATCGCACCCGGCTTGAGATGCGGCGCGATCTCCTGCGCTACGGGTCCGCAGGCGCCGACGGGAATGCAGAGGATGACGAGATCGGCATCCCTCACGGCCTCCGCATTGGTCGCCACCACCTGATCGACGATGCCGAGTTCGGCGACACGCGCGCGTGTCTTCTCCGAGCGTGCGGTGGTGACGATTTCACCGGCAAGCCCCTGGAGCTTCGCAGCGCGCGCAATCGAGCCGCCGATCAGGCCGAAGCCGATCAGCGCAACGCGCTGGAAGTGCGGCGCGCTGCTCATTTGCCGCCCATGAAGTCGCGCAAGCCTTCGACGACGAGGCGGTTGGCCTCCTCGGTGCCGATGGTCATGCGCAGCGCGTGCGGCAGGCCGTAATTCTTCAAGCCGCGCAGCACGAGCCCCCGCTTGGTCAGGAAGGCATCGGCGTCATCGGCGGTCCTGCCCTTGTCGGTCGGGAAGTGGATCAGCACGAAATTGGCGACGCTCGGCGTCACCTTCAGCCCGAGCTTGCCGATCTCCTCGGTGAGCCAGTTGCGCCAGGTCTCGGTGAACTGCTTCGACATCGCTTGATGCGCGGTGTCCTCGATCGCGGCGACCGCGGCATACATCGCCGGCGTCGACACGTTGAAGGGACCGCGGATGCGGTTGACCGCGTCAATGACGTGCTCTGGCCCGAACATCCAGCCGATGCGCAGCGCGGCAAGACCGTGGATCTTGGAGAAGGTGTGCGTCACCACCGTGTTCTCGGTGGTGGCGACGAGCTCGATCCCCATCTCGTAGTCGTTGCGCGAGACGTAATCGCAATAGGCGGCGTCCAGCACCAGCAGCACGTGCGAGGGCAGGCCGGCACGCAGCCGCTTGACCTCGTCGAACGGCAGATAGGTGCCGGTCGGATTGTTGGGGTTGGCGAGCCAGACCAGCTTCGTCTTCGGCGTCACGGCCTTCAGGATGGCATCGACGTCGGCGGTGAGGTTGGTCTCCTGCGCGACGACGTTCCTGGCGCCGACCGCCATGGTCGCGATCGGGTAGACCAGGAAGCCGTGCGTGGTCGAGATCGCCTCGTCGCCCTGGCTGAGATAGGTGTGCGCGAGCAGGTTGAGGATCTCGTCCGAGCCGGCGCCGCAGATGATGCGGTTCGGATCGAGCCCGAACGAACGGCCGATCGCCTCGCGCAGCACGCGCGAGGTGCCTTCCGGATAGTCCTCCAGATGATCCGCCACGCGCTTGAATGCCTCGATCGCCTTGGGCGAGGGCCCGAACGGCGTCTCGTTGGCCGAGAGCTTGAACACCTTGCGGCCTGGCTCCGGCACCGGGCTCTTGCCGGGCGTGTAGGGCGCAATATCGAGAATGCCGGGATTCGGCACGGGGCGGGACATCTTGGACTCCGGATAGGCTGGGCTGCTCGCGATTTTACGATTTCGGCCCGGTCGGGGGCACCGTATAGCGCGTTGCGTGGCTGCCGACGAGGGCCACAGAGCGCACCGAGGCTCCCGCGTCGATCAGGGCAGCCCTGATCTTGTCGATGCTGGTCGCGCCGGTGACCGAGACCAGCAGCGCCGCGCCGTCGAAGGCGGTATCGGGCACGGCCACGATCTCGGCGAGCGGCGACAGCGCGCGGGCGACCTCGGCGTTCCATCCCGAGACGCGCACGCTGAAGGTCTCGACCTCCGTCACCAGGGCGCTGTCGGCGACGCGCGAGATCGCGAACACCGGCAATGCGGCCGGATGATCGGCACGCTCGATGAAGGGCATCCGCGCGATGATCTTCGGTGCGCCGTCCGCTTCCAGCTCCAGCCACCACGGCGTGCGGCTCGAGGTGGCCGAGACCATTGCCAGATCACCCTTGGATTTCGCTACCGCCTCGACCGCGGCCTGTGCGCTGAAATGCGCGACGTAAGGCACGGTGAAGCCGAAATTGAAGCGCACGGAATCGCGCATCGCCGCCTCGCTGGCCGAGATGTCGGCATGCACCGAGAACGGCGCCTGTACGTAAGTGAAGGTCGAGATGATGACGCGCCAGATGCTCTCGACCGTGTCGAGCGGCAGGATGCCGCGATGACGCTGCACGATCTCGCGCATCATGGCAGCCTCGCGCGCGGGCCGGAACGCCGAGCCGACCTCCTGGGTCTGCTTCACCTGGATCAGGCGATCGATGATCTCGCCGCGCTGCATGAGGAGGCGATGCATGCCCTCGTCGATCGCGTCGATCTCCTTGCGCAGTTCCTGCAGCGATGGTGGCGCGGGCGGACGTTGGGACATGTCTGGTCGTCGATCGTTCCGATGGGGATGTCCTGATTAGGCAGTCGGGACGGTGAAAGCAAAGAGAAATGACGTCCCTTTCGATCGGCGCGGCAGAGGCGAACTGGGCCGATCCGGGCCGCGACTTGACGAAAACCGCCCAAGACGGTAGCTTTTGCCCGTTCCGTGGTCATTTGAGCCGGCCGGCTTGCAGCCACGTTAAAAAACTCGCTAAACAGGCCGGGGACGCTTCCGATCCCGGCCGAACCTATCGTTCAGGCCGGGTTTTTCATGGCCTGATGTCAGCGGCGCGGTCGAGCAGCCAGTCGCAAACGAGGTCGATGTCCGAGATGGGTAGCGTCAAGTCGATACCGAGTCCTGCGATCAGCGCCGATGAGCGATCGCACGAGGTCGATCATCCAAGCTCGCTGGTTGCGCATTTCGGCGCCGAGCAGCCGCTGCGGCTCGATTGCGGCGTCGATCTCACCCCGTTCCAGATCGCCTACCAGACCTATGGCGAGCTCAATGCCGATCGCTCCAACGCCGTGCTGATTTGCCATGCGCTGACCGGCGATCAGCATGTCGCCAATGTGCATCCGGTCACCGGCAAGCCAGGCTGGTGGGAGACGCTGGTCGGCCCGGGCCGACCCATCGATCCCAAGCACTACTTCATCATTTGCTCCAACGTGATCGGCGGCTGCATGGGCTCGACCGGGCCGGCCTCGATCAATCCCGCCACCGGCAAGGTCTGGGGCCTGGACTTCCCCGTCATCACCATTCCGGACATGGTGCGCGCGCAGGCGATGCTGATCGACCGGCTCGGCATCGACACGCTGTTTGCCGTCGTCGGTGGCTCGATGGGCGGCATGCAGGTGCTGCAATGGACCGCCGCCTATCCGGAGCGCGTGTACTCCGCGCTGGCGATCGCCTGCGCGACGCGGCACTCGGCGCAGAACATCGCCTTCCACGAGCTCGGCCGCCAGGCCGTGATGGCCGACCCCGACTGGCATGGCGGCGGCTATGCCGATCGCGGCATCCATCCGCATCGCGGGCTCGCGGTGGCGCGGATGGCGGCGCACATCACCTATCTCTCGGACGCGGCACTGCACCGCAAGTTCGGCCGGCGCATGCAGGACCGCGAGCTGCCGACTTTCTCGTTCGACGCCGATTTCCAGGTCGAATCCTATCTGCGTTACCAGGGCTCGTCCTTCGTCGAGCGCTTCGACGCCAATTCCTATCTCTACCTGACGCGGGCGATGGACTATTTCGACATCGCCGCCGACCATGGCGGCGTGCTGGCCAAGGCCTTCGCCGACATCAAGACGCGCTTCTGCGTGGTCTCCTTCACCAGCGACTGGCTGTTTCCGACCTCGGAATCGCGCGCGCTGGTGCACGCGCTGAACGCTTCGAGCGCGCGCGTGTCATTCGCCGAGATCGAGACCGATCGCGGACACGACGCATTCCTGCTCGATGTGCCCGAATTTTTCGACATCTCCCGGGCCTTCCTGCAATCGGCAGGCAAGGCCCGCGGGCTCAGCCTCGAGGACCGCTAGCGATGTCCGTGCAGGAAGTGTTGCCGCTGGACGGCGTTGCCGCCAGGCCATCCGGTGATTATCGCGCCGATCATCGGCTGGTCGCCGAAATGGTCAAGCCGGGCTCGAAGGTGCTCGACGTCGGCTGCGGCGACGGCGATCTGCTTCAGCTGCTGGAGACCCGCGGCATCGACGGCCGCGGCATCGAATTGTCGCGCGAGGGCGTCAACCGCTGCGTCGCCAAGGGGCTCGCGGTGGTGCAGGGCGATGCCGACACCGATCTCGTCAATTATCCCGACGATGCCTTCGACTACGTGATCCTGTCGCAGACGCTGCAGGCGACGCGGCAGCCGAAGGTCGTGCTGGAGAACCTGCTGCGCATCGGCCGCCGCGCCATCGTCTCGTTCCCGAATTTCGGGTTCTGGAAGATGCGACTCCAGCTCCTGATCGGCGGCCACATGCCGCGCACGGAGAATCTGCCGGCGACCTGGTACGACACCGCCAACATCCATTTCTGCACCATCAAGGATTTCGTGCAGCTCTGCGACGAGATCAACGTCAAGATGGAGCGCTCGGTCGCGCTCGATCTCTATGGCCGCCCGGTGCCGCTGAACCTGCCCTGGTGGGTGTGGAACATGTTCGGCGAGCAGGCGGTGTTCTTGCTCAGCCGGGGCGGGGGGAAATAGCCCTCTCTCCGTCATTGCGAGGAGCTCTTGCGACGAAGCAATCCAGAATGCCGCCGCGGAGGGATTCTGGATTGCTTCGCTACGCTCGCAATGACGGAGTACTTGGCGGCGCCTCTACCTCAATGGGGAGCCAGCGACCGCGGGTCCCGCACCGGCCAGCGTCCTGCTTCCACCAGCGTCACGAACCGCTCGACACTCTCGTTGAACAGCGCGGGCTCCTCCAGATTGAGCACGTGGCCGGACTTTGGAAACATCGCCAGACCCGCCGCGGGCAGATGCTTCTTCAGGAACAGGCTCGGCCCGACGCACGGTTCGTCCTCGTCGCCGCAGATGATCAGCGCCGGCGTTGTCACCTTGGCGATCGCGTCCGTCATCGTGTAGATCGAGGGACGGCCGCCCTGGAATCCGCGCATGGTGCGCGCCGATCCCTTGGCATCGTGCCGCGCCAGTGCGGCGTAGAAATCGGCATGCCCGCGTGGATCCTTCACCAGGAACGGAATCCGGCTCGGCGCCTCGCGCGTGACTTTCGCGACCTCCACCGAGCCCAGCGTCTCGTACTGCTCGGCATTGGCGCGGCACTGCTTGCGCCAATCGTCGAGTTTCTCGAGCTCCGAACCGGAGCCGACGCCGGCCAGCGTCATCGACAGCGCGCGCTGCGGCGCGTTCAGTCCGATCTGCAGCGAGGAATAGGCGCCCATCGACAGCCCGACGAGATGTGCGCGCTCGATGCCGAGATGATCGAGCACCGCAAGCGCATCGGTGTAGAAATGCGTGTAGGTGTAGACCTCGCCGTCAGGCACGTCCGACGGCGTGTAGCCGCGCGCCGAATAGGTGATGCAGCGATGGCCACGCGAGAAGTAGCGCATCTGCGGCGCCCAATTGGTGTAGTCGGCCGCGAACTCGTGCAGAAAAAGTATCGGCGTTCCCTGGCCCGCCTCCTCGAAATAGATGCGGACGCCGTCCCTGGTCGTGGCGTGGGGCATTAACCGTTTCCCTCTGTTTCAAGCCGTGTTCGAGGATCGCAGTTAATTCTGTTGTCGGCAATGCGGCAGCAGCGCCGAGCACGAACACAAAATCATTGCAGCCATTCGCGGGCGTTGCGTCTTTTTCTCGCCACATCGGGCGGTTTAACGGCCAAACGGATGTCGGCCATTGCACGGGCCGGGGGGAAGTGGGGGTGTCAAGAAGGATGAAGAATGTTCGAGTTGTTTGCGTCTCGCCTGTCGCGTTGTGTTGTCGCGCTGGCGCTGTTCTTCGCGGCGTTCGCCGTGTTCGTTTCTCCGGCCTCGGCACGGCCGTATCATCGTCATAGCGCAGAGCGGCACGGTTACGTGCATCACGCCAGACATCATCACCACCGTCACTATGCCCATCATGCCCGCAGTTCGCGCTTCGAGCGCAGCGCGGCGCAATTGCGGGCAAGCGGCTTCGCCGACACCCAGGCGAGCTATGATCCGAATGCCAATGCCAGCGGTGCCGGCATGAACGGAGGCTTCAGCGGAGGATCGGGTCTCGTCTCCGAGGCACGCCGCCATATCGGCGGCAATCCGACCGGGCGCGGCCGCCTGTGGTGCGCGCGCTTCATGAACATGGTGCTGGAGCATACCGGCCATCGTGGCACCGGCTCCGACATGGCGAGCTCGTTCGCGCGCTACGGCACGCGCATCTCGGGTCCGCAGGTCGGTGCCATCGCCGTGATGTCGCGCGGCCGCCGCGGCGGTCATGTCGGCATCATCACCGGCATCGACGCGCAGGGTAATCCGATCATGATCTCCGGCAACAACGGCAACCGCGTCCGCGAAGCCCCGGTCTCGCGCGGCAAGATCTATGCGTATGTGATGCCGAACTGAGCCTCGTCATTGCGAGGAGCGCTTGCGACGAAGCAATCCAGACTGTTTCCGCAGATGCATTCCTGGATTGCTTCGCTGCGCTCGCAATGACGGAGTATGTTGAGACGGCGTTGGCTCACAGCAGCTTCGGCTCTTCCACCGCCACCACATCGCCGACGCCGACGTCACCGGCGGCGATCACCTCGGCATAGATGCCGCAGTCCATATGGCCGAGATGGCGCGAGAGCGTGGGCGGGATTTCGAGATCGCGCTTGGCGGTCTCGGGGTCGACATTGGTGGCCGGGCAGCGGACGATGCGCTTGATCACCTTCAGCCGGGCCTGTCCGATCGCGAGCGTCTGGCCGACGAGGTCGAGCTCCGACCAGGCCGGCCAGCCCTTCACGTAGAGATTGGCGCGGAAGCGCAGCGGATGCACGGCGACGCCGCCGAGCATGGTCTCGATGGCGCGGACGCTGTCGAGATTGATGATGGAGACGACCTTGCGGGCGACGTCGGAGAAGCTGTGGTCGCGGCCGGACAGAACCTTGGGTGGGCCCTTCAACTCGGGCTGAAAGTTCTTCGTGAAATAGGCCTCGATGGCGGCGCGCCCGGCGGCGGTCTCGATATCGCCGCTGGCGACGATCTGGCCGTCCTTGCGGATGGTCAGCACGTTGGTTTCGTCGTCGAACCGACTGTCGAGCGCGGCCAGCCGCTCATTGCGCGCCAGCATCAGAAACTGGATTTTCGGCTTCCATTCGGGCGTCTCGGGGTCGAACCCGCTCGGGCCGTTCTCGATCGCGTAGCGGCGGTCGGCCGGCAGGGTCTGGCCGACCCGCAAAGGAACGTGCGACAGGCGTTCCGGCGTCAGGCCCTTGATCGGGTAGCGGTAGAGGCCGGTGATCTCGGCGGTATGGCTGGCTGTCATGCCGCTACTTAAGGGATTCGGATCGCCATCGCCAAGCCCGCCCGTCCGCGCACGAAATTGTGAAGTAGCCTCTTTCGCATCCGCAACCTGCTTCCCACATCTGGTCCAGCCCGGCGGCAACGCCGGCAAAAGACGACCGTTACCGGTTGAGAAACGTCAATGCGGTAATTGGAAACCCAATGAAGATGCCGTTTGGGGTGCCTTAGAGGGCCCCGAGGGCAGGCCGAGGGACAGAAAAGATGAATATCGAGAAGTATACCGAACGCTCCAGGGGCTTCATCCAGTCCGCGCAGTCGCTCGCGATGCGCGAGGGGCACCAGCAGTTCTCAACCCTGCATGTGCTGAAGGTCCTCTTGGATGACAATGAGGGCCTCGCCGCCGGTCTGATCGACCGCGCCGGCGGCAATTCCCGCGCAATCCTGAAGGCGACCGAGGACGCCCTCAACAAGGTGCCGAAGGTCTCCGGCGGCGGTGCCGGGCAGATCTATCTCGCGCCTGAGCTGGCCCGCACTTTCGATGCGGCCGAAAAGGCCGGCGAGAAGGCCGGCGATAGCTTCGTCACGGTCGAGCGGCTTTTGCTCGGGCTCACGCTGGAAAAGACCAGCGAGGCCGGCACCATCCTGAGCAAAGGCGGCGTCACGCCGCAAAACCTCAACGCGGCGATCGAGGCGCTGCGCAAGGGCCGCACGGCCGACTCTGCGACCGCCGAGAACGCTTATGATGCCCTGAAGAAGTATGCCCGCGACCTCACCCAGGCTGCGCGCGACGGCAAGCTCGATCCGGTCATCGGCCGCGACGAGGAGATCCGCCGTACGATTCAAGTGCTGTCGCGGAGGACCAAGAACAATCCCGTCCTGATCGGCGAGCCCGGCGTCGGCAAGACCGCCATCGCCGAAGGCCTCGCGCTGCGCATCGTCAACGGCGACGTGCCGGAGAGCCTGAAGGACAAGAAGTTGCTTTCGCTCGACCTCGGCGCACTGATCGCCGGCGCGAAGTATCGCGGCGAGTTCGAGGAGCGGCTGAAGGCCGTGCTGCAGGAAGTGACCGGGAGCGAGGGCACCTTCATCCTGTTCATCGACGAGATGCACACGCTGATCGGCGCCGGCAAGGGCGACGGCGCGATGGACGCCTCCAACCTGCTCAAGCCGGCGCTCGCGCGCGGCGAGCTGCACTGCATCGGCGCGACCACGCTCGACGAGTACCAGAAGCACGTCGAGAAGGACGCCGCGCTGGCCCGGCGTTTCCAGCCGATCTTTGTCAGCGAGCCCTCGGTCGAGGACACCATCTCGATCCTGCGCGGCTTGAAGGACAAGTATGAGCAGCATCACGGCGTGCGGATCACCGATTCCGCGCTTGTCGCGGCGACGACGCTGTCCAACCGCTACATCACCGACCGCTTCCTGCCCGACAAGGCGATCGACCTCATGGACGAGGCCGCGGCGCGGCTGAAGATGCAGGTCGATTCCAAGCCGGAAGAGCTGGATTCGCTCGACCGCGAGATCATCCGGCTCAAGATCGAGCAGGAGGCGCTGAAGAAGGAAAGCGATGTCGGCTCCAAATCCCGGCTCCAGACCCTGGAGAAGGACCTGGCCGAGCTCGAGGAGAAGTCGGCGGCGCTGACGGCGCGCTGGAGCGCGGAGAAGAACAAGCTCTCCGACGCCCAGAAGCTGAAGGCCGAGCTCGACGGCTTGCGTGTCGAGCTCGCCAATGCGCAGCGGCGCGGCGAATTCCAGAAGGCCGGCGAGCTGGCCTATGGACGGATCCCGCAGCTCGAGAAGCAGCTTGCCGATATCGAAGCCAAGGAGAACTCGGGCGAGATGATGGAGGAGGCTGTTACCGCCAACCACATCGCGCAGGTGGTCTCGCGCTGGACCGGCGTGCCCGTCGACAAGATGCTGGAGGGCGAGAAAGAGAAGCTCCTGAAGATGGAGGAGCAGCTCGGCAAGCGCGTCGTCGGCCAGGCCGAGGCCGTGCGTGCGGTCGCGACCGCCGTGCGCCGCTCGCGTGCCGGCTTGCAGGACCCGAACCGCCCCACCGGCTCGTTCATGTTCTTAGGTCCCACCGGCGTCGGCAAGACCGAGCTGACCAAGGCTCTCGCGGAGTACCTGTTCAACGACGAGACGGCGATGGTCCGCCTCGACATGTCCGAATATATGGAGAAGCACTCGGTCTCGCGGCTGATCGGCGCGCCTCCGGGCTATGTCGGCTATGACGAGGGCGGCGCGCTCACCGAGGCGGTGCGGCGCCGACCCTACCAGGTGGTGCTGTTCGACGAGATCGAGAAGGCGCATCCTGATGTCTTCAACGTGCTGCTGCAGGTGCTCGACGACGGCCGCCTGACCGACGGCCAGGGCCGCACCGTCGACTTCCGCAACACGCTGATCATCATGACCTCGAACCTTGGTTCGGAATATCTGGTGAACCAGCCGGAGGGCGAGGACACCTCGGCCGTGCGCGAGCAGGTGATGGGAATGGTGCGGGCGCACTTCCGCCCCGAATTCCTCAACCGCGTCGACGAGATCATCCTGTTCCACCGCCTGCAGCGGAGCGAGATGGGCCGGATCGTCGAGATCCAGTTCGCGCGCCTGCAGAAGCTCCTGACCGATCGCAAGATCGTGCTGAGCCTCGATGCCGCCGGCCGCGACTGGCTGGCTGCCAAGGGCTGGGATCCCGCCTACGGCGCAAGGCCCTTGAAGCGGGTGATCCAGCGCTACCTCCAGGACCCGCTCGCCGAGATGATCCTCGCCGGCGACGTCAGGGACGGCGATAATGTCGCGATCTCGTCCGAAGGCAACGTGCTGACCTTCAACGGCAAGGCGCCGCAGACCGCCGAGATCACCCAGTTCGAGGCGCCGGTGGCGAAGCGGAAGCTGAACTGATGAAATACACGCCCTCCGCGCCAAACTCGCGGAGGGCGTTTTCAATCCGCTAAGAACGCGTCCACCACTGCCTGATCGCGGTCGTAGACCCAGCATTCGCTCAGCAGGCCTTCACGCACGGCATAGACCAGCAACCGTTCCAGTTCAGCCGTGCGACCGTCCCGGCTGAATGATTCCCGTGCGAGAATGGCGCCGCGCCGCGGCCCGGCCATCACGTCATCGATGGCGAGAAGTTTTCGGTTGGAGCGGCGTGCGACCTCGGCCAGAGTGGCAAGCGCGGCCGCCTTGCCGTGGTGAGTGCCGGCGAGGGGGTTATGGCCGGCATAATGCAGCACGAATTCATCGTGGTAGCAGGCGGCGATCGCGGCGCGATCACCGGCCTGCCAGGCGGCCGCGTAGCGCGTGACGGCGGCGCGGATCGCGGCGATTGGTGCGGCGTCATCTACCAGAACTCTGTCCATCGATATGATCTCCCCGGTCATCGGCAGCGCTGTGCCGGTGCGCTATGATGAGGCATGACCTCGCCTTCCGGCTTTCAGGAACTGGCTATCAGCACGCCGCCCAGCGGCGGACCGAAGAGGGCGCGGATGCTCGATTGGGACGCGCGGGTGCTCTATCTCGGTCCAGCCTTCGGGCTGACGCCCCACCGCAATGCCACCGGCGTGCTGGCCGTCGCGCTCGACGGGGCGATAGGCGTAGCTAACGATCCGAGGGCGCGCTCACCGTCTTATCGCCAGACCCGCAGCGTGCTGATCATGCCCAACAGTCTGCACCATCTCCGCATCGATGCCGGACGGACGGCCTTTCTGTATGTCGATCCCCTCGGGCGCGATATCGAGGCGCTTCGCTCACGAATGAAGGAGGTGGGATCGAACGCCGCGTTCGACCTGATCGACGAGAGGTCGGTCGTCGCGCTGTTCTGCGACATCGCGGAGCGACGCCTCGCATCTGAGGACGCGCGGCAAGCAGCCCGCGATATGCTTGGGATCGGATCAAGTGCGCAGCCGGATGCGAGAATTGCCGCCGCCATCAAGCGGATGCGCGAGCAGCCCAGCGGTTCGCACACGCTTGCTGAACTCGGCCGCAAGGCCGGGCTTTCGTCCTCGCGCTTCCTGCATCTTTTCAAGGACGTCACGGGTGTGCCGCTCCGCCGCTACCGGATCTGGTCCCGGATCGGCGCTGCCGCACGGGCGGTCGCACAAGGCCAATCGCTGACCGAGGCCGCGCATGGCGCGGGCTTTTCCAGCTCCGCGCATTTCAGCACGGCCTTCCGCGACATGTTCGGTATGATGCCGTCGGAATTGTTCGCACGGGTGCGCGCGGGTTAACGTCTTCAACGTGCTGTTGCAGGCGCTGGGCGACGGCCGCTGGCCGAGGGCCAGGGCCGTACCGTCGATTCCGCGACATGCTGATCATCATGCCTCGAACCTCGGTCCGAGTATCTCGTGAACCGGCCGGAGGGTGAGGATCTGAAATGAAATCCGCCCCGGAGGGTCACCTCTCCGGGGCGTCTTGTTTTGCTGTCTGGCTAGTTGCCGGGCGCCGAGGCGGAGCGGGGCTCGACGCCGTCCTCCTCCTCCTCCTCCAGCTCCGACAAAATATCCACCAGCTCGCGCACCCGGCCCTGCGCCAGCGGGCGCAGGTCGTTGATCATCGGCTCGTCATTGGCGAGCCAGGCCTGGGCCTCAGCGAGTTCCTCGGCGGTCGCGCCGGTTCCGATGATCTGGGCAATGGTGACGTCGTCGGCGCGGTCCACGGCTTTGACGACATCGTCGCGTGAGAGGCGCGTCATGGGCGATCCTCCTGCTGGCTTCCGTCAGCGTCTAACCGGGGAACCGGCGCGCCGGTTCCCCGGGGGCCAGCCCCGTGCACGCCACTGCTATTTCTTCACCACCTTGTAGATCGCATTTTCGACATCCGAGCTGACGTAGATCGCGCCCGTCGCGCCGACGGCGACGCCGGTGGGGATATGCGTCGGCAAGCCGCCGGGGGCGCCGGTCAGGCCGATCGGGAGATTGGCTGCGATCTCGGTGACCTTGCCGGATTCCGGCACGATCTCGATCAGCCGCTTGGCGCCGACTTCGGCGACGATCAGCTTACCGTCGCCGGTGCGCGCGATGCCTTCCGGCATCTTCAGATCCTTGGCGATCACGGTCTTTTCGCCGGTGCTGTCGATTTTGGAGATGATGCCAGCAAAAGCCTCGGTGACGTAAACCTCGTCGCCGGCCCCGCGGACGAGACCCATCGGACCCTCGAGCGCGCCGATCAGCGTGGTGCGATCCTTACCGTGCTCGCCGCTCACCTTGACCAGCGACTTGGTGCCGAGCTCGGCTACCAGGATGCTGCCGTCCGCGAGCACGACCGCGTCATGCGGCGCCTTGAAGTCGTGCAGCACGTCGCGCGTCGCGCCGGTCTTGCCGTCGATCACCTGCACGGTGCCGGTGAACCAGCTCGACAGGACCACGTCGTTGCCCTTCGCCGTCGCGCTCATCGGATATTCGAGCGTCGTGCCAGCGGCGTGCATGCGCGCCTTTTCGGTGACGTCGCCGGTCACGCCGTCCACCGTGCGATAGGCGAACAGGTCGGCGACGTGGATCGTGTCCTTGCCGTTCTCCGAGGTGACGCCGATGCCGCCTGGCAAAGCGAGCTTGCCGATGATGATCTGCCTGGCATGACCGGTCGCGGGATCGACCTCCTGGATGCCGTTGTCGGCCATGTTTGAGACGTAGATGCGGTCCTTGTCGTCGATGGCGAGATTGTCCAGCGACGGCTTCAGCTGCGCGACCATGGTCTTGGCGCCCGATTTGGGATCGACCCGGACGAGCTGGCCGAGCGCGGTGTCGATCACGACGAGATTGCCCTTGGAATCAAAGTTCACGGCGGCCGGGATCTTGAAGCCGTCGGCGACGACACTCAGCTCGGCCTTGTCGACGTCGACCCTTGCGACCTGGCCCTTGAACCACAGCGGACCATAGAGCTTGTCGTCGGGACCGAACTCGAAGCCGTTGAGGCCGCCCATCTTCTCCATGATCTGGCGGGGCGGTTTGACGCCCTCGACGTCGATCTCGTAGAGCGCATCGCCGAGGAAAACGGTGGTGGCGTAGAGCCTGCCGTCCTTGCGGAAGGCGAGCGAGTTGATGCCGGGCAGGCCGCTCGCGAGCTTCTTGATCGGACCGTCGCCCCTGCGCGCATAGAGATCGCCGGCGAGGAAGCCGGTCCAGGCCATGGTGCCGTCGGGTGCGAACGCAATGTCGTCGGCCATCCCCACTGGTGCCGGGATTGCAACCTTGGCGCTGCCGCCGCCAATGTCGACCTCGTAGAGCGCAGCGCCCGCGACGCTGCCGGCAAACAACTGGCCGACCTTGTCGACACCGAGCCCGTGCACGCCGTGGAATACCGAGCCCGGCACGAGTCTCGTGACCTCCCAGCCGTCGGCCGATGCGCTCGTTGTGGAGAACAGCGCAGCAATCAGGGCTGCGCAGGCGAGCCTGTTTCTCATGGCGTGACCTCCCATTTTTTGGAAAGTATTCGCCCGTCCTGCGGCTTTGGCAAACGAAACTTGACGTTGTGACGCCGCGAAGCGGCCTCGCTGCGTGGCGTGCTCGTTTGAAATTCTGTTTGAAAATACCGGCCTTCTCGGCCGGTTGTCGGCTTACCGGTTGGTGACCTGCAGCGGCCCGCCGGTGGCGTCCGACATCCGGGCGATGGCGCCGCCGCGGCCGCTCATCATGCCGTCGAGCCGGTCGCGCTCCTTCTCGAAGCTTGCCAGCATCGGGCCTTCCAGCGAACGGCCGCGCGGCAGCTTCACGCGCATCGGATCGACGAAGCGGCCGTTGACCAGGATCTCGTAATGGACGTGCGGGCCGGTCGACAGGCCGGAGGAGCCGACGAAGCCGATCACCTGGCCCTGCCGCACCTTCTTGCCGGGCTCCATGCCCTTGGCGAAGGCCGACATGTGGCCGTAGGCAGTCTCGTAGCCGTTGGAATGCTTGATGCGGATGTACTTGCCGTAGCCGCCCTCGGGGCCGGCCTTCTCGATCATGCCGTTGCCGGAGGCGAAGATCGGCGTGCCGTAGGAGGTGGACCAGTCGACGCCGGTATGCATTTTCACGTAGCCGAGGATCGGGTGGCGGCGGCCGCCGAAGCCGGAGCGCATGATGGCGTTGTTGACGGGCTTTCTGACCAGGAACTTCTTCGCGCTCTTGCCGGTCTCGTCGTAATAGTCGACGAGGCCGTCGTCGGGGCTCTGGTAGCGGTAGTATTTCTTGGTCTCGCCGCCGACGGTGAGCGAGGCGAACAGCACCTCGTTCTTCTCGGTCGCGGTCACGCCCTCGTCCTCGCCCGCGTAAAACACGTCGAAGGAATCTCCGGGCTGCACCTTGCGCTGGAAATCGACGTCGTAGGAGTAGATCTTGATCATGTCCTCGATGACGGGCATCGGGACCTTGTTGCGCATCGCGGTCTCGTAGATGCTCTGGTAGAGCCGCACGCCGGAGCCGTCATCGTCATCCTCGTCGTCGCTGCTGGCGTTGGCCGAAGTATCGGCGACCGTATTCATGCTGGAGACGTCGACGGCGACGTATTTGCCGAGATCGGACAGCGCCGCGATCGCTTCCACCATCGTGTCGTTTGCAACCACGACGCGATAGGGCTGCAGGCGGGCGCCGGGACTTGCGGGCGCCATCAGGATGCGGAGCTTCTCGCCTTCCTTCAGGCCGCCGTCGCGGCCGCGCGGTCCGAGCGTCGCGGTGATCGCCTTGATCTCGTCGGCATTGGCGCCGAGATCGCGCAGCACACCGGCGACGCTGTCGCCCTTCTTGACCATGTGGACGCGTTCGCCGTTGGGATTGCCGCCGGTGATCTGCTCCTTGGTCTTGGGCAGCAGCGTGACGTTTTCCGGCACCACGCGCGTCTCGAAGCCGGCATAGGGATCGGACGGCGAGGCCTCGGCGGCGTAGGCGGTTCTGATGTCGGAGGGACCGGTCGCGCCGGAGATGTCGGCAGCCGTGTTGGCGAGCGAGGCGTAGCGCACCCCGCCATTGCCGCGCCAATTGGCGGCATCGCGCACCCGCATCAGGATGTCGTCGAGTGCCACCACCGCGGAAATCTTGGCCTTCGGCAGCACCGGCGACAGGTCCTTGGTGACGAAGGACACTTCCGCGTCGGGCTCGACGGCTTCGGGATTGTTGGGATCGTCGGACGCCGTCTTCGGGTCGGAGCCGACATCGGTCAGCAGGCGCTGGGCGTTGAACGGCGGGATCTTCGCCGACAGATCGCTCGTCGTCATCGACAGATTGCCGGCGATCCGCACGAACGGACGCACCCGCATCACGTCACGGTTGCCGACGCGGGCAACCGTCGAGACGCGCATCACGTTGCGCGAGGCGGTGGATTCGCTCGGCGGCGGCAGGCGGTCGCTCTTGTGCAGCGTGGCGGCACGATCGGCGGCGCCGAATGCTCCGCGCAGCGCGCCTTCGACCCGCTCCGGCACCTTGGCGAAGGTCATCTCGCCGTCGAGCGAAGCGAAAACGGCGCCGCCGATCAGGGCTGCGCCGCAGAGTCCGGTCAAAATTGTCCCGCTGAACCATTGCACCGAGACGCGGCGGCGGTCGATCACCGCGGCTTCAGAACCATCGACGGACAGCGGCGGCTCGTGGCCGAGATCGATGATCCCGGTCTCACGCCCGTAAGTGCCGCGTGACGTCCTGTGGTTCAACCCAAGTCCCCCAACTCAACGACCCAAGATGCCCGGTTTCGAACCTGTCCCAGGCTGCCCTCTTGAACGGGGATCGCCGGAGCAGGCAAGCCGCACAACTGTCCGCGCCCAGAAAGCCCCTTGATGGGGCCGGCCGAAATTACGAACAGCTGGACGGGTAAAGCTCTCTCGATGTCTTTCGAATGCCGAAGGAAGGTCGCGTCATTTGCAACATCGCCTTCCTCTGACCCCATGAAAATCGCCGGCAGCCCCCACAGGCGTCCCCGCGATTCAAGCTTGTCTCTTATCAGAACGCCGCGGGATTGTGGCTCAAGTACGGCGCCAAATATGGAAAAAGTTTCCTAAATGCCGGGCCGTAAAGGCCCCCGTCAGATCACGGGCTGAGCTCGGG
>NZ_JADYVO010000002.1:0-741832 GCF_020193825.1 Bradyrhizobium sp. NBAIM18
TAAGAGACAGGTTCAAGGGAGCCCACCCATGCGATACCTCCACACCATGCTGCGCGTGCGCAATCTCGATGTCGCGCTGAAATTCTATGTTGATGCTTTCGGCTTGAAGGAGGTGCGGCGGATCGAGAACGACAAGGGGCGGTTCACGCTGGTGTTCCTGTGCTCGGCGGACGATCTCGAGGCGTTGAAAAAGCAACCGCCGACGCGCGGGGCGCCGCTGGTCGAGCTCACCTACAATTGGGACGAGGAGAAGTATGGCGAGGATCGCTTCTTCGGCCATCTCGCCTACGAGGTCGACGACATCTACGCCACCTGCGAGAAGCTGATGAAGGCCGGCGTCACCATCAACCGTCCGCCGCGCGACGGCAACATGGCCTTCGTCCGCTCGCCGGACCTGCACTCGATCGAGCTGCTGCAGAAGGGCGATCCGAAGCCGCCGCAGGAGCCCTGGGCCTCGATGCCGAACACCGGCCATTGGTAACCGGCGCCGGCCGGAACAAGGCCCCTCGCCCGGCGTTCTCCTTTCACGAAACCGATTTGGAGGAGGATGCGATGGCGAGAGGGCTGTTGCTTTGGATGCTTGGCGTGCCGATCCCGGTGATCATTCTGTTGTGGCTGTTCTTCGGCCGCTGAGCGTCAGTTGACTTTGCAAGGAAAGCTCCGCCGCGTGCGGAGCTTTTTGCATGAGGGGCACGATGCAATCGCGCATCGCTCGGCGCGCCGAATTCCGCTATCACCCGCAGCCAGCCACAATGCGGGGAGACGCTTCATGGCCGATACCAAGCCGACGATCTGGGGCCGCGCCAATTCGGTCAACGTGCAGAAGGTGCTGTGGTGCTGCACCGAGCTCGGCCTCGCCTACGAGCGCATCGATGCCGGCATGCAATACGGCAAGACGCGCGAGGCCGATTATCTGGCGATGAATCCCAACGCGCGGATTCCGACGCTGGTCGAGGGCGACTTCGTGCTGTGGGAGTCCAACTCGATCATGCGCTATCTCTGCCTCACGCATGGCCGCGGCAGGCCGCTCTATCCCGAGGCGCCGAAGCAGCGCGCATCGGTCGACCGCTGGCTCGACTGGACGCTGTCGACGGTGCAGCCGGTCGACCGCCCGGTGTTCTGGGGCATCGTGCGCACCGCGCCCGCCGAGCGCGACATGATCCAGGTACAGCGCGATGCCGATGCTGCCGCCGAGGTCTGGGCCATCGCCGACCGCCTGCTCGCCACGCGCCCCTTCATCGATGGCGATGCCTTCACGCTCGCCGACATCGCGGTCGGATCCTATGCGCGGCGCTGGCTCGGGGTCGAGGGCATCAGCCGGCCGGCACAGCCGCACCTCACCCGCTGGCTCGCCGAGCTCGGCAAGCGGCCGGGATTTGCGCAATTCGTCGCACCGCCGATGTCGTGAGCACCTGGCGCGGGTTAAGCTGCGGCAACTGCGCGGGGAATCCTCGTTCCGGCGCGCTTCCCGCGGCGTCACGGCCGCCCTTGACGGCTACTGTGCATGGGGTTGTTTTCGCGGTTTTGTTTCAGGCTTTAGCGCCAGCCGCGCTCGACCAGCAGCACGACGACGATCAGCACCAGAGTCACGGCAGCCGTTGCCAGCCGCGCGGTCCAGCTGAGGCCGCGGCCGACCCACCACAGCAGCGCGCAATACATCAGCACGGGGACGATGATGTCGAGCCGCACCAGATCCGCGGGCATGGGCTTCAGCGCCGGATGCCAGCGTCGACGCTGGTCGAGCCACCGAGCTTGACGCAGGTCCCGGTGCCCTCGGCCATCGCGAAGCCCGGGCCGTAGGCGGCGCAGGCGCCTGCCCTCGCCTTGCCGGCCGTGCTGCCGTTCAGCGGCAGCGCCTTGCCGGTCTGCGGCGGCTCGGCAGGCGGCAGGCGCAGGCCCTCCGCCGCGGTCGCGGACGTGGCCAGCAAGGAGAGCAGGATGAGGAGCTGCGTGCGCATCGCCGCCTTGTAGCCCGGACCGGACCCGCGCGCCATCGGCGGCCGCGGCTAGAGGAACCTGACGCCGGCCGACTTGCCGCGGCGCCAGACCACCTGGCAGCTCCGCCCGGTGCGTGCATCGCGTGCGAAGGCCATCCGGATCACGCCGGGAAGCTGGCTCGCGTCCTCGTCGAGGGTGATCCTGGCGCCCGAATCGGAGATGTCCTGGACCAGGCAGTGCCGCGCGGCGAAGCCGCCGTCCAGCGTGATCCAAGCGTGCTGCGACAGCAGTTTGCGGGCTGCGCGCTTCTTCGGCGGTGGCATCGGCAAAATCTCCCCGTCCAGCGCTACGCAGGGAACGCTAACAAACCGTTGAAATCGCCTCCGAATGATCCCGCGCCTCGGGGCTATCCACCGGGCCCGAAAGACCGTTCCCGAACGGCTTGCCCGGGAGCGCAAAGGCCACTATACGTTCGCCCGCTGCAAGCCGCCGGGCCCTGTTCGGCCGGCCAGCGGCCGTGCCGGGACAATCGGCAGGGCCCTGCGTTTGCTCCCTTCGTCTATCGGTTAGGACGCCACCCTTTCACGGTGGAGAGAGCGGTTCGATTCCGCTAGGGAGCGCCAGCAAAATCAATCACTTACCAACTTTGCTTGCCGCCGTGTCCAACGCGTGGCCAATAAACGCGCACGAACGTCGGTGGACGCGGGGATCGATCGCCGCCCCGGTTTCACGAAGCTCGACAAGATCGCCTTAGCGATGGTCGGGGCTATGGCGGCGCTAGCGGTTCTTTGCGGCCTGCTTATTCCGCAGCCCGAGACTAGCAAGCCTGAGGCGGATCCGCCGTCGTGCTACTCGATTGACGCCTGGGTGGCGCCGGGGTGCCGCGTGGGTCCGCCAGCGTAATCAGACAGCCCCCAGTTCGTCGATGTCGTGCTGATGCTGCCCCCATATGCCAATCGGACTCCGCGGTTTCCGGGCGTCAAGAGCACACCCGGCGCCCGAATCATCCTTTCGTCTGGTATACGCGGGGTTGTGTTTGATGAAGCTTTTGCTACAGCAGGTTTCTATGAGTGACTGGCTTAAATTTCCCGACGTCTCCGGGCCCGCGCTGAACCGCAAGGACAAGGCGTGGTATCGGATTTCACCGGAGTTCGTTCAGAAGAACGCGAACATCCGACGCGCGACACCGATTCTCCAGCTTTGGACCCATGTCGTGGGGCAGCTTCCACCGATCAACAACATCAGTCGCCTTGCTTCGTCGGCGCCGGCGCCGACGGTGACGACGTTGACCAATAGCGTTGCGCTTTATCAAGGCTTGAAACGTCCGCATGACGACGAACGCGACGGCGACTCTGTCCTAGTGTACGTCATTAACCCAAAGGTAACCCTGGCCTACCAGACTGACATGGTCTGCGTTGCGCGCGCGGTCACGTTGCCGAAAAACACTGTGCTGACTGTGCAGGTGCGGCCTCAGCACCCTTTACTTGAGGCTGAATCGCAACTAAATGGTGTAATCACGCGTTTAGAGTTCGTTTCCAGCGACCCCCTCGACCCGATGGTGCCAGTCGATCATGGAACACGCTACGCGAGACTCCTTTGGCGGGATATGAGGCTATGACAATGACAAATACACCCCAGCAGGCCGCTGGCGGGTATATCCCGGCGGCTGTTTATTTCGAGGACTCGGACTGCGTGGAGTATGTCCGTGAGGACAACTTCGTTATCTACCACCGCGTGGATGACTTCCTCACGCTGATCTATGACGAGACCAAGATCATCCCGGTCGGCTTCAAGCTGAAAGGCTTTAAGCACGTCTTCGACGCACACCTGAAGCCGCTGTTCGCGCTGAACGATCAGCAGTTCGTCTCGCTTGCGTCGGCCATTGAGGCCATCTGCACCGAGATCGGTGAGACCTTGTTCGAAGATGATGACCGCGCGCGCGCATACATGGCTGCTCGGAAGCTGGCTGCCAACGACAACGTGCGTTTGCATGGCAGCGAGATCAAGAGGGCGGCGTAAGCGCTTATTGAGATCCGACGATGCAGGAGCCCGCCGTCACGGCGGGCTTTTGCTTTTCAACAGCATCAGCACGCCATAAACTTAATGAAGGAAAGCGCGCGAGGGGCTCCGTGGGAAAGCGGTTTGTGCCAGTGAGAGATGCAGACCGGCGCGCGCTGGAGCTTCACTTCATGCTGAAGGAAGTCGAGCAGATGCCACTTGTGCAAGTCAGCATCGACGTCAGCAGCAAAACGCCAATCCTCATTCAAGACAAAACCGATCACCATTATTGGCGGCACCTCACCGTCGAGGGTTTTCTGTCGTTGAACGTCGAGCAAGCGAAAGCGGAAGGTGGCACCGCGAAGGCGTTGATTGGCGCGCGAAAGAAGGCGCCACGACCCCGCATACCTCAAACCGAGGTGGATCGAGCCGCGGATCGCTTCCTAGCCGGAGACAACGACGAGTAATCATTGCCAGGCATCGATACCCACGACGGGCAGTAGCTCGCGCGCGCTCCGAGGCCCAAGGAATTGATAATTTGCGAGGTGCTCACGATGCCGCTTTGATCGCGGCATGCATCGCCCTCCCCGACGCTACACGCCGACGCACGCCGACGGCCGGCCGCTCAAGATCACGTTCGGCGAGATGCGCGAGATGGGCCTGCGCGGCATCCTGGTCTATTGCCATTGCGGCCACCACGTCGCTCTGAGCGCCGATCGCTGGAAGGACGATATTCGCATCTCGGACTTGGAGCCGCGCTTCGTCTGCGCCGGCTGCGGCAACCGCGGAGCCGATGTCAGGCCTGATTTCCAAAGCGGCAGGCCGCCACAGTTCGCGAACTTCCTGACTCTCGACGACCAGGCTTCCGTGGCCCTTGGCGGTTTCGCCGTCGACAACGGCGGCTAGGCAAAGTAGAATTTACTTGAATGCACGGCCTGCGGATGATCCGTCGATGGCTAACTCGCTCATCCTGCGCGAGGCATCGGGCCCAGAGAAGTGCAGCCTCGCGCTTCGCGCGGCGCAATACGTCCGCATGTCGACGGACGCCCAAAAGTACTCGATCGAGAACCAGATGGCGGCGATCGCCGCACACGCGGCCCGGCGGCACATCACCATTGTGCGCACCTATGCCGATGCCGGCCGGAGCGGGCTCCGCATTCGAGGACGCGACGGGCTGCAGGGTCTGATCCGTGACGTCCAGCTCGGCCGAGCCGATTTTGATTGCGTGCTGGTGTACGACATCACCCGGTGGGGACGATTTCAGGACGTCGATGAAAGCGCCTATTACGAGTTCATCTGCAAGCGCGCCGGCGTCCGCGTCCATTACTGCGCCGACGAGTTCGAGAACGACGGCAGCTTGGCGTCGATCGTCCTCAAGAACATCAAGCGGGTGGCTGCCGCCGATTACAGCAAGCAGCTCTCCAAGAAGGTTTTCCTTGGGCAGTCCCATGTCGTAACCTTGGGCTACTGGCGCGGCGGCCCCGCCGGATACGGGTTGCGGCGCATGCTGCTGGACGAGAACGGCAAGCCCAAAGACGTCCTCGAGTATGGGGAACGCAAGAACCTCAAAAGCCAGCGCACGGTGCTCGTGCCCGGCCCCGCGTCCGAGCAGAAGGTCGTACGCCGCATCTTCAGGGCGTTTGTCGACGGGATGAAAAGCCGCACCCAAATCGCCGGCGAGCTCAACGCGGACGGCATTCCCAATGCGCGCGGCAAGCCGTGGACCTCGCTGACCATCAGCAACACCCTGAAGAACGAGGCCTACGCCGGGCACCTGGTCTTTAACCGGCGCTCCCAGAAGCTCGGCGAGAAACAGGTCATCAACCCGCCGGAGATGTGGATTCGCCGGGACAACGCATTCAAGCCGCTGATAACGCCACGGCTCTTCGCGAAGGCGCAGCGTCGGCTCGCGGAGGTCGAGTGTGGGCGCGTCCTGACCGATGCACAAATGCTTGACCGGCTTCGCGCTCTGTACCGCAAGCACGGTCACCTATCGCTGAAACTGATGATGACAACAAAAGGCATTCCCCACAGCAAGACGTACACTCAGCGTTTCGGGTCGTTGGCGGAGGCGTTCAGGCGCGTTGGCTTCGAACCCAAGCCCCGTTACTGCTTTCAGGAGACGGCGGCCAAGGCAGACCGCCTTATCGCGGCCGTCGCGCGGGATGTCATCAACGAGGTGGAACGACGTCGGCGCAGCATCACGTTCCTGCAAGAGCTGCGTCTGCTTACCATCAGTAGCAGCGTGACGATCTCGGTCACCCTGGCGCGGGTGGTGTCCGACGGCGAACATTACCCGTCGTCGGTGCCCCGCTGGGAGATGCAGCGGCTCAAGTACAAGAAATCGGATCTAGTCCTGATCGTCCGCCTTGCGCGCGATGGACGGCTCATGGACTTCTTCCTGCTCCCCACCGCGGACTTGCCCAAGACGAGGGACGGGAGGGTGCGGATTTCAAGACGTGTTTTCGGAGAATTCCGGTGCACTACGTTTGCGGCTGTCACCAGCGCGCTGCATCAACGCTTGGACGGACCTCAATGGTCCGGCCTTGATGAGGATGCGCGCAATGTCAGCTGCCAGCCAACCATCCAAAACCGTGCCTCGAGAACCACGCCAAGGCCGCGGAAGCGGCTGCGATCCAAAACGCAGAGCGGCCGCCGGCGGCGCTGATTGACCGGAGATATAGGAACGCCCCGAGCAGGCGTCCGTAGTTCCTTCGAAAATCTCCGTTCAGCTTGGCGATCTTGGACAAATCGGAAGTCTCGACTTCGTCGGCCATTGCGCTGGTCCTCTCTTGCTTGGAGCCAGCGCCCTATAAACTCCTGTTTTGCCCGACGGAGCAAGCGAAATTCGGGATATCAAAAGAATCAGCAAAATGGCCCGCGCGACGTGCAGCGCTGTCCCGGGACTGTCGAGGGCATGGGTCTCGGCACATCAGAGGGTTGCACGACTACGGTCGTTTGGGCCGGAGTCGCGTTGTCGATGGCTATTGCCGTCGTGCGCGCGCTGTCCAACTGAGCGCGACAATTTACGTAGGCATCAGTGCCAGGCCGGGCCCCATAGCCCTGACATTTCTGATCGTCTTTGGCATTTCGCTCCGCAATAAGTTGCTCGTTAGTGAGGCATCCGCCCAAAGACAAGCTAAGCGCCAAGATAGCGACAACGCGCATCGAGAATTCCCCCCCAGCAGAAATGTTGCTTCCATCCAACCGCAACTGCAGGGCGAAATCAACACGGCGCATGATCAATATGGATAGGCCCGCCAGCCTGACCGGCGGGCCCTCGCCCTTACCGTCTGATCCCGCGGCGATGCGTCATCAGCCTTTGCCGGTCGCGCTTCCTGTGTCTTCGGCGCCGGCGCTTCATCTGCCAAGCTCCTCGACCAGCCTGCGCACAGCTTCCCTCTGCGCGTCGGAGAGGCACGCCAGCTTCGCTCTGAGCGCGTCCGGCTTGGCCGCAGCCACTCTGCCGCGCCGAGCGTCCATCATGGCCTGAAGGCCCTTTAGATCGCCGTCGAGCATCCAGTCGAAGTTGATCCCGTGCTTCCGGCAGTAGTCGCACAGCTCAGCGCTGGGCGCTGGACCGACCTTCGGAGCTCGCTCCAGTCCCCATTCGATCGCGAGCCACAACAGGCGCCGGTTGATGTTCTGCGCTGACGACGCGCCGTCGGCGTCGAGTCGCCCCAACGGTGTCCGGAGGCGCGCCCGCCGACGCTTGGCGGCGTTGCGACGCCGCGTGATGCCCGTGCGGGTGACAGGCTTCTGCTTTGCCTTGGCCATGGCTCAGCCCTCCGCACAGGTGCTGGAGACCACAGCAAGCGCCGCGGCAAGCCTGGCCTCTGCCTTGGTCAAAAGGTCCTCCCGGGCGGCCGCATGCTCCCGATCGCGCTGGATCTGCTCGCGGATCGACTTGAGCTTGCTCGCCGCCTTGGCCGCATCGCAGCGCACATCGCGAACCAGCTCGGCCTCGTCCGAGGCCAGGATCAGGTCATAGCTGCGGAAGACGTAGGTGTGCATGCTGGCCGCCGATCGGCGCCGGCCGCGCTCGACGCGGATCTCGACGGACCGGACGTTTTCAGCCGGCAGTGGCGCCGGCTGGTACCTGAACGATGGATTGCCCAGGCGCGCGGGATTGCGCCCCGGGAATGTGACGACGTTGGACATGGTGGTGCTCTGGATCAAAACCGGCCTCTCACGGCCGGATGCCAGCGGTCAGCACTGGCGCCGGGAGGGTGAGAACATCGCCAGAGACGATGCGCGACGGCCTTTCCCTTTCGGGTCTTGTATAGCCGCCGCTCTCCCGGCATAGTGGTGCCGTTCACGCTGGCGGCTAACCAGCGCGTCCTAATCGATGGCGACAGTTGATCCCGGCAAGGATCGCCCTGCCATCGCCCTGGTGCCAAACGGGCCCCGGCAAGGGCCTTTGGCGGGAGTTCTCACGCTCCGCCGAGCATCAGACCTGATTTGCGTTGAGAAATCCATAAGGAACATCCCCTTCCGGGGGCGCTTTGGCCCGTCAGTCGTCCCAGAGGCCGCGACTCACGCTGTCTCCGCGGGTGGCAGCGCCGTCGTCGAAAACCTGCTCATCCAGTGAAACGAGTAGGCTGTCGCCGAACTTGCGAAACTTCGTCGGGAACATTCGGTTGTAGTCGGCCAGAAAGGCTTTCAGCACCTTCGGCACGTCTCGCTTCGCAAAATATTTGCCTCTGTGACGGTGTTGAAGCCAAGCTTCTATGACCATGCCAGCAATCTCGTATTTGATTTCATCCGGGATGTAGCTCGGCAGAATTTTGCGGACTTGCCGATACACCTCCTCGCTGTTCTTGTTGATCCTACGCCGGGCTCTCCGCTCGACCTCGCCCTCAAGGGATTCACGCACACATTGATCAAACTCAGGATCAAGCCGCCGCTGTCGATAGTACGTAACGATATCTACAAGCTTTAATCGCTTGTCCGCCTTAGCATCGCGAGGTCGGCCGACTGCATACCCCTGCGCGAACTGGCTAGACGGTATCTTGCGCCTCAGGGCTTCCTTCACGCGCTTCAGCTGTTCTGGCTTCATGAGAGGAGCCGTGTTTTGTTGACGATCGCGCTCGCAGATTTTGCACTGGCGCCAGAACAGTCCGGTGCCGTCCGTGCTGGGGCGATATCGGGTATTTGTCTCGTTGAACTCGTGTCCGCGTTTGCAGTGGGTCATCGCTCGCTTCTGGAGCACGCCCGCTGCCTTTAGCTTGCGAAGCTTTGCGGTCTCTGCGTTACGAGCCAAGAGCGCCATCACCTCTTGCCCCCACTCGGGATGCGAGGTGCAGCGCCTCCCGAGAGCTTCTTTGCTGGTCAGCTTCGGCCGCCTTTGGTTCGTCGTGATTTCCCTCAACGTGCAGCCGTCCTCCTTGACGGCTTGGAGAATTGCGTCGGCCTCCGCATCTGTAAGGAAACGTAATGGGGACATGGGCACTCTCCGCTAAGCGCAGAATCGCGCTGCGGAAGGGCGCGCCTGAGTCGCGACGACGCAAGGGCGATGAAGTGTCAATCCACCGACATGCTTTCTTGCGCTCGCCCTGCGGTTGCGGGAAAAATCGTAGCGGGAGGCCGGTCCTGCTCGCGGAAGCTCTTTCATTTCATGAAGTTGATCGGCCAATGATCGACAAGCTTTTCACTGGTTTGCTTTTTCTTCTGTCCGGGGTGCATGCAATGGCTGATGGGTTTTCCGCTGTTCGCGGTACTCTTGTTATCGCGATCCCGACCAGTGCGGGGCTCGTCGTTGCCGCCGATCGTCGCACAACCCCGCGAGGTATCTACTGCGATGGCGTCCGAAAAATCTTAGTACCCAAACCGAAGGGCACGGCCGTTTTTATTACCGGCATGGCCACCATGCGAGATACGTCCGGGATTGCGGATGAGGAGCTTTGCGAAACGCTGCGCAGAACCCCAGCGCCCATAGATTTCGGGCGGATGACTGTCGACTTTGTCGATACACACACGGAACCATTGATCAATGTAGATGGCCAGCAGTTGGCTGACGCGATCTTTGCTGAGATTCGGCGCTATATCGAAGGTGGCGAGCTCCAGCCCTTCTTCGGGCAGCAATACGTTACCACAATCGTCGTTGCGAGCTTCGACCCTGAGAGCCGCGTTTCACGGGTATGGCAGTTTTGGGTGAACTTCACCGGTCCTGTGCTCTTTCAGCTGCAACCCTTGCCAGTGCGCCAGTTCACCCTTGATGACGTCCCCGATATCATCCTGTTTGGTGAGAACGAATACTTCGTGACCAACGTGCGCAATGGGATCGGGCGTCAATTCCTCGATGGAAGTATTGAGACGATCAGGGACAAGAGAAGCATTGCTAACGTGAGTGTCGAAGACGCGCGTAAAGCCGGCGTCAACTTGATCGAAGCTGCAGCGGAGACAGCATCTCTGATCAAACCACCCTCAGGGATTGGCGGGGGTGTGGATTGCGCTCTAGTGGGTGAAGAGACGAGGCTCCTGCCCCACTAAACCGATGCCCTGGCGCCGTAGATGAATAGACGGTGAATGCTGCGCCGGGCCGGCTGCGAAATTCATCCTCTTTCCGGGAAACCGCGCGGGCTTGTGGCGTTTAGCTCCTACAAACCCAATGGGAGGAACCAAACATGCCCCTAGCCAGCGCAGCAGCTGCTGCAGTCCTTGCGCTCCAGCTCGCGACACCAGCGGCAATCGAAGGCGAAACGCCGAACCTGGTTCAGGTTCGCGAAGGGCCGTGCAGTCACGGCTATGACATCGACGTCTATGGCCGGTGCTATCCGAATGGCGCCATCCCGCGGCAGTATCAAGCAGCGCGCCAAGGCTACGATTACGATCGGCCGCGTCGATACTACAGGGAAGAGTACCGTCCACGGTGGCGACACCGCTACTACCGCGACGACTATTGAGTAGCAGGCGTCGTCCGTCGCCACGCATGAACTGAAGATCGTGTCGCTGCACCGATCCACATCACTGCGTGCCGAAACATGCGACTTCCACGGTGGCAGGATCGTAGGTCGTTCCGGCCAGGTTCACCGCGAAAATCGGGTTCGCGCTCCCTGAACGCCCGCTTGAAGCGCCCTTGATGATTCCGTTGCTGGCGGTGTCCTCGATGTTTCCGACGCATGTATAGGTCGTGTTCGCAAACGCGGTCGAGAAGTTCAGAGTGTAAGATCCTGCCGACGAGCGCGTCACGCTTGCGACGTTGTAGGCTTGGCTTATCGCTCCGCTTACACCTGTGAAGCGAACCCACGCCTTGGCCGCGCTCGGATGGCTCTGCTGCTGAGAGGGCGTGACCACTGCGGTTGTGCTGGTGGCCGTCTGCTGATCTGACTTGGTCGCAGCCGTCGCGCAGGTGCCGATCGTGGTGATCGCCGAACCAAAGCACATGACGCTGGTGACCGTTCCTGTCCCGTTCGCGGTGATCCACGACGGATTTGCACCCGCGCCACCGGACGACAGAAGCTGCCCCAGCGTGCCGGGGCTAAGAGCCGACCAGGATGAAGCCCCACGATAAACCACGCTGCCGTGCGTCGTGCCGAGCAGCTTGTCCAGCACCGCGGAAATTGGGTTATCGTCCAGGGTCGAGGTGATGCCGGAAATGTTGGACCTGATGGTCCCGTCCGGCGCGGTGCTGGGCGACACCAGCGAGTGCGCAAACCAATTGCTATAGCCGTCGGAGATGAACACGAAGGCGCCGCTTGCGACGTTGATGACGACCGGCGAAATGCCGCCGTTGATCCTGTCGTCCCCCCCGGTGGAATTCCTCACGATAGTAAGCGGCTTGTCGGCGGTGATCTTCGATCCGAGATCGATGACGTAGAGCGGCTGGCCAGGGTTGAAATCCGCGGCGCGGGGAAGAGTCCACGTGTGAGGGTCAAACCATGAGACCAGCTTGTCCGTGGCAACGACGCGATCCGTATTGCCCATCACGTAGTCGGCATCCCCGACCTTGGTCAGGCTGTAGAGATTGAGGATTTTGAGAAGCTCCGAGAATGGGAGCGCGTGAGCGGGATTGGTGTAATTCAGGGTGTTGGCAACAACGCTGTTCGGCGGCAACGTGTTATACGTCTGCGCCATCGCTGCAACGGGCCAAACCGCGGCTAGCGTCGCTGCGAGCAGAATATTCCGGCCTTTCATCGACTTACCCCCTGAAGCTCTCAAAGTTTGACGTCGACACCGGCGGCAGCCACCCAAGGCGCTGTCTCCAGGAAGCGCTCGAAGGCTTCCAACGCGAGGACCGCGTCCTTCTTGGTCCAGCCGGCGCCGTCGAGAATGCGCAGCTCAATGCCGGACGCAGCGCTCGATGCCGTCCCGGTGGTGAAGTCGCTCTGCTTGAAACCCTGAACGCCGCGGTTCAACGCGATGTAGTGATCGGCCATTTCTATCTCCTCATGCGGCCTTGACGGGCGACGTGAGAACGATATCCATCAGCATAAGGTCGCGCCTGTGCTGCCCATTGCCCGCTAAGAGCTCCTTGACCCAGGCCTGATCGCGCATCCGCTCAGCCTTCAGCCGGGCAACGGCCTCGTGCTCCTGAGGCGTGACCTCGCGATTGGTCAGCGTCTCGCGGATCACTTCGTCCCGGATGCCGAGATCCCGAAACATCTCAGTCGCGCCGATCATCTGGAGGCGACCGGTTGACTGAAACGGCGCATCGTCAAGCAAGCCGGCCATCGCCATGTCGACCTCCGGAGCACCTCCGCTATCGATCTTGGCCTGCAGGTCGCGCATTTCCTTAGCGTGACGGGGATTGCCACCCAGATACTCTTCCCGCCAACCCGGGTCCGCCTTCAGTGCGCTCAGCCGCGCGGCCGCTTCCGCACTGGTGGCCGGGATTTCAGGAGGCGGCGGTGCCGCGGGTGCCGGAGGCGGCGCCGCGGTCGCATGCGACACGATCATTTCACCGAGCGTTGCGCCCGGACTTCCCCAGCTGCTCATGCGGCTTCTCCCTGTTCTTCGCCTTCGTCGTCACCCCGCTCGAGCGCCTGGATTGCGGCGCGCGCGCCGTGCTGCAGACCGCGGAGAACCGGGTCGTTGAAATACTCGTACGGCAGGCCACCCTTGTTCGGATGGCAGCACCGCCCAACGCCGGGCCCGATCATGCACTCAGCCGCGGAGCATCCTGTGCAGCAGCCCTTCGCACTGATGCCGGCGAGCAGCTGATCCATGTTCGTGCTGCGCAACTCGAGCACCCGGGCGGATGCCGCCATGCGTTCAATTTCCTGCGCCCGCACCTGCGCTGCGCGAAGTTCTTCCACCGCGGTCCTGGCGGCCGCGATCTTGGCACGATGCTCGGTCAATTTTTCGGTCGCGCCAAACCGCCGCTCGACCGCCGCTAGGGTAAGATCGGCACCCTCGGTTTCGAGTGCCGCAAGGATGGCAAGGGCGCCGTCGAGCTTCTCGGCTAAGCTTTCCGAGCGATTGCTGGTCTTGTTGATCTTCGCGGACGCGTTGCCGCTGCTCAGGCCAAGCGCTGTCATGATCCACCTCACGCTGCTTCGGAACGCTGCTCATTGGCTCGCTTCCGCGCGGCCAGCGCGTCCTCGACCAGGTTGGCAAGGAACTGGCTGATCGGCCGGCGCTCTGCCTCGGCAGCAGCGCGGATCGCGTCCGCAAGGTCAGCTCGCGGCCTGAGGCTCAGCAGGGGTTTCTGCGACATCGGCATCTCCATCTGTTGACGCCAACATCGGTGGACTTCGATCAGTGATCAACGCACCGACTTTCTCCGGGCGATGCGGACGTTTTCGGGGCTGCCAAAGATGACGAACACGCGCGGCAGCCTGCGGATCCTCGACAACCAGCACCGCCAGCCCGAGCGCGCCCAGAAGCGAGCTAAACGACACCGGGCCCAAATTCTTGATCGGCTTGGGCGCGAGCAGCTTGGAGGTGTAGCCGGATTGCATGCCCGAGATGCTGTCGATGGTCTCGTGGCTGATGTTCAGCTCGTCGCGGCGATCGCGCAGTGCGGCTATCAGCTCCGGCATGCTGTGAATGAACTTCGATGTCATTGTCTACGACCGCTCCGGAGTTTTCCGGGCCGGGCCGCGAAAGAGAACGGGGATATGAAATCTGCGAAGGGCTCGGGATTTTCCTGCCACCCACCCCCCGCCGGGTCTTTTCGTGGTGTTCCATGGATATTTGCGCCGTCGACAGCCGATCGCGCCACGCGCGCGCGCATTCCTTCGCTGCGCCTATAAATCCCTTCCCCGAACGGCGGATATTGGACGTGCGTTGGACACGACGCAGGAAATGCGCGCGTTTGCAGGCTCTCTCGTTGTCCTTCTCCACCTTGTCGGAGTGGGTAGCGTGGGTCTGACCGTAACGCGTTACTCTCTTGGCCACGTGGTCGCATAATGAGGGGCCGAGCGGTGCCGGCTTTCCCGTTACGCCTCTGTTGCCCTTGAGCAGCTGTCTTGAGCCCCCTTTCGCACAAGCCGGTGACGCATGTGACGGGAAACCTACTTATCGCCGTCCCGCGCGCGCGCGTAACGTGGATAAACCAATCTGGTGTCACATGCGTCACTGGCCGTACTCCGCGGTGTTGTCGGGCAGGTCGGAGAGCAAGCGAAGCCCATAGAACCCGCGGCCGGAGTTCAGCCGATGCGGACTGAAACCACGGTCGACCAGCTTCTGTGTGAACGTCTTGGTGCTGCCCGCCGGCTCGCTCGAAGCATCGGCCCAGGCCTTCCAGTCGCTGTACAGCGCTGTTGACGACGTCCATGCGTTCGGATCGCGCCTGCATCGGTCGTCGATCCAGCTGCCCACCGTATCCTCAGCGCTGAGGTATTCAGCGGTCGCCTTGGTCACCGCCTCTGGGGGCACCAATCCAATGCGCTGCCACTCGAGGCAGCCCTCAACCATCCAGGACAGGATGCCGGGCCATTCCTTCCTGATCTTGTCGGAGAGGTCTGGGTCGCGCTCTGCCGGCGGGATGGTGACGGTGAAAGGGATCAGGTGGAAGCGTCGCTTGATCGCCTCATCGACCGAACGCAAGCCCGGCTTGTGGTTGCCGGCGATCAGCAGTTTGAACTGCGGGGTGAACTCGAAGAAGTCCTGTCGCATGAACCGGGCCGAAATCTTGTCACCACCGGTAAGCGCCTTGATCCGGGCCTCGGCCCACCGCCGGTTCTCTTCGGTTTCATTGGCCGTCACTAGGCGGGCACCGCGGAGGCCCGCGAGCTCGGTCGGATGCTGGGCGAAGGACGATGCAGTGAAGGTCTCGATCGGTGAGGTCCGGTGGTAGTCCTGGAGGATGCCGGAGATCGCGTTGATGAAGACGCCCTTCCCGTTCCCGCCGGTGCCGTAGCAGAAAAACAGCGCCTGGGCGCTGGTCGAGCCCGTCAATGCATAGCCCGCAACGCGCTGCAAAAAGCCTTGGAGCTCCGCATCGCCGTCGGTGATCCTTGCCAGGAAGTGCCGGAAAATAGGACAGGCGCCTCCCGGAGATACAGAGGTGATGCTGGTGAAGTAGTCGTCAGCCCGATGCGGGCGACGAGCGCCGGACCGGAGATCAATCACGCATTCCGGCGTGTTGAGCAGCCAAGGGTCGACGTCCCACTGCGCCGTGGTGGCCGCGATCGCCCTGTCCGACTTCGCCAGCCGCTCAACGGCGGCGACGGTCTTGGCGCTTGCCAGATTGACAGCAACCTTGGGCTTGTTGCATTCGGCGGCGGCAGCGCGACAGATAGACCTGGCATAGTCGAAGCCAGCGAGCGTTTCATCGGCGGCCCACTTTCGACCGTCCCAAATCATCCACTTGCCCCACGCGGACACGAAGCGTAGATCGCTCTGGTGCTCCCGGGCGAAGCGCAATGCGAGTGCTTCATCTGTGAAAGCCGGCGGGCGCGGAACGTCCTCGCGGTGTTCCGAGACTTCGGCAACCACGGTCGTACGCTGATCGAGGCCCATGTCGGCCAACAACTGCAACGCCATCGCTTTATTCGCATGCGCGTTCATTGGGTGGCCTTTAGAAGTTCGAGAAGATGGGGTGCGTCGCGCCGATGATCATCCAACCAGGCACGCAGGCGCTCAGGATCGCCTAACCGAACGAGGTAGAAGAATGCATCGATCGTGCTATCGTCAGGCTTGTAGACATTCGGCGTTTTCGGCTTCTCCGCCGGCGCTGGCGGCAACTCGCCCGTGTGTTTCCACCTGTCCCTTGGGTCTTCTAATTCCCACGCGCGCACAAGCTGCCGGGCATCATCGAAAGGAGCAACCTGCTCGGGCTCAATGGCACCGGGCCGCTCGTTATCATTGAGCGCTCGTACCCACGCGAATGGTACGGCAATCACTCGCTGTACAAGGTCTTGATCGGCCGCAAGCCCGGTGCGATCAGCGAAGTGCTGAAGCTCGTCCGCCGCATCCGGCAATTCAATCTGATGATGCGCGTAGCGATATGCCTTGCTGTCGGCGAGCTCGCGCAGAACCTCCACGAGGTCCACAACAGTGGCGGTTGTTTTGGCTGGGCCGCTCATTCGGCATCCTCGCCGTCGAGTAGGCCGAGCTCGCGCGCCTTTTCCACGGCCCGGGCGATTGCGTTTGAAAGGTCGGGCAGGCGCGTCACCTTCATGGTGATGCCCTTGGCAGTGGGATAGATCTTCCCTTCCTTGTCGTGCACGTGCTTTCGCACATCGACGAGCGCGTGCCCCTTGTAAGTCTGCAGTGTCGTGGTGATCACGTCCTTACGGCGGTTCGAGAAGAACCGATCCACGACGACAGGCTCAGCCAATTCCAGCTTGCGAGCTGACATCGTTAGGCTGCCTGGTTTCCGTGGTTCGGCTTCGCCTGCGGCAGCGATGCCAGCCAGGCGCTTTCGTCCTCGATCGTGATGAGCGTCGTGCTGCCGACTTTGCGGGCTCTAAGGCGCCCTTCCTTCACTTCGACGTAGGCCTGCGACCTCGAGATCGAGTTGCGGGCAGCAAACTCGTCGATGCGAAACGATCTTTTGCCGAAGGAATTCTGAGCTGCGCTTTCCATGTCCATCTCCGTGTGGTGTGGCCGCACGTGGATGGATGGATGATTTGCGGGAATTCTTAGAGGGACATTCGATTGCTATTTTGGGGTACGAATGTCCCGGTGGCGTTTGGCGGAACGCCTGGCATCCCGCACAACCTCGGCACTGACCGAACCGCCGAACGCAATCTCGGTAAGACTGGCTACAACATCGTCGAGCGGCTGACCGCAATTGAGCTCGAACATCTCACTGGCCAAACGCATGAAACGCTGGCGCGGTGCTTGGCTCTTCTTGTGACCTAACACTTGGTCGGCGAGATTCTGGAAGTTCTCGGCAGCCCGTGCTTTCAGTGCAGCCTGTTCAAATTTGCCGGACTTCCAATCCTTATTCGAGACTGCACGAGCCTTGGCGATAACGCCGGGCGCCGCCTGGACAGTTTGCTGGACGCGCTCGCTAGTGGTGCGCGCATCCAACAGCCACGCAACGAAGGCGCGCGGCGGGGGCGACGGCTGATTGGCCGATATTTTCTCCCACAAACTTTCCGCTTCTGGGTGATCTCGCCATCGATCAAGAACCTCGAGCATGAGCAATCGCTCGCTGTCGTTCCCGACCGGTTCTAGCGCGCGCCGAAAGTCGGAGATCTCGTTTTTGAACGAGGGCCGCGGCGCCATGATCAGGTCCCCGCCTGCATCGCCGTAACGTTCCCATTTTCAACGACGCCGAACCGCGGAGCCCCTGCCCTGATCGCATCAGCGACATAGCTGGGCGCCAGATGGCCGTAGTGCTTCTCGACCATGCGCGTGTCGCTGTGCCCCAGGTTCTTCGCGACGACCATTAGCGGGACGCCGTTCATCACCGCGTGGCTCGCCCAGGTGTGACGCAGACCATGGAATCCCATCGGAGGGTCGATCTTTGCGCGTGTGCAGGCATCGCGCATGGGATCCTTCTGATGATCCTTCTTCCACGGCTCCCCGTTTTCTTTGACAAACAGGAAAGCGGTGCCCGCGCGGCCGGTGGTGATCGAGCGGAAGAACGCCACCCCATCCTCAGTGAGGTGGATGTGTCGCGACTTGCTGGACTTGGACTTGCGAATGGCAACGGTGCCGCTGTTGTGGCTGAAGTCCACCACCTTCAGCCGCGTCAGCTCGCCATATCGCGCGCCGGTTTCGACCGCACCGCGAGCCAAGCGGCGGAAGTCCAGGTCTGAGGCGTTGAGCAGCCGCGTTACCTCGGCTAGCTCGAGATAGCGCGCACGGGCCGCGTCCACGCCTTTGAAGGGCTCCACGGCGCGCCAAGCGGCATCGCTGGGCACCTTCTCCTCTCGCCACGCTTTGTTCAGAGCTGCCTTGAGGACCGTCAGGATGCGGTTTGCAGTGGACCGCCGGCGCCGCTGGTGCTCCTCCGGATCGTCGATCTCCTTGAATCGCTGCTCCTCGCCCTTCTTGACCCGGATGCGCGCACCGGCCTTGGCAAGCCCGTGGTGCCAGGTCTCGATCTGGTCTTTCGTCAGGTCCTTAACCTCGGTGTCGCCGAACTCGGGCAGGATGAAAGCGTCCGCAGCGTACCGACTGAAGGCCGCAGACTTCCGCTTTGCCTCGAGGAACTCGACGTAAGCATCGACGGCGGCCTTGACGGTGAGCGGGCCTGACTTGCCGGCCGCTGTGTTAGCGCGCTCGACCATGATCTCCCGGGCCTTCGCCTGGGCTTGGCCGAAGCTCAGGATCTTCACGCCGTCGGCGTCGGACAGATCGTCGGCCGGGCCGATCGTCTCGACCTCGTATTTCTGATCACCGATGTAGTGCCGCACCACCCAGTTGCCCGCGCCGCTCTTGAGGCGCCGGTAGCCGATGTGCACGCCCTCCTCCATGACCCGGTAATAGGGCTTGCCGCGGGCCGTCAGACGCCTCCGGGCTTCGCGCTTCTCCAGGTTCGCGTCGCGGACTGTGCGGGCCATTCTCGCCACCTCAGCAAGGTTGAAAACGCTTCGTGTCCAACACTTGTCCAATATCCATGGCTGGACGTCAATGGACGGGCATGGCTCTATGTGGCAGCATCTGTTGATTAAATTCGGCTATTTGAACGGAGGTGGACGCCTATGGACCTGTTCTCATCTCTTTCACGGTGGAGAGAGCGGTTCGATTCCGCTAGGGAGCGCCAGAGGCGCAAGCCGCCGCGGCAGCATGAACCTCCGCGCCCCTCGTCTCCGACCAATGTCAGGTCGAACCGGTCGAGGCCCATGCCGCACAAAGCCGACATTGCAGACGTATCGCCGATGCCGGCGCTCCCGCCATGGCTGCGCCACCCGCGCCAGCATGCGCCGGACCGGCGCGCCAGGATGCTCGCGCACATGGCCCGCGCCCGATCGCTGCCGCGGCCCCAGGCCGATTTTGCGCCGATCGTGTCCGTGCCGGAGCACGGCAGCGTCAAAGATATTGTTTGCGACGCCATCGGCTACCTCGTCCTGTTCGGTGTCCTCGCGCTGCTCTTCCAGTCGCGCCTTCCTCTTTATTTCGCTGCGTTCCTATTCCTGACCGACGGCGAGCGCATTGAAGGCGCGCTGGCAAGGATCGGTGTCCGCCTCGAGCCCGAAACGATCGGCCAAGTCCTCGTCAAGCGCTTTGTATTCTGGTTCGGATGGTTCGCGTTGCTCGGCCCCTTGAAAGCCTCCGTCCCCGCCTGGTTCGCGTCTTGGATGCCTCCGACCCAGTCATGGTCTTCCCTGGCCGGCATTGCCATTCTGCTCGCCGTCGTCGAAGCATTGACGGCGCTCGCGCTGCGGCGCGCATTGCCGCGCTTGCGATGGGAGATCCGTCCGAACGGACTGATATGGACGATGATCCAGTTCGCCTTTGCCGCATTGGCTATCCTGGTGCTGTTCGAACCTCGCTAAGCGTCGCCGCGGCTTCACTGCGCTCGGCATGAGAACGTTGCCAGATTGCCTGCAGCACAAAGGGTCGTTATGCCGCGCTTCCCGCTGCTCTGCCGACCCGCGCCATTTACCGAAAGTTTACCCCAGCTCTTGGGCAGCGGTATCATTTGCTTAGAGTTTGATCGGTACCGTGGAATTACGGAATTACCCGAACCCCCGGTCAGCGCTCATGTCCATCGCAGACTTCCTGAGGCAGCGAGCAGTGGATGTTACGGTCAGCGGCAGCTACTCGCTGCCCCGCTGGTACGATTGCGAGGGCAAGCTCCGCAGCTTCGCCTGCCGGACCAAGCGCGTCTCGCCGTTCCGGATGATCGTGGACGTGCCCGTGGTCGGCAAGGTCGGCGAGCGCTTGACCTCCTACTTCGAGGATTTCGGCGAATTCCAGGGCACCATCAGCGCGACGCTGAAGGCGGGCTTCCTGATGGAGCTCGAGATGACGCGGGCGCGGCGCGCCTGGATGTCGGAAAAGCTGACCTGGCTCGAGAAGAAGCAGAAGGATGTCAATGTTCGGGACCTGCGGCGTGACGCGCGTTTCGTTCCACAGGTCTCGCACACCGTGCTGACCCTCGCGGACGGCAGCTGCCATCCCTGCTTCATCATCGACGTCTCGACGGCCGGCGTCGCGGTGTCCTCCGAGTACGATCCGGTGGTCGGAACCCCGCTTGCGGTCGGCGCCTGTGTCGGGCGGGTGATCCGCAAGTTCGAGCACGGCTTTGCGGTCAAATTCGCCGAAAAGCTGGACCGGGACGACCTCGTCCGCCTGATCGTCCGCGCGCCCTTGCTGAAGTCGGCCTGAATTCGCCGCCCTATAGCGGCCCCAATGCCGGATCAGCTTTTGCAGGTCTGTGCCTCGGGCCGGACGTCATTTTGCAGACTTGCGATCGGGGGACCGAATGGCAGTCGACAAGATCACGGTCGATAAGATCAAGGTTGGCAAGATCACCTGGGACAGGGTCGGACGGGTCACCGAGCCCGGACGCTACATGTACACGTTCGGCTGGCTCACCATCACCGCCGGCGACCTGGAGATCTGGAAACGATACCCGCAGGCCGCGTTCACGCTGGCGCAGAGTTCCGGGTCGCCCGAGTCCGCCGGCGAGGAATTCCATCTCGGCGCCTTCGACGTCGCACCCGACGCGCCGCCCGCGATCACGACGCACTGACTAGACTAAGGCCAGCAGCCGGCACGCTGCGCAGATGCGCCAGGAATCGAGGAATCCCGCGCATTTCCTTGAGCCCGCTTGTAAATCTCGATCCGCAGCGCACCGGGCAATCGTTGCGGTGACTGGCGAGCTTCTGCCATCATGCGATTGATTGCGCTCGCATTCTACTCCCACAATGAGCCCGGATGAACGGCAGCTGTCGCGCGGCTTCAGGGAGCCGACAGCCGGCGCATGACACATGGTCGCATCGCAGAACGTAGATAAGCGGATCAAGGGAACTTATTTTCGGCGCCAATGTACCTGATCGAAGCGCTCCCCACCGTCGTTGGAACTGCCGCTATCGCCCCGGCGCTGCTGTTGCTCTGGCTCGTCATCGCTGCCGAGGAACGCCCGGGGCCGCCGGCCCAGGTCTGGACCGCATTCCTGTTAGGGGCGGCGAGCATTTCGCTCCTGGGCCTCGCCCGCGCCCCCTTCGCCAAGATGATCGCCGCCCCCGACGATCCCTGGGCGGCGCTGGCGATGCATTCGATCTTCGGCGTCGCGCTGCCCGAGGAAGCCGTCAAGGTGCTCGCTATCGTGCTGGTCTCCTCGACCAAGCGACGCACCTTTGCCAATCCGATGGACACCGTGGTCTACGGCGCCGCGGTCGGCCTCGGCTTCGCCGCCTACGAGAATCTCGCCTACCTGGTCCAGCACGCCGACATGTGGCGCTCGCTTGCCGCGCTGCGCAGCGTCCTGACCGTGCCGTTCCACGGCGCGCTCGGCATCATCGCCGGCGCCTACCTGACCATCGCGCGCGCCGGCACGGCGCTTGGCGCAAACCGCCACCATCGCGATTGGGCCCGTCTCTCCAGCCGGCTGCTGATCTTCGGTGGCCCGCTCGCGCTTCATACGGCCTTCGACTTCCCGCTGCTGACGCTCCAGCGCATGCCCGATCTCGATCCGACACTCCGCATGTGGTTGGGCGCTGCGAGCCTGTTGATCGGCTTCGGCTCGATCGCCTTCGCCATCCGCCTGGTCCGGCGCGTCGCGCGCCACCACGCGCCGCGAACCGATGTCGCGCGCGAGCGGCTCAGCCAGCTGCGCCGGATGTGGGCGCTGCTGCTCGCCGGCGGCGGCATCGGGTTCGTCGGGCTCGCCTTCGTCCTGACCTCGATCCATCACTGGCTGATCAACCCCGAGCGCAACCTGACGCTGGCGCTGATTCCGATCGGTTTCGTCTCGATCCTGCTTGGCCTTGCGCTTCTGATTGTCACATCGGCGATCTACATTCTCGGCCGCAACCGCATTCGCACCAACGCGGAAGGCTTTTCGTCGGCGCCCGGCGGCACTTGATCCAACGCATGGCGAACGCGCGACAGGCCCACTAGATTGGGACGCAATCCTCTCGTTCCGGAGCCAGACGATGACATCGCCCGAGGAATTTGCCCGCCTCCAATCCGAGATGAACCAGACGGTCAAGGCGCACTGGAAGGCTTTTCTGTTCGAAGGGATCCTGCTTGCCGTCCTCGGCATTGCCGCGCTTATCGTGCCGCCGCTCGCCAGCCTTGCGACCGCGATCTTCCTCGGCTGGATGTTCCTGATCGGCGGCATCGGCGGACTGATCGCGACCTATTGGGCGCGCAGCACGCCGGGCTTCTGGTGGTCGCTGATCTCGGCTGCGCTGGCCGTGCTCACCGGCTTGCTGCTGCTGGCCCGGCCGATGCAGGCCGTGCTGACGCTGACCATCGTGCTCGGCGCCTATTTCCTCGCCGAGGGCGTCGCCACCATCATGTACGCGCTGGAGCACCGCCGTGAGCTCAGCGGCCGCTGGTCGTGGCTGCTGATCTCGGGCCTCGTCGACATCGCGATCTCGTTCATGGTGATCACGGGACTGCCGAGCTCGGCGGAGTGGGCCATTGGCGTCCTCGTCGGCATCAACCTGCTATTCGGCGGCGCCACCCTGATCGGCATGGCGCTGGCGGCGCGCAATGGCAACACCTGAGGCGCCTCGTCGCTCCACGTTCTGATTGGGGGGTGACAAGGCGCCAACGGCACGCTATATGGCCTTTCCATGATCACCGTCGCCACCAGCTATTTTTGGTATTTTAGCTACGACAGCTCGCTGGCGGCGGGAGGATCGCGCTCAATCTGAAACATTGCAGCAAACGTCCGAACAGCCGCCAGACCTGGCGGCTTTTTTGTTGGCCGGCAGGTTCTAGAACAGACAGGAGCCCGCCGTGCTGAGCACGACCGACGATCTTCGTATCCGCGAACTGAAAGAGCTGAGCACGCCGGAAGAGGTGATGCGGGAGGTCCCGCGCACGCTCACTGCGACGCGTGTGGTGATGGCCGCGCGCAACGCCATCCATGCCATCCTGAGCAATCAGGACGACCGCCTTCTGGTCGTCGTCGGCCCCTGCTCGGTGCATGATCCCAAGGCGGCGCTCGACTATGCCGAGCGGCTCGCAAAGCTTCGCGAGGATCTCGCCGATCAGCTCGAGATCGTGATGCGGGTCTATTTCGAGAAGCCCCGCACCACGGTCGGCTGGAAGGGCCTCATCAACGATCCCGACCTCGACGGCAGCTTCGACATCAACAAGGGGCTGCGACTCGCGCGCAACGTGCTCGCGGCGGTGAACAATCTCGGCCTGCCCGCCGGCACCGAGTTCCTCGACATGACGACGCCGCAATACATCGCCGACCTCGTCTCCTGGGCCGCGATCGGCGCGCGCACCACCGAGAGCCAGATCCATCGCGAGCTGGCTTCGGGCCTGTCCTGCCCGGTCGGCTTCAAGAACGGCACCGATGGCAATGTGCGGATCGCGGCCGATGCGGTGAAATCAGCCTCGCATCCCCATCATTTCATGGCCGTCACAAAGCTCGGCCGCTCGGCGATCGCCTCGACCGCCGGCAACGAGGACTGCCACATCATCCTGCGCGGCGGAGCTGAGCCGAACTACGACGCGGCAAGCGTTGCGTCGGCCTGCAACGAATTGACCAAATCCGGCGTCGCACCGCTGGTGATGGTGGATGCCAGCCATGCCAATTCGAGCAAGAAGCCGGAGAACCAGCCGCTGGTGATGGACGATATCGCCCGCCAGATCTCGGGCGGCGAGAGCCGTATCATGGGCGTGATGATCGAGAGCAACCTCGTCGCCGGCCGGCAGGATGTCGTACCGGGCAAGCCGCTCACTTATGGGCAGAGCATCACGGACGGTTGCATTGACTGGGCAACGACGTCGAAGACGCTCGAGCAGCTCGCCGACTCGGTCGAAATCCGCCGCAACATCCGGCGCGCCGGACTGCACGAGCGATCAGCGTGACGGATGGCGAGCTTAGGATGGCTCATTCCTCACCTCTCCCCGACGGGGAGAGGTGAAAGCCTCAGCAGCCGCGGCAGATGCTCTTGATCTTCTTGTCGAGCGCCTGGTTTTCCTTGCTGAGCGGATCGTTGGGATCGCTCAGATTCTTCTCGCTGGGCACATCGCTGGCACGCGGCTGGCGATGACCGACCGGCGCCGGCAACACCGACCCGGACGATGCGCCGCTTGAGGTCGATCCCTTGGAGCCGCCGGTCTGCGCAACAGCCGCGCCGCCAAGCAAGACCACGAGCGATACTGCCAGCATGATCTTCGTCATGTCCATTTCTCCATTCTCAAATCAGCGTCCAAGCCCAGCACTCAAGTCAGCGTCGATGCCATCGCCACTCATGCCTCGGGCGGATAGAGATGAACGTCGCCGCAATAGTCGACGATACGATAGCGCGTTTCTGATTCCGCTTCACTTGTCTCGTTTGCGGTATTTTTCACCGCCGACACGTAATTCGGACCCACCGGCGACTTGCCGGCACCGCCGGGAATGTCGATGACATAGTCCGGCTGACACAGGCCCGACACCCGCCCGCGCAACTGCCGCATCAAGGCCTGTCCCTCTGCCAACGTCGTGCGCAGATGCGCCGTTCCCGGGGCGAGATCGCCATGGTGCAGATAATAGGGCTTGATCCGGCATTCGACGAAAGCTCGCATCAAATCCGAGAGAGCGGCGATGTCGTCATTGACGCCGCGCAAAAGCACGGACTGGCTCACCAGGGGAATTCCAGCATCGACGAGCCGCGCGCAGGCATCGCGCGCGGCCCCCGTCAGTTCGCGCGCGTGATTGACGTGTATCGCGACCCAGGTGGCCGCGCCCGCAACCTTCAGGGCTGCAACCATTTCCGCGCTGACGCGCGCGGGTTCGGCCACCGGGACACGGGTGTGGAGACGGATGATCTTGACGTGATCGATGGCCGCAAGGTCGGCCATGATCTCGCTCATCCGCCGGGGCGACAGCATCAGGGGATCGCCGCCGGTCAGGATCACTTCCCAGATCTCGTCATTCGACCGGATGTAGTCGATCGCGGTGCGATAGGCGCTCTCCGACAGCGCATTCTCCTTGCCGGGCCCGACCATCTCGCGGCGGAAGCAGAAGCGGCAATAGACCGCGCAGACGTGCACGAGCTTGAACAACACCCGGTCGGGATAGCGGTGCACGATTCCCGCCACCGGCGAATGCGGGTGATCGCCGATCGGATCGGCATTCTCGCCCGGCTGCGCCTCGAGCTCGGCCGAAACAGGAACGAACTGCCGCGAGATGGGATCGTCGGGATCCGTCGCGTCGATCAGCCCGACCAGATCCGGCGTGATCGCCACAGCATAGCGCGCGGCGACGCGTTCGAGCGCCGGCAGCGCCGATGCGGGGACCAGGCCCTCGGCTACCAGCTCGGCAGGTTCGCGCAGAGTGCGTGCAAGGTTCGTCTTTGTCATCTCTCATCCGCAGGCGGTGTCCACACCACCTGATCAATTCGTGTGGCGCCGCTCGCCAGCATCACCAGCCGGTCGAAGCCGAGCGCGACACCGCTCGCCTCCGGCATTGCGGCGACCGCCGCCAGAAAATCCTCGTCTAGCGGATAGGCTTCGCCGTAGCGGCGCTGCTTCTCCGTCATGGATTCCGTGAAGCGTTTGCGCTGCTCCCCGGCATCGGTCAGCTCTCCAAAGCCGTTGGCGAGCTCGACGCCGCAGGCATAGATCTCGAAACGTTCGGCGACCCTCGGATCGTCCGTCTTCACCCGCGCCAGCGCCGCCTCTGGAGATGGGTATTCGAACAGGATGGTCAAACGCCCCTGCCCCAGATGTGGCTCGACGTGTTCGACCAGCATCTTGCTGAAGATGTCGGACCAGGTGTCATCCTCGGCGACACGGACCTTCCCGGCTGCCGCAGCGGCAAGCGCCGCACGGTTACCCTCGCCGCCCGAGATTGTCGACAGCAGGTCGATGCCGGCGAACTGCGCGAAGGCGCCCGCGACCGTCAGGAGCTCCGGCTCGGCGAAGGGATCGGCGGTTCGGCCGCGGAAGGAGAAGGTCCCGATCCCGGTCGCCTGCGCCGCCCGGGCGATCACGACGACGCAATCGGCCATGATGGCATCATAGGGCGCTCCCGCCCGGTACCATTCCAGCATGGTGAACTCGGGCAGATGCAGGTCGCCGCGCTCGCGGTCCCGGAACACCCGTGCGAACTCGAAAATCCGCGTCTCGCCCGCCGCCAGCAGCTTCTTGCAGGCGAATTCGGGCGAGGTGCGCAGGTATCGGCTGGCCCGGCTGCCGTCGGGCCGCATGATCTCGGTCCGGGGGGCGTGCAGATGGGTCTCGTTGCCTGGAGAGACCTGGAGAACGGAGGTTTCGACCTCCACAAACCCCTGTTCGGTGAAAAACCCCCGCAAAGCTCCGGTCACGGCGCCCCTGGCCTGGAGGAACGGCCGTCGGTCGAGGTGGCGCGCGGGCGACCAAAACGGCGACATCGGCTTGTCCCCAGCCATCAACCGACCGCCCCAGCCGGCAGCAAAATGCTGGCATCCAACGGCAAAATCAGTATGTTGCGGCCCGAAACGGGTGCCGAGGTCCGATTTGAGGCCCCAAGTCCCCCAGCAATTCGACCACGTCCTGGCTGGTGCCGGGCCAAGCAAGCAGGAAATACAGCTTTGAGAGTCATCGCCAGTTCTATTCGCAAGGGCAACGTGATCGAGCAAGACGGCAAGCTCTATGTCGTCGTGAGCGCCGAGAACATCCATCCCGGCAAGGGAACCCCGGTCAGCCAGATCGAAATGCGCCGAATCTCGGACGGGGTAAAGATCTCGGAACGCTACAAGACCACCGACCAGGTCGAAAAGGCCACCATCGAAGAGCGCAACTACACCTTCCTTTACGAAGATGGCGATGGCTACCACTTCATGAACCCCGAGACCTACGACCAGGTTCAGGTTTCCAAGGACGTCGTCGGCGACGCGGCCGCGTATCTCCAGCCGGACATGACCGTCAAACTGTCGATGCATGACACCAATCCGGTGTCGATCGCACTGCCGCAGCGCGTGACGCTGGAAGTGGTGGAGACCGAGCCGGTGACCAAGGGCCAGACCGCCTCCTCCTCTTACAAGCCGGCGGTGCTGTCCAACGGCGTGCGCACCACCGTGCCGCCGCACATCTCGGTCGGCACGCGCATTGTGGTGATGACCGAAGACGGCTCCTACTCCGAGCGTGCCAAGGACTAAACGAGCCATCGAGGATCGGAACAGGTACCGCCGGGGGGCGAAGCAGTGGGCAGGAACAGTCTCCGCTTCGTCTCGCTTCTCCTGGCGTTGCCGTCGCTCCTCGTTGCTGCACCGATCGCTGCGGATGAATTCCGCAGCCCCTCGCTGACGGCCCTGCGCATCGAGTGGCGCGCGGCGCTCGACCAGCTTCGCAGCGAGATCAACAGCCATCCGCAAATTGCGGGCGACTTCATCTTCGCACCGCGCCGTTCGGTGCCGCGCTACGATCCGCGCGCGATGCCGGCACTGGTGCAGCTCAACGCGGTCTCCTCGCGCTTCTTCACCGGCATTACCCGAAGTCCCGTCCCCGTGCTGCTGCCGTTCGACGCCGCCGCGTATCTCGACGCGCAGCGCAGCGGCGCGCCGGCGACGCTCGCGTTGTCGCGCTACCAGGCCGACTTCAATCCCGTGGACATGTTCGATGCCGGGCCAGCCGGCTACAGCGCGACCTTCTCGCTCGATCCGGGTGCCGGTGACGGCATGCCGAGCCGGGTCTACGCAAGGCCTGTCGAGGTGCAGATCACGGGCTCGGCGCTGCTCTACGACATCGCCGATCCGGCCGGGGGCAAGGGCGAGCCAGTCAAGCCGCTCGCCGCAACCTACCCGGATCTACGCAGGTTCATCCGGGAAGGCTATGTGCGCTACGCCTTCACCCGCTTCGGCGCCACCTATGTGGTCTCGATCCAGTGCCTCGACAGTGTCGCGAGGCCACGGCGGCTCGCCTGCAAGGAGGCCTATCCGGTCGCCGAGCGCTTCCTGAAGGCACTGCGCGTCGCAGGCGGCCAGCGCATGCGGCCCCTGACGGACGTTGCCTCCAACATCATCGATCGCCCCGCGGTGCGTTCACCGGATTTCAGCTACCGGCCGAGCGGCGACATCATTCCGAACACCGGTTACCGCAAGCAGGGCGGTCATCCCGACGCCATGGCTTATGCCCAGATCCGCTTTCCCTTGGAGAAGGCGCCCGCCTTCGTGCGCTCCCAATCCTTCGGCAAGCGCGACAAGAGCGAAGGCCCGACCGCTTATCCCTGGCGCGACAATTTCTGCGAGTCGCGTAGTTTCGAGGTGTGGCAATGCGGCGGAGGTTTCGGCCACCAGGGCGAGGACATCCGCGCCGCCGACTGCCCGCCGCCCGGCGAAGGCCGCGAGCCCTGCGATCCCAAGCGGCGCGGCGTCGTCGCCGTGCGTGACGCAATCGTCATCCGTGGCGCCAAGGACCAGGCCGCAACGCTTCAGGTCAATAGCCGCACCGAGCACATTCGTTTCCGCTACATGCACATGAATCCGCATGCGATGAACGCCGATGGCGTGCTCAACGGCCGCATCGTCACCGAAGGCGAGAAGATCGGCGTGATCTCGAACTACCTCGACCGTCCCGCCGGAACCTCGATGCACCTGCATTTCGACGTCCAGGTGTTCACCCGCGATGGCTGGATCTGGGTCAGCCCCTACGTGACGCTGGTCTCGGCCTATGAACGGCTGATCCGCGCGCGCGGCCGCGAGATCGGCCCGGAGATCGCGGTCACGGCGCAGCCGGTGGCCCATACTCTGCCGGAAGACGTGCTCAAGCCTGACTTGCGCGAGGGAGCGGGCGGCGAGGAGAACTGACAGCGTACTGGTTCGTTGCTGGAGCGGGCAGGACGCATCTGGTCGCGCACTCCCCCCGCTCGAACGAAGAAGGATGGGTTGATGAGTGTCGGACTGATCGGTCTTCTCGACGATATCGCGGGGATCGCAAAGGTGGCTGCAGCCTCGCTCGACGATGTCGCTAGCCAGGCAGCCAAGGCAGGCACAAAGGCGGCTGGCGTGGTCATCGACGATGCGGCGGTCACGCCGAACTACGTCATCGGTTTCGCTTCGAAACGCGAGCTGCCGATCGTCGGCAAGATCGCGGTCGGATCGCTACGCAACAAACTGCTGATCTTGCTGCCGATTGCCCTGCTGCTCGGCTACTTCCTTCCCGCTGCGGTCACGCCGCTGCTGATGCTGGGCGGCGCCTTTCTCTGCTATGAAGGCGCCGAAAAGGTGCTCGAAGCCGTGATGCCGCATCATGCGCACCAGCACGAAGCTCAGCTTGAGCCGATTGCATTGAATGCCCAGTCGGTCGAGGACGAGAAGGTCGCTGGCGCCATCAAGACGGATTTCATCCTGTCGGCGGAGATCATGGCGATCACGCTGGCGGCCCTCCCGGCGGGCAGCATCTGGACGCAGGCGCTGGTGCTGGCGCTGGTCGGCCTCTTCATCACCGTTGGCGTCTATGGCGTGGTGGCCCTGATCGTGAAAGCGGACGATGCCGGCATCGCCCTCGCGCGGTTCGACGGCGCCTCGCTCGCCGGCGGCGCGATCCGATTGCTTGGGCGCGCGCTCGTCCGCGGCATGCCCGTTTTCCTGGCGGTGCTGAGCACGATCGGCACCGCCGCCATGATCTGGGTCGGCGGTGGCATCATCCTGCACGGCATCGAGAAGTACGGCCCACCTGCGATCGGCCACACCGTCCATGCCATAACCGAGGCTGCCGCACATCTCCTTCCATCCGTTGCCGGCATCGTCGAATGGTCGGTCGAGGCAGCCATCTCGGGTGCGCTTGGACTGCTCGTCGGCGCGGTTGCCATTCCGGTCGTCCAATACGGACTCGCGCCGGCCTGGAAGCGGTTGAGGCGATCGCGATCGGCCTGAGCACGGCCATTGCGGATGACGCGCGCAGCCTATTCCAGGAACGTCGTCAGCTGCGCGCCCTCGTCCGCCACGAACACCGCGATCAGTTCCGCCGGCTCGGTCATGCTGGCATTGGCCGAGACCAGATGCGTCGAGCCCGGCGGTTCGAAGAAGGACTGGCCGACGCCGAACGTCTCGACCGGGCCGCCGCCGAGCTGCGAGCGGATCTCGCCTTTGGTGATGTAGGCGGTGACGGAGCCGGAGTGACGATGCGGCCGCGAAAACCCGCCCGGACCGTAGGACACACGCACGATGGTCACGCGTTTGCCGGGCACGTTCGGAAGCGCGTAGGAGCCGATCGGCTCAACCTTGTCGAGCGGCGAGCCTTCCGCCGCCGTCGCGCAGAGCGGCGCGAGGGCGCTGGACACGCTGTCGATCGTCACCGGCAGAGCTTTGCCGATTGCCAGCGCGCAGACTAATCCTGCGATGACGGCGAACGCCGTCGAACGTGACTGCAACGGGTACTGCACGGCCGAAAGGCTCAAGGCTGTCATCGTGATCTTCCCTTCTCTCCGTCAGGACGAAGCTGCAACGGCGGCCGCCGGCCGCTGTGCAGGCGTCCAGCGAAACGCCGCGCCAAACCGGTTCCAGACGTTGATGGAGGCGACCGCCGAGGTCAGGTACGTCAGTTCAGTTTCGGAGAATTCGCCGGACGCTTCCGCGTAGACCTCCTCGCTGACGCCGTCCGGCAGACAGGTCAGCGCCTCGGCCCAGGCGAGCGCAGCCCGCTCGCGCGGCGAAAAGATCGGCGCCTCGCGCCAGACCGCGAGCAGATGAAGCTTGTCGAGGGGAACGCCGATCCGTTCCGACAGCAGGACGTGGTGTTGCACACAGAACGCGCAGCCGTTGATCTGCGAGGCGCGCAGCTTGACCAGCTCGAGCAGTTGCTTGTCGAGGCCGGCCTTGGCCGCAAGCTGGCCCAGCGCCAGCACCAGATCAAACGCATCGGGCGCGATCCGCTTGAAATCTTCGTATTCGCTGCGGGCGTGTGCCATTGCCATTCACCTCGGCTTATTATAAGAGCTCGGATACATTATAAGAGCTCTTATATATGTCGCGCAAGTCGAATGTCATGACATCGCAATCGGGCCGCAAGGCCGTTGCAGCCGGCGCGGTGCATGTCCCGGCACCGGGCGAAGGCAAGCGCGGCGAGCAAGGCTATCTCGGCTACTTGCTGCGCCAGGCTCACGCCGCGGTTCGCCTGACGATGGAGCGCACGCTCGCCGATCTCGGCGTGACCTCGCCGCAATTCGCGGTGCTGACGATGCTGAACGCCTATCCGGGCTTGTCGGGGGCCGATGTCGCCCGCCTCACCTTCCTGACGCCCCAGACCGTGGGCGTCATCATCCGCAATCTCGAACGCGACGGCGCGATTGCGATGACGCCTCATCCCGTTCACGGCCGCATCCAGCAATGGACGCTGACGCCGCGCGGCGCGACGCTTCTGAAGGCGTGCCGGCAGCGTGTGCTCGAATTGGAGAAGCGGCTCGCTCGCAATTTGGATTCAAAGGCGGAAACCACGATCCGGCGTTGGCTTGCCGGAATCGCGGCTGAGCTTAAGGAGGACTAGGCGACCGGCATTCGCCTGCTGACGCGGCTGCTACCCGCCTTTCAAGGCGTTCTTGACTGCGCCGTCCGGCCAGCTCTCGTCGGCCGCGATCACCCGCACGCGGGTCTGGTCGGCGGGATTGACCAGCACGTGCGAATTCACCCGCTCACCGCTCGGCTCAAGACGCAGATCGGTTTCGGGCTTCCAGCTCAGCGTCGTCGCGAGGTCGCCGGGAAAGATCTTCCATTGCGATCCGTCGTCGAGTTCGACGATATGGCTTTCGGCATGTGTGCGTATCTTCATTCCACCCCGATGCTTCGATGAACAGGAAGGACGGCGCGACCACGGCCGGCTCTTCTCCTCGTCCTGGCGTGGAGGGAATGCGGGAGTGCGGCACTTGTTCCGGTGGGAACGACCGACGGGGTCGGGCCGAGTTGACGCACGCGGCCATTTCGGAACCGACTCACACGTGCCATGTTTCCGGCTAGAATGTGCCCATGAAGCACACTGATTCCTCGCCCCGTCACACACGCCGCGCCCTGCTCCAATCGACGCTCGGTGCAGCCGCTTTGCTCGCGCTTCCCACCCGCGCTCTCGCCGCGCCTCCCGGCTTCGACGAATGGCGCGAGAGCTTTCGTGCGCGCGCGATGGCAAAAGGTATTTCCGCCGCGACATGGCAGCGCGCGATGGGACGGGTCGAACCGGACATGAGCGTGTTCGCGCAGATGCGCAACCAGCCCGAATTCCGCGAGCAGGTTTGGCAGTACATCAACCGCCGCGTCTCCGACTGGCGCATCATCAACGGCAAGATCGCGCTGAAGAACAACGAGGCGCTGTTCGCCCGCATCGAGCGCGATTTCGGGGTCGAGCGCGGCACGCTGCTGGCGCTATGGGGCGTCGAGTCCGCCTATGGCGATCCGCTGGTGCAGCAGAACCACATGAGGCCGGTGTTTCCCTCGCTCGCCGCGCTCGCCTGGAACGAGCCGCGCCGCAAGGCCTATTGGGAGACCGAGCTGATCAATGCACTGCGCATCGTCGACAAGGGCTGGTCCACGCCTGAGGACATGCGCGGATCATGGGCCGGCGCGATGGGCCATTCGCAATGGATGCCGGAGGTCTGGCTCAATGTCGGCATCGACTATGATGGCAACGGCAAGGTCTCGCCATTCGGCAAGCCCGACGATGCGCTGGGCTCGACCGCAAAATATCTCGTCAATCGCGGCAAGTGGCATCGCGGCGAGCACTGGGGCTACGAGGTGCGCGCGCCCGCCAACATGAGCGGCAGCCGGACCTATGCGGCCTGGCAGGCAGCCGGCGTGACTCGTGCCGACGGCCAACCATTTCCGCAGCCCAACGCATCCGCGCAGATGTGGACGCCGGTTGCGGGCGGACCGACATTCCTGCTCGGGCCGAATTTCTACTCGGTGAAGAGCTACAACCCTTCCATGAACTACGCGCTGGCGATCTGCCATCTCGGGGATCGCTGCTTGGGAGCCCCGCCCTTCATCCAGCCCTTCCCGGGCTCCGAGCGTGCGTTGACGCTCGCCGAGGTGCAGGAGATGCAGACGCGCCTCACCAAGGCCGGCTTCGACACCGGCGGCACCGACGGCCGCGTCGGCAACGACACCATGAAGGCGGTCAAGGACTTTCAGCAGAAGGTCGGGATCGTGCCCGCCGATGGCTACGGCGGACTCAAAGTGCTGGCCAAGCTGCGGCAAACCAACTAGCGCGACTGGAAGCGCCGGCGCTGGCGCCTCCGCCGCAGCTGCAGCCGACCCTTAAGCCGCGTTTCGCTGTTCTGTCAGCTTCAGCAGCTCGTCGACGAGGTCATCCACGGCACGCTCGGCCGCGGCAATCGACGCCTGCAACCGATCATCGCCGAATTCGTCGTACTCGATTGCAATGCTATGGAAGGCCGTGATCCCGATGAAAGCAAACACGTCCCGGACGGCTCCTTCGAGATGATTGACGGCGGCCATATGCCCGCCCGGATCGTACCCGTAGTCTCCGCGCGAGCCGAGCAGGACAAGACGCTTGTCCATGCCCTCAAGCAGCGCCGAATATGGATTGTCCGGGCGTGATCGGTCGAAGCCAAACGTGCGTCCGACCCGAACGATGTTGTCTATGTATGCCTTGAACTGCGCTGGCACACCGAAGTTGTACATTGGCACGCCCGCGACGATCAGATCAGCTGAGATCAACTCGTCGACCAGCGCATCGCTTTCCGCCAAAGCCTCTCTCATCCATGGCTCGCGCTGATCGGGCTTCGCGAAGGCCGCCTTGACCCAGTCGTCCGTCACCTGACTCGGTGCGAAGCGACCGAGGTCGCGGCAGACGACGCGATCCCCCGGCCGCGACTGTAGCCATCGTTGGACGAAACGCTGAGTCAGACGCCTGGTGTGCGAACCGCGCGGATTTGCATCTGAAGGCTCTAACCGCGCGCTTGAATCGATTTGTAGCAGTTGCATTGCAGCACTCCTCTCATCTATTTGCCCAATAGATCGGTTCAGGTCCCGTCGTTGACAAACGAAAGTTGCTCAGCCTATGGATGAACTGCATTCATCCACGAGTTCGCGATGAGAAGGCTTCCTCCGCTGGCGGGATTGCGTGCATTTGAAGCGGCGGCACGTCACCTCAGCTTCAAGCGCGCGGCCGATGAGCTTCACGTCACGCCGACCGCGATCAGCCATCAGGTGCGACAGCTGGAGCAGACGGTCGGGGTCAGGCTGTTCGAGCGGCGGACGCGGCAGGTTCTGCTCACCGCGGAAGGTCAGGTCCTGCTTCCGGTCCTGCGCGACGGCTTTGATGCGTTTGCGCGTGTTCTGGAGGGATTGAGCCGCAAGCGACGCCGGGCGGTGGTCACACTTTCGGCGACGCCGGCTTTCACAGCCAAATGGCTGGTGCCGCGTCTTGCTAGGCTCCGAAAGAGCAGAGCCGACATTGATCTCACATTGCTTGCGAGCTTGGAGGTGGCCGATCTCAATTCGACCGCGGACCTCGCACTTCGCTACGGTTCCGGTCCTTATCCCGATCTGATCGCCGAGCCGCTCACGGTCGATCGTTTCGCGCCGGTGGTCAGTCCGCGCCTGGGCGTCCGAAGACCGAGCGACCTGCGCTCAGCAACGCTGCTACATTTCGACTGGCACCGTCGTGATGCCCGAAATCCGACCTGGCGGCGCTGGCTCAAGACGGCCGGCATTAACGACGTTGATGCGCGCGCCGGCGTGCGTTTCAGCGATGAAACCCATGCCATCCAGGCAACCGTCGCCGGCGCTGGTGTCGCTTTGCATAGTCTTGTGCTCGTCGCCGACGAACTTTCGCAGGGAACGCTGGTCGCACCATTCGGGCCGGAGCTGGAAGGCTTTTCGCTGCACTTGGTCCGCAGCCGCGACCGACCGCTCACCGAGCCGGTCGAGGCTGTACGACACTGGCTGAAGTCAGAGTTCGACGCGGCCCGCTGATACGCAGCGCAGCTCGCGCGCCGCGGAATGACATCGTGGTCAGTGCCGATATTGCGGCTCCTCCGCATCGAGCTGCCGCCGGATCGCGGCAAGATGCAGTCGAGCGGATTCGGAATCGCCCTCGCGCATCTGCCTATAGGTCTCCGCCGCAACGCTGGGATCGACCGGCAGCACCTTCCGCCCCGTCGACATCGCCAGCACCTGCACCTCGGCGGCGCGCTCGAGATAATAGAGATCGTCCCAGGCCTCCGCGATGGTCGGCGCCAGCACCATCACGCCGTGATGTTTCATGAAGACGATGTCGGCATCGCCGACGGCGGAGGCGATGCGGGCACCTTCGCGGCTGTCGAGCGCGAGGCCGTTGTAGTCGCGGTCGACCGCGGTGCGGCCGTAGAATTTCAGCGCGGTCTGGCCGGCCCAGATCAGGGGATCGCCCTCGGTCATCGACAGCGCCGTGGCGTAGGGCATGTGGGTGTGGAAGGCGACCTTGGCGCGCGGCAGCAGCCTGTGCATCTCGGCATGGATGTAGAACGCGGTCGCCTCGGGCACGCCCTCGCCGTCGAGCACGTTGCCATGGAAGTCGCAGATCAGGAGCTTTGACGCGGTCAACTCGCGAAAGGCGTAGCCGTAGGGGTTGACGAGGAACAGGTCGTCATGGCCCGGCACGACCGCCGAGAAGTGGTTGCAGATGCCCTCCTCAAAGCCGTTGCGCGCGGCCATGCGGAAGCAGGCGGCGAGATCCTCGCGCGCGGTACGGATCGCGTCGGTGGCGAGGTCCGGCCGGTTGGAACGGAATGGCGCGGGCGCGGGTGAAGAAGCGTGAAGGCTGTGCGCCATGGCGAAGGACACCTCTCTCGGTCGGGAGCTGCCCCATCTTGTACAGGGACTGCGCCTTCGCGTCAGCCCCTGCGGTCGCCACCCTGCCCTGCGCAGCTCAAGCGCGCCGCGGCACGCCGCCGGCATTCATGCCGCCGTCGATGACGAGCTCGCTGCCGGTGACGTAGCGCGAGCCATCGGAGGCGAGATACAGCACGCCCGAAGCGATCTCCGCGGCCTGGCCGGCGCGGCCAAGCGGCGTGACGACGCGGGCGCGCTCCTCCGGATCGATCGGGGCATTCTGGCCGGCGCCGGCCGCCCCCGTCGGGATCTTGCCCCATATCGGGGTATCGATGATGCCGGGGTGAACCGAATTGACCCGGATGCCATCGCCCGCGGCCGCGCATTCCATCGCGATGGATTTGGCGAACAGCCGCACGCCGCCCTTGGTCGCCGAATAGGCCGACAATCCGGGCGAGCCGCGCAGGCCCGCCAGCGAGGACATCATGATGATCGAGCCGCCGCCCGTTTTGCGCATCAGGGGCAGGCAATGCTTCACCGAAAGAAACACGCCATCGAGATTGATCGCATTCTGCTTGCGCCAGTCGGCGAGCGTCATGTCGACGATCGACGGCACGGAAATGCCGATACCCGCATTGGAGACGAGCACGTCGAGCCGGCCGAAGCGCTTTGCGATCTCGGCGACGATCTCGATCCAGCGCTCTTCGCTGGTGACATCCTGCTCCAGAAAGATCGCCTTGCCGCCGCCCCTGGTGATGCGCCTGACGAGCTCGGGGCCCCTCAGCTCGTCGATGTCGGTCGCGATGACCGTAGCGCCTTCGCGTGCGAACAGCTCGACGGTAGCCTCGCCAATGCCGGAGGCGCCGCCCGTCACCAGTGCGACCTTGCCCTCAACCTGCCCTGCCATGCTCACTCCCTTTTTTGTTGTTTGGACCCGCATGATCTTTGTCGGAAAATCGCTTCGCACTTTCCGGATCATGCGTCATCTAATCACGGATGGCCCCTGGTCCGGCAGCGCGACGTCGACGACGCGGAACTGCACACGCTCGGCGCCCTGGTAGCGATCGACCGAGAGCGAGCCCGCGACATGCAACTGCTGGCCGCGATTGGCGAGCAGCGCATTGCCGAGCTTCTGGCCGATCGAACGGAACGCGATGCCGTTGACGATGGCGCCGTCGCCCGCCTTGAAACGCAGGCGCAGATGCGCCTGCCCGACCTCGTCGGCAAATACGAGTTGATGCGCCGGCAACGCCAGCACCGGCTCGGGATTGCCGCTGCCGAAGGGACCGGCGCTGTTGAGCGTCGTCGCCAGCTCCGGCGTCACCGCACGGGCGGTGACTGCGCCGTCAATATAGAGCTCGTTGACGTGGCGCGCCTCGGCGACGTCGCGCGCCAGCGCGGTCTCGAGATAGGCGCGGAATTCGGCGAGCTTCTCCTTGCGCAGCGTCACGCCCGCGGCCATGGCGTGGCCGCCGCCCTTGAGCAGGATGCCGTCGGCGACCGCCTGCCGCACCGCCTTGCCGAGATCGACGCCGGCGATCGAGCGGCCGGAGCCGGTGCCGATGCCGCCCGGCTCCAGCGCAATGGCAAAGGAAGGCCGCGAGAACTTCTCCTTCAGGCGGGAGGCAACAAGGCCGACCACGCCGGGATGCCAGCCTTCCGAGGCCGTGACGATCACGGCGAGCTTGTCCTCCAGCCCGATCGAGGCCAGCGCCTCGGCTTCGGCCTGGGCTTCTGCCGCCTGCTCGATGACGCGACGTTCGCTGTTGAGACGGTCGAGCTCGGCCGCGATCCGCGCCGCCTCGACGCTGTCGCCTTCGAGCAGCAGCCGCACCCCGAGATCGGCGCGGCCGATCCGGCCGCCGGCATTGACGCGCGGCCCCAGCATGAAGCCGAGATGCCAGGCCTCCGGCGGGCCGTTGAGCCGCGCCACGTCCATCAGCGCGGTGTGGCCGACATGGTCGCGCCGACGCATCGCGATCAGCCCCTTGGCGACGAAGGCGCGGTTGAGACCTATCAGCGGCGCGACGTCGGCGACGGTGCCGAGCGCGACGTGATGCAGCATGCCCAGGAGATCGGGCTCGGGCATCTCGCTGGTCCAGAAGCCGCGCTGGCGCAGCTCGCGATTGACCGCCACCAGCGTCACCAGCACGAGGCCGACCGCAGCGAGATGACCGAGGCCGGAGAGGTCATCGGGGCGGTTCGGATTGACCAGCGCGTCGACCTCGGGGAGATCGAGGCCGCATTGGTGGTGGTCGATCACGACCACGGACATGCCGAGGCGCTTCGCCTCGGCGAGCGGCTCTATGCTGGTGGTGCCGCAATCGACTGTGATCAGCAGCGTGGCGCCCTTGGCCGCGAGCGCGCGCACCGCTTCTGTGTTGGGGCCGTAGCCCTCGAAAATCCGGTCGGGAATATGGATCAGCGGATCGAGCCCGCAATGGCGCAGATGCCAGGCCAGCAGCGCCGCCGAGGTCGCGCCGTCGACGTCGTAGTCGCCGAAGATCGCAACCTTCTCGCCCTTGGTCGCGGCATCCGCGATGCGTTTGGCGGCGGTCTCCATCTCCGTCACCGTGAACGGGTCCGGCAGCAGCTTTCGGATGGTCGGATCGAGAAAGTCGGACACCGCGTCGATGTCGACACCGCGGCCCGCCAGTACCCGCGCCAGCAGTTCCGGCAATTGGTGCCGCTGCACGATGGCGAGCGCCTGGGCTGCCCCGCGCCCGTCCAGACGGTCGCGCCAGAGCTTGTCGGTCAGCGAGCGCGCGACGCCCAGGAAGGCCTGAGGCGCTTCGACGGGGAGTGCGGATGCGAGAGGCGTCATGACGAGGGCTATCGATTGGGAACTCGGGTCCGGGCGATCACGCTCGGGGCCGCGACTGGCTTGAAAGGATTGGCTGGGAAACCCCGGCGATTTGCAACGGCCGGGACGCACAAAGCGGTGGATGGCCGGCAGCCAGGCCGGAGTGGCTACTATTTAGGCATTCCGTCAAACAGCAAATTAAGCAGGCGTTAGGCGGAATCCTCGAAAAAGAATCGTATTCGATCTGTAAGTCGTTGTTCCGGGTTCATTGCAGATCAGACCTCATTGCCAAGGGAAGTCCCCGATGTCTGCTGCGCTGGGTCTGAAAGCCAAGCCGATCGCCACCGAGCCCGCGGACGATGATTCCGACATCTCCGCGCTGATCAACCGCCTCACCGCGGAGGTCAACCAGATCGCGGTCGACAAGACCAAGTCGATCCAGCAGATCACCAACCACATGAAGATGCTGGCGCTGAACGCGCTGATCGAGAGTTCGCGCGCCGGCGCGCAAGGCGCGGGCTTTGCGGTGGTGGCGCAGGAGGTGCGCGGCGTCGGCCAGCAGGTCGAGACCATCGCCCGCGAGCTCGAGACCCAATTGACCAAACGCACCGGCGATCTCGTCGCCTCGATCGACCGCATGAGCCAGCGCTCCCGCGGCGAGCGGATGGTCGACCTGTCGCTCAACGCGATCGAGCTGATCGACCGCAATCTCTACGAACGCACCTGCGACGTGCGCTGGTGGGCGACCGATTCCGCCGTGGTCGATTGCGCGGCCTCGCCCAGTGCTGCGGCCGTCTCCCATGCCTCGCAGCGCCTCGGCGTGATCCTCGGGGCCTACACCGTCTATCTCGATCTCTGGCTCTGCGACCTCGACGGCAACGTCATCGCCAACGGCCGCACCGACCGCTTCCGCGTCGTCGGCCAGAACGTCGCCCACACCAGATGGTTTCGCGACGCGAAAGGCCTTCGCTCCGGCGACGATTATGTCGCCGGCGACGTCGAGAACCAGCCGCTGCTCGGCAACGCGCAGGTCGCGACCTATTGCGCCAGCGTCCGCGCCGGCGGGCAGGCCAACGGCGCGCCGATCGGGGTGCTCGCCATCCATTTCGACTGGGAGCCGCAGGCCCGCGCCATCGTGCAGGGCGTGCGCGTCGGCGACGGCGACAAGGCGCGCGTATTGCTGGTCGATTCCAATTTTCGCGTGATCGCGGCGTCCGACGGCCAGGGCATCCTCAGCGAACGCATCTCGCTGTCGCTGAACGGCCAGCGCTCCGGCTTCTATCAGGAACGCACGGGCACACTGGTCGCGTTCCATGCCACCCCGGGCTACGAGACCTATCGCGGGCTCGGCTGGTACGGCGTGATCGTCTGCGGCGCGTGAGGCAAGCGGGCCCGCCTCGATCAAAACTCGCGAAAACAACCCCATGCATAGTAGCCAAGGGGTTGTCTTACCTCGCTGTTTTTGCACGCGCGAAGATTCTTTGACACGTCGGGCAAAACAGAAGGAATGACACCTCATTGGGCGCGGCGATCTAGCACAGCGACATCGCCGCCTCCCTTCACCTTTCCGACATTTGCGTGTTGACCTTCCGAGCTGCCGCGGCAGCCAGCTTGCGGTACTGATCTTCGTACTGGCGCGCCATTCGGTATGCGGTGAAGCGTTCCTCGAAGCGGGCGCGCACTCTCCTTCGATCCAGCTTGCCCAATTCGCCGACCGCCTTGACCGCCTGCTCCTCGTTCTCGACGATGAAACCGGTTAGGCCGTGCTCGATGACCTCAGGGACAGAGCCGGAGCGATAGGCGATCACGGGCGTTCCGCACGCCATCGCCTCGATCATGACCAGCCCGAAAGGCTCCGGCCAAGCGATCGGAAATAGCAGAGCGGCTGCTCCGCCAAGGAATGATTGCTTCTTCACGTCGTCGACTTCGCCGATAAGCTGGATCATCTCACCGTCGATCCGGGGCGCAAGGTGTTTCCTGAAGTAGGCAGTCTCGGCGCGTGGAATCTTCGCGGCGATGCGAAGAGGCATCCGGGCTGCGTGCGCGATGCGGATGGCGTCCTCCGGACCCTTGTCCTCCGTGAGACGGCCAAGAAACGCCAGATAGGATCCCTCCTCATAGGATGGATCCAACAGCTCCGACGACAGCCCGTGCTGGATCGTTCCAATCCATTTCGCATCCGGAAGCGGCAGGCGCTGGTGATCCGAGATCGACACGAAGCTTGCTTCTGGGAACTGCCGAACCACGTCAGGCAAGCCAGGCAAGTCAAGGCGGCCGTGCATGGTCGTCAGGAACGGTACGCCAAGGCGACTGAGCAACGGCAGCGGAAGCCAGTCGATATGGGCGTGGATCACATCGAAGTCGTTGGCTCGTCTCGCGATCGCTTCCAGCAGCATCGCGCAGGCTGCGTTCGGATCGGCGCCCTTCCGGCCGAGACGCAGCGCGCGTGGCCATACCGGGTGGAGTTTGCCTCTCGTTCGGGAGTCACCGCTGGCAAACAGCGTGACGTCGTGACCGAGCTCGACAAGCTCATCCACAAGCCAGGCTACCACCCGCTCGGTGCCGCCGTAGAGCTTCGGAGGGACGCTTTCGGCAAGCGGAGCCAGCTGGGCGATACGCATTGGAGCTCGCTATATCGCTGAACGCACGATCAGCACGATGGCCGCAGACAGAAGGTTCGAAATCGCGAGCAAGGTCCAATCCGGCCTTGCGCTCGCGCTAGCCAGCCGACAGATACCGCCCTCGATGAGCCTCAACATTCGTCATCGGAAAGCCGCTCGAGATAGGCAAGCCCGAATGCTGCGAGTTCCTGGGCATCACCGTTACTCTCGCGCGCTTCCCGCCTCCCTTGCAGATGACGCTCGAGCAGGCAACGACGGCCATCCGCTGCATCGACGCTGCGATGCCGGGCAAGGTACACGCACCAAGCGGTGTCCACCGCTGTTCGTAGCGGGCTGTCGTCGACCATGTTCCAGCTCCGACGTGGAAGATGTTCATGGGGCGCCAACTCCTCGCGACGGCGGAAGTTTCCAGTTTTTCCCTAAAGTCTAAGTCTGCGCGCAAGGCGAGCGCAATCAGCGGTCGCTCCCTTCGCGCGTGCAAGTTCAGCCGAGACGACGCGCCGCCATCTCCGCGGCGAGCAGCAACGCGGCGCGGCTGGCGCCGATCGATGCGATGCCTTGACCCGCGATGTCGTAGGCGGTGCCGTGCGCGGGCGTGCAGATCGGGAACGGGAAGCCGCCGAGCAAGGTCACGCCGCGATCGAAACCCATCAGCTTCATCGCGATCTGGCCCTGGTCGTGATACATCGTCAGCACGGCATCGAAGGCGCCGGCCTTGGCGCGCAGGAACACGGTGTCGGCCGGAAACGGTCCCTCCGCGGCAATGCCCTCGCTCTGGCTTGCTGCGACCACCGGCGCGATCACGTCGATCTCCTCGCGGCCGAAATTCCCGCCGTCGCCGGCATGGGGGTTGAGGCCTGCGACCGCGATGCGCGGCCGCGCAAAGCCGGCGTTGCGCATGCAGGAATCGGTTAGTCTGAGCGCGCGATGGATGCGTTCGCCGGATAGCTTCGCAGCGACGTCCCTAAGCGGGATGTGCGAGGTGACCCGTGCGTTCCAGAGCCGGTCCAGCACGTTGAATTCGCTTGCCGGCGTCTTGAGACCGACGACCTCGGCGGAGAACGCGATCTCGTCGTCGTACTCGGCACGGGCAAGGCGCATCGCCTGCTTGTTAAAGGGGGTGAAGCAGACCGCGTCGACATGGCCGTCGCGGCCGAGCTCGAGCGCATGCCGGTAATTGGCCAGCGCAAATTTTCCGCCGGCAAGAGTCGCTTTCTTCGGCTCGACCTCTCTGGGGGTGAGGTGGCGGAGATCGAACAGCGCATCTTCCTGCGCTGCGCGAAGATCGGCGCCCTGCTCTATCATCGTCAGTGCCGGCTTGACGCCCGCAATGCGCGCGCCCTCGTCGAAAATGCGGCGATCGCCGATGACGACGAGCCGGCAGCGCGCGCGGATGTCGTCCTGCACCACGAGCTTGGCCGTCAGCTCCGGGCTGATGCCGGCGGGATCTCCCATGGCCAGCGCAATCAGCGGCTTTGCGGTCATATGATCGCCCTTTCCTGGACTGGCGCATCGGTCGCGGGCGACGCAGGTTTGCGCCAGAGCCGCGGCAGCTGCAGCAGAAGCGGAAGCAGCAGCAGCGCGATGCCGCCTAGAATCAGGCACGTCACCAGCTTGTTCGCAAAGAAAATGCCGAGAGATCCCTTGGAGATCAGCATCGACTGCCGGAAGGCGTCCTCGGCCTTGTCGCCGATGACGATCGCGAGCACCAGCGGCGCCAGCGGATAGAACAGCTTCTTGAAGAGATAGCCGACGACCCCGAAGCCTAGCATCATGACGACGTCGAGATAGGAGTTCGACACCGAATAGGCGCCGACGACGCAGATGATCACGATCAGCGGCGCGATCACCACGAAGGGAATCCGCATCAGGGCGGCGAACACCGGGACCGTCAGCAGCACCAGGGCGACGGCGACAATGTTGCCGACATACATCGAGGCGATCAGGCCCCAGACAAAATCCTTTTGGTCCACGAACAGCATGGGCCCGGGATTGAGGCCCCAGATCATCAACCCGCCCATCATCACGGCCGCGGTTGCCGAGCCCGGAATGCCGAGCGAGAGCATCGGCAGCAGCGCGCTGGTCCCGGCGGCATGATCGGCCGTCTCCGGCGAGACGATGCCTTCGACCTCGCCCGTGCCGAAATGTCGGCCGCGCCGTGAAAAGCGCCGCGCGATACCGTAACTCATGAAGGAGGCCGCGGTCGGGCCGCCCGGCGTGATGCCCATCCAGCATCCGATCGCGGCACTGCGCAGCAGGGCGACGCCGTGCCGCGGCAGGCGGCCGACGGCGCGAAACACCTCGCGCCAATCGATCTTGGAAGAGACCGCGCGGGCGTGAAATTCCTCCTCGACGGCGACCAGCAGCTCGCCGATGCCGAAGAGGCCCATCACCGCGACGACGAAGCTGACACCCTTGACCAGCTCATCCACGCCCATGGTGAGGCGGACGCTGCCGGAGACGGTGTCGATGCCGATGGCGGCGATGGCAAAGCCGAGCGCCAGCGCCACGACGGTCTTGATCGGCGCCGCACCGCCCATGCCGACGAAGCTGGCAAAGGCGAGAAAATAGACCGCAAAATACTCGGCCGGCCCGAACGCGAGCGCAGCCTGCGCCACCCAAGAGGCGAGGAAGGTGATCAGGATGACGCCGACCAGCGCGCCAAACGCCGCCGAACCGAAGGCGGTCGCGAGCGCCGTGGTCGGCCTGCCGTCGCGCGCCATCGGATAGCCGTCGAAGGTGGTCGCCACCGATGACGGCTCGCCCGGAATGTTGAACAGGATGGAGGTCACCGAGCCCCCGAACAATGCGCCCCAATACATGCTGGAGAGCAGGATGATGGCCGAGACCGGCTGCATGCCGAAGGTGAGCGGCAGGAGCAGCGACACGCCGTTCGGCGCGCCCAGCCCCGGCAAGACGCCGACGAGAATGCCGAGCAGCACGCCGACTACCATCAGGACCAGATGCGGCACCGTGACCGCGATGGTGAAGCCGTGCAGGAGCTCCTGGAGATTGTCCATCCCGCCGCTCCCTCAGAACCCGAGCGCGGAAGCGAGCGCGCCGCGCGGCAGGCTGACCTGGAACATGCGTTCGAACACGAGGTAGAGCGCCAGCGCCGTGGCTCCTGCCATGGCCAGCGCGCGCGGCACCGATTGGTGTCGGGGGATCGCCAGCACCGCGAAGACATAGAGAGCGGAGGCGACGTACATCCCGGCGAGCGGGATCGCAGCGACGAAGATGGCAGCCGGCACGAAAAGGCCGACGAGCCGGCGCAGCTCGATCGACGTGATCGCGATGGGAACGCTTGCGAGCGTCGCGGCCGGCACCACGCCTCGCACCAGATTGTAGAGGCTGCCGAGCACGACGATGATCCCGGTCAGGAACGGGAATGTGCCGGCGTCCACGCCTGCGCTGGACCAGCCGATGCCGTTGTCGAGGCTGGAGACGACGACGGCCACGCCGAAGCTGCCGGTGAGCACGGCGGTCGCAAGTTCAAGCGTGCGGCGTGAGATCATGGGCGGCTCCGGCGAAACAGTCCTCGTCCTGAGGAGCGCGCTTTGGCGCGCGTCTCGAAGGACGGCTCCAGGCGACATCGCATCCGCGGGCATCCTTCGAGACGCCCGCCTCCGGCGGGCCCTCAGGATGAGGACCACGGCTGCAGGTGGCGGCGCGATCGAAGCGCATCCTCGGCCTCACTTGACCAGCCAGCCCTGCTCGCCCGCGACCTGCTTGATGCGCTCGAGGTCCTCCTTGATGAATTTTTCGAGCTCGGCACCGGTGAGGAACGTGTCGACCTGGGAGGTCTTCTCGATGTAGTCCTTCCACTCCGGCGTCGCCTGCACCTTCTTCATGAGGTCGACATAGAACGCGGCCTGCTCCGGCGTGACCTTGCCGGGCAGCCACACCGTGCGCGGCTGCTCATATTGCTTGATGTCGAGGCCCTGCTCGACGCAGGTTGGAACGTCGCCCCAGCCTTCCGTTGCGGTCACCTTCGGCCCCTGCGGCAGCCGCTTCGGGCTGAACACGCAGAGCGGGCGCTGCGTGCTGCCGCGCCATTGCCCGAGGCTTTCGCTGGGGTTGTTGACGTGGGAATCGAGGTGTCCGCCGGCGAGCTGCACGGCGGTCTCGGCGCCGCTCTTGAACGGGATATAGGTCAGCTTGACCTTGCCGACCTTCTCGATCATGCGCGTCAGCACCTCGTCGGTGTCCTTGGACTGCGCGCCGCCCATCTTGAATTCGCCCGCTGCGGCCGCCTTCAGATAATCGCCTGCGGTCTTGTACGGCGCGTCCTGCTTGACCCAGAGCAGGAACTCGTCCTGCGCCATCGCCGCGATCGGCGTGAGATCGGTGTAGTTGAAGGCGACCTTGGAGACGAGCGGCTGCTGCCAGGCGTTCGACGTGCCGAAGATCACCTTGTAGGGATCGCCGGCGGAGGCCTTGCCGTAGACATAGCCTTCGGCGCCGCTGCCGCCGCCCTTGTTGACGACGACGATCGGCTGCTCGGTCAGCTTGTGCTTGGTGATGATGTTCTGCACCGCGCGCGCGAGATTGTCGGTACCGCCGCCGGGGCCGGCGGTGGCCACGAACTCGATCGGCTTTTGCGGTTGCCAGGCGCTGAGCGCCGGCATGGTGCCGGCGAGCACGGCTGCGGCTGCGGAGAGCAGAAATGTTGACGTCCGACCCATGATTTCCTCCAGCTGATCTTTATCTTTTGTTGTTGTCGTATCGACGTCCGGTCAGGCGACGTGTTCCTCGCGTCGTTCCCGGGCCGAGACGATTGCGCCTTCTTTTTCGAGCGCTTCGATTCGTGACTGGTCGAACCCATGCTCGGCCAGAACCTCTTTCGTGTGCTCTCCATAGACCGGTGCGCCTGATCGCACTTTGCCCGGGGTCTCCGAAAACTTGATGGGAAGCCCGATCGTCTTGACGGGCCCGAGCGTGGAGTGCTCGACCTCGACGACCATCTCGCGCGCCAGCGTCTGCGGATCGCTCAGCGCCTCCAGCATGTCGTGCACGGGGCCGCACGGCACGCCCTTCTCGTCCAGCGCCGCGAGCCAATGCGCCCGCGATTGCTTGCGGAAGCGTTCGCTGAGGACGGCTTCGAGCTCCTTCAGGTTGGCCATGCGATCGGCACCGGTGACGAAGCGCGGATCGTCCGCGAGCTCGCTCGCGCCGAGCGCTTCCAGCATCAACAGCCAATGCTTCTTGTTGGCGCCGCCGACCACGAGCCAGCCGTCCGAGGCTTCGAAGGCCTGGTACGGCGCGTTGAGCGGATGGGCCGAGCCCATCGCGCGCGGCGCGGTGCCCGCGGCGAGCGCGATGGTCGACTGCCAATAGGTCTGCACCAAGGCGGCTTCATAAAGCGAGGTCTCGACCCATTGGCCTTCACCGGTCTTGAGGCGATGGGTGTAGGCGGCCAGGATGCCCATGCTCGCGAGCAGGCCGGCGGTGATGTCGGACAGCGGCGGCCCGCACTTGACGGGGGGACCGTCGGCGCGCTCGCCGGTAAAGCTCATGATGCCGCTCATGGCTTGCGCGACGAGATCGAAACCCCTGCGATGCTTGTAGGGGCCGGTGCGGCCGAAGCCCGACAGCGAGCAATAGATCAGCGCCGGGAATTCCGCGTGCAGCGCCTCATAGCCGAAGCCGAGGCGCTCCATCGCGCCCGGCGCAAAGTTCTCGACCAGCACGTCGGCATCGGCGATCAGCCGGCGCAGCACCTCTTTGCCGCCGTCGGTCTTCAGGTCCAGCACGATGCCGCGCTTGTTGCGGTTCATCATCAGGAAGGACGCCGCCTCGTCGCCGATCTTCGGCGGCACCGAATGACGGGTGTCGTCGCCGTTCGGCCATTTCTCGATCTTGATGACGTCGGCGCCCATGTCGGCAAGCATCAAGGTGCAGGTCGGACCTGCCATGACATGGGTGAGGTCGATGACCTTGAGACCGGCCAGCGGTCCGGAACGGCGAGAGGTGGATTGCGATGGATCGCTTTGCATCGGCTCGTCCTATTGGCCGCGCCATTGCGGCGCGCGCTTGTTGAGGAAAGCATCGAGCCCTTCGCGAAAATCCTGGCTCGTGTAGCACATCAGGATGAGGTCTTCGCCCTCGTCCTGCGTCAGCCGGCGCTGCAGACGGCTGACAGCCTGCTTGGTCGCATTCAGCGTCAACGGCGCATGGCTCGCGACGAGCCGGGCCACCTCGTCTGCACGTCGTTCAAGGGCGGCAAGATCGTCGACGACCTCGCCGAGCAGCCCGACGCTTGCGGCCTCCCCGGCATCGACGAGGCGCGCAGTGAAGATGAGATCCTTGACGCGCGCGGCGCCGATCAGTGCGGTGAGACGGCTGACATTGGACATCGACAGGCAATTGCCGAGCGTCCTGGCGATGGGGAATCCGATTTTTGCGCTTGTCGTGCCGATGCGGAGGTCGCAGGCCGCAGCAATGCCGGCGCCGCCGCCGGTGCAGAACCCGTTGATCGCCGCGATCGTCGGGACCCGGCATTGCTCGAGTGTGGTCAGCACCCGGTCGATGCGGTTCTCGTAGTCGATGGCGTCCTGCGGCGTCCTGAATTCGCGGAACTGATTGATGTCGGTGCCCGAGGCGAAGGCCTTGTCGCCGGCCCCGCGCAGCACCAGCACCTTGATGTCATGGTCGCGGTTGGCCTCCTCACAGATCGCGGCGAGCCGCTCGTACATCGCGAAGGTGAAGGCGTTGCGGGCCTGCGGGCGGTTGAAGGTAATCCGCCCGATCCCGCCGTCGCGCCCGAACACGAGGTCTTCTGCCTCCACTTGCAGGTCCATTTCCTCATACCTTTCTGCTTTTTTACATTTTTGAATGCAAAACTCGGGATTTTCAAGCTGGAACTTGGCCAGATGGGCGTATAAGTTCACTTTTGCATTCAAAACTGAGCCCAGAGCCATGCTTCACGACGAGGTCGTCAACCGCATCCGCGCCATCCTGCTCGACGGCGAAATCCCGCCGGGCGCGCGGATTCCCGAGCGCGAGCTGTGCGAGCGGCTCGAGATCTCGCGGACGCCGCTGCGCGAGGCGCTCAAGGTGCTGGCGGCGGAAGGGCTCGTGCAGCTGCTGCCGCATCGCGGCTCGCGGGCAGCAAAGCTGACCGACAAGGACATGCGCGACCTGTTCGAGGTCTGCCAAGGCTTGGAGGCTCTCGCGGGCGAACTCGCCTGCGAGCGCATCAGCGACGCCGAGATCGACGCGATCGCCGCCGCGCATGCGGACATGGTGCAGCACTATCGCGAGCGCGACCTGATCCAGTACTACCGCGGCAACCGTGCGATTCACGAAGCCATCGTGACCGCAGCGGGAAATCCTGTGCTCGCCGGGCTTTACGCCTCGGTGACCGCGCGCATCCGGCGCGCGCGCTATGTCACGCCGATGACGGCGCAGCGCTGGGCGCTCGCGGTGAAGGAGCACGAGGCAATCCTCAATGCGCTCCAGCGCCGCGACGGCGTCGGCCTCGCCCACATCCTGCGGGCGCATCTGCGTCACAAGCGCGAAGAGGTGCTACAGGCGGGCTTTGCCGAGACGGAAGGCAGTGACGTCACGTTGAGAATTGCGTAGCGCGCAATTCCGCGCCTTGGCGCAGCCGGCTTTGCACGTCGCTTTCGCGCTCCGACTATCGTTCTCGTTCAGCCTGCAGTGCCAAGTAATTCCACTTGCTAGCTTGTCGCAACCGGCGCAGCATGCTTTCCGCCGCCCTCCGGCCACGCGGCCGGTCGAGCGGCCGCTTACCGCGCCAACGATTGCGCAAAACAAAAGACGAAAGCGGAGGAAAAGAATGACATTCGATGTCTCGCGTCGGTCCCTACTCGCACTCGGGGCCGGTCTCGGCGCCAGCGCCATGCTCGGCAGCAGCGCGATGGCGCGGGCGCCCAAGCTCGGCACCCAGACGCCCTACTGGCACCGCTTCATTCTCGGCGATGCCGAGGTGACCGTCGTATCCGACGGACCGCTTCCGCTCGGCGATCCCTCCGGGACGTTCACCGGCGTTCCCAAGGAAGAGGTCAAGAAGATGCTGGCCGACAATTTCCTGTCGCCGGACAATGTCGTGCTCGAACAGAACTCGCCGATCGTGAACACCGGTGACAAGCTCATCCTGTTCGACACCGGCATGGGCTCATCGAAGATGTTCGGCGCCAGCACCGGACGGCAGCAGAAGAGCATGACGGAGGCCGGCATCAAGCCGGGGGACATCGATGCCGTCGTGTGCTCGCATGCCCATATCGATCATATCGGCGGCATCGTCGACGAGGGCGGCAAGCCGCTGTTCCCCAATGCGCAAGTCTACATTGCCCAGAGCGATTTCGACTTCTGGACGGACGAGGGCAAGCTCGGCAGCGCCGCCAAGGACTTTGTCGTCCACGCCCGCAAGAACCTGCTGCCGGTCCGCGATCGGCTCAAGTTTTTCAAGGACGGCGAGGAATTCCTGCCCGGCGTGCAGGCGATCGCGGCGCCCGGCCACACCGTCGGCCACACCATCTTCATGGTCTCGTCGGCGGGCAAGTCGTTCGCCTTCCTCGGCGATCTCTCGCACCATTCGGTGCTGCTGCTGGAGAAGCCGCGGATGGAGTTCTCCTACGATTCCGACCCGAAGCAGGCGGCCGAGTCGCGCGTCAAGCTGCTGACGATGCTGGCGACGAACAAGATCCCCGTGATGTCCTATCACTTCGCCTGGCCTGGTTATGGCCATGTCGCCAAGGCCGGAGATGGTTTCCGCTACTATCCGGAGCCGATGAAGATGACGTTGTAGCCGTCAGTTCAGATCCGGGCGGCGCGGGCCGCCCGGACCTGTGCGGTCCCACGCGGCGCAACTTACAGGCACTCCAGGCGGACCCGCAGCTGGGCGTCGCTCTCACGGCCCAATGCAAGCAATGCGGAATACGGATCGCCCGTTATGCCGAGCACGGCGGCAAACGCAGGCTCGGTCTTCATTTCGCGCGCCCTGTGTTGGGCCACGGCTTTGCGCAGACGCCCGTCGTCGAGCGCGAGCAATCTCCGCTCGATCTCGAAATGCAGCCAGCCTTCCTGCTGATCGACCGGCCTCGGATCGCCGAACAGCTCGAACGGCCAGCCGTCCCACTCGAAGCGGGCGACCACCGGCCGCCGGCTGGAGCACCATTGGTAGAGCGCAAACCCGTCACACGAGCGGTATCGCCGCCAGACCACTTCGGCGAAAGCTGCCGCGTCGAGAACGTGGCAGACGACATCGATGTCGCTCGTCGGCGTCGAGAGCCCCAAGGGCAGCGTCCCGACCACGCGTGGATCGAACTCCCGCAGCTCATCGAGCAATCCCGAACTGCCGATCGCACTTTCGTAGTCCATTGATCGCCGCTGCGCCGCGAATGTCAGCAGCCGAGCTGATCGGCGATACCGCCAAAATCCTTCGCGACGATGTCCCACTTGCCGGTTGCTTCGAAATCGACCTTCTGAAGCGGGCCGTATTCGGTCGGCCGCGCCACGAAGGCGGTCTTCAATCCGTTCTTCTGGGCGGCAGCGAGATCGCCATTGTGGGCCGCGACCATCATCACCTCTTCCGGCTTGAGGCAGAGCAGCTTTGCTGCGCCGAGATAGGTTTCCGGATCGGGCTTGTAGTGCTCGAACAGCTCGGCCGACATGATGAGGTCCCACGGCAGGCCGGCGAACTTCGCCATGTTGGTGAGCAGCGCGACGTTGCCGTTCGAGAGCGGCGAGATCACGAACTTTGATTTCAGCCGCATCAAGCCGGCGACGCTGTCGGGCCAGGGATGCAGGCGGTGCCAGCCTTTGGTGAGGTAATCGAGATCGGCGTCGGTGAGGCCCTTGATCGCGAATTGATCGACCAGCTGCTCCAGCGAGCGGCGGTGCAGGTCATCGAGCATGACGTAGCCACGCTCGGGATGTTGGCGCACGTCGTCCATCGAGGCCATGTACATGCCGCGCCAGCCGTCGACCAGCGCGGTCCAATCCGCGCTAATGCCGCGCTGTTTTCCCCACCACATGAAGTCGGTGATCAGGCTGGTGCGCCAGTCCACGACCGTGCCGAATACGTCGAAGACGAGGGCTTTGACGACGGAGAGATCGGGCATGGGCGCTTCCTCGGATTATTCTTGTTGTCATTCCGGGACGATGCGCAGCATCGAGCCCGGAATCCATTTCGCGTCGGAATCTGCCGCGGATGGATTCCGGGTTCTCCGGGCCGCGCGCTTCGCGCGGTCCCGTCGCCCCGGAATGACGGCAGTTGCTGTTGCCTGGATCAATCCAGATGGAACTTCGCCAGCTCGCGGTGCTCGGCCTTGATGTAGCGCACGGTGCCGGTGACGGAGCGCATCACCACCGTCTCGGTCTCGATGACGCCGTCCTTGCGGAATTTGACGCCCGACAGCAGCGAGCCCGTGGTGACGCCGGTGGCGGCGAACAGGCAGTCGCCGCGCGCCATGTCCTCGATGCCGTAGATCATCTTGGGATCGTTGACGCCCATCTTGGCGGCGCGCTCAATTTTCTCGGCAGAATCGAGGATCAGGCGGCACTGCATCTGGCCGCCGATGCAGCGCAGCGCCACGGCGGCGAGCACGCCTTCCGGTGCACCGCCGGTGCCGAGATACATGTCGACGCCGGTGTTGTCGGGGTCGGCGCAATGGATCACGCCGGCGACGTCGCCGTCGGTGATCAGGCGCACGGCCGCGCCAGTCGAGCGCACGCTCGATATGATGTCGGCGTGGCGCGGACGATCGAGCACGAGAACGGTGATGCCCTCAGGCTTCACGCCCTTGGCCTTGGCGAGGCGGCGGACATTGTCGGCCGGCGAGGCATCGAGATCGACGACGCCCTTGTCGTAGCCGGGGCCGATCGCGAGCTTCTGCATGTAGACGTCGGGGGCGTGCAGCAGTGTGCCGCCGTCGGCCATCGCCATGGTGGCGATCGAGCCCGGCATGTTCTTGGCACACAGCGTGGTGCCTTCGAGCGGGTCGACCGCGATATCGACCTCGGGACCTGCCTTGAGGCCGACCTGCTCGCCGATATAGAGCATCGGCGCTTCGTCGCGCTCGCCCTCGCCGATCACGATGGTGCCCTGGATCGGCAGCTTGTTGAGCTCGCGCCTCATGGCGTCGACGGCGGCCTGGTCGGCCGCCTTCTCGTTGCCGTGGCCGCGCAACCGCGCCGACGACACCGCCGCCCGCTCCGTCACCCGCACGATCTCCAGCGTGAGAATGCGCTCGAGCAAGGCGTGCGGGGGGACTTCAATATGGGTCGACATCGGCTTACTCCTTCGAAACGTTTGGGACGGAAATCTCCGCCCGCATCAACTCACAACGCCCGGTGTTCGTTCGAACGAACGACCGCCTTATGGCTTGAGCATGACCTTTCCGGAAAACCGCTCAACACTTTTCCGAGGTCGTGCTCTAGTTCTTCTCGATCCGGATCACCTGCGGCCGTCCGCTGATCACCTTGTCCTTCTGCACGGCGGCGAGCGCACGGCGCACGGCATCCTCGTGAGTGGCATAGGTGATCAGGATGACGGGCACCGGGACAGCCTTGCCGTCAGTGGGCGCAGCGCCGCCATTGGGATGACGCTGCACGATCGACTCGATCGAAATCTTCTGCTCGGCAAGCCGCGTCGCGATCGCGGCCGCAGTGCCGGGGAAATCGCGCGCGAGCAGGCGAATGTAATAGCCGCCCTCGTGGCGCTCCATCGGCGCCTTCTTGGTGTCGCGCAGCTGCCCGATCGGCCGGCCGAACGGATTGGCGCGGATGCCGCGCGCGACGTCGGCGATGTCGGCGACGACGGCGGATGCGGTCGCGGCACCGCCCGCGCCGGGGCCGACCAGCGTGATCGGCGGAATGCCTTCGCCATCGATCGTGACCGCATTGGTGACACCCATCACCTGCGCGATCGAGGAGGATTTCGGCACCATGGTCGGATGCACGCGCTGCTCGATGCCCTTGGCGGTGCGAACGGCAACACCGAGCAGTTTGAGCCGATAACCGAGATCGTCGGCGGCGCGAAGATCTTCCGGCGCGATGGAGGAGATGCCTTCGACATACACCGCACTTTGAGCAACTTTCGTGCCGAAAGCGAGGCTGGCGAGAATGGCGAGCTTTTGCGCGGTATCGTGGCCATCGACGTCAAAGGACGGATTGGCCTCGGCATAGCCGAGCCGCTGCGCGTCCTTGAGGCATTCGGCGAAGGACAGGCCCTCCTGCTCCATCCGGGTCAGGATGTAATTGCAGGTGCCGTTGAGGATGCCGTAGACGCGGTTGACGCCGGTTCCGGCAAGCCCTTCGCGCAACGTCTTGATGACGGGGATCGCGGCGCCGACCGCTGCCTCGAAATTCAGCGCACCGCCGTGCTTTTCAGCCGCCTTGGCCAGCTTGAGGCCGTGCTTGGCGAGCAGCGCCTTGTTTGCTGTGACGACCGACTTGCCGGCACCGAGCGCAGCGTCCACCGCCGACAGCGCGGGATCGCCGGCGCCGCCCATCAGCTCGACGAAGCAATCGACCTCCGGATGCGTGGCGAGCGCGATCGGGTCCTTCGCCCAATCGAAGCCGCGCAGGTCGATGCCGCGTTTCTTCGCCTTCGAACGCGCTGTGACCGCAACCACGCGGATGCCCCGGCCGCTGCGCCCTGCGAGCACGCGCGCCTGTGTTTCGATCAAACGGATAACCTCGGCACCCACGGTGCCGAGCCCCGCTATGCCCACTTTCAGCGGTGCGACCATGATACTTCAGAAAACCTGCAGAAGAGAATTACCGCCGATTGGCGAGAGGAACCACGTTGTGCAACGTTTCGATGCCGCTTTCAAGGAAGCGGCGGACGCCGCGCGCGGCCTGCCTGATCCGTTGCTCGTTTTCCACCATGGCGATGCGGACATATCCTTCACCATGCTCGCCGAAGCCGACGCCGGGCGAGACCGCGACGCCGGATTTCTCCACCAACAGGGTCGCGAACTGCATGCTGCCGACGCTGCGGAAGGCTTCCGGCAGCGGCACCCAGGCGAACATCGAGGCCTCCGGCGCCGGGATTTCCCACCCCGCCCGGCCGAACGATTCCACCAGCGCGTCGCGGCGCTTGCGGTAGGTGTCGCGCATCTCCTTGATGCAATCGTCGGGGCCGTTCAGCGCGGCGGTCGCCGCGACCTGCACCGGCGTGAACGCGCCGTAATCGAGATAGGATTTGACGCGGGCGAGCGCGGCGATCACGCGCTCATTGCCGACTGCAAAGCCCATGCGCCAGCCGGCCATCGAATAGGTCTTCGACATCGAGGTGAACTCGACGGTGCAGTCCATGGCGCCCGGCACCTGGAGCACCGAAGGCGGCGGGTTGCTCTCGTCGAAATAGACCTCGGCATAAGCGAGATCGGACAGGATCAGGATCTCGTGCTTCTTCGCGAAGGCGACGAGGTCCTTGTAGAAGTCCAGGCTCGCGACATAGGCGGTCGGGTTCGAGGGATAGCAGACGACGAGCGCGAGCGGCTTGGGGATCGAATGCACGATCGCCCGCTCCGCCGCCTCGAAGAACTGCGGCGTCGGCTCCGACGGCACCGAGCGGATGACGCCGCCCGCCATCAAGAAACCGAAGGCGTGAATCGGGTAGCTCGGGTTCGGACAGAGGATGACGTCGCCCGGCGCGGTGATCGCCTGCGCCACGTTGGCGAAACCCTCCTTCGAACCCAGCGTCGCCACGACCTGGGTGTCGGGGTTCAGCTTCACGCCGAAGCGGCGGGCGTAATAGGCGGCCTGGGCCCGGCGCAGCCCGGGGATGCCGCGCGAGGCCGAGTAGCGGTCGGTGCGCGGCTTGCCGAGCGTCTCCTTCAGCTTCTCCAGCACATGCGCCGGCGCCGGCAGGTCCGGATTGCCCATGCCGAGGTCAATGATGTCGGCGCCGGCATTGCGCGCAGCCGCCTTGGCCCGGTTGACCTGCTCGAACACGTAAGGCGGAAGGCGGCGAATGCGGTAAAATTCTTCCATGGCTCTCTGGGCTCCGGGCAACCGGTCAGGACCGAATCGACAGGCCGCGAGGGCCGGCACGAAAGCACTCAGGCTCCATCGCGAAAATTACTCAGAATCAAATACTTAGAGCAATCGTCGGCGACGAAGATTGAAGTCGTTCGCCCTGACTCCAGGCTGAACCGAGGTCTTTTAGCACGGCAAAGCGGAGGCGCCAGCGATTACGTTGGCAGTCTCGCGGCCACGGGCCTATTTGGCGTCCTTGGCGGCAGCGGCCTGGCGATCGCGCGCGGCGGCGAGCTCGGCCTCGATCTTGGCCCGCTGCTCCAGCGGGATGATCGCCTGATCGCGATCCGGCGGCAGATCGTGCACGGGCAGATAGCTCCCGGGCTCCCTGGCGCGCGGCGGCGCATCCGCGGGCGCCAGATCCGCGAGTTGACTCGAACACCCGCCCAGGGCGAGCGCCGCCATCAGCACCGCGCCGCAGATCGGCAGCGTCTTTTGCAGGTCCCATAACGCCAACACTTGGGAAATCCCCTACTCGTCCCAAAGCACGGCCCCGGGCAAGCTTACCCAAGACCGTGCCCAAGCTCAAACCATTGCTGCCCAAATGGTGCGAGCGAGAAAACAGCCGATGCCCAACAAGCCGAGCCGTGCGGCTCCATTGTGACGGAACCAAGAAGATTTGTCGCAGTGCAACACATCTTCGAGAGTGTTTAACGTCAAACATGCGAGCTTCGCGGTGACGAATACGGAATGAATCGTTACTGTTCTGCTCATGAGTATGGCCACGACCGATACGCCGAAACCCGAGACGAAGTTCGACGCCGAAGCCTTTGCGATGAACGTCGCGCGGGCGATGGAGAGCGGCGGCAAGGCGCTCGCCGCCTATCTCAAGCCGCGCGAGAGCGGCGAGGTGCAGGACCGCCCGCCGGCCGAGCTTGCCGAGGTCGTCAAGACGTTCACGTCGGTCGCCGAATATTGGCTGTCGGACACGTCCCGCTCGTCCGATCTCCAAACCAAGCTTGCCAAGGACTATCTCGACCTGTGGGGCTCGGCGGTGCGTCGCATGGCCGGTCAGGACGCCGAGCCCGCGATCGCGCCCTCGCCGCGCGACAAGCGCTTTGCCGATCCGGAATGGAAGTCGAACCAGTTCTTCGACTTCGTCATGCAGCTCTATCTGCTCACGACCAAATGGGCGCAGGAGCTGGTGCGCGACGCCGAAGGGCTCGATCCGCACACGCGCCGCAAGGCCGAGTTCTACGTCCAGCAGGTCACCAACGCGCTCTCCCCGTCGAACTTCGTGCTGACCAACCCCGAAGTGCTGCGCGAGACGGTGGCGTCCAGCGGCGAGAACCTCGCGCGCGGCCTGAAGATGCTGGCCGAGGACATCGCCGCCGGCAAGGGCATGCTGAAGATCCGCCAGTCCAACCCGGACAATCTCGTCGTCGGCGTCAACATGGCGACGACGCCGGGCAAGGTGATCTACCAGAACGAGATGATGCAGCTGATCCAGTATTCGCCGACGACGGAGAAGGTGCTGCGCACCCCGCTCCTGATCGTGCCGCCCTGGATCAACAAGTTCTACATCCTCGATCTCAAGCCGGAGAAATCCTACATCAAGTGGTGCGTCGATCAGGGCATCACCGTCTTCGTGATCTCATGGGTCAATCCCGACAAGCGGCTCGGCAACAAGGGCTGGGAAGACTACATGAAGGAAGGCCCGCTCACGGCGATGGACGTGATCGAGAAGATCACCGGCGAGATGAAGGTGCACACCGCCGGCTATTGCGTCGGCGGCACGATGCTCGCGACCACGCTGGCCTGGCTCGCCGAGAAGCGCCGCCAGCGCGTGTCGTCCGCGACGTTCTTCGCGGCCCAGGTCGACTTCACTCATGCCGGCGATCTGCTCGTGTTCGTCGACGAGGAGCAGATCGCGGCGCTCGAGCAGGACATGAAAACGGTTGGCGTGCTCGAAGGCTCGAAGATGGCCATGGCCTTCAACATGCTGCGGTCCAACGACCTGATCTGGTCCTACGTGGTCAGCAACTATCTGAAGGGCCAGCAGCCGAGCGCATTCGACCTGTTGCATTGGAACTCCGATGCGACACGGATGACCCAGGCCAACCATTCCTATTACCTGCGCAATTGCTACCTGGAGAACCGGCTCTCCACCGGCACGATGGCGCTCGACAACACCCTGCTCGATCTCTCCAAGGTGAAGGTGCCGGTCTACAATCTCGCCACCCGCGAGGACCACATCGCGCCCGCGGAATCGGTGCTCTACGGCTCGCAGTTCTTCGGCGGCCCGGTGAAGTACGTCTTGTCCGGCTCGGGCCACATCGCCGGCGTGGTCAATCCGCCGGCCGCGAACAAGTACCAGTATTGGACCAACGACAACATCAAGAACGTCAACGTCGCGCAGTGGATGAAAGGCGCCGTGGAGCACAAGGGCTCGTGGTGGCCGGACTGGCGGCAGTGGCTGGGCGAGCTCGATCCCGAGGAAGTCCCGGCGCGCGCGGTCGGCAGCGAAGCCTTCCCGCCTATCGAGGACGCGCCCGGCAGCTATGTCAGAGTTCGCGCGTAACGGAATCCGGCGCGCTTTCGTATAGACTTGTTTGAGCATGATCTTTTCGGAAAACCGCTACGCACTTTTTCGGATCATGCTCTAGCCTCAATCCAGCGACGACACAGGGGACCGGCACTATGACACGCGAATTGTTCTGGCTGACACTGACGGTGATCCTGACGGGAGTTCTGTGGGTTCCCTACATCATCAACCGCTGCCAGGTTCGCGGTTTGAACGGTGCCATGGCCAACCCCTCGCGCGGCGACAAGCCCCAGGCGGAGTGGGCCAACCGGCTGATGTTCGCCCATGACAACGCGGTCGAAAACCTCGTCATCTTCGCCCCGCTGGTGCTGATCCTGAACGCGATCGACTATTCCACGAAATGGACGGTACTTGCCTGCGCCGTCTATTTCTGGTCGCGCATCGCGCACATCATCGTCTATGCGCTCGGAATTCCGGTGTTCCGCACCCTCGCCTTCACCGTCGGCTTCTTCGCCCAGGCCGTGCTGGCGCTGGCGATCTTCGGATTGGTTTGAAGCACTTTCCACGTCATTGCGAGGAGCCCTTGCGACGAAGCAATCCAGACTATTTCCGCGGTGGAAGCTCTGGATTGCTTCGCTTCGCTCGCAATGACTGAGGATAGAGGCCTGCCTCACTCCTCCGGCAGGCCGAGCATCAGCCGCATGTTCTGCACGGCTGCGCCGGATGCCCCCTTGCCGAGATTGTCGAGCCGGGCGACCAATAGCGCCTGGTAATATTTGTCGCTGGCGAAGACGTAGAGCTCGAGCATGTTGGTCTCGTTGAGCGCCTCCGGCTCGAGCCGGCCGCCCTTGCTCGCCTCGTTTTGCAGGGGCATCACCTTGACGTATTTCGAGCCGGCGTAACGTTTTGCCATCGCCGCCTGCAGGTCGGCGCCGCCGGGCTTGCCCGGCAGCGTGTCGAGCTGGAGCGGCACCGAGACCAGCATGCCCTGCCGGTAGTTGCCGACCGAGGGGATGAAGATCGGCCGCCGTGTCAGGTTCGAATAGAGCTGCATCTCCGGCAGATGCTTGTGCTCGAAGCCGAGGCCGTAGAGCTCGAAGGACGGCGCACTGCCATCCTCGAAGCTTGCGATCATCGACTTGCCACCGCCGGAATAGCCGCTCACCGCGTTGACGGTGACGGGATAATCAGGCGGCAGTAGGCCGGCATCGACGATCGGCCGCAGCAGCGCGATCGCGCCGGTCGGATAACAGCCGGGATTGGAGACCTTCTTCGCCGCCCTGATCTTGCCGGCCTGATCAGGCGTCAGTTCCGCAAAGCCGTAAGCCCAGTCCGGCGCGACCCGGTAGGCGGTCGAGGCATCCAGCACCTTCGGCGCGTGAGCCCCCATGCTGTCGACCAGGGCAACGGTTTCCTTGGCGGCATCGTCGGGAAGGCAGAGGATGACGAGATCCACCTCCTCCATCAGCGCCTTCTTGGCCGCGGGATCCTTGCGCTTGTCGTCGGCGATGGTCTTCACCGCAACGTCGCTTTGGAGCTTCAGCCGCTCATTGATGCCGAGCCCGGTGGTGCCGGAGCCGCCATCGACGAAGACGGTGGCCGGCTTCTTGGCCGCGCTGGTGGCCGGAGCTTTGGTGGTGTCAGCGAGGCTCATGATGCGCTCCCTTCGAGCATGTTCGTGTCGTCTGCGAAAATCTGCGGCCTTGCCTGCCGCATCAATTGTGAGATCCGCTTGGCATCGGCATCGCCGCCGTCAAGCGCATTCGCGATCGCTGCATAGTCGGCATCCGACTTGTGCTGGTTCAGCTTGAAGCTGCCTTCGACCTCCTCAACGGTCATGACCAGCCCAACGATCCCTTTCTTCATCGTCTCCAGCCGACCCGCCGCCATCTTGGCCGACGTCCACGGCTTTTTCGGCAGCAGCCAGGCCTCGAACTTGGCGCTGAGCGTGTCGATCTGCACCGCCAGCTCCTCGTCCGACAACAGCCGCACCGGCCCGCTCAGATGCACCGATTGGTAGAGCCAGGTCGGAACCTGATCCGGCGAGACGTACCAGTCCGGCGACACATAGGCATCCGGGCCGTTGACCGCGAGCAGCCACGACGCCTCGCCGCCCGCCAGCTTTAGCAGCGGATTGTGACGGGCGAGATGAAAGGCAGCCTGCGGCGTGCCGTCCGCGGCATAGGTCAAATAGAACGGCAACGGCGAGGCGATCGGCCGCTTGCCGTCGAAGGCGCACATCGTGCCGAAGCCGCGCTCCTCGGCGAATTTCAGGCTCGCGGCGCGGTCCTGCTTGAAAAAGGGTGGCGTGTACATCGTGGTCTCCTGCTGGGCCTCCTAAGGGGCCGCCGGATCAGATCGCGCTGACAGGAGAGAGGATGCCGCGGATCGGGTCCAGCGGCAAAGACGATGATCTCAAACGCGATCGACCGCCCAAACCGCTAAGCTGCGGCGGCGGCGACGGGCGAACAGAATGGTCGCGGCGTTGATCATGGCGCGCGGCTATAATGCCCGCTGGTTCCATGGTCAAGAGCAAATCGGTTCAGTGGGACGGCAGGATGCACACAGATGTCATCGGACCGCCGTGGAATTTCTACTAGAAGTAGGGGTTTTCGAGAACGACCGGCGGGACCAACCTCTTCGCCGGCCCCGAGCCGTTCGCACCCAGCCTCAGGACATCACCATGACCGAGATTACTCGTCGCGCAACGCTAGCCGGCGCCGCCGCATCGGCGCTCCTGCCTTTCGTGAAGATTTCGCCCGCGGGCGCCGCCGCGCCGCTGGCCGAGAAGCAGAATGCGAGCTTCTATCGCTACAATGTCGGCACCCACCAGGTCACGGTGGTCTGCGATGGCGTTGCGACCGTCAACCTGACCGACAATTACGCCGCCGGCGCCAGCAAGGATGACATCAACAAAGTGTTCGCCGAGCACCACCTGCCGGCCGACAAGGTCACCCACACCTTCAACCCGGTCGTGGTCAACACCGGACCGAAGCTCGTCGTCATCGATACCGGGCTCGGTCCCGACCAGTTCACGCAGTCGAAGGGCAAGGTCGGCCAATTTCAGAACAATCTCGCCGCCGCCGGCATCGACAGCGCGGCGGTCGATACCGTCATCATCTCGCACTTCCATGGCGACCACATCAACGGCCTGCTGGCGGCCGAGAACAAGCCCGCCTTCCCCAATGCCGAGATCATGGTTCCGGCGGTGGAATGGAAGTTCTGGATGGATGACGGCGAGATGAGCAAGGGCATGGGCAATCCGATCCTCGAGAACAATTTCAAGAACATCCGCCGCGTGTTCGATGCCCTGGGCCGTAAGGTCACGCAATATGAGGCCGGCAAGGAAGTCGCGCCCGGGATCACCTCGGTGGCGAGCCCCGGCCACACGCCAGGCCACAATTCCTTCATCGTCGCCTCCGGCGCCGAGAAGGTGCTGGTGCAGGTGGATATCACCGCGGGCGCAGCGTTCCTGTTCGTGAAGCATCCCGAATGGAACATCGCATCCGACGTCGACAAACCGCTGGCCCAGCAGACGCGCCGCAAGCTCTACGACATGGCGATTGCCGAGAAGATGCCGATCCAGGCCTTCCACGCCGCGTTCCCCGGTCTCGTCCGGGTCGACAAGGAAAAGGACGGCTCCGGTTATCGCTGGATCCCCGCGATCTGGAACGCATCGCTGTAGGCTTCGCTGACGCCCTGACCGGGCGGCCCCGTTGCCCGGTCAGATCACCCGCCAGATCCATTCCATGATCTTGGCGAGCACGTCGCCGAACAGCAGGAGCACGGCCGACCAGATCAGGGCCGAGACGAAGTTTGCAGCCTGGAAGGTCCAATAGGGCATCTCGAAGATGCCGGCCGCGAGCGGCACCGAGGCGCGCAGGGGTCCGAAGAAGCGCCCGATGAAGATGCTGGGGACGCCCCAGCTGCGCACGAAAGCCTCGCCTCTGGGCAGCAGTCCCGGATAGCGCGAGAGCGGCCACATCTCGGCGACCTTCTCCTTATAGCGATAGCCGAACCAGTAGGAGACCCAGTCGCCCAGCGCCGCGCCGAGGGCGCCGGCAATCCAGACCGGAAAAAAGTTGATGCCGCTGACCCCGATCAGCGCACCGATTGCCACCAGAGCGCCCCAGGCCGGGACCAGCAGCGAGATGAAGGCGAGCGACTCTCCGAAGGCCAGCAGGAACACGATTGGCGCTGCCCAAGCCTGGTGAACGCGCACGAAGTCAGTAAGGGCGTGCGCAAACTGCTCCATCCAAAATAGCCTTCCCGCCCCGTCTCAAGGTGCTGCTCGATGAAAAGGACTGGTAAGCCAAGGACTTGTGTGACATCAAGTCACAAAACCCAGACATCACCAAGCCGGCACGTCAAATTGCCGGGAAATGGTGAGGCTGCGGCGTAAAATCGCCCGGATTCGCTCCCAACCCACAGCGCCCGGCCCGCCCTACGGTAACCTTTCCAAGTCAGAAGTGGCATAGTCGGCTGAACCGATTCGCCGCTTCTGCGGCCCTCAAAACGCATCAAGATATATGTCCAAACAGTTGAAGCCAAAAGCAAAAGACGATTTCTTCGGCGGTGACGAGCCGAAGCCCCGCACAGCCGTCAAGGCGGCGCCGCGCAGTGGCGGGGAAGCCGATTACACGGCAGCCGACATCGAGGTGCTCGAGGGGCTGGAACCGGTGCGGCGCCGGCCCGGCATGTATATTGGCGGCACCGACGAGAAGGCGCTGCATCATCTGTTCGCCGAAGTCATCGACAACTCGATGGACGAGGCGCTGGCCGGGCATGCGACCTTCATTGGAGTCGAGCTGAGTGCGGACGGTTTCCTGACCGTCACCGACAACGGCCGCGGCATCCCCATCGATCCGCATCCGAAATTCCCGAAGAAGTCGGCGCTCGAAGTCATCATGTGCACGCTGCATTCGGGCGGCAAGTTCGACAGCAAGGTCTACGAGACCTCGGGCGGTCTGCACGGCGTCGGCATCTCCGTGGTGAACGCCCTCTCCTCGCGTCTCGAAGTCGAGGTCGCGCGCAGCCAGAAGCTCTACCGCATGACCTTCGAGCGCGGCCATCCCAAGGGCAAGCTCGAGGACCTCGGCAAGGTCAACAACCGCCGCGGCACGCGCGTGCGCTTCAAGCCCGACACCGACATCTTCGGGCAGAAGGCCGCGTTCAAGCCGCAGCGCCTGTTCAAGATGACGCGCTCGAAGGCCTACCTGTTCGGCGGCGTCGAGATCCGCTGGAACTGCGCGCCCGAGCTGCTCAAAGGCGTAGAGGACGTGCCGGCGGAAGCGACGTTCCACTTCCCGGGCGGCCTCAAGGACTATCTCGCTGCCGCGATCCACGCCGACACGCTGGTGCATCCGGACATCTTCTCCGGCAAGTCGGGACGCAACGGCGCGCACGGCGCCTGCGAATGGGCGGTGGCCTGGACCGCGGATGCCGACGGCTTCCTTTCCTCCTATACCAACACCGTGCCGACGCCCGACGGCGGCACCCACGAATCCGGCCTGCGCAGCGCGCTGCTGCGCGGCTTGAAGGATCACGCCGAGCGCGTCGGCCAGGGCAAGCGCGCCGCCTCCGTCACCTCGGAAGACGTGATGGTGGGCGCCGCCGTGATGCTTTCGGTGTTCGTGCGCGAGCCCGAATTCCAGGGCCAGACCAAGGATCGCCTCGCCACCGCCGAAGCGCAACGCATCGTCGAGCAGGCGATGAAGGACCCGTTCGACCATTGGCTGTCGGGCAATCCGAACATGGCCAACCGGCTGCTCGACTTCGTCATCGACCGCGCCGAGGAACGGCTGCGGCGGCGGCAGGAGAAGGAGACCGCGCGCAAGACCGCCGGCAAGAAGCTGCGCCTGCCCGGCAAGCTCGCCGACTGCACCGATGCCGGCACCGAGGGCTCGGAGCTGTTCATCGTCGAGGGCGACTCGGCCGGCGGCAGCGCCAAGCAGGCGCGCGACCGCAAGACCCAGGCCGTGCTGCCGCTGCGCGGCAAGATCCTCAACGTCGCCTCCGCCGGCAAGGACAAGCTGACGGCGAATGCGCAGCTCTCCGACCTCGTGCAGGCGATCGGCTGCGGCACGCTCGCGCAATATCGCGAGGAGGATCTGCGCTATCAGCGCATCATCATCATGACCGACGCCGACGTCGACGGCGCCCACATCGCCTCGCTCCTGATCACCTTCTTCTACCGCCAGATGCCGCGGCTGATCGACGAAGGCCATCTCTTCCTCGCGGTGCCACCGCTCTACAAGCTGACCCACGGCTCCAAGTCGGTCTACGCCCGCGACGACGCCCACAAGGAGGCGCTGCTCAAGAGCGCGTTCAACGCGAACGCCAAGGTCGAGGTGAACCGCTTCAAAGGGCTCGGCGAGATGATGCCGGCGCAGCTCAAGGAGACCACCATGGACCCAACCAGGCGGACGCTGCTCAAGGTGGTGCTGCTGGCCGACGACCGCGACACCACGGCGGATTCGGTCGAGCGGCTGATGGGCACCAAGGCCGAGGCGCGCTTTGCCTTCATCTCGGACAAGGCCGAGTTTGCCAGCGACGAGCTGCTGGACGTTTGAGGCGGCAACCAGACCGGCCACACGCCACCACAGCCCCGGCCTAAAGCCGGGGCTGTGTCTTTTGGGCAGCGGCCGCCGTTTCGGACCAGCTTGCCTTGTGTGCTGCCGGGATCTTCGTTGCTTTCCGGTTTCGTCTCGCGGCGACTCGGCCAGCGACTCAGCGGATGCAGCGGCCGGGAGCAGGATTGCCTCCGTCTCGGACAAAACCGAATTTGCTAACGAAACCTTACTAAAAATCGAGTCGTAAAAATTCGCTCAAGTCATTGAAATATAATAGTTTTTATAGATCTAGGCGACGCCGCCGCAAAATACCCCCGCACCGGCGTTTTCCGGCGACTGTGCCTGTCCGGCAACAGCATTTCGGCGAGAACCGTCTATAGTCCGGACATCAGATGACACGACTTCAGTGCGCTCGCGCCGACAAGGTTTGGGGATTTAAAATGAAGAAGACATTGCTCGCTCTGACCGCGATCGCGGCGATGACCGGCTCGGCCTCGGCTGCCGACCTGGGCGCCCGTCCCTACGCGAAGGCCCCGATGCCGGCGCCCGTCGCCAACTGGACCGGCTTCTACATCTTCGGCGGCGGCGGCGGCGGCCTTTCCAATGCCGACCAGAGCATTGTCGACACCGGCACCGGTACGCCGCTGACGATCACGCAGCGCCAGGGCGGCTCCGGCTGGTTCGGCACGGTTGGCGCCGGTTACGACTGGCAGTTCAGCGGCACCTGGGTCGCCGGTATCTTCGGTGACGCTCAGTTCGGCAGCATCCGTTCGACCATCCAGGATCCGACCTTCGGCATCACCGGCAACCAGAAGCTGGAGACCTCTTGGGCTGCGGGCGTGCGCCTCGGCTGGCTGGTCGCTCCGAACGTTCTCTCCTACGTCAATGGCGGTTACTCCGGCGCTCACTTCGGCCGCACCAACTTCACGACGCTGGGTGGCACTCCGGTCGGTCTCCATCTCAACGGATACGACCGCCACGGCTGGTTCATCGGCGGCGGCGTCGAGAACAGCCTGAACATCTTCGGCATCACCTCGCCCGGCTGGTTCATGAAGACCGAGTATCGTTCGGCTTTCTACGATACCAAGACCGAGGCCATTCGATTTGATGGCACCGACGTCCCGACCATCAACAGCGTCCGCGCCAACAGCTGGAACCAGACGATCTCGACCTCGCTGGTCTATCGCTTCAACTGGACCGGCCCGGTCGTCGCGAAGTACTGATCCGATCTCACGATCAAGCGTCAAAGCCCCGGCATCGCCGGGGCTTTTTCGTTTTGGGCCTAGTGTCCTTGCGGCCACGGCCCATTGTGTCCGTACCAGAGCTACGGCTAGTCTGTCGGCAAGTTTTCGTGGCTGCGGCACTCGTTGATGCCGTGGAGCGCGACAGAAGCGGACCGATGGGAGGAAGGCATGCGCAGACTTCTGCTGGTGGCAGGCCTGTTTGCAACCGCTCTCGGGCTGCTCTGGATCGGACAGGGCACGGGCACGGTTCCGTGGCCGCGATCGAGCTTCATGGTCAACCAGCTGCACTGGGCCGGCTATGGCGCAGCCATGGCCGGGTTCGGGCTGGTGCTGATCTGGCAGAGCAACCAATAGAAGAAACCAGGGAATCCAAGCATGACATCCAGCCGGTTCGATCTCCGCGGCAAGGTCGCGATCGTCACGGGAGGCAATGGCGGCATCGGGCTCGGCATGGCGCGCGGCCTCGCCGATGCCGGCGCCGATATCGCCGTGGTCGGACGCAACGAGAGCAAGTCCGCCGCCGCCGTGGCCGATCTCAGGCAGCGCGGCGTGAAGGCGATCACTGTGGCCACCGACGTGACCGACAAGGCGGCAGTCGCAGCCATGATCGACCGTGTCGTCAAGGAGCTCGGCCGCATCGACGTCCTCGTCAACAATGCCGGCATGAGCATCCGCAAGCCGCCGCACGAGCTCGAGCTCGACGAGTGGAACAAGGTGATCGACACCAACCTCACCAGCGCCTTCGTGTGCTCGAAGCTGGCCTATCCGGCGCTGAAGGCGTCCGGCAACGGCAAGGTGATCAACATCGGCTCGATGATGTCGATCTTCGGCGCGAGCTTCGCGACCGCCTATGCGGCCAGCAAGGGCGGCATCGTGCAGTATACGCGCGCCTGCGCCAATGCCTGGGCGCCGGACAACATCCAGGTCAACGCCATCCTGCCGGGCTGGATCGACACCGATCTCACCCGCGGCGCGCGACAGCAGGTCTCGGGGCTGCACGAACGCGTGCTGGCGCGCACGCCTGCCGGACGCTGGGGCGACATCGACGACTTCGCCGGCATCGCCGTGTTCCTGGCATCGCCCGCGTCGAATTTCGTCACGGGTACGGCGATCCCGGTCGACGGCGGATTCTCGGTGATGGCCTGAAGCCGGCCTGCCCGCCATCCAACAACGCAAAAAAGAAGCCCCGGACGACGCCGGGGCTTTTGAATTGAGCAGTGCTTTTCTTGATCGTTGGTCGCGTTGCGTCGACGTGCTCAGTAGCGGGCAATGGTGGGTGCGTCGAACTTGTAGCTCGCGCGCACCACGGCCCATTGGATGTCGCGCGGCTTGGCATCGAAGGTGTAGTTTCCGGAGGTGCCGCCGAGCTGATAGGTCTGGCTGGTGAACGCCGCGTAATTGTATTCGAGGCCGACGATCCAGTTGCGGGTGACGCCGTATTCCCAGCCGGCGCCGACGGTCCAGCCGTTGGCCCAATGGGTTTGTCCGCCCGAGCCCGTCGCCACACCGACGGTGTCGGTGACCGAGAGGCGGTTGTTCGCGCCGGCATAGCCGCCCTTGAAATAGAACAGGTTATTCTGCACGGCGAAGCCGGCGCGCCCGACCACGGTCGCGAGCACGTTGGTACGCCAGGAGAACACGTCATCCGCGGCGCCAAACACGGTGTTCGTGAACGAGCCCTTGTTGTCGAGACCCGAAATCGTGCCTTCCACGCCGAACACGTAATTGTTGGCCTGCCAATTGTAGCCGATCTGCGCGCCGCCCATGACGCCCGCGTTGCGCTGGCGATAGCCCTCTCCCGGCAGCAGATCGCCGAACGCCGCGCCGGTGCCGTTGTTGATGAACTGCTGGTTGGTCCATGCGCCACCGATGTGGCCGCCGACATAGAAGCCGGTCCAGTTGAACAGCGGCTCGACATAGGCGGGCGCCTTCGTGTAACGCGCACCGAGATCGGCGGCGGAGGCCGCACCGGTCGAAACCAGAGCCGTCGTGCAGGCAAAGGCGGCAATCAACTTATTACGCATGGTACACCCCGTGTCCTTGATGGACGCACGGTCACAGACGGCTCTTACTAAAATTGAAATCAACACGGTTAACGTGGCGGTTGGGCCCGCATCGCGCCGTGAATCCGATGGCGATGTTGCAAGCGTGCAACGCATCGCGCGCGAATGCACGCCGCGTTATCCCTACTGAAGTCCTACGCTAGGATTGCGGTACGGCGCGCGAATGCACGTGCTCGGGCCGCACGCCGAGCGCAAGCAGGCGCGCCGGAATGCCCTGCAGCCATGGCAGCGCGGTGATGAGGCGCACGACCAGCGGCACCTTCAGTAGCCGGTCGCCGCCCTGCAAGGCGCCACTGATGATGTTGTTCTGCACGACCACCTGCATAGCTTGCGTCATCTTCACCGGGAACGCGCGACGGCGCCTGATGGCATCGAGCTCGTGCTCGGACGGGCAGCCATGCTGCAGCTTGTCCGCCAGGAGGTTCGCGGTCGCAACCGCATCCTGGACGGCGAGATTGACGCCGACGCCGCCGATTGGCGACATCGCATGGGCGGCATCGCCGATGCACAACAGGCCTGGCTGCGTCCAGCGCGTCAGGCGGTTGATCGCGACGGTGAGCAGCTTGACGTCGTCGAAGCTCTTCACCTCGGCGATGCCGGAGCGAAGGATCGGCGCCATGCGCACGACGTCGTCGAGCAGCGCCGAAAGTCCCCTCGCCTTCACCGCATCGCACTGTCCCTTGGCGATGACATAGGCGCACTGCCAATATTCGCCGCGGTCGAAGGTGATCATCATCTTGCCGGGCTCGACCCGCGCGAACACGTTCTCGGTTTCGTCGGGTTTGCGGCCGGCGCGAAACCACAGCACGTCCATCGGCGCGCCGATCTCCTCGACGCTAAGGCCGGCGCGCTCGCGCACCGTCGAATGCCGGCCGTCGCAGGCGATGGTGAGATCGGCTTCGATGTCGATGATGCCTTCAGGCGTCTTCGCCCGCACGCCGGCGATCGTCTCGCCGCGGCGGATCAGTTCGATCGCCTCCGTGCTCATCATCACCTCGAGCGAGGGAAAGCGGCGACCGGCCTCGCGCAGAAAATTCAAGAAGTCCCATTGCGGCATGAAGGCGATGAAGGGGTATTTAGTGTGGAGCCGGCTGAGATCGGCAATGCGCACCGGCGTGCCGCCGAACAGGCCGTCCATCTTCTGCAGGCGCTGGTGCGGCAGCTTCAGGAAGCCGTCGATCAGGCCGAGCTCATCCATCACTTCAAGCGTCGACGGATGTACGGTATCGCCGCGGAAGTCGCGGAAGAAATCCGCATGCTTCTCCAGCACCACAACGTCGATGCCGGCGCGTCCCAGAAGGTAGCCGAGCATCATGCCGGCAGGTCCCCCGCCGACGATGCAGCAGCGGACTTTCATGGTCCTGTCAGATTGTGGGTTGGGTGTCACTGCAGACGCGAACCGCGAGGTGAGTATCGATGAAGAGATGTCCGCCGATACTAGCGCGATTCAGGTCAAAAACAGTCCTAATTATGCAGGGCGCAGTTGGATCAATGCCGGTTGGGAGCAGCAGACCGGCGCCAAATGAAAGGCCCGCTTCGTGCGGGCCTTCCGTGACGATCGCGTTCGACTATTTCTGATCCTCGTTGCTGGTCCCGGACCCCGGACTGCCGATCGGCACCCCATTCGGAGCACGCCCGGCACCCATGTTTCGCTCGGCCTGAGCTGCCGTTGGCGACTTGCCGGCGGCAGTCGGCGCTTGAACATTGGGATTGGTCGGGCTGTTATTGGTGTTGATGTTGGCGCCTGTGGTGGTGCCCTGCGTTCCCATGCCGGAGGGAGCCGACGGCCCGGAATTGGCACTGCTGGATGACGTCCCTATTCCGGCACCCGATGAGGCCGCAGATCCGCCGCTGGCCCCGCCTGTACCCGTACCTGCTGCAGCACCTGCACCTGCGCCACCGCCGCCCGCGCCACCACTACCACCGCCTCCTTGAGCAACGGCAGCCGTCGAAAGCGCAGCACAAGCGATCGTGACGAGGATGGATTTACGGATCATGGATCGTCTCCCTGGTTTGGCAGACAATCCAGCCCGGCAGGAGTTGTTCCTTCCGCGGGGGAAGCTAGCTTCTCGTCTCAGGACTTTGGCGACTTGCGGTCCCACGGCCGCTTGCCATCGGCGTCGCGATCCCATGGTCGCGTGGCCGGAGCCCCCTTCTCATCCTCGGCGACCTTCGCGCGGTCCGCTTGGACGCGTTCGCGATCAGTGAGAGGTGGGGCTGTTGGAACTGGATTCGTTTGAGCCAGAACCGGAAGCGTCGTCAGGAGCGCGACAATAAGGAATTTTGTCATTCCCGGCTCTAGCACTTTCACCTTGGCTTGTCCGATTTAAGTTCGGCCGCTGCGCGAGATCATCCGTCACAATCGAACAGCGCATCAATTATTACTCCGGTTCGCGCTCCTGAAGCTCTTGATCTCCGACACGCTGCCGTCGCGATAGGTCAGCTCCACCGAGATGGATTTCGTGCTTGGCGCGAGCTTCATGTAGAGCGGCATGCCGGCGCTGACCGCGCTGGGGTCGCGCATGTCGCAGGGCGGCATCTTCAGCACCTGGTTGGGCACGGCGCTGTCGATGCCGATGCGTACCTCGCGGATGGCGCAGCGGTAGGAGACGAGATGGGTGTAGTAGACGAGCAGCCCGTTGAACTCGCGGAACGACAGCCAGCTCGTCGAGGTCATGTCGAGGATCTTGCGCTGGTCGCGGATCAGCGCGGCCTCGGGATCGAACCTGATCGGGAACGGGCCCTGCATGTCGCCGGACTGATCGACATAACGGACCTCGATGGTGCCAGCCTGCGCATCCGGCGGCAGCTCGATCGACGGGTTCGGCATCCGCTTGCGGGTGCGCGGATCGAGCGTGTCGATGAACCCGGTCTCGCGGAAATCGCCCGTGCCGGCAATGCGCCAGGAAATGCCGAGCGTCGGATCGGCGAAAGAGAAGGTCACGCTCCAGCCGCCATTGTGACGCGAGAAGCTCGCGATCGGCGCGTTGAGGGTCTCCTCCTTGGGCATCTGCGGCACCGACACCGGCGGTAGCGCCGCAAGCTTCGTGGGCGGCGGATCGTCCGAACGCGCGGCGGTGTCCTTGGCGAGGCCGCTGAGGAAGACATCGTCGACCATCTGGTCGAAATAGACCGGCACCTGCCTGTGCTTCACGGTGTCGGCGAGCTCGCTGACGGCACGGCGGGTACGCTGCGCCACCTGCACCAGATTCTCGCCGGGCTTGAGCAGTTCCTTGGCGAAGGTGCGCGTAAACACTGAGTTTGGATTAGCGTCGTCATTGGAGAGCCGATCGAGCGCGGTCTGGCGGGGACCTGCGGAGAACACCGAGAACACGCCCTCGGGCAGCTGGGTCATCGGTGCGAGACCGCCGGCGCCGGCAACCGCACGGGTGCCCTTGCGCTCGAACGGATTGTTGCGGCAGGCATCGAACACCAGGATCGAGGTCCGCGCCTTCTTGTTCTGAAGCCGCTCGACGATGCGATCGGCCAGGATCGAGGCGTCGCGCACCAATTCCTCCTGCCCTTCGGTCGCCGCCGGCACGTCGGTCGGCAGCAGATAGTTCTGGCCCGCGATCTCGAAGCCGTGGCCGGCATAGAAGAAGAACGCGGTGTCGCCCGGCTCGATGGCCTTGTCGAAGGCGAGCAGCGTCTCGGAGAATTGCTGCCGGCTCTGGTTCTCGGCGACCATCACCGAGAAGCCGAGCTGCTTCAGCGTGTCGCCCATGGTGCGGGCGTCGTTGACCGCCTTGAGCAGCTTCGGCACGTTCTTGTAGTCGTTGTTGCCGACGACGAGCGCGACGCGCTTCTCGGCACAGGCGGGCGCTGCGAAACCGCTCAGGCCCGCCGCGAGGCCAAGGGCCGCCAGAATTCTGAAAAGCCGACGCGTCATCGCAAAATTTCCCGTTGCAGAACCGGCCCTGCCGCCGATCTTCGAACGGCAGTTCATGGGACCCCCTGCCGCTGTGTGATAGTCGGCCCAGACCTGACGACGGTTCAAGGACCCCGGGGCTCCGATTGCACGATCCGACTATGGCCGATTCCGCTGGAATCTGTTTCCTTTTGGACAATTTCGCCGGAAGCGAGGGGCTGCCGTGTTGCACTGGTGTACGGACGAGGTCGACCCGAAGGATCGCTTCGACTATTGGCGCGAGGTGCGCGCGAAGGGGTTGTTCGGTGTCACCGCCGAGCTCGCGCGCGAGCGGCGCGCGGACTTCTTCGGCGAATTCTCGCTGCGTAAGCTGGGCGGCGCCGGCCTCGTCGAGCTGAAGGCCTCGCCCTACGCGGTCGAGCGCAGCGCGTCGGACATCGCCTCTGCCCCGGGTGAGGCGATCTGCGTCTACGAACAGCTCGGCAGCGGCGGCTGGTTCGGCGGCATGCGCGCAAGCGACTTTGCCATTGCCAATGGCAGCTTCGCCACCAGCCATACCGACCTGCCGTACCGCACCGCCCCGCTGGGCACCGGGGGCTTCCACCTGCGGATCCTCAAGATCCCCGTGAGCCACATCCCGGTGCAGGACAAGCGCATGCGCGATCTAGCGCCCCGGACCTTCAACGATCCGGCCCTGGTGCCCCTGCTCGCGGCCTGCTTTGCCGATCTCAACGAAATCGCCACGGACGATACGGCCTCTGCCGTCCAGGCGTCCTTGGTCCAGGCGTTGGCCCATCTGGCGCTGATCGAGCGCGGCGTCGTGCGGCCCGGCAGCCGGCGGGGACAGCAGGCACTGCGGACCGCCCGCCTCTCGCAGTCCCAGCGGCTGATCGCGCGCCACCTTCAGGACCCCAATCTTGCGCCGGCCATGGTGGCCGACCTGCTCGGCGTCTCCGTTCGTCACCTGCACATACTGTTCGAGATGGCAGAGAAGAGCTTTTCCCAGACGGTGACCGACGAGCGCCTGAAACAGAGCCGCCGCCTGCTGCGCGAGGCGCCGGAACGGCTGATCGCCGACATCGCGTCGTCGTGCGGCTTCGAGAGCCTGGCGACCTATTACCGGGTGTTCAACGCCGCCTATGGCATGGCCCCAGGTGATTTCCGGGCCAAAGGCTCGGACGGGCGTTAGCTGCCGTGTTGGCGGTTGCGGCCAGGCGGAGGGGGCTCGGGGGAAAACCCCAGCCGCGCCCGTGATTTGGGCAAAAACCTCAGGCTTTTTAGGCTCTTCCCGCGCCCGCTCCATTGACTTTGGCTGATTCCCCCCTATGTTCCGGGTCGACGCGGCTCAGATCGACGAGCGATTCCTGAGCCTTGCGCTTTGTCCGCGTGAGTCAGCACCCCCAGCTTCTTCGAGAGCGCGCCGTTTCGGGGTGGAACGCGACAGCCTTATTACCCTCGATTCCGAACGGCGGTTTCGACCAGAGGCTCAATGTCCTTTTCAGATCTCGGACTGTCCGAAAAAGTCCTCGCCGCAGTGGCGGCCACCGGTTACACCACCCCCACCCCCATTCAGGAACAGGCGATCCCCCACGTCCTCGCACGCAAGGACGTGCTCGGCATCGCCCAGACCGGCACCGGCAAGACCGCGGCCTTCGTGCTGCCGATGCTCACCATCCTCGAAAAGGGCCGCGCCCGGGCGCGCATGCCGCGCACGCTGATCCTCGAGCCGACCCGCGAGCTCGCGGCCCAGGTGAAGGAAAATTTCGACCGCTACGGCGCCGGCCAGAAGCTCAACGTCGCCCTCCTGATCGGCGGCGTCTCCTTCGGCGACCAGGATGCCAAGCTGATGCGCGGTGTCGACGTGCTGATCGCCACCCCCGGCCGCCTGCTCGACCACACTGAGCGCGGCGGCCTGTTGCTCACCGGCGTCGAGCTGCTCGTCATCGACGAAGCCGACCGCATGCTGGACATGGGCTTCATCCCCGACATCGAGCGCATCTGCAAGCTCGTTCCCTTCACGCGGCAGACCCTGTTCTTCACCGCGACAATGCCGCCGGAAATCCGGCGCATCACCGAAGCTTTCCTGCACAATCCGCAGAAGGTGGAAGTCTCCAAGCCCGCCACGACCGCCGTCACCGTGACGCAAGCCCAGGTGCCCGCCGGCCGCGAGGCGCACGAGAAGCGCGAATTGCTCCGCCGTTTGCTGCGCGAGGCCAAGGATCTCAAGAACGCGATCATCTTCTGCAATCGCAAGCGCGAGGTCGCGATCGTTCACAAATCGCTGCAGAAGCACGGCTTCAGCGTCGGTGCCCTGCATGGCGACATGGACCAGCCGGCCCGCATGGCCGCGCTCGACCAGTTCCGCAAGGGTGAGCTGCCCCTCCTTGTCGCCTCCGACGTCGCCGCCCGCGGCCTCGACATTCCCGAGGTCAGCCACGTCTTCAATTTCGACGTTCCCCACCACGCCGACGATTACGTCCACCGCATCGGCCGCACCGGCCGCGCCGGCCGAACCGGCACCGCGATCTCGATCGTGACACCGCTCGACCAGAAGTCGATGGCCGCGATCGAGAAGCTGATCGGCCAGAGCATTCCGCGCGCCGAAGGCGACTATGACGTCCACGCCGAAGCGAGCGAACAAGGCGAGCGTCCGCGCGAGCAGCGCGGCCGCGAGCGTTCACGCGGCGGACGCGGCAAGCCGCAGCGCGGCGAGCGGCGCGGTCATGACCGCGAACGCAGCCACGAGCCGCGCGAGGCGCGTGGCGAGGCACGGGCGGCTCCCGAGGCGAGGCCGGCACGCGAGGCACGGCCTCCGCGCGAAGCCAGGCAATCATCCGAGCCCCGCAATGGTGCTCGCCCGCAAGCGAATCCGTCGCATGTGCCCTCGATCGGCCGTCCCGAGCCGCGCCGCCAGCGTGAGATCGACAGCGAGCCGGGCGATCACTCGCATCTGCCGGCGTTTCTTCTGCGGCCGGTGCGCTCCCCCGCCGGCGCGTGAAGCGCGCTGGCGCGCCAGATTTCGGTTGAAAATCCTCGATCTGCAATTTTCTGGATGCCCCGTAAAACGTATATTTACGGGGCGTTCACGATCGTCCGTTAGCCTACGAACATAATTTAAGGATTGCTGCGGTCGATGGCGCGTCGGCCGCTGTGGGGATGTTCAGTGATCAAGGTGCTCGACGAACACGAACGCACGCTGGCGTTCGCCGAGGTGGCGCTCGGTCAGATCCGATCGCTTCGACAGACGGCCATTCCCCGCAATTACGAGATCTGGTACGTCTACGCCACCGGCTACAACGCACCGCTCAACAAGATCATCAATGAGACGCTGGCGCGCAGCGGCAAGCTGACCGAGGCCGATCTCGAGCAGATCTACGAGACCTATCTCTCCCACATCAAGACCACCGACCGCATCGACAAGGTCGGCGCGCGCGTCGTCGGCGAGATCGACGACGTGGTGAAGGTGTTGGGCGAGGCGCTCGGCATGACCGGGGCCTACGATACCAGTCTGTCGGATGCGACCGAGAAACTGTCGTCGGCCGAGAACCGCGACCAGGTCAAGGCGATCGTCGAGGCGCTGCTGCGCTCCACCAGCGAGATGCGCGAGACCAACAAGGCGCTGGAGGACCGGCTGACGCTGTCGAAGAACGAGATCAGCAATCTCCAGCAGAGCCTGGAGGCGATCCGCGCCGAGAGCCTGACCGATCCGCTTACGGGCCTGGGAAATCGCAAATATTTCGACCGCATGATCGGCATGGCGGTGCAGAGCGCGCTCGTCTCGGGCGAGCCCCTGTCGCTGCTGCTGTTCGACATCGATCACTTCAAGTCGTTCAACGATTCCTACGGCCATCTCACCGGCGACCAGGTGCTGCGGCTCGTCGGCCTTTCGCTGAAGCAGACCATCAAGGGCCAGGACATCACGGCGCGCTACGGCGGCGAGGAATTCGCGGTCGTTCTTCCCAATACCGCGATGCGCCAGGCACTGACGGTGGCCGATCACATTCGCCGCGCCGTGATGGCGAAGGAATTGAAGAAGAAATCGACCGGCGAGATCCTCGGCCGCGTCACCATCTCCGTCGGCGTTTCCATGCTCAGGGAGGGCGACGACACCGACGCGCTGATCGAGCGCGCCGACGCCTGCCTCTACGCCGCCAAGCGCAACGGCCGCAACCGGGTGATCTGCGAAGCCGATCCGGAATTCGCGATCGAGAGCCACAGCCGCGTGGCGTAGGCTAAATCAATTCACCGCCGTCATTCCGGGGCGCGCCTCTTGGCGCGAGCCCGGAGTCCATACTCCCGATGGTGGTTATGGATTCCGGGCCCGCGGCGATACCCGCGCCCCGGAATGACCGCGACCTGAGAGCGAGACCTCCGCCTCGGTAATGCGCGCGATTCAGCCGTCGCTTTATGAGCTACGGCGACCCGCCTTACGCGCTGTTTTCTTGGCCGGTCGCTTCTTTGCAAGGAGCTTCTTCGCCGCCGCCTTCTTCGCCTTCGGTCGCTTCTTCACCTTGGCGCGCTGGGCGGCAGTGAGCGCCGCCCTCGCCCATTGCGCAAGCTCGGCGGAATCGTCGAACAGGCGCGCCGGCAGCTCCCAGTAGGAATTCACAACCACGGTCTTGGCGCGGGTCGAATACTGGAACGGCTTCGAGCCTTCGGCCTCGAAGTCGGGAATGGTCGTCTCGTCGGCGCGAAAAAACAGGCCGGCGCGCAGCGACAGCGCGAAATTGACGCCGTCGGCGGAGATGCCGTAGCCGGAGAACATTTTCCGGATGGTGACCGGGCCGAAATCGGCGAACAGGTCGATCAGGAATTCGCGGTCCATCGGAGGCTTCCCTGCGCAAGCAAGTGAGCCTTCATAGCATTTCCGTCATTGCGAGCGAAGCGAAGCAATCCAGACTTCCGCCGCGGAGGCAGGCTGGATTATTTTGTCGCCAGCGCAAAACTGCTCGCAATCTTGTCGCGGGCTCCTCGCAGTGACGCTGGAGAGTCTACCCGTCGATCTTTGCCGGCCGCAGCTCGACCGATTCGCCGCAACCGCAGGCGGAGACCTGGTTGGGATTGTTGAAGACGAACTGGGCCTGCATCTTGTCGGCCTTGTAGTCCATCTCGGTGCCGAGCAGGAACAGCACGGCCTTGGGATCGACCAGGATCTTGACGCCCTTGTCCTCGACGACCTCGTCGGTCGGGCGGATGTCGTGGGCGTATTCGACCGTGTAGGACTGGCCGGCGCAGCCGCCGTTCTTCACGCCGACGCGCAAGCCCACGATCTCCGAGTCCGCACGCTGGGTCAGCTCGGTGATGCGCTGGGCAGCGGCATCCGTCAGCCGCATCACCTGCGGGCGCGGCCGCCGCGGCTTCGGAGTGGATGCTGGTGTCGAGCCTGACGAAATCTGGGTCATGTTGTCTATGTGGTCCGTTGCGGAGCGAATTCAATGCGGCCCGAGGGCGTCACCACATGTTCAGCACGAGGCGGGCCTCGTCGCTCATGCGTTCCGGCGACCACGGCGGCTCCCAGACAACCTTGACGTCGACCACGCCGACGCCGGGCACGCTCGCGACCGCGTTCTCGACCATGGTCGGCAGCTCGCCGGCGGCCGGACAGTTCGGCGTCGTCAGCGTCATCTGCACGTCGACGGAGCGGTCGTCCTTGATCTCGACCTTGTAGATCAGGCCGAGTTCGTAGATGTCGGCCGGGATTTCCGGGTCGAACACGGTCTTGAGCCCGGCGATGATCTCGCGGGTCAGCCGCTCGGTCTCCTCCGGCGGCAATGCCGAATGGGTCTCCATCGGATTGGCTTTGATTTCGGCCGTGTCACTCATGCAAACAAATCCCGCGCCTTCAGCAGCGCCTGTGCCAGATGATCGACTTCTTCCCGCGTATTATACATGCCGAACGAGGCCCGGCATGTCGCCGTCACGTTGAACCGCTCTAAAAGCGGCATGACGCAATGGGTGCCGGCGCGCACCGCGATGCCCTGGCGGTCGATCACGGTGGCGACATCGTGGGCGTGCGCGCCCTTGAGCTCGAAGGAGATCACGGGGCCCTTGCCCCGCGCCGTGCCGATCAGCCGCAGCGAGTTGATCTCGCGCAGGCGCTCCTGGGCGTAGGCGGTGAGGTCGGCCTCGTAGGCGGCGATGCGTTCCTTGCCGATCGAGTTGACGTAGTCGATGGCGGCGCCAAGGCCGACGGCCTCCACGATCGCCGGCGTGCCCGCCTCGAACTTGTGCGGTGGATCGCCGTAGGTGACGACGTCGCGCGAGACCTCGCGGATCATCTCGCCGCCGCCGTTGAAGGGGCGCATCGCGACGAGGTGGTCGTACTTGGCCCAGAGCACGCCGATGCCGGTCGGACCATAGACCTTGTGACCAGTGAAGACGTAGAAGTCGCAGCCGATATCCTGGACGTCGACCGGCAGATGCACGGCGCCCTGGCTGCCGTCGACCAGCACCGGAATGCCGCGGGCATGGGCGATCCTGACGACGTCCTTGACCGGCACGATGGTGCCGAGCGCGTTCGACATCTGCGTGATCGCGACCAGCTTGGTCTTCGACGTCAGCAGCTTCTCGAACTCGTCGACGAGGAAATTGCCCTCATCGTCGACCGGTGCCCATTTGATCACCGCACCCTGGCGTTCCCTCAGGAAATGCCACGGCACGATGTTGGAGTGGTGCTCCATGATCGAGATGACGATCTCGTCGCCTTCTCCGATATTCGGACCACCCCACGAAGACGCGACCAGGTTGATCGCCTCGGTCGCATTGCGGGTGAAAATCACTTCTTCGGTGCGCGCCGCGTTGATGAACTGCGCCACCTTGGTGCGGCCGCCCTCATAGGCTTCGGTCGCGGCATTGGCGAGGTAGTGCAGGCCGCGATGCACATTGGCGTATTCGGACCTATAGGCCTGCGTCATGCGGTCGAGCACAGCACTCGGCTTCTGCGCCGAGGCGGCGTTGTCGAGATAGACGAGCGGCTTGCCGTAGACCTGCATGGCGAGCGCCGGAAAATCCTGGCGCACGCGCGTAACGTCATAGGCGCCGTTCTTGACTGCCGGATGCATGCTCATGACCGCCGCTCCAGCCAGCGCTCGGCGATGCCGATCACGTGCTCGCGCAAAGTATCATCGGCGATCTGCTCGATCGCCTCGCCGACAAAAGCCTGGATCAGCAGCGCCTGGGCCTGCTTCTCCGGCAGGCCACGGGCCTTAAGATAGAACAGCAGGCTGTCGTCGAGCGCGCCGGCGGTGGCGCCGTGGCCGCAGGAGACGTCGTCGGCAAAAATCTCGAGCTCGGGCTTGTTGTCGGCCTCGGCCTCGTCCGAGAGCAGCAGCGCGCGCGTCATCATCTTGCCGTCGGTCTTCTGCGCGTCGGGACGGACGATGATGCGGCCCTGGAACACCGAATGGGCGCGGTCGTCGATCACCGCACGGAAGATCTCGCGGCTGACGCAGTTCGGCACGGCATGGTCGACCACCAGTGTGGTGTCGCCGTGCTCGGTCTTCTTCAACAGGTTGACGCCGTTGACCGAGAGCTCGCTGCCCTCGCCCGCCAGCGTAATGAAGCCCTGCAAGCGGCTGACCGCAGCGCCGCTGGTCATGTTGAAGACGTTCAGCTTGGTGTTGGCGCCGACGGTAACGAACTGCGAGGTGATGTTCACCGCATCGGCCGCATCGTCCATCAGGCGGATATGCGCGACGTCGGCGTCGTCACCGATTGAGACGATGACGGCGTCGTTGACCTGGTAGGCTGCAGCGCCGGCGGCGACGAAGCTTTCGATGATGGTGGCGCGGGCGCCCTTCCCGATCGCCACCTGCGAGCGGGTGAAAGCCGAGGCCGATGCGGCGATCGCAACATGGATGATCTGGACCGGCGCAGAGAGCTGCGTTCCATCCGCGATCGACAGCACCACGCCGTCGGTCGCCAGCGCCGCGTTGACCGCGATCACGGCATCGGTGGACGCGGTCTTGAGGAGACCGGCATCCTTATCCAGCGTCTCGCGCAGAGTCTTGAAGCCGACCTCGGACGCAAGCGCCTTCACGTCTGAAAGCTCAGCCGCGAACACGCCGTCGACCAGCACCAGCTTGCGGGCGCCCGCGATCGCATGCGCCTTGACCGCGTCCGCGGCGCGCTTCAGCGCGGTCGCATCGGGCACGGCGGCCAGCGGCAGCACCTCGCCGACTAGCGCGCGCAGGTCGGTGTATTTCCATTCCTCGATCCGGCGGTGCGGCAGACCGAGACGCTCATAGGTCTCGAACGCCTCGCGGCGCACTGCTGCCACATCAGGCGAACCCGGCAGGCGGCCTTCGGCGCTGGCGAAGAGATCGCTCACCGCGCGGCCGCTCCCGGTCTTTGCCACAGCAACGTTCATCTTAAAAATTCCTTACGCGGCATCCTCGAACTGGGCATAGCCGGAGGCTTCCAGCTCCAGCGCCAGCTCCTTGCCGCCGCTCTTCACGACGCGCCCCCTGGACATCACGTGCACGACGTCCGGCACGATGTAGTTCAGCAGCCGCTGATAATGGGTGATGACGACCATCGCGCGCCCCGGCGAGCGCAGTGCGTTGACGCCGTCGGCCGCGATGCGCAGCGCGTCGATGTCGAGGCCCGAATCCATCTCGTCGAGGATGCACAGGCTCGGCTCGAACAGCGCCATCTGCAGCACCTCGTTGCGCTTCTTCTCGCCGCCGGAGAAGCCGACATTGACGCCGCGCTTGAGCATGTCCTGCGGGATGTTCAGCGACTTCGAGACTTCGCGGACCTTCTTCAGGAAGTCAGGCACCATCAGTTCGCTCTCGCCGCGCGCCTTGCGCTGCGCGTTCAGCGCCGTGCGCAGGAAATTCATGGTGGTGACGCCGGGGATCTCGACCGGATACTGGAACGCCAAGAACACACCCTTCGCGGCGCGCTCGTCCGGCTCCATTTCCAGGAGGTCCTCGCCCCTGAACAGGATCTGGCCGTCGGTGACCTCATAGCCGGGCTTGCCGGCGATGACGTGGGAGAGCGTCGACTTGCCGGAGCCGTTCGGCCCCATGATCGCGTGCACCTCGCCCTCGTTCACGGTCAGCGTCAGCCCGTGGAGGATCTCACGCTCCTCGACACGAACCTTGAGGTCTTTCACTTCAAGCAAAGCCATAATGTTTTTCCATCTATCCCCTCATCCCAGGGAGCGCCGCAGGCGCGTCTCGAAGGATTGAGGCCACCAATCTTTCTGGTATCCATCCTTCGAGACGGCCGCTTGCGCAGCCTCCTCAGGATGAGGTCCGAGCTAGCCGACCGATCCTTCGAGCGAGATCGAGATCAGCTTCTGCGCTTCCACCGCGAATTCCATCGGCAGCTGCTGCAGCACGTCCTTGACGAAGCCGTTGACGACGAGGCCAACCGCTTCTTCCTGGCTGAGCCCGCGCTGGATGCAGTAGAACAGCACGTCCTCGGAGATCTTCGAGGTCGTCGCCTCGTGCTCGAACGTCGCGGACGAGTTCTTCGCCTCGATGTACGGCACGGTGTGCGCACCGCATTTGTCGCCGATCAGGAGCGAGTCGCAGGCGGTGAAGTTGCGCGCGCCAGTCGCCTTGCGATGCGCTGTGACGAGACCGCGATAGGTGTTCTGCGACTTGCCGGCGGCGATGCCCTTGGAGATGATCCGGCTCGACGTGTTCTTGCCGAGATGGATCATCTTGGTGCCGCTATCGACCTGCTGATAGCCGTTCGAGATCGCGATCGAGTAGAATTCACCACGGGAATTGTCGCCGCGCAGAATGCAGCTCGGATATTTCCAGGTGATCGCCGAACCCGTCTCGACCTGGGTCCAGGAAATCTTCGAGTTAGCGCCCCGGCAGTCGCCACGCTTGGTGACGAAATTGTAGATGCCGCCCTTGCCTTCGGAATTGCCGGGATACCAGTTCTGCACCGTCGAATATTTGATCTCGGCGTCGTCGAGGGCGACGAGCTCGACCACGGCGGCATGCAGCTGGTTCTCGTCGCGCTGCGGCGCGGTGCAGCCTTCGAGATAGGAGACGTAGGAGCCCTTGTCGGCGATGATCAGGGTGCGCTCGAACTGGCCGGTGTTGCGCTCGTTGATGCGGAAATAGGTCGACAGCTCCATCGGGCAGCGCACGCCCGGCGGCACGTAGACGAACGAGCCGTCGGAGAACACCGCCGAGTTCAGCGTCGCGTAGAAATTGTCCGAGGTCGGAACCACCGAGCCGAGATACTTCTGCACCAGTTCGGGATGCTCGCGGATGGCTTCCGAGATCGGCATGAAGATCACGCCGGCCTTCTTCAGCTCGGCCTTGAACGTGGTCGCAACCGAGACCGAGTCGAAGACAGCATCGACCGCGATCTTGCGGCGCGCGGGATCCTCCTCGCCGGGCTTCGGCTCGACGCCTTCGAGCATGGCGACTTCCCGCAAGGGAATGCCAAGCTTCTCGTAGGTCTTCAGGATCTCCGGATCGATCTCATCGAGCGAGGAGACCGTCTTCTTCGGCTTCGGCGCCGCGTAGTAATAGAGGTCCTGGAAGTCGATCTTGGGATAGTCGACACGGGCCCAGGTCGGCTCCGTCATGGTCAACCAGCGGCGATAGGCCTCCAGCCGCCACTGCAGCATCCAGGCGGGCTCGTTCTTCTTCTGTGAGATGAACTTTACGATCTCTTCCGACAGCCCCTTGGGGGCCTTCTCGGAGTCGATCAGGGTTTCAAACCCATAACGATACTGGTCGACGTCGATGCGCTTCACGCGCTCGACCGTCTCTTGTACGGCTGGCATTCCATCCTCCGCTCGCGGTTTCAAGGACCGCGGTGGATCAAACTCGGACGAGTATTACGATATTTCTCTGCGGAAAGCACGGGCTTAGAACCGTTCGAGCCGTGTTTCGTCGCTTAGCCCTTAAGTAGGGTATTACCAAGCTTTCGCCAAGCCTCTAACGCCCTATTGATGTCCGCCGGTTCCGTGGACCAGCCCAGACTGAGACGCACCGCTCCCTGGGCCACCGCGGGATCATAGCCCATCGCGGCCAGGACGTGAGACGGCTGGACCTTTCCGGAGGAACAGGCGGAGCCGGAGGAGACCGCGATGCCTTCCAGATCGAAGCCGATCACGGCGGTTTCGGCCTTCAAGCCGAGTGCGGTGAAAAGGACGGTATTCGGCAACCGCGCCACGTCTTTCGCAAAAACGGTCGTCCCGGGAACCTCGCGAAGGCCATTTTCCAAGCGATCTCTGAGACTTGCCATATGCTTCACATCCTCCGGCAGAGCCTGAAGCGCAGCCTTCACCGCGGCCCCAAAGGCGGCGATCCCGGCTACGTTCTCGGTTCCGGCCCGGCGGTTGAGCTCCTGCCCCCCGCCCCGCAGCACCGGCTCCAGCCCGCCGATTCCTTCGCTCATCACCAATGCGCCGACCCCCTTGGGCCCGCCAATCTTGTGCGCAGAAAAGGTGGCAAGGTCGGCGCCTACCGTGTTGATATCAAATGGCATTTTGCCCAGCGCCTGGATCGCATCGACATGGAGCAAGCCGACGGCCTCGTGGACGATCCTTGCAGCCTCCGTGACGGGCTGAAGGGCACCGGTCTCGTTGTTGGCGGCCATGATCGAGACCAGGGCGGGCGAACCGTCCTTCAGCAGCGCCTCCAAATGATCGAGGTCGACCACGCCGGAGCGCGTGACCTGGATCAGCCCGATCTTGTCCGCCGGGAACCGGCCGCCGGCCAGCACCGAGGCGTGCTCAACCGCCGAGACCAGCAGCCGCTCTACAGGTGCGCCGGAGGGCCCCCGCAAACCCGGCGAGAGCGCCAGCGCATTGGCCTCGGTTCCAGCGGAGGTGAAGACGACGTTGCGCGGCTGCGCCCCCACCGCGGCGGCGAGTGTCGCGCGGGCTTCTTCGACCAGCCGCCGCGATTCCCGCCCCTCGGCATGGACCGAGGATGGATTGCCGACCAGGTCGAAGGCTGCGACCATCGCCGCTCGCGCCTCGGGGCGCAGCGGCGTGGTCGCATTCCAGTCGAGGTAGACACGGTTCGGCATCTGGCCCTCTTAGCACCTTTTGTCGTCCGGCCAATCGGAGGGCATGCGCTCGTCAGGCCGGCTGCTGCTCCATCCTCGCAACACTTCGCGGCACCGCCCGCAATCCGAACAGCGGCCGCAGCCAGGCAACGCGCCGGACGATCTCGTAGCTCGCCACACATGTGAGCGCGGTCCCGACGATGACAATGGACGCTTCGATCCCAGCCGACAGACCGCTGCCGTGCAATTGATGCGCGATCACGATGATCGCGGTCTGATGCACGATGTAGTACGGGAAGATCGCATCGGTCAGATAGCGCCGCGCCAGGCTGTCGGCTGTGAAGGCGCGCCGCGCAAAGCCCAGCACGGCGGCGATCGCGAGCCATTGATAACAGCCATAGGCCGACGCGGCGAACCACTTCAGCGTGGGCGACGGCGCAAACAGGCCGGCGCGTACCAGGATGAAGGCAACGAAGCAGGCGGCGGCCGCCAGCAGGGCTGCCCAGCGCTGGCGCTCGAGTTCGCGCCAGATCCCCTCCTGCTTGGCCAGCAGGAAACCGATCAGGAAGGCCGTGGCGTGGTCCGCGTGGTTGTACCAGTCCCCGAACAACGCGTGTGTCGATGGGAAAGCCGGGAACAGCACCAGGCGCCAGGCCGCATACAGCAGGCAGGGCGCGATCAGGAGCCATGGGCCGGCGAGCACACGAGCTAGCTTTCGGCCAAGCCAGTCAGCGCCGGCCGGCCATAGCGCGAGCACGCCGATCAAGGCTATCGTGTAGACCCACAGATAGACCACGAACCAGAGATGGTTCCAGGTCGGCAATACGATGCACGGCTTCGGACAGAATTGCGCGCCAAAGGCAAAGTAGTGCCGGGTGTAGAAATCGAAGAAGCCAGCGGGATAGCCGAGGCTTTCGACGATCTGGAGATAGGCCTGCGGCGGCACGATCACGAGCATGCCGAAGATCAGCGGGATCAGGAGCCGCCCCGATCGCGCCCCGGCAAGCGAGGCGAGGCTGGACGTACCGAGCATGAAGCGGGTGGCAACCCCTGACACCAGGAACAGCAGCGACAGCCGCCACGGGTTGAGGAAGAGCATCACCGGTTCCAGCCACGTCACCCGGTGCGCGCTCTTGATGTGAAATCCCCAGGACACGTAGAGCATGCCGACGTGGTAGAAGATGAGCAGCGCGAAGGCTAAAATCCGCACCCAATCCAGGTCGATGCGCCTTTCAGAGCTTTGGGATTGCTGTGGTGTTGTCATGGTTTTCTGCTCCTTGACGGGACGACAAACGCGGTTTTGGGGCCAGGACTGACACGAAAATGGCTGACACCGAAAATGCTCCGCCTGCGGCGCGCGTCGAGCCGGTTTGGGATCAGAATCGGACACGAGGGGATGAGCCGCCGGCAGCTGGGACGAGTCGCGGCTATTTCGGGATCAGCAGCGGCGACCGGATGATGTTCGCAGCGATCGCGGCCGTCGCGCTCGTGATCGGAATCGTCAATGCGTTTTCGTTCGCCCAGGACGCGGCCTGGCGCGGCGACAGCTACGACATCGGCCGGCGGCTGTTCTGGGAGATGTCGAGCATCGCCGTCATCCTGCTGTTGCTGCCGATCCTGGTCTTGGCGGTCCGCCGCATGCGCCGGACAGCCGGCCTCGCCGCCCAGGCGGCCATCGGGGCGATCGCCCTGCTCGGCTTCTCCACCCTCCACATCACCGGCATGGTCTGGGTGCGAAAGCTCGCGCTCTGGCTCGCCGGCGGCGCCTACGATTTCCGTTTCTCGCTCGCGACGGTCCTGTATGAATTCCGCAAAGACGCCGTGGCCTTTGTTCTGATCGCCGCCACGATCTGGCTGCTCGAAAGCCGGCGTGAGCTGAAGAGCGCGGCAGTCGCATCGTCGGCGCCGCCCACCCCGAAGCAGCCATCGTCCCCCGATCTGATCTGGCTGCGCGACGGCACCAGCCGCATTCGCGTGGTGCCGCGCGATATCCTCTGGGTCGCGTCAGCCGGCAATTACATCGAATACAGCCTCGCCGACGGCACCCAGCACCTCATTCGGGGCACGCTGGCGGCGGCGGAAAGCGAGCTGGCGCGCTTTTCCATCGTTCGCGTCCACCGGACCAAGCTTGCCAATCTCGACCGGGTGCGCGGTGTGGACCTCAAGCCATCAGGGGATTTCGAGCTCGCCTTCGACAACGGCCAGACGCTCGGCGGCAGCCGGCGCTACCGGCCGGCGGTCGCATCGCTCGGAAGTCGAACCGCGCCAGCGGGAATCGCCCCAGGCGCCCCCTAAACAATCGTGATTTCAATAAGTTGGATAGCGCCCTTCGGCAGGACGGCCGGCTCTTGCCGTGCTTCGGTTGATTCAGGCAGGTCCAGGTCGCGGCAGGCAAGCCAGAGATGACAATGCAATGACTGGCTAAGCTCTTGAGCTGATTGAGAGATGTCGAAGAAGCTTGCTTTTTGACCCTGGCCTTGTGTTAGAAGCGCGCGTCAGTTCACCTGCGCGCCACTCGCGCATCATCCGAGGGCGCGCCTCTCCACCCTTCATCCGTGCTCTCGCCGGCGGCAACGCTGCGAGAGTCACAATCGGACGATTGCGCAGGGATCACCTTCAAGGGACTTAGATCAGAGATCATCGATGCCTGAAGTCATTTTCACCGGCCCCGCCGGCCGCCTCGAGGGCCGCTATCACCCGGCCAAGCAGAAGAACGCGCCGATCGCGATGATCCTGCATCCGCATCCGCAGTTCCACGGCACGATGAACCATCAGATCGTGTACCAGTGCTACTACGCCTTCGCCCATCGCGGCTTCTCGGTGCTGCGCTTCAACTTCCGTGGCGTCGGCCGCAGCCAGGGCTCGTTCGACCACGGCACCGGCGAATTGTCGGATGCCGCCGCCGCGCTCGATTGGGCGCAGACCATCAATCCCGAGGCGCGCGCCTGCTGGGTCGCCGGCTTCTCCTTCGGCGCCTGGATCGGCATGCAGCTCTTGATGCGCCGCCCCGAGGTCGAGGGCTTCATCTCGATCGCGCCGCCGGCCAACCTCTACGACTTCTCTTTCCTCGCGCCCTGCCCGTCCTCAGGCCTGATCGTGCACGGCGAGAAGGATGCGGTGGTGCCCCCTAAGGACGTCAACACGCTGGTCGAGAAGCTGAAGACGCAGAAGGGCATCGTGATCGATCAGCAGATCATCCCCGGCGCCAACCACTTCTTCGACTCCAAGCTCGAGCCGCTGATGGAAACGATCACGGCGTATCTCGACATGCGCCTCGCCAACGTGCGGTGATATCTTCCGACGTGGATGGGTTCGCGGCATGGCTGCGAACCCATCACGCTGGAGATTGCGAGCGATGAAGGCGTATCTGGTTCTTGATCTCTCGGTGAACGACTACGCCGGATTCAAGACTTACATCGCTGAAGTTCCTGCGTTCATCGCCAAGCACGCAGGGCGATACATCGTCCGCGGCGTCGAGCCGACAACGATTGAGGGCGACTGGGCGCCCGAGCGTCTCGTCATCATCGAATTTGCGGACCGCGAGAAGGCTCAGGCCTTCTTGGATGATCCTGACATTCAACCCCTGTTCAAACTGCGTCAGGCGACGACGACCAGCAGGCTGCTGCTCGCGGATGGGTGCATCTGATCGCAGCAACTGACTACGCCAGCTTAAGCGCGACAATCCCCATCAAGACGAGCGCGATGCCGGCAAGCTTCATCGCGCTCAAGGTCTCGCCGAACAGCACCGCGCCCATCAGGAACGTGCCAGCCGCGCCAATGCCGGTCCACACCGAATAGGCGACGCTGACCTCGAGCACCTTCAAGGCGCGCCCGAGCAGGAATACGAAGGCGGCGAGCAGCACGAGCGAGGCGATGCTCCAGCCGGCGCGCGTGTAGCCTTCGGCATATTTCATGGTGATCGCCCAGCCGACGTCGAGCAGGCCCGCGATCACCAGCATGAGCCAAGCAAGGGATTGCGACATCGGACGGGCTCACGCCGCGAGCTTGAGCAGATGCGCGTCGTGGCGGATGAGGAAGGCGCGCAACAATTGCGGATAATCCGCCCCGACCGCGCTGCGCACGCTCGGGCGCTTTGCGAGCTCGGCGCGCCAGGCGCGCACCTTCGGCACGTCGTTGAAAATGCCGTGCGCGGTCAGTTCGTCGAACAGATCGAAGTAACGGAAGACAGGCGCGAACACCGCATCGACCAGACTGAACGCCTCGCCGGCGAAGTACGGGCCCGCGCCGAGCGCGGCCTCGACCCGCGCGAATTTTGCCGCGAGTGCCTGGCGCTTGCTCTCGAAGATCGCCGGATCGGTCGTGGTTTCCAAGCCCCAGAGGTCGCCGAGGATCGCCGAGCCGAACTCCATCCAGGCGCGGTGCTCGGCGCGCTTCAGCGCGTCAACCGGATGCCGCTTCGCGCCGCCTTGGGTTTCCTCGATGTATTCGCAAATCACGTTGCTCTCGAACAGCGCGACCTCGCCCTGCTCCGTCGTCACCACCAGCACCGGCACCTTGCCGAGCGGCGAGAGCTTCAAGAACCAGTCCGGCTTGTTGGCGAGATCGATGTCGATGCGCTCGAACGGCACGCCCTTTTCCTTCAGCGCGATCACCGCGCGCTGCACGTAGGGACAAAGCTTGTGGCTGATCAGTTTCAGTGAAGCGGGCGTATTAAGCGAAGATGTCATGGCAACGATCCCGGCGGTTAGATGCAATTGCATCAAATATAGATGCATCTGCATTCACTCGTCAAGATCGATGCATTCGCATCAACCGAGCGTGATCCTCAGGGTCTGGCGATCACTCCGCCGGTCATCGGCATCGGCACGCCGGTGGTCGCGGGATAAGACAGCGGCAGGCCCTTCATGCCGCGGACCGCAAGAAAGCCGAAGGCCTGCGCCTCGATGGCGTCCGAGGACCAGCCGAGGGTCTCGGCGGCCTCGACCGTAGCCGAGCCCACCCGCTCCCGCAGCATCCGCAGCAGGGTGAGGTTGCGGGCGCCGCCACCACAGACGATCCAGCTCCGCGGCCGCCGCGGCAGAAGCGGAATGATTCGGGCGATCGCGGCGGCGGTGAAGGCGGTCAGCGTCGCCGCGCCGTCGGAAGGCAGCACGTCGCCGAGCCGCAGGGCCGCGAAATCGTTGCGGTCGAGCGATTTCGGCGGCGGGCTTGCGAAGAAGGGCAGCTCCAGCGCCCGCGCAATCCAGGCCTCGTCCACCTTGCCGAGCGCGGCAAACTTTCCTTCGGCATCGAACGCCTGGTTCATGGTGCGATACATGAAATCGTCCAGCAGTGCGTTGCCGGGACCGGTGTCGCAGGCGATCAACGTCTCGTTGCCATCGATATAGGTGATGTTGGAGACGCCGCCGATATTGACCACGACGATCGGCCCTTCGCGCTCCAGCGAATGGGCGAGCGCGCGGTGGTAGACCGGCACGAGCGGCGCGCCCTGCCCGCCGGCTTCGACGTCGGCGGCGCGGAAGTCGTGCATCACGGGTATATGGATGGCCCGTGCCAGCGCCGGCCCATCGCCGATCTGCACCGTCAGCCGCCTCTCGGGCCGGTGCAGCACGGTCTGGCCGTGGAAGCCGACAATGTCGATGTCCTCCGCCCTCATCCGATTCTGGGCGAGGAAGGCCGCGACCGCCTCGGCATGGGCCTGCGTCACCGCACGCTCGGCACCGCCCAGAATGCCCGGGCGAGCGTCGCGCTGCTGCAGGTGCACGGCCTCGCTCAAGGCCTGGCGCAGCAGGTTGCGCTCGGCCGGGCCGTAGGGCCGGTAACCCGTCGGCCCGAACGCCTTCACCTGCTTTCCGTCGGTTTCGATCAGCGCGACATCCACCCCGTCCAGCGAGGTGCCACTCATCAAACCGAGTGCTGTCAACATCATGGACCAGCATCCTCAAGAGACCCGCGCTGGCATGCCGACCTTGTGCCAGAGGGGCACATCTTATAATGCCAACGCGCCAAGTGGCGGGCGGCCAACCGGGTTCCCGCGGAAGACCCTTAAATTGCCCCCAAAACGGTAAACCAAGAATTGTCAGGCACGCCGACAGATGACTGCATTTAAATCGGATTTCCTCAACACCCTGCAGGAACGTGGATTCATCCACCAATGCTCCGATTTCGAGGGGCTGGACGCGCTCGCCGCCAAGGGCGAGGCCACCACCTATGTCGGCTACGATTGCACCGCCCGCTCGCTGCACATCGGCAATTACCTGACCATGATGATGCTGCACTGGCTGCAGCAGTCCGGCAACAAGCCGATTACGCTGATGGGCGGCGGCACCACCATGGTGGGCGATCCCTCCGGCAAAGACGAGACGCGCGCGATGCGCACCATCGCCGAGATCGAGGCCAACAAGGAATCGATCCGCGGCGTGTTTGCCAAGGTGCTGCGCTACGGCGAGGGCAAGAGCGACGCGGTCATGCTCGACAATGCGGAATGGCTAACCAAGCTGAACTGGATCGAGATGCTGCGCGACGTCGGCCGGCACTTCTCGGTCAACCGCATGCTGACCATGGATTCCGTGCGGCTGCGCCTCGAGCGCGAGCAGGAGATGAGCTTCATCGAGTTCAACTACATGGTCTGCCAGGCCTATGACTTCGTCGAGCTGGCCAAGCGCACCGGCTGCCGCCTCCAGATGGGCGGCTCGGACCAGTGGGGCAACATCATCATGGGCGTCGATCTCGGCCGCCGCATGGGCACCCACCAGCTGTTCGCGCTGACGACGCCGCTGCTGACGACCGCCTCGGGCGCCAAGATGGGCAAGACCGCGCAAGGCGCGGTGTGGCTCAACGCCGACCAGTTCAGCCCTTACGACTTCTGGCAATACTGGCGCAACACCGAGGACGCCGACGTCGGCAAGTTCCTGAAACTGTTCACGACACTGCCGATGGCCGAGATCAGAAGGCTCGAGGCGCTCGGCGGCTCGGAGATCAACGAGGCCAAGAAGGTGCTCGCAACCGAAGCGACCGCGCTGCTGCACGGCCGCGACGCCGCGAACGAAGCCGCCGAGACCGCGCGCCGCACCTTCGAGGAAGGCGCGCTTGCCGAGAGCCTGCCGACCGTGGAAATTCCGCGCGGCGAACTCGACGCCGGCCTCGGCGTGCTCAACGCCTTCGTCAAGGCGGGCCTCGTCGGCTCCAACGGCGAAGCGAGGCGCCAGATCAAAGGCGGCGGCCTGCGCGTCAACGACGTATCAGTCACCGACGAGAAGATGGCGCTGTCGGCAGGCCACCTGACGCCGGAAGGCGTGATCAAGCTGTCCTTCGGCAAGAAGAAGCACGTGCTCATCAGGCCTGCATAGGCGTATGAGCTTTTCACTGCTTGTCAGGGCGCACGGATGCGCGCTCCCTGACGGCAATGAAGCAGGACAGGCCCAGGGAAACGAAAGCGGAAACGACAGCGGAAACGAGCAAGGAACGGATCGGTAGCACCCGGCGGGACGCGGTGCGCACCGCACTCGTCGTGCTCGGCCTCTGTTTCACGCTGGCTGTTCTTGGCCGGGGCTTGAGCGAGAGCTTCACGGTCTTCCTCAAGCCGATCTCGGAAAGCCTGGGCTGGGATCGCGCCCAGGCCGTCTCGATCTACTCCCTCACCTGGCTCGTCAGCGGGCTGACCGCACCCTTGGTCGGGCGCCTGTTCGATCATTCCGGGCCACGGCTCGTCTATGCGCTCGGCTTGCTCCTGCTCGGTTCGGCGTTTCTGATCGCGAGCCATGCGCAAGCGCTCTGGCAATTCCAGCTTTCGATCGGCATCTGCGTCGGCATCGGCGTTGGCTTCATCGGCAATGTGCCGAACTCGATCCTGCTCGGTCGCTGGTTCGGACCAAAGCTGCCGACCGCCATGGCGGTGGTCTATTCGGCGATGGGCGGCGGCGTGCTGGCCTTGCTGCCGGCCTCGCAGCTCCTGATCGATCATCTCGGCTGGCGCGAGACCTACCAGCTGTTCGGCTTTGCAGCGCTCGGGCTGCTGGCGCCGCTGCTGCTGCTACCCTGGCGCATGTTCGCGGCCGGCTCGCCGCACGTCGCCAAGAAGAGCGATCCTGACTTCGTCGACAGCGGCTGGACGCTTGCGAGCGCGATGCGCCACCACGCATTCTGGGCGCTGTTCTCGACCTTCTTCTTCACCGCGGTCGGCATGTATGCGATCGCGGCGCAGATCGTGGCCTATCTGATCGACGCCGGCTTTCCGCCGCTTCAGGCTGCGACCGCCTGGGGCTTCTCCGGAATCGTGCTGGTGTTCGGCATGCTCGGCGTCTCCGCGCTCGACGGCCTGATCGGACGGCGGCCGTCGGTGCTGCTCAGCTACGCGATCTCGATTCTCGGCATCGTTCTGCTCTGGCTGCTGCAGTACTATCCGAACGTCATTCTGCTCACCGGTTTCGTCGTCTGCTTCGGCAGCATGATGGGCTCCCGCGGGCCGCTGATCAGCGCCACCGCCATGAAGATCTTTCGCGGCAAACGCGTCGGCACCATCTTCGGCACGATCTCGATCGGCAGCGGCCTCGGCTCGGCCTTCGGTTCATGGAGCGGCGGCCTGATCCACGATGCCACACACGGCTACGATCTCCTGCTCGCCTTCGCACTTGCGAGCGTGATCCTCGGCATGATTCCGTTCCTGGTCGTCCCCGCTTTGCGGGAGTAGGTCTCCTCGACGTAACCTGCACACCCTGGTTTCACCGGAATCCTACGGACGAGCGCAAGGCGAACATGCGCTTAAAAGAGGGTCGCGTGCCGCTGGTGGCGGCGCCTTGCGGTGTTTTGTCCGACATGACGAAAATGTCAGCGCTGAATTGTCCTGGGTGGCTTGCGAGGCGGAAGCGAATGCGGTCCAAGTCGCAGCATTGGGTCCAGCATTGGATGGAGGGCAAACCAATGGACTTTCCTTATCTCACTCGCTTTCAACCGGTTCTCCTGAGCCTGTTTCGCTTCATCACCGGCCTGCTGCTGTTCCAGTACGGCGTCGCCAAGCTGTTCAAGTTTCCGGCTCTTCCGATGTTCGCCAAAGTCGAGCTGCTGTCGCTTTACGGCGTGGCTGGGACGCTCGAGTTGGTGCTTGGCGGACTGTTGATGATCGGCTTGTTCTCGCGACTGTCGGCCTTCATCTTGTCCGGTGAAATGGCCTTCGCCTACTTCATCGGCCACATGTTCAGGGGCGACACGCCGGTGTTCCTGCCACTGCTCAACCGCGGGACCGAAGCGATCCTGTTCTGCTTCGCCTGCCTCTACCTCGCTGCAGCCGGTGGCGGCCCGGTCAGTGCCGACGCAGCGATGGGCAAGAAATAACCGGCGGCGCATCCGCGCCTCGCTGACACACTTTTCCGCCAAGCACGACGGCACCGGCAGATCTCCGGTGCCGTCTCAGCGCGCCCCCAGCACGTTCCAGATCAGAACGAGGGCCGCGACGAGCAGCAGAGACATGATGATGCGATGAACGAATCGATTCATTGCAGGTCCGTCCAGACGGTCTAGCTTCCAAAACCCAAGTTCGATTCCGTTGTCCCGGAAGGGCTGGAGCCCATCGGCAAGGCGATTTGCCTGCACGATTGCGCACGCGCCTGCAAACGCTGTCCGCGCAGCAGGCCGCCGCATGCCTCCATTCATGATTGGTAAGAACTTCATGCTACCGGTGCGAGCAATAACAACCATTCCGTAGGGGCTGTGATGAAACTGCTGAGTCATTTGAAGATCCGCACCAAGCTTGCCAGCATGGTCTGCCTCGCGGCTCTCACGATCACAGCCATCATCGGCGTATCGGCCGTGCTCAGCAAGAGCCGGATGATGGAGGACCGCGTCCAGCAGATGCGGACCGCCGTCGAGCTCCTCTACAACTATGCCCAAGCGCTCCAGGACGAAGTGACTGCCGGCAAGCTGACGGCGGCCGAGGCCAAGAGCCTGTTCCACCAGCGCGGCCGCCGCATGAACTTCAACGGCAACCAGGGCTATCCGGTGGTTTACAATCCGGACGGCTCCCTGGTCGTGAACGGCGCCAATCAGCAGCTCGAAGGCAAGATCACCGGCGCCAAGGATTCCAACGGTGTGCTGATCGCCGACGCCATCATCAAGGCCGGCAGCGAGACTGCGCAGGGCGGCGTCACCTCCTATCTCTATCCCCGTCCGGGCCAGACCGAGCCGCTCCGCAAGACCGTGTTCGCGCGCAAGTTCGCGCCCTGGAACGTGGTCATCAGCTACGGCCTCTATGTCGACGACATCGACGCCGACGTGCGCGCCCTGACGCTGGAGCTTGGCGCTATCGGCATCGGCCTGATGCTGCTGATGGCGGCGCTGTCCTGGCTGATCGCGCGCGACGTGCTCGGCGCGCTCGACCGTCAGAAGAGCCGCATGCAGGCGATTTCCGAAGGCGCCATCGACAAGCCGGTCGAGGAGACCGACCGCGGCGACGAGATCGGCCGCATGGCCGAGACGCTCGAAATCCTCAGGCAGACCGCGCTCACGGCCCGCATGCTGGAGGCCGAGCAGGTCGCGGCCAAGGCCCGCAGCGAGCAGGAGAAGCGCGAGGCCCTGATCGCCCTTGCCGACCGCTTCGATGCCTCCGTCGGCCAGCTCGTCGGCCTGATGGCTTCCGGCTCTGGTGAATTGGAGACCACGGCCAAGTCGATGTCGTCGACCGCCGAGGGCACCAATCGCCGCGCCGCCGTGGTCGGCTCGGCCGCCAATGAGGCCAGCCAGCGCGTCCAGACCGTCGCCTCCGCCGCCGAGGAGCTCTCCTCCTCCATCACCGAGATCAGCCGCCAGGTCGCCCAATCCGCCGAGGTCACGGGACGTGCCGTGGACAGCGCCCGCCGCACCGACACCATCGTGCGCGCACTCTCGGACGGCGCCCAGCAGATCGAGCATGTCGCCGAGCTGATCTCCAACATCGCGGCGCAGACCAACCTGCTCGCGCTCAACGCCACCATCGAGGCCGCCCGCGCCGGCGAAGCCGGCCGCGGCTTTGCCGTGGTCGCTTCCGAGGTGAAGTCGCTGGCGAGCCAGACCGCGGAAGCCACCCGCGAGATCGGCGACAAGATCGCCCAGATCCAGGGCGCCACCAAGGAAGCTGTCGATGCGATCGGCGGCATCACCGCCACCATCGAGGAGGTTAGCCGCATCGCCACCTCGATCGGCGCGGCCATCGAGGAGCAAGGCGCCGCCACCGCCGAGATCGCCCGCAGCGTCTCGCAGACCGCGGAGGCGACCAAAGAGGTCACCACCAATATCGGCGGCGTCTCCACGGCGGCCAACGAGACCGGCAACGCTGCCGGCATGGTGCTCGCAGCAGCCAGCAACCTCTCCAAGCAGGCCGAGCAGCTCTCCGGCGAAGTCGGAACATTCCTGAAGGGTGTGCGCGCGGCCTGACGCCCCGCTCCAGCCTCAAAACGTTTGGCGCGAAAGCATCGCCACATTCGTCATGGCCGGGCTTGTCCCGGCCATCCACGTTTTTGGCCGCGCCGCACGAAGAACGTGGATGCCCGGGACAAGCCTGGACAAGCCCGGGCATGACGAGCACACCTGGGAATGTGGGGATTACCGCCGCGCGAGGGTGCAACCGCTCGACAGCTGGCGCGTCGATCCGGTCGAGCCGTCGTTCGAATGCGATGGGAATTCCTCGAACGGCGAGTTCTGCTTGCCGGTGTTGAACTCGAAGATCTTGCGGAACAGGCCCGGCGCCATCGCCGAGATCGGATTGACGCGCATCACGGGCGCGGCTGGCGTGCCGACGACCTCGTAGGTCACGCCGATCAGCCCCTCATTGTTGCCGCCACCGAGGAAGATGCCGAACAGCGGAATCTGGCCGAAGATGTTGTTGACGCCGTACATCGGCACGAAGGTGCCGCTCATGCAGACCTGGTTGCCGGGATAGTCGATCGAGCCCTCGATGGTGGCACCGATCATCGGCCCCTTGACCACGCCGTCACGGACCGTGAGCGCACCGTTCTGCCGCGTGAACTCGGCGCGAAGTGCGCTGAAGGAGACGCCATTCCCGGTCCCGTTCGGCGCGCCGGCGGCAACGCGTTCGAGCTGCGCCTCGCCCTTCACGGTGAAGTCGCGGACATTGATCAGGCCCTCGCGCGCGACGTTCGGCTCGGCAGACGGCGGCTCCATTGCCACCACCATCTGGCCGCCGACCGCCTTGGTGTAGGTGTCGGTGAAGCGCAGCAGCGCGCCGGCGTCGTTCGTCTGCAGGTAGATCACCTCGCGGTTGCCCTGGGCACGGCCGCCGCGCAGGTCGGCAGCGACAGGCGTGTCGCGGCCGATCTTGCCGCTCAGCGTGAACGCCTTGATAGCCCCATTGCGCTTCGACATCTTGGCATCGAGGCTGCGCATGGCCTCGCCGTTGAAGCCGGCGACGGCACCGAGCTTCACGTCGATGTCGAAATCGACGTTCTTCAGCTTGTTCTTGTCGTCCTTGGAATTGCCTGAGATCGCCGACTTCAGGAAGCCGCGGCCGTCGAACACGTCGCCACGCATGGTGCCGCGCAGCACACCGTCCTGGCTGCGCTCCACCCTGAGCGAGGCCTTGTCGCCGTCGGACGGCGCGTAGGTCGGGAAGTTCGCGTTCACGAGATCGCTGTTCGCGTCGAGCTCGAGCGAGCCCTTGATCGAGGCGCCGCCGCCTTCGATGACGATGTCCTCGAAACGCGTCGATTGCGCCGTCGGCACCACCTTGAAGCTGGCCTTGCCGGACTTGCCCGGCAGCTTGACCCAGCCGGGCAGGATGTTGTCGAGCCTGACGGCGGTCAGATCGGCTTCGACGCCGAGCCTCGTGGTCTGTTCCGCGCCGCCCGCGATCTTGCCCGACAGCCTGATCGGCAGCGATCCGCTGACCGCGGGGCTGAGGTCGAAGCCGAGCCGCGCGCGGCTGGCATCGTCCAGCGTCGCCTGCAATCTGACGTCCGCGTCGCCCTCGGCCGGCTTGCGATAGTCGAGCGAGGCCGCCTGGCCGTTGATCTTGACGTCGCCCTTGACCTGATAGCCCTGGTTGTTGGCTGATATCTTGAGGTTATTGGCTTCCAGCTTCTGGTTCATCACCAGCTTGTCGGCGGCAAAGCCGTTGAGGTCGGCGGTGACGACGTAGGTGGTGTCGGCCTTGGTCAGCTCGCCCTTGACCGGCATTCCGAGCTGGATGTTCGCCGAGAACGTTCCCTTGCTGGTGTTGGGATCGACGACGGTCGCCGACAGGTCGCTCAGCCGATCGTTGGCGAGCATTTCAGCGGCCGCGGGCACCGGCCCTTCCACACGGAATCTGCTCCGCGACGGCGACGGCTTGGGCGCCATGTCGGGCACCTCGAACACGAAGTCGGAGATCGTGACCTTGCGGCCCGCGGGCGTATCAGCAACGCCCTGCCCGATGTTGACGGTCGCGGTCCGCCCGGTCACGCGTGCCTTCAGGTCGGCATCGCGCACCACCGGCATGCCGTCCACGGGCCGGACCGCAACGCCGCTCGCCACGATGTTGACCGACAGGCCGTCGTCCGGAATGGGCGGGCCCTTGCGCGGCAGGTTCCTGGTCGGCGAGTTGACGCCGATCTCGATGCGCTGGAGCGTGCCGCGCTCGATCCGTTCGATCACCCATTCACGCAATTCGGGGACGATCAGCGTCGGCCACATCCGCTTCAAGGCGGAGGCCGACATCGGCGTGCCCGCAAAGCCGAGGGTGAGCCGCGGCTCGCCCGAATAGTCGATGGCGCCGGTGCCGGCGACGCCGATCTCGCCGTTGGAGACGTCGGCCTGTGTCAGCAGGATGCGCTTGTGGTCGGTGTCGAAGCGGAAGCCGATCGCGATGCGGTTGAAGACGAGCGGCGGCTCGTTGTCGATGCCGCCGAGCAGGATCGAACCGCCGCTGAAGCCGAGCTGCCAGTCGTTGATGTTGCCGTTGGGTGGCTCGAGATGGGCCAGCAGCGTCAGGCGGTTCGCGCCGGAGAGAACCTTGAACGGCGCGACCAGCACTCGCCGGTTCGCATCCCACTCGACGTTGATCTCGGCCGAGTCGATTGCCATCGGGTAGTCGGGCGTGTCGGTATCGATGATATTGCCGGCGCCGGCCGCGATCTTGCCGCGGAAGAAAGTCGGCACGCCGTCGCGGCCGAGCTCGCCCTTGAGCTCGCCCGTCAGCGGCAGGTCGGCGGTGTAGGTGAGGTCCTTCACCCGCAGCGCCAGCAGGATGTTGGAGGTCGAGACCTTGTCCGCCTTGATGTCGACCGAGCGCACGCCGTTCTCGGCCGGTCCGATCGTGGCGCGCAGCATCCACGGACGCGCGCCCTGCTCGCCGAGGCTGAGCGCGACGCCGCCGCGGCTCGGCCGCCTCAGGCTGAGCGTGATGTTCTCGAACGACCATTTGCTGCCGCGCTGCTGATCGTCGACGATCAGGACGCCGTTCTTCAGACCGATCTCGTTGAGGTTCTGACCGTCGAGGCCCGTCATGCTCAGGCTGTCGAGCCAGTCGAGGCCCTGAAGGATGCCGCTCTGCGCGGTCGCCTGCGGTGCGGCCTGCGATGCGTCCGGGCTCGCAGGCGCGGTCGCGAATGGCGGCGGGGGGACACCGCTGCGCGGGAATGTCGGCGGCAGGCCCGCGTCCTTCTTGGACGCGACACCGGTCGCGAGCGGCTTTGCGGTGTCGCCGGCGGACACGGTTACGGTGCCGTCGGGCGCAATGCGGATGGCGAGCTCGGCATCGACCAGGTTGAGACTCTCGGCACGCAGGTGCCCCATCAGGAGGGCCGCACCCGACAGCCTCACCTCGGCCTTCGGCGCGCTGGCGACGATGGCGTGATCGCGGTCGCGAACGATGATGTCTCGGATGCGGACGGCGACGCGGACCCGGCCGGCCCGCTCGATCTGAGTGCCGCCGACCTCAACGGTGTTGCCGTGGCCGATATTGTCCTCGATCGCGGCTGCGAGCCACGGCGTTGCGATGTCCAGACTGATGGGACCGGCACCGAGCCGCCACCACAGCGCACCGAAACAGCCGATGAAAATGACGATGACGGTGGCGACGGCCACCGCCAGGCGCTTCAGCCAACGTCCCCCACCCGTCCAGCGGCGCAGCGCGCCAAATCCACCACCGAAGCGAAGAAAGCCCGAACCGGAACGCGCCAGCAACCGGCGTGCGCGATTGCGCGCAGCCGCTTCCTGATCCGGATCCCAGTCGGCGTCGTCCCATTCCTGCGGCTCGAATTGGCCGCCGCGCCGATCAAAATCCCGGTTGTAGTCCTGGGGCGACGTATTCCTTGCCATTGCCTCTCGATACAGGCGCCCGTCATAGGATTGAGCGCCGCCGGGACCGCAGCCGTTCGCGGGAAGTGACGCTCCCTGCGCCGGCACTGCCGCCATACCTCGAATATTCCTGCTGTTCGTCATTTCGCCCCGGGAGCGCGTTCAACGAGCAGTGGGGTGGTGCGTGGAATTCCTTGTAACCATACTCCGGCGTCGCCAGACTTGCCCAGCCGAGGGCACGATTCCGGCTCGCCGGACACGAGCTGCAATACCGCTTCGGTTGACCTGCCGAAAGCGTCGAAAGGAAGGCGTATGTCCAAGAAATCCCGAAAGAAATCGTCCAAAACGCCCTCCGGCAGTCCGACCGCTGAAAAGAAGTCCGCAAAAACGCGGGCATCGACTCAAACAAGATCCGCGAAAACGCAGCGGACACCGGCACGCAAATCAGCTGCGACCATAGCAAAAGCAGGATCACATAAGGCCGCATCGAAACAGTTAAAATCCTCCAAATCCGCCTCCTCTCCGGCTGCCGCCAAGTCGGGCTTGAAGTCCGGCTTGGCCGAGGGCCAAAAGGCCCCGGCCTTCCGCCTGCCGCGCGATGGCGGCGACGTGGTCACGCTCGCCGACTATGCCGGCCGAAAGCTCGTCCTGTTCTTCTACCCCCGAGCCGACACCCCCGGCTGCACGCGGGAGGCGATCGACTTCACGCGCCTCGCCGACGCCTTCGCTGCCGCCGGCACCGCCGTGATCGGCATCTCCGCCGATCCGTTAAGGGCCCAGGAGAAGTTTCGCGACAAGCACAAGCTCGGCGTCCCCCTCATCTCGGACGAGACGCATGAGATGCTGGAGGCGTATGGGGCCTGGGGCGAAAAGTCCATGTACGGCAAGAGCTTCCTGGGGATTCTTCGCACCACAATCCTGGTCGGGGCCGACGGTAAGGTGGCGCGGATCTGGCGCAATGTCCGGGTCGACGGCCATGCCGACGAGGTGCTGGAAGCGGCAAGGAGCCTTTAACCAATCCTTTAAATTCGAGCGTTCCCATTTGCGGAAAATTAACCATGCGCGGCCCAGATTGCGGCGGCAATTGAGCCGCAAGGAACCCATCCGACCGGCGCGGGAGTGCCGATGTCGAAAAGTTCTGCCCAATACTCGCAGTACCCCCAACATCATCCTCACGATCACGGACGAGCCTTCCGGCGCCCTCTGGGTGCCCCGGCGGCGGTGACCGCGATTCCCCTGCCCGCCACCGACGATGCCTACACCATCGTGCATGCCGGCAAGCAGGTCCGCTTCGGGCCCGTGGTGTTCTGGATCGTGGTCGGCACCGTGGTGCTGCTCGGGCTGTGGTCGGCCGCCACCGCCACCTATTTCGCGTTCCGTGACGACGTCCTGACCCGGCTGATCGCCCGCCAGGCCGAGATGCAATACGCCTATGAGGACCGCATCGCGGAGCTGCGCGCCAAGATCGATCGCACCACCAGCCGTCAATTGCTCGACCAGGAACAGTTCGACCAGAAGCTCGACCAGATCATGAAGCGTCAGACGGCGCTGGAATCCAGGGCCACGGCGCTTGGCGCCATGCCCGACGTGACCGGCTCGATTCCCCGCGCCGCCCCGCAGCGGAGTGATGCGAGTCCGACCACGCCAAAACCGTCGCCGATCAGCGACACCGTGATCTTCGTGGCGCCGCCGGATCGCGAAGCGCGCCTCGAATCGCGCGCGCCGAGCGTATTGGCAGCGCCGACCAACAAGTTCGCCAAGAACCAGGGTTTCGACAACGTGCTGGTCCGGCTCACGACCTCGCTTGATCAGGTCGAGCGGCGCCAGATGGCGGCGCTCAACGCCGTCGAGGAAAGCATGGATTCGCGCATGCGCCGGATGCGCAGCGTGGTCAGCGACCTCGGCCTGAACCTTTCCCATCTCGAAGCCGCCGTGCCGCGCAGTGCGATGGGCGGACCGTTCGTCCCCGTCAAGTTGACGGCGAATGCCGGACCGTTCGAGAAGCAGCTCCACCGCATCCACACCACGCGCGCCGAGATGGACCGTCTCAACCGCACGCTGGCGCTGGTGCCGTATCGCAAGCCTGTCATCGGCGAGGTCGAGTTCACGTCCGGCTTCGGCGTGCGCAGCGATCCTTTCCTGGGTCGGCCCGCAATGCACACCGGCCTCGATTTCCGTGCCGCCAGCGGTGACCCCGTCCGCGTCACCGCCTACGGCAAGGTGGTTTCCGCCGGCTGGTCCGGCGGCTATGGCCGCATGGTCGAGGTGGACCACGGCAACGGGCTTTCGACCCGCTACGGCCATCTCTCCGAGATCAACGTCAGGGTCGGCGAGGTCGTAAAGATCGGCCAGGTCATCGGCCTCGTCGGCTCGACCGGCCGCTCCACCGGTCCGCACCTGCACTATGAGACACGCATCGAAGGCGAAGCGGTCGATCCACAGAAATTCCTGCGCGCCGGCGTGCGGCTCAGCGCGGGTTAGGCTCGCGCGCTGCCCACTTACTGGCTGCGTTCGTGGCCGACCTCGCCGGTGATGAAGTCGCCGAACAGCTCCCACGCCTGCCCGTTGAACCGCATCAGCTGCATCTGCTCGATTGGTTTCGTTGGTATTTCATACTGTCAAGAACAACTATAAAACTAGGATTGTAGTTGTATCTCGTCCGAACTTGCGATAAGTGCAAGTGATGAATCGCAAGCTCGCCGCGCGCTGCCTAGCCGAGTTGGGCAATTTGACGCGACTAGACATCTATCGGCTTCTGGTTCGGGCCGGACCGCCGGGTCTCAACATCACCGATATCCAGACCCGTCTCGACGTGCCGGCCTCCACGCTCGCCTTTCATCTGCGCGGGCTGGTTGGCGCTGGCCTCGTCGCCCAAGAAAAAATCGGGCGCACGGTAATCTGTCGCGCTCAGTACGATCGCATGGACGCGATCATGGAGTTCTTGCGCGAGCATTGCTGCGAAGGGTTTGAGAGTGATTTGCGGGCCGCGGCGACGCGCCGGGCGAGTTGAATCGCATGTTGGCGGTGGGCCCACGGTCTTCGGCTGTCCACTATGGCTGGATCATACTGGGTGCGGGCACTTTCGGCTCGTTCATGACACTGCCCGGCCAGACGGCAGGTGTCTCGGTTTTCTTCGATCCGATCACTGCCGATCTCGGCATCTCGCGCACTTCGGCCTCGATCGCTTATGCAGTTGGAACGCTAGCAGGGATTCTGCCTGCGCCCGTGATCGGCCGCTGGATCGACCGGCGTGGGCCTCGCCTGACGGCGACCATAATCGCCGGTGGCCTCGCCCTGGCCTGCGTTTTCATGGCGACCGTTCAATCCGCAGTGATGCTGCTCGTGGGCTTCGCGCTGTTGCGTGGCACCGCGATCGGCGGCCTTAGCCTTGTCAGCCAGCAGGTCGTCAATCTGTGGTTTGTACGTCGGCGGGGGATTGCCGCTGCGGCAGCAAGTCTCGGGCTCGCGGCCGGTTCTTTGGTCTTCCCGAAGCTGTTCGATGGATTCATCTCGCACTACGGCTGGCGGGGCGCCTATCTTGCCGTTGCCGGTCTTGTCGCCCTCACCATTCTGCCGGTCGCTGCCGCGCTGTTTCGTGATCAGCCGGAAAAGTTCGGCCTCAGCACGGACGCCGGGTTGGCGCCTGCCGCAAAAGAGCTACGGGACGAGCCATCGTTTACACGCGAGCAAGCGCTGCGTACCGGCGTCTTCTGGCTGCTCTGCGCTACAGGCTTTCTGACCAACGCCATCGGCACCGCGCTCTTGCTCAATCACTTTTCAATCATGCAGACGGCCGGGATCGCATACGGCGACGCGTTGCTGTTGCTATCGCTGCTTGCCGGCGTTCAGGCCGTTGCTACGCTCGGCACCGGATTTCTGGTGGATCGGTATGAACCCCGGCACCTGGTCCCGCTTGCGATGTTCATGCTTGCGCTGGCGTCAGCTCTCCCGGCGTTTGGAAGTGGAATCGCCGTCAGCGTGCTGTATGCGCTGAGTCTGGGCGGAGCGTACGGCTCGCAGCAAGCTATCAACGCCGCCGGCTACGCGCAGTATTTCGGGCGCGACCATCTTGGCGCGATCAGGGGAGTGTCGTTCGTCTTCGGCATTTCCGGCGCCGCATTCGGGCCGCTGCCTTTCGCGGCAACCCTCGATTGGACGGGGAGCTATGCCGCCGTCCTCGCTGGCTGCTGTGTGCTTTGCGTCGTGTGCGCCGCCGCAGCATCTGCCGTCAAACGCCCGTCCTCGTCAGCGAAGTCGATGGTCAATTGCAAGCTGGAAGTGGCGCCATGACCGGCGGTGAAACAACCATTGTGGCGGGCATTGAAATTCCATCGACCGATCCCGTGTTTCTCGCGGTGGTTCTCGGAGTGCATATCCCATTGGGTATCGCCTGTGTTGCGATCGGAGCGATCGCAATGCTAAGCGAGAAGCGTCGCGGACGCCATTCGAAGTTCGGAACGAACTATTTCTGGTGCCTGCTGGCGCTCAGCGCTTCCGCGACGTTCCTGTCGCTTATGCGCTGGGACGAAAACTATCACTTGTTCATTCTCGGGGCGTTGTCGTTCGCTTGCGCCTGGCTCGGGCGCTCAGCGCTCCGGCATCGATGGCGGAACTGGGTCAGGCTTCATATCGCGGGGATGGGCCTGTCGTATGTCCTAATGCTGGTTGCCTTTTACGTCGACAATGGAAAGCAGTTGCCGCTTTGGAAGGAGCTGCCTCATTTTATGTACTGGCTGATACCTTTGGCGGTTGGTATCCCGCTCATCGTTCGCGCACTTCTGAGGCCGCCGTTGGCCAGTCCGTCATGATTTCCACTTGATGCGATAGTCTTCGATTGCACGCCGTCGAGTCCTACCGCAGCGGTTCGTGACTGCGGCTTATTGGGGTCTTTCAAGTCCGCGTCGGGTCACAAGCCGAACACCTTTCATGGTCGAAGACTTCCGCTCTACCGCTTCTTCGGCCGCGACACCAGCTCGATCATCCTGCCTTCATCATCGTCCGGCATCACCGCTTTCGCCTGCGCGTACGCCTCGACCGCAGCGCGCGCGACCAGCGGCTTGTTGGCCAACAGGCTTTCCGCGAGCTTCACGGCGTAGGCGGCATCCTTGTGCCGTAGCGCCGCGGTGAAGGTCGCGCCGCCGAAATCGCGGGCGACCATGCGCTTGGAGTGACGCGCTACCTGCGGGCTGGCGGCGACGCCCGCCTGGATCGATTCCAGCACCAGGTTCATGTCGAGCCCGGCCTGCTCGGCAATCGCAAGGCCCTCGGCGACACCGGCGATCTGGATCGCGCCCATGAGATTGTTGATGAGCTTGTAGACAGTGCCGGAGCCGACCGCGCCGAAATGGCGGATGGTCGAGCCGATCGGCGTCAGATAGGGCCGCGCACGCTCGAGATCGGCCGCGTCGGCGCCAACCAAGAGCGTCAACTGCCCGGCCGCCGCCGCGTCCGGCAATCCCGTCACGGGGCAATCGATGTAGATCAGCCCGCGCGCGTTGAGCTCGCGGCCCATCTCGCGGGCGTGGTCATAGGAGACAGTGGAGCATTCGATCGCGATGGTGCCCGCCTTCGCCGTCTTGGCGGCGCCGTCAGGCCCGAGCCAGACCGCGCGCGAGGCCTCATCGTCGGCGACCATGGTCACGACCGCGTCGGCATCGATCGCGGCGTCCTCCGGCGAGGTCGCCCAAATCGCGCCGCGCGCGATCAGGTCCTCGGCCTTTGCCTTGCTGCGATTCCAGATCGTTACCGTGAAGCCGGCATCGAGATAGCGGCCGGCCATGCCATGGCCCATCCGCCCAAGCCCGATGAAGGCGATTCGGGACATGGCTAGTCCACGTCCTCAACGTCGCCGGCGGTGGTGCCGAAGGCGCGCTGCGCGAGCGTCGCGGCCATGAACTCGTCGAGCTCGCCATTGAGCACACCCGACGTATCGGAGGTCTGCACGCCCGTGCGCAGATCCTTCACCATCTGATAGGGCTGCAGCACGTAGGAGCGGATCTGGTGGCCCCAGCCGATGTCGGTCTTGGCGGCCTGGTCGGCGGCCGCCTTCTCCTCGCGCTTCTTCAGCTCGATCTCGTACAGACGCGCGCGCAGCATATCCCAGGCTTGCGCCCGGTTCTTGTGCTGGGAGCGGCCGGCCTGACAGACCACGGCGACCCCGGTCGGGATATGCGTCAGGCGCACCGCGGATTCGGTCTTGTTGACGTGCTGGCCGCCGGCACCGCCCGAGCGCATCGTGTCGACGCGGACGTCGGATTCCTTGATGTCGATCTTGATGCTGTCGTCGATGACGGGGAACACCTGCACGCTCGAGAACGACGTGTGCCGCCGCGCGTTGGAATCGAACGGCGAGATGCGCACCAGGCGATGCACGCCGGCTTCGGTCTTCAGCCAGCCATAGGCGTTGTGCCCGGACACCTGGATGGTCGCCGACTTGATGCCGGCCTCTTCGCCCTCGGATTCTTCGAGGTACTCGACCTTGAATCCGTGAGTCTCGGCCCAGCGCGTGTACATGCGCAAAAGCATCTGCGCCCAGTCCTGGCTCTCGGTGCCGCCGGCGCCGGCATGTACTTCGAGATAGGAATCGAAGCGGTCGGCTTCGCCCGACAGCAGCGCCTCGAGCTCGCGCCGCGCCACTTCCTTCTTCAGGTTCTTCAGCGCAGCTTCGGCTTCCGCGACGACGCCGTCATCGCCCTCGGCCTCGCCGAGCTCGATCATGCCGATGTCGTCTTCGAGCTCCTGCTCGACCTTGCCGATGCCTGAGAGCGCATCCTCCAGCGAGGTGCGCTCCTGCATCAGCTTCTGGGCTTTCTGGGGGTCGTTCCAGAGGTTGGGATCTTCTGCGAGCTTGTTCAGCTCAGCGAGGCGCGCCGTCGATTTCTCGACGTCAAAGATGCCTCCTCAGCAGCCCGACTGACTGCTTGATCTCTTCTACCAATCGTTCGATTTCGGCGCGCATGTCGTTCTCTGTCTTGCGGAATCCCGCGTGCAGTTTGAGAGGGGATGTAGCGGCGGCGGCCGCAAAGCGCAACCGCCTGAACCGTGATCGCCCGGTCTTATCCGCGGCCTACCACAACCCGCCAGTGCCCGGCCGGAAGAGGAAGCCGGAATCCGGCTGCTGCTGCACCGGCATGCCGCGTCCGTCGGCGTCGGCAACGCCGATCACCGAATAATTGTCCGGCGGCGCCGTGCCGGGCTTGAAGGCTTCGAGGATGGTTCCGCCGGTCTCGCCGGGGCCGGCGCGCATGCCGGTCTTGGCAACGACGCGCACGAGCTTGATGCCGGCCGGCACCTTGAACGGGACCGCGGGCTTGTCGGCGAGCGCGAGCTTGAGGAAGTCACGCACGATCGGAGCGGCGAGATGGCCGCCGGTCGCGGCATTGCCCTTACCGAGCGGGCGCGGCTTGTCGTAGCCCATGTAGACCGCGACTGCGATGTCCGGCGAGAAGCCGACGAACCAGGCGTCCTTGGCCTCGTTGGTGGTGCCGGTCTTGCCGGCGACGGGCTTGCCGACCTCCTTGATCACCGTGGCCGTACCGGACTGCACCACACCCTCCATCAGCTCGGTGATCTGATAGGCGGTCATGGAATCCAGCACCTGCTCGCGGCGGTCGATCAGCTGCGGCTCGGGCTGGTTCTTCCAGCCGCCCGGCGCGTCGCAGCCGCGGCATTCGCGCTGGTCGTGCTTGAAGATGGTGCGGCCGTAACGGTCCTGGATGCGGTCGATCAGCGTCGGCTTCACGCGGCGGCCGCCATTGGCGAGCATCGAGTACGCCGTGACCATGCGCATCGCCGTGGTCTCGCCGGCGCCGAGCGCGTAGGAGAGATAGTTCGGCAGTTCGTCATAGACGCCGAAGCGGCGGGAATATTCGCCGATCAGGGGCATGCCGATGTCCTGCGCGAGGCGCACCGTCACGGTGTTGAGCGATTGCCGCAGCGCATTGCGCAGCGTCACCGGTCCCTGGAACTTGCCCGAGGAGAAGTTTTCAGGCCGCCACACGCCGGCGCCCTGCCCCTGGTCGATCTCGATGGGCGCGTCGAGCACGACGGTCGAGGGCGTGTAGCCGTTGTCGAGCGCGGCCGAATAGACGATCGGCTTGAACGACGAACCGGGCTGCCGGTAGGCCTGCGTGGCGCGATTGAACTGGCTCTGGTCGAACGAGAAACCGCCGACCATCGCGAGCACGCGGCCGGTCCAGGGATCCATCGCCACCATCGCGCCGGAGACTTCCGGAATCTGGCGAAGCCGGTACTGGCCCTCGACGGGGTGGCCGTCCTTGTAGAGGGGATCGGCATAGATGACGTCGCCGGGCTGGAGCACCTGCGACACCGCTGTCGGCGTCTTGCCTCTCGTGCCGCCCTGCAGCGCCCGCGCCCAGCGCACGCCGTCGACCGTCACGATGCCGGTCTCGCGCTGCTTGCTCACCGCGCCGCCGAGCTCACGGCCAGGCTGAAAGCCGATCCGTGCCGACTGATCGCTGGTCTCCAGCACCACCGCCATGCGCCAAGGCGAGATGTCGGACAGCGACTTGATCTCGGCGAGCTTCACGCCCCAGTCGCCCGAAATGTCGAGTTTGCTGATGGCGCCGCGATAGCCCTGCTGCTCGTCATAGTTCACGAGGCCGGCGACCATGGCCTTGCGCGCCATGACCTGGATCTTCGGATCGAGCGTGGTGCGAACCGACAGGCCGCCCTCGTAGAGCTTCTTCTCGCCGTAGCGCTCGAAAATGTCGCGGCGGACTTCCTCGGCGAAATATTCGCCGGCAAAGGTGTGGGCGCCGTTGGAACGGCTGGTGACGGCGAGCGGCTCCTTGCGCGACTTGTCGGCGTCGGCCTGCTTGATCCAGCCGTTTTCCACGAGACGGTCGATCACGTAATTGCGGCGCTCGATGGCGCGGTCGCGGTTGCGGACCGGATGCAGTGTCGCCGGCATCTTCGGCAGCGCCGCCAGATAGGACGCTTCCGCCACTGTCAGCTCGTTCACCGACTTGTCGAAATAGACCAGCGAGGCCGCCGCGATGCCGTAGGCGCCGAGGCCGAGATAGATCTCGTTGAGATACAGTTCGAGGATCTTGTCCTTCGAATAGGTCTTCTCGATGCGCATCGCCAGCAAGGCTTCCTTGATCTTGCGGGAGAAGGAGACCTCGTTGGTGAGCAGGAAGTTCTTGGCGACCTGCTGCGTGATCGTGGACGCACCCTGCGGACGGCGGTTGGAGCCGTAGTTCTGCAGATAGAGCAGGCCTGCGCGCGCCATGCCGGTGTAGTCGATGCCGCCATGCTCGTAGAAATTCTTGTCCTCGGCCGCGAGGAACGCGTTGATCACGAGCTTCGGCACCGCCTGGATCGGCAGATACAACCGCCGCTCCTTGGCGTATTCGCCGACCAGCGAACCGTCGACCGCGTGCACACGCGTCATCACCGGCGGCTCGTAATCCTGAAGCTGAGAGTAGTCCGGCAAGTCCTTGGAGAAATGCCAGATCAGGCCTGCCACGGCCCCGACGCCAACAAGGAACACCACTGTTCCCGCGGCGAACAGGAAGCCCATGAACCGCACCAGCAAGCGCATTATCTGTTTATCCGTTCAAACTCTGGATCAGCCCAGTATCAGCCCTTTGGCACACAAAACGGCACCAACCTCACGTCGCGAATTCACCGGCTTACGCAATCACATCGAGGCCGGACTTAAGACGCTTGCCGAACAGGTTCTCGCCGATTCCGGAACCCTCTACCGGTTTCTATAAAGCGTCCGCTGTGGCCAAACTAGGGCCTTTGGGCCGGGAGGAACAAACCGGCTCAGTTCGACGTCCCCGCCGTGGCCATCCGCTTGGTCAAAAATCCGTCGATCGCCTGGGCCATCGAGCCCACGGCGCGGGAGCGCCAGCCCTCGGAGACCAGCTGCTCGAGATCGCCCTTGTTGGAGACGTAGCCGATCTCGACCAGCACCGATGGCACGTCGGGCGCCTTCAGAACCCGGAAGCCGGCGGATTTCAGGGGATGCTTGTGCATCCGCACCGTCTGCTTCATTTCGCTCATCAAATGGCGGGCGAAACGGTTTGAAAAGGTGCGGGTTTCGCGCTGTGTGAGGTCGATCAGGATGTCGGCGACGTCGGTCGGCTCCTCCGCGAGGTTGAAGCCGGCGATCGCATCGGCGCGGTTCTCCGCATCCGCCAGCCGCTGGGCCTCGGCGTCGGACGCCTTGTCGGACAGCGTATAGATGGTCGCGCCCTGCGCATCCCCTTCCGCCCGTGGCAGCGCATCGGCGTGGATCGAGACGAACAAGGCCGCCTTGAGATTGCGGGCGATCTTGGTGCGGTCATTGAGCGGAACGAAGGTATCGTCGTCCCGCGTCATGACCACGCGGTACTTGCCGGCTTTTTCCAGCTTATCGCGGAGCGCCAGGCCAAAGGCCAGCACCAGGTTTTTCTCGCTCTCGCCGCTCGACTGCGTCCCGTTGTCGATGCCGCCGTGGCCGGGATCGATCACCACCACCGGGCGAGTATCAGCCTTCTGCTGCGCGCCATCCGGGGCCGCGGCACTGGGAACCGTGGCAGGCGGCGCTTCAGCGATCGCGGGCCGCAGCTCGGGACGGTTTTCGGGGGCACGTGACGACACGAAGGCGGTGCGGTCGACCTCCTCCAGCTCGAGCACCAGCCGGGCCGGTTGGCCGTTGGCCGCCTCCAGCACGTAGGATTTGGCGATCTTCGCCGGTCCGGTCAGGTCGAACACGATTCGAGAGCCGCCGGGCATGACGAGCCCGTAGCGGAAGGCCTTGACCAGCCCCCGCCCCCCACTTCCGGTCCCGGCGGGCAGCTGAAAATTGACCTGCGGCACGTCCACTACGACGCGATAGGGGTCGCCCAGCGTGACGGCGCGGAAGGTGATGGTCTGGTCGAGGTCGAGGATGAAGCGGGTCTGCTTGCCGTCGCCGGCCAGGCGGGCGGCCGAGGCAACCGGAAAATTCGCCGCAACGGCAGCAGGTTGCAGCCGGCTTTCCGCAGCGATCAGGCGCGCGGAATCAGCACAGGGCAATGCCGCAGTGCACAGCAACACGCCCCCCAGCAAAATCCGTCGATTTGTGCGGCTCGCCACCGATTCCGTGCCTCCGAGCAGCTCTCTTAACGCAATAGAACCACAGGGTTAATCGATCCTTAATGACGGAAGCGCGAAACTCGCCGACTGTGACCGCCGTGCGACGCTCCCTTGCACGGATGGCTCATTCCTCGTATGTACGGAATGCTGACGGCCGATATTTCCGGTTGTGTCGCATTCAGCCTCCCGGTGCAGCGCCGGAACTCTCAAGGTTTGAGAATTCCAGCGTTTTCCGCTTCCCTCTATGACCAGCGCGGTGCGCGGCAGCGAGGTGGAGCGGGTCAAGCCCCGGAGGCGGACGGTCTCGGGCTACCACTCATGTTGCCGGGACGGTTCTGACAGCGGCGTAACCCATTACCCGGTCCCTTGATCCCAAGGGGGCGGTTCGTGATCCCCAAGGCGAGCGCGCTCGCGCCGTGCCTGGCCAGCAGCAACTGATTGAAGGGCGGCCTCGCCGCCCAGTGTTTCATACGGGCCGACGCTTGATGCGCCAGACTGTGCCGACGAAATCTGAAGGAGCATTCGCGACGCTGCGGAGTGACAATCCCATGCGTCGCAATGGTCCTGAAGCTTCCGGTTCGGCAAGGCGCGAGAGACGGCGTTTCGGCCTTCCCCTCACCCCCGAATCAGGTGGACCGTCGCGTCACCCGCCGGCGCGATACGCGCCCACGGCTTATCGCGTCCGCCGCCGCCAAGAGTTAAGACATGCCCAACAAGATGTTGATCGATGCCACCCACCCGGAGGAGACCCGGGTCGTCGTGGTCCGCGGCAATCGCGTCGAAGAGTTTGATTTCGAGACCGCGCAACGCAAGCAACTGCGCGGGAATATCTACCTCGCCAAGGTCACAAGGGTCGAACCCTCGCTCCAGGCCGCTTTCGTCGAATATGGCGGCAATCGCCACGGCTTTCTCGCCTTCAGCGAAATCCATCCCGACTATTACCAGATCCCGGTCGCCGACCGGCAGGCGCTGATCGAGGCCGAGGAACAGGCCCATCGCGAGGCCGAGGAAGAAAGCGAGAACCGCTCGCACGGCCGTCGCCGCTCGCGGCACCGCAACGCCCGCCGCCGCGGTCATGGCGAGCGCGTGCGCAGCGACATCGTCGAAGGTCTCGAAGCCGGCGCCGATCCCGCCGCCCAGCCGGTCGAAGGCGCCGCGCTGCCCGAGCATGCCGAGGGCGAGCATCTGCACGCCGATGCGGAGCATCACGGCGAGCACGAGGGCCATGATCACGATCATGGCGATCATGATCATGACGAACATCGTCATGCCCGCGATGACGAGCACGATCACGCTCACGACGATGCCCGCGGCCGCGAGGACGAGCGCGATCATCACGAACATGATCACGCCGACGAGACGCCCGCGCCTGTCGCGGCGGTCGGCGCCGAGCCCGCGGTCGAAACCGCTGCCGAGCCGCAGCCGGCGCCAACCTTCGACGTTCCCGCTCCCGAAGCTCATGCCGCGGAAGCGCTGGCGGAGCCTCTGGCGGAGGCCGTGACATCGGCCGCCGAGCCGGCCGAGGCCATCTACGCCGCCGGCGAAAGCACTGAAGCCCCGCATGCGGACGCCGGGGAAGCAGCCGAAGAGGATGACGAGGACGAGGACGGCGAGGATGCCGAAGAGGAAGTCGTCGAATCCGTCGGCGGCGACGACGTGCTGGAGGAAGTGCCGGAGCGCACCTTCCGGCCGCGCCGCCAGTACAAGATCCAGGAAGTCATCAAGCGCCGCCAGGTGATGCTGGTTCAGGTCGTCAAGGAAGAGCGCGGCAACAAGGGCGCGGCGCTGACGACCTACCTCTCGCTCGCCGGCCGCTACGCCGTCCTGATGCCGAACACCGCACGCGGCGGCGGCATCAGCCGCAAGATCACCAGCGCGCAGGACCGCTCGCGCCTGAAGGAAGTGGTGCAGGACCTCGACGTGCCCGAGGGCATGGGCATCATCCTGCGCACCGCGGGCGCCGCCCGGACCAAGCCCGAGATCAAGCGCGACTTCGAATATCTGATCCGGATGTGGGAGACGGTGCGCGACCTCACGCTGAAATCGCAGGCCCCGACCCTCGTCTACGAGGAAGGCTCGCTGATCAAGCGCTCGCTGCGCGACCTCTACAACAAGGAGATCGACGAGATCCTGGTCGCCGGCGAAGCCGGCCACCGCGAGGCCCGCGACTTCATGAAGATGCTGATGCCCGCCAATGTCGGCGCGGTGAAGCAATATCGCGACGGCCAGCCGCTGTTCTCGCGCATGGGCGTCGAGAGCCAGCTCGATGCGATGTTCTCGCCGACCGTGCAGCTGCGCTCCGGCGGCTACATCGTCATCAACCAGACCGAGGCGCTGGTCTCGATCGACGTCAACTCGGGACGATCGACGCGCGAGCACCATATCGAGGACACCGCACTCAAGACCAACATGGAAGCGGCTGAAGAGGTCGCCCGCCAGCTGCGCCTACGCGACCTCGCCGGCCTGATCGTCATCGATTTCATCGACATGGACGAGAAGCGCAACAACCGCGCGGTCGAGCGCAAGCTGTCCGATTGCCTCAGGCAGGATCGCGCGCGCATCCAGGTCGGCCGCATCTCGCATTTCGGCCTGCTCGAGATGTCGCGCCAGCGCATCCGCGCCAGCGTGCTGGAATCTTCGACCGATCCGTGCCCGCATTGCGGCGGCACCGGCCACGTTCGCTCGGTGTCCTCGGTGGCGCTGCAGCTCCTGCGCGGCCTCGAAGAGATCCTGATGAAGGGCGCCACCCACAATCTCGTGGTCCGCACCCGCACCGACGTCGCGCTCTATGTGCTGAACCACAAGCGCGGCCATCTGCGCGATCTCGAGAACGGCTTCAAGGTCACGCTGTCGGTGATCGCCGATCCCGGCGTCAGCGGCCCGCAGGCCTATGTGATCGACCGCGGCGAGCAGGTGCATACGCTCGAAGCCGCCAAGGCGCTGCTCGTTGCGCAAGCCGCTGCGAGCCCGCCGCCACCGGCTGAAGAGGCCTATGACGACGAGGACGTCTTCGACCTGGAGACGGAATCCGAGATCGAAACCGACGAGACCGAAGGCCTTGCCGACGAGCAGGCTGGCGGCGAGGCAGCCTCGGAGCAGGACGGCCAGCGCCGCAAGCGCCGTCGACGCCGGCGCGGCCGCGGGGGCCAGCGCGAAGGAGAGTTGCGCGAGGATACGGCGCCGACCGTACCTGAGCCCGCGATGATCGCCGGCGAAAGCGAGGAGGAGACCGAGTCCGAGCAGGACGGTGAGGAAGGCGAGGAACAGGCCGCCCGTGGCGAACAGCAGGGCAGCGGTGATCGCCGGCGCCGGCGTGGTCGCCGCGGCGGTCGCCGCCGGCGCGGTGGCGGCGAGGAAGGTCTTGCCGGCTCCATCAGCGACGAGCTCGGCACCAACCCGCCGCCGGAAGCTGCCTATGCAGTGGCCGATTTCGACGGCCTCGGCAGCCAGGCTTCGCCCTCGATCGCGCAGGCCGAGCCGACCGGCGAGCCGCGGGTTGCGGAGCCTGAGCCGCACGCCGAGATCCGGACCGAGGCGCCGGCCCAGCCGGAGCCCGCTCCCGCCGCGACGACCGCAACGCCGGACGAAGAGTCAGCCGGCGACAGGGCCGCGCGGCGCCGCTCCACCGTGCGCGAAAAGGTAAGCTTCCTGGCGAACAGCCAGGCGGAGCCCGCAACGCCGGCGGCGGAGGCGACCGAGCCGGTTGCTGCACCCACGCCGGCACCTGAGCCCGCGCCGGAGGCGGCAAGCGAAACCCCGGCCGCCCCACGTCGTGCCGGCTGGTGGTCACGCCGTTTCGGCGGCGGCGAGTAAAGGGACAAATGGAATTGAAACCGCCCGGCCCAACCGGGCGGTTTTGATTTGATGAGGTCAGTTGCGATGCAAAGCGCGATCATTCTCGGCGGCGGCATGGTGGGCGTCGGCGCCGCGCTGCATCTACAGCGGCGCGGCTGGTGGGTGACGCTGATCGATCGCAGGGAGCCGGGCCGCGAGACCAGCTACGGCAACGCGGGGATGATCCAGGCCGAAGCGGTACGCCCCTATCCAATGCCGCGCGACCTCGCTTCGCTTTTGAAGATCGCGACCGGCCGCACCAACGACGTGCGCTACAGCCTCTCCTCGCTGCATCTCCACATCGAGCCCCTGCTCCGCTATTGGTGGCATTCGGCGCCGAAGCGACATCGCGAGGCGATCGAGGCGTGGGCACGGCTGATCGCCTACGCAACGGCCGAGCACGACACCCTGATCCGCGAGGCGCATGCCGACAATCTCATCCGCCGCGCCGGCTACCGAGCGCTGTTTCGCGATGCCGCTTCGTTGGATCTCTCGGTCAAGGCTGCCGAGGAAGATCAGCGCGAATTCGGCGTGAACTACCGCGTGCTGTCGGGCAGCGAGCTTGCCAGGGCCGAGCCGATCCTGCGCGACGATCTCCCGGGAGCGATCCACTGGCTCGACACCTGGACCGTGTCCGACCCCGGCGCGCTGGTCACGGCCTATGCCGAGCTGTTCGTACGGCTCGGCGGCAGGATCGTGCTCGGTGATGCGCAGTCGCTGCGACAGACCGCGACCGGCTGGTCGGTGGACACTGACCAGGGCCGCATCGACGCTGCCCACGCCGTCGTGACGCTCGGGCCGTGGTCGCCTGATTTATTGTGCAAATTCGGCTATCGCATCCCGCTGGTGCGCAAGCGCGGCTACCACATGCATTACAGCGGCGGCGCTTCGCTCGACCTGCCGCTGGTCGACAAGGCCCGTGGCTACGCCATGGGGCCGATGGCCAAGGGCATCCGCATCACCACCGGCGCGGAATTGACGGGCGCGGACGCGCTCGCGACCCCGGTGCAGCTCGCCAGCGCCGAAGCCTCCGCGCGCGAGCTGATCGACCTCGGCAAGCGGGTCGAGCCGGATCCATGGTTCGGGACGAGGCCCTGCACGCCCGATATGCTCCCGGTGCTCGGCCCAGCCCCGCGCCACCCCGGCCTGTGGATGAATTTCGGCCACGGCCACCAGGGTTTTACGCTGGGACCTGCGACCGGGCGCCTGCTCGCGGAAATGATGAGCGGCGAAACGCCCGCGGTCGATCCCACGCCGTACCGGCCCGAGCGATTTTAGCGAGCGCGTCCTATCCGCGACGCTCGACAATCCGGCGCGCCGCCGGCATCAGCGTCGCGCCGAGCGCATTCTTGACCAGCGAGGCCGCGATGAACGGCACGATGCCGACCTGCCAGGCCTTGCTGGCGCCGAGACCAAGGCCGAATGCCAGCCAGCCGAATCCGGTCGCGAGAATGACGATGTGCCCAACAGCCATCGCCGCAAACAGCAGCATGACGCTGCGATCCCAGCCGCGCTCGGCGAGCCAACCGGTCGCGAACGCGGCCACAACGAAACCGAACAGATAGCCCGCGGTCGGGCCGACCAGCGGCGCGATCCCACCCACGGGGCCGGCGAACACCGGAAGCCCGATCGCGCCCTCGGCGAGGTAAGCGATCATGGTCGCGCTGCCGAGGCGCCAGCCATAGGCGGCGCCGATCATCAGCACCACCAACGTCTGCAACGTCATGGGCACGTAAGGCAGCGGCAGATTCACCTTGGCCGACAGCGCCATCAACGCCGTGCCGAGCGCGACCAGCACGACGGCACGCAGCGCGCCGACGGATTCGCCTGGCCGGGTCGGCCACATCAAAGCGGCGAGAGAGGAATGTGGCGCAGCGGCGGACGGGACGGAACGGTCTGACAAGCTGAACTCCGGAAGGCTGAAGAAAACTGGCGCAGTTATTTAAGCCACTCAGCAATCCGGTCAACTGCCTCACGCATCTCCCCTGGCGAGCGCGCATAGGAGAAACGAATGAACGAGCGGCCATGGATGGGATCGAAATCAAGGCCGGGCGTTGCCGCCACGCGCGCCTGCTCCAGCATCTGCTTTGCGAATTCGAAACTGTCGGCGGTGAAGTCCGAGACGTCTGCATAGAGATAGAAGGCGCCGTCGGCCGGCAGGAATTCCGTCAGTCCCGCCTTGGGCAAACCATCGATCAGGACGCGCCGGTTTTCCTGGTAGCCGTGCTTGATCTCCTCCATCTCGGCCGCGCCGTCGAAGGCGGCCTCCGCCGCGATCTGCGACAGCGCCGGCACCGAGATCGAGAGGTTCTGCTGCAGCCGCTCGATCGGCCGCACAAGGATCTCGGGCACCACCATCCATCCGACGCGCCAACCGGTCATGCAAAAATACTTCGAGAACGAATTGATCACGAGCGCGTGCTCGGACAGCGCAGCCGCCGTCACGGCCGGAAACGCGTAATCGAGCCCGTGATAGATCTCATCGGAGATGAAGCGGATGCCGGCATCTTCCGCGGCCGCGATCAGGCCGGCGAGCGCTTCACGGGACATCATCGTGCCCGTCGGATTGGCGGGGCTGCCGACCAGAACACCCTTCAGCGGCGCCTTGCGATGCGCTGCGAGCAGGGCCTCGCCGGTCAGCGCGTGACGCGTTTCGTTCGTGGTCTCGATCAGCACCGGCTCGCAGCCGAGCGCGGTCAGGATGTGTCGATACGGCGGATAGCCCGGCACCGTCACGGCGACACGATCGCCAGGTTCGAACATCGACAGAAAGGCCAAGATGAAGCCGCCCGACGAGCCCGTCGTCACCACGATCCGCTCGGGGCTGACATCGCAGCCATAGGCGTCGCGATAATGGCGCGCGATGCGCGCGCGCAGACTGGGGATGCCGAGCGCGGACGTATAGTCGATTCGTCCGGCCTCGAGCGCCGCATGGGCGGCCGCGATCGCGGTCCTGGGCGCGCCGGCCGCGGGCTGGCCGACCTCCATGTGGATCACATGACCGCCGGCGGCCTCGATTTGGGCCGCCGCGGCCATGACGTCCATCACCATGAACGGGGGAACATCGCTGCGGCGGGAGGGCTCGAGCCACTGCCCCAACCGGTTCCTCAATGTCGCGTCGTGCATCGATTTCTGCTATTGGCTGGCGAACCGGTCCGTCCGGTCCGTAAACGGGGCGCTTGTGCCCCAGACTGGCCGCATTGTACGGCTCATAAGGGCACCGCTCACAAGGGCATATCGCGTATCCGGTCCGCCGCCAATCGCCAAAACCAATCACTGAACTGCTTGACCAAGACCACTTGACCGAGCCCCTTTTGACCAAGACCGCTTGATGTCGCTCCAGATCGCATTGCGCAAGAAAGCCTCCGCCCTCACCGCCCTCGTCACGGCCATGGCGATCGCGCTGACGCCGTTCTCGGCCGCGCGCGCGCAGGCCAAGGGGCCGCCGGTCCTGCGCGACACCGAGACCGAGCAGCTGCTGCGCGAATACACGCGTCCGATCCTGCGCGTTGCGGGTCTGGAGAAGCACAACATCCAGATGGTGATCATCAACGACGGCTCGTTCAACGCCTTCGTCGCGGATGGCCGCCGCATCTTCGTCAATTGGGGCGCGATCCTGCAATCGGAGACGCCGAACCAGATCATCGGCGTGCTCGCGCACGAGACCGGACACCTGGCGGGCGGCCATCTGTCCAAGCTGCGCGAGCAGCTCGCCGCCGCCCAGACCCAGATGATCATCGCGATGCTGCTCGGCGCCGGCGCGATTGCGGCCGGCAGCACGCAGCGCAGCAGCGTAGGCAACAACGGGCTCGCCAATGCTGGCGCGGCCGCCATCGCCGCTCCGCAGGAGGTGATCCGCCGCACGCTGCTGTCCTACCAGCGCCAGCAGGAGGAGAATGCCGACCGCGCCGGCGTGAAATTCCTGGCTGCGACCCAGCAATCGCCCAAGGGCATGTACGAGACGTTCAAGCGCTTCACCAGCGAGAGCCTGTTCGCCGCGCGCGGCGCCGATCCCTATCTGCAGTCGCATCCGATGCCGGCCGAGCGCGTCGCCGCACTACAGGAGTTCGCAAGCTCCAGCCCCTACTGGAACAAGAAGGACGATCCCGCGCTCCAGCTTCGGCATGACATGGTCCGCGCCAAGATTTCCGCCTTCATGGAGCGGCCGGAGACGGTTTACCGCCGCTATCCCCAGACCAACGACAGTCTGCCGGCGCGCTATGCCCGCGCCATCAGCACCTATCTGCACGGTGATCTGCGCAGCGCGCTCGCCCAGATCGACGCGCTGATCCAGGTGCAGCCGAACAACCCGTATTTCTACGAGGTGCGCGGCCAGGCGCTCCTGGAAAGCGGCAAGGCGGCCGAAGCGATCGCGCCCTTGCGCAAGGCCGTCGCCCTCTCGAACAACGCCCCCCTCATCGAGATGTTACTTGGGCAGGCTCTGGTCGGAACCGATAATAAGGCCTACACCGACGATGCCGTTCGGATTCTCCGCGCCGCGGTGGCCCGGGAGCCCGAGGCGGCGCTCGGTTATACGCAGCTCGCGATGGCCTATGGCCGGAAGGGAGATTATGCGGAGGCAGATCTCGCCTCGGCCCAGGCCGCATATTTGCGCGGCGACAACAAAACCGCCCGCGAGCTTGCCACGCGCGCGAAAACACGTTTCGCCGTCGGCACCCCCGGATGGGTCAAGGCCGACGACATCGTGGCGGCGAAGCCGCCGCGCAACTGACGCAAACTCGAACGACGCCCGACCACGACGTCACGACACCGTGCTTGAATCCGCCAGGACGTTTCTCGAAACCTGCTTTGGATAAGAGGATTTGACTATGCCTTCGCTGCGCCTGCTCGCTCCTGCCCTGTTCGCGCTCGCCATGTTCGGCGCAGCCGTGCCCGCCTCGGCCGACAGTTTCTCAGACAGCCAGCGCACCGAGATCGAGAAGATCATCAAGAACTATCTCGTCAGCCATCCCGAGGTGCTCGAGGAGGCCATGGCCGAGCTCAGCAAGCGCCAGGCCGCGGCCGAAACGCAGAAGCACCAAGCCAGCATCGCGCAGAACGCCGAGGCGATCTTCAACTCGCCACGCCAGGTCGTGCTCGGCAACAGGGATGGCGACGTCACCTTCGTCGAGTTCTTCGACTACAATTGCGGCTATTGCAAGCGCGCGATGGACGACATGCTGACCATCATGAAGGGCGATCCGAAGCTGAAGGTCGTGCTGAAGGAATTTCCGGTGCTGAGCCAGGGCTCGGTGGAAGCGGCGCAGGTCGGGGTCGCCGTGCGCATGCAGGATCCCTCCGGCAAGAAATATCTCGACTTCCATCAGAAGCTGCTCAGCGGCCGCGGCGCCGCCGACAAGGCCCGCGCGATGCAAGCCGCCAAGGAAGCCGGTCTCGACACGGCTCGCATCGAGAAGGACATCGCCAGCCCCGAGGTGCGCGCCACCCTCGAGGAGAATTTCAAGCTCGCCGAAGCGATGGGCATGAACGGTACGCCGAGCTACGTGATCGGCAAGCAGATCGTGATCGGCGCCGTCGGTGTTGAAAGCCTCAAGGAGAAGATCGGCATTGCCCGTTGCGGCAAGGCGACTTGCTGATCACACGTTTTGCGATAGCGAGAACAGAAAAGGCCGGCAGACATGCCGGCCTTTTTTCTTGCGCTGAACGTTGGCGCCTTCGTGCAAAGTCATTCATCTGGCGTTCAACAAACAAATGCCGCGGAACAGTCGAAGTTCCGGAACAACTCAAATCCCCTTTCGTTGTCGGCGCGGGCAATGACGCGAATGAACACGTGAGGAGAATTTCGATGTTGAACCGCTTTATGATTTCGGTTGCCGCAGTCGCGCTCGTCGCGGGCACTGGCCTCGCGAACGCGCAAGGCAACATGGGCCGCGATAGCGGCGGCGGCGCCGGTGGCGCGCAGATGCAGCATTCGCAGCCTTCCGGCGGCGCGGCTGAGCGCGGTGGCTCGATGAGCCAGGACAAGGGGACCGTTGGCCAGGCCGGCGGCTCCGGGACGATGAAGTCCGAAGACAAGTCCGGCGCGATGAAGGACGAGCGCTCCTCGGGCGGCGCGATGAACAAGAACGCGGCCGAGGACAAGTCTGGTACCACCAAGGGCCAGCGCACCGATGATCGCGCGCAGGGCCAGATGGACAAGTCCCAGCAGGACAAGTCCAAGAGCATGAGCCAGGACACCAGCAAGTCCGGTGCCAAGGACCAGAAGGACATGAAGGCGGAGGGCAGCAAGAGCGGCACCTCGACCACCGAGACCCGACAGGGCACCGGCACCACGAGCACCAACCAGAATGCTCAGGGCCAGACCGGCACCAGCACCAACCAGAACGCGCAGGGTCAGACTGGCACCAGCTCGACCCAGAACGCGCAGGGCCAGAGCTCGACCACGGTCGGCCAGGCCGGCGCCGCTGCCAAGCTTTCGACTGAGCAGCGCACGCAGATCACGTCCGTGATCCGCGAGCAGCGCGTCGCCCCGGTGACCAACGTGAACTTCTCGATCTCGGTCGGCACCCGCATCCCGCGGGAGGGCATCACCCTTCACGCCCTGCCGTCGCGGGTCGTGTCGATCTATCCGGAATGGCGGAGCTACAAGTACGTCCTGGTCCGGGAAGAGATCGTCATCATCGATCCGGACACCTACGAGATCGTGGCCGTCCTGAACGTCTAAGGCGGACACGGGCAATCTCAGGGGCGGGCAGCGATGCCCGCCCCTTTGCATGCGCCCGGCAGCCATGCTTCGGACTGGTTAACAAGAAATTTCCGTGGTTTCCGCACAGGTTTTTGCGCACTGGATGAGGCGGTTGAACCCGCCGCTGAGGCCCTTCAAGGCTTCCCCTCACGCGCTTTGTTACCTATAACCCCCGCCACGCCGAAACACCTCTTCCGGGATTGGAATGGCCGAACCTGCAACCGACACGATCCTCGTCCTGAACGGGCCGAACCTCAACATGCTGGGGACCCGCGAGCCCGACAAGTATGGCCATGCGACGCTGGCCGACGTCGAGGCGCTGTGCCGGGACACGGCCGCGACGTTCGCCCTGAAGGCGGACTGCCGGCAATCCAACCGCGAAGGCGAGTTGATCGATTTCATCCACGAGGCGCATGCGCGCAAGATGAAGGGCATCATCATCAATGCCGGCGGCTATTCCCACACCTCGATCGCACTGCACGATGCGCTGCTCGCGGTGCAGATTCCGACGGTCGAGGTGCACGTGACCAACATCCACGCCCGTGAGAGTTTTCGTCACCATTCCTACACCGCGCGCGCGGCTTTCGCCTCGCTCTGCGGTTTCGGCATCGAGGGCTACCGCCTCGCCATCCAGGGCCTTGCCGCCAAGCTCGGCATCAAGCCCAACGCCTGACGCTCCCTTCCAACAGAACATTCGGATCAAACAACATGGCGCGCCAGCCCGACGACAAAGCAGCCGCAAAGTTTTCCAGCGAGGATTCCGCGCTCGTCCGCGAGCTGGCACTTCTGCTCGATGAGACCAGCCTCACCGAGATCGAGATCGAGCGGGCGGGTCTGCGCCTGCGCGTCGCCCGCAACATCAGCGTTGCCGCGACCATGCCGATGCAGGTGACGGCTCCTCCGGCCGCCCTGCCGCTGGCAGCAAGCCCCACAGCCCCTGCCGCGGCCGATCTGTCGAAGCATCCCGGCGCCGTGACCTCGCCGATGGTCGGCACGGCCTATTGGGCGCCGGAGCCGGGCGCAAAGCCGTTCATCGACGTCGGCACCAAGGTCTCGGTCGGCCAGACCCTACTGATCATCGAAGCCATGAAGACGATGAACCAGATCCCCTCGCCGCGCGCCGGCACGGTGACGCAGATCCTGGTCGAGGATGGCCAGCCGGTCGAGTACGGCGAGCCGCTGGTGATCATTGAGTGACGCGAATGGGGAATAGCGAATAGCGAATGGCGTCAGCCTTCCCTACTCGCCATTCGCCACTCGCCATTCGCTGCAGGACAACATGTTCGACAAGATCCTCATAGCCAACCGCGGCGAGATCGCCCTTCGCATCCTCAGGGCCTGCAAGGAGCTCGGGATCGCCACCGTCGCCGTGCACTCCACCGCCGATGCCGATGCCATGCATGTGCGGCTGTCGGACGAGAGCGTCTGCATCGGGCCGCCGGCGTCCAAGGACAGCTATCTCAACGTGCCCGCCCTGCTCGCGGCCTGCGAGATCACCGGCGCCGATGCCGTGCATCCCGGTTACGGCTTCCTCTCCGAGAACGCGCGCTTTGCGGAAATCCTGGCCGAGCACAATCTGCACTTCATCGGTCCCAAGGCCGAGCACATCCGCCTGATGGGCGACAAGATCGAGGCCAAGAAGACCGCCAAGCGCCTCGGCATCCCCGTGGTGCCCGGCTCGGACGGCGCCGTCGGCCCCGATGACGATGCGATGGCGATCGCCAGGAAAATCGGCTTTCCCGTGCTGGTGAAGGCGGCGGCGGGCGGCGGCGGCCGCGGCATGAAGGTCGCGCACAGCGAGGCCGACCTGCAGCTGGCGCTGTCGACGGCGGCCAACGAGGCCAAATCCGCCTTTGGCGATGCTTCCGTCTATCTGGAAAAATACCTGCAGAAGCCGCGCCACATCGAGATCCAGATCCTCGGCGACGGCCGCGGCGGCGCGATCCATCTCGGCGAGCGCGACTGCTCGCTGCAGCGCCGCCACCAGAAGGTCTGGGAGGAAGGCCCCTCGCCCGTGCTCGCTGCCGCCGCGCGCGCCAAGATCGGCGAGACCTGCGCGAAAGCGATGCGCGAGATGAAATATCTCGGCGTCGGCACCATCGAATTCCTGTTCGAGGACGGCGAGTTCTACTTCATCGAGATGAACACCCGCATCCAGGTGGAGCATCCCGTCACCGAGAGCATCACCGACATCGACCTCGTGCTGGAGCAGATCCGCATCGCCGCCGGCGGCGACCTGCCGGCCAGGCAGGATGAGGTCCAGGTCATCGGCCATGCGATCGAGTGCCGCATCAACGCCGAGAATCCGCAGACCTTCCGCCCCTCGCCCGGCCGGATCCTGCAATATCATCCGCCCGGCGGCCTCGGGGTGCGGATCGATTCTGCCGTCTACCAGGGCTACACGATCCCGCCCTACTACGACTCCCTCGTTGGCAAGCTGATCGTGCACGGCAAGACCCGCGCCGAATGCCTGATGCGGCTGCGCCGCGCCTTGGACGAGATGGTGGTCGAGGGCATCGAGACCACGCTGCCGCTGTTCCGCGCCCTAGTGCGCGAAGCCGACATCATCAACGGTGACTACCACATCCACTGGCTGGAGCAGTACCTGGCCGGCAAGGTGGAACCAGCGCCGCGATAATCACGTCCTCATGGAACCCCTTGCCTCCAATCGCGTTCTGGATGGTTGGGGCCAGTTCCAAGGGGGCGTTTTGAACTCCATTGCCTGCAGACAGGTGAACCGTCGTGACGGCTGAAGGCCAGCGACGGCGCGCATTCTGGCAGATCCTGCTGTTCGCGGCGGGCCTTTTGGTGCTGACCGTGATCAGCGCCGGTTCCGTCTACCTCGTCAACAAGGCGCGGGAGGACAGCAAGTGGGTGGTTCACACCATCGAGGCTGAAAACCAGATCAACGCCCTCCTGTTGGAAATCCGGCGTGCGGAAAGCACCGCCCGCGGCTACCTGCTGACCCAAAGATCGGATTTCAAGGCAGACCACGACAAGGCCATCGCTGCAATCGTGCCAGCGCTCGACAGGCTCACACGCCTGATCGGCGACAATCCGCAACAGCGCAAGAGCATCGAAAAGCTGAGTTCGGTGATCGAGACGCGGCTCGGCCAATTCGCGCAGGAGATGGATTTCATCCGTCAGGGTCAGCCGGAGAAGGCCGCAGGGTTGGTGCGCGAGCTAGCCTCCGCCGATACCACGGCGGCGATTGCCGAAGTCGCGACGGGAATGCTTCAGGAGGAGGAACGGTTATTCCGCCTCCGCACGGCCAACTCCGACCGCAGCCAGACCCTGGCCGCCTCGATGACCGGTATCGGATCCGGCCTGGTTGTGGTGCTGGCGCTGATCTCGATCTGGCTGGTGCGGCGTTCGACACGCGAACGCGATGCGGCCGAAGCGCGCCTGCGCGATGCCAACCTCAATCTTGAGGCCGTCGTCGACGAGCGCACGGCGGATCTGCGCGAAGCCAACGACGAGATCCAGCGCTTTGCCTATATCGTCAGCCACGATCTGCGCTCGCCGCTCGTCAACATCATGGGCTTCACGAGCGAGCTCGAAGAGCTCGGCGGCGACATCTTCCGCCGCATCGGCAGCCTCGCGCACGCCCCTGCGGAAGGAGCGCCGCTCGCGCCCGCCGCGCCGGGCGAGATCGCGCTCGAGGGCGCCGACAAGCAGCTCCAGGAGGATTTCTCCGAAGCGCTCGGCTTCATCAAATCGTCGATCGCCAAGATGGACCGGCTGATCTCGGCCATCCTCAACCTCACCCGCGAGGGCCGGCGCGAATTCCAGCCGGTGAAGGTCGACACGCGCGAGCTGATCGAGGCCATCGTGACGACGCTGGCGCACCAGGCCGCCGAGGCGCAGGCCGAGATTCACGTCGAGCCCCTGCCGGACCTCGTGAGCGACCGTCTCGCCCTCGAGCAGATCTTCTCCAACCTGATCGACAATGCCATCAAATATCTCAAGCCCGGCGTGTCCGGCGAGATCAGAATCCGCGGGCGGACCAAGCTCGGCTACGCTATCTTCGAGGTCAGCGACAACGGCCGCGGCATCGATCCCAAGGACCACCAGCGGATATTCGACCTGTTCCGCCGCGCGGGAACCCAGGACAAGCCCGGCCAGGGCATTGGTCTTGCCCATGTGCGTGCACTTGTGCGTCGCCTCGGCGGCACCATGTCGGTATCATCGGAACTCAACACGGGCAGCACCTTCACGATCACGCTGCCGATCGCCTGGAACGTGAGCAACCGGAACAGAGATCGATGACCCAGCCTGTCACCATCATCATGGTCGAGGACGACGAGGGCCATGCCCGTCTGATCGAGCGCAATATCCGCCGCTCGGGCGTCAACAACGAGATCGTCTCCTTCACCACCGGGACCGACGCCATGCGGCACCTGTTCGGCGCCGACGGCTCCGGGCTGGTGCAGAAGGGCAACGCGCTCCTGATCCTGCTCGACCTCAACCTCCCCGACATGACCGGGATCGACATCCTGAAGCAGATCAAGGAGAACAAGTACCTGAAGGCCTCGCCCGTGGTGGTGCTGACCACCACCGACGATTCCCAGGAGATCAAGCGCTGCTACGAGCTCGGCTGCAACGTCTACATCACCAAGCCCGTCAACTACGAGAATTTCGCCAACGCCATCCGGCAGCTCGGTCTGTTCTTCTCGGTCATCCAGGTCCCGCCCGCCGCCACATGAACCAGCGCACGCCGACACTGCTCTACATCGACGACGACGGGGCGCTGGCGCGCCTGGTCGATCGCGGCCTGACGCGGCGCGGCTTCCGGGTCGTCCATGCCGCGAGCGGCGAGGAAGGTCTCGAGCACATCCGCCGCGCCGCCGCCCAGAACAGCACCGTAGGCGGCATCGACGTCGTCGCGCTCGACCAGTACATGCCAGGCCTCGACGGGCTCGAGACGCTCGAGCAGATCATGGCGATCCCGGACGCGCCGCCCGTCGTGTTCGTGACCGCCTCGCAGGATTCCAGCATCGCGGTGACGGCGCTCAAGGCGGGAGCGGCCGACTATCTGGTCAAGGACGTCCAGGGCGACTTCATCCCGCTCCTCCACGTCGCCGCCGAAGGCGCGCTACGCCAGGCCGAGCTGCAACGGGCTCGCGAGGAAGCCGAGGCCGAGATCCACGCCTCGCGCGACCGCTACGCGGCGCTCGCCGCCGAACGCGAGCTCCTGCTGCGCGAGGTCAACCACCGCGTCGGCAACTCGCTCCAGATCATCGCCTCGCTGCTGCACCTGCAGGCAAGCTCCGCCGCACAGGACGAGGTCAAGGCGGCGCTGACCAACGCGATGGGCCGCGTCGCCGCGGTGGCGCAGGTGCACCGCCGCCTCTACACCTCGCAGGACCTCAAGAGCGTGGTCCTCAATCAGTATCTGGACTCGCTGCTCGAGGACCTGCGCCGCTCGGCCGAGGGCAACCGCATGTCGCGCCTGACGCTGAAGGCCGAGCCGATCGAGATCGACCCGGACCGAGCGGTCGCCGTCGGCATCATCGTCAACGAGCTGGTGATGAACGCGGTGAAATACGCCTATCCCGACGGCGCCGGCCCGATCCATGTCGAGCTGATCTCGCAAGGCGACGATCTCCTGCTCTCGATCACCGACGACGGCGTCGGCGACAACGCCAAGGCCGATCCCCGCTCCACCGGCATGGGCCAGCGCATCGTCGCGGCCATGGCCACCAAGCTCGACGCCACGGTCGAGCGCGATCCCACCCATTCCGGAACCCGGGTCGTGCTGAAGTTCGGCCGCATGCCCGCAAGCGTCGGCAAGACCAGCACCGCTGCCACGGGCTGAGCGGCCCGCCCGCCAACCATCGCAACCGCATTGCGATCCTGCTATGATGGCAAGCCATGACTTCGCGCGACTCCGCCCCGTCTGAAATCACGCCGGCCGTGCTGCTGCGCGCTTATGCCTGCGGCATCTTTCCGATGGCGGAAAGCGCCGACGATCCGACCCTGTTCTGGGTCGAGCCGGAGCTGCGCGGCGTCATCCCGCTCGACGGCTTCCGCGTCGCCTCGCGCCTCGCGCGCACCGTGCGCTCGGATCAGTTTCGCGTCACCGTCAACACCGCGTTCAAGGCGACCATCGCCGGCTGCGCGGCGCCGCAAGTGGGTCGCGAGGACACCTGGATCAACAAGCGCATCCGCGACCTCTATGGCGGGCTGTTCGAGCTCGGCCATTGCCACAGCGTCGAAGCCTGGCAGGGCGACGAGCTGGTCGGCGGTCTCTACGGCGTCAGCCTGGGGCGGGCCTTCTTCGGCGAGAGCATGTTCCACAATGTGCGCGATGCCTCGAAGGTCGCGCTGGTGCATCTGGTCGCGCGGCTCATTCACGGCGGCTTCGAGCTGCTCGACACCCAATATGTCACCGAGCACCTGAAGAGCTTCGGCGCCGTCGAGATCTCGCGGCGACGCTATACCGCGCTGCTCGACAAGGCGCTGGCGGGCGAGCCCGGCGATTTCCTGAAGCTCTCCGCCGGCGAAGCGATCCCGGGCGCACGAGCCCTCGAGATCATCGCTGCGCGGCAATAACGAACAGCTCGGTTAGCGGCCAAATCCGGGAATGCCGAACAGGCCTGGGCGCTGCTCCGGTGGTGGCGGCGGTGGCGGCGCCGGTTGCTGCTGCTGGATCGGCGGCAGCGGCTGCGGCGGGCGCTGCTGCACCTGCTTGGGCGCGGCCTTCTTCTGCGCGGGCGGCGGTGGCGGCGGCTTGGCCGCGGCCGGATCCGGTGCCGCCGTCGCCACGGTCTGCTGCGGCTCTTTGCAGTCGGTCAGCCAGATGTCGTAGATCGGATGCTCGACGCCGTGCAGGCCGGGGCTCGCCGCGTACATCCAGCCCGAGAAGATCCGCTTCACCTCGCCCTGCAAGGTGATCTCGTCGACCTCGACGAAGGCGTCGGTGTTGGCCGCTTCAGTCGCCGGACGCGTGTAGCAGGCGTTGGTCTTGACGCGGAGCGCACCGAACTGGACGGTCTCGCCGATCTCCTCGTCGAAATTGATGATGCGCCCGGTGATCTTGTCGAGGCCGGAGAAGGTCGCCTTCTTGTTCACGATCTTCTGGGCCGGCGGCTCCGTCACGACCTCGTCGCCCGGCTGGAGGCTGGCCGGCGTCTGCGGCACGCCGCCCTTCTGCTGGGGCTGCCGCTGACCGGGCGCTCCGGGAGCGCCTTGCGGACCCGGCGGAGTGATCGCGGCCGAGGGCGGCTGGTTCGGCGGCGCGAGCGTCGAGCCCGGCGGCGGTGCTAGGGGCTGGGTCTCGACCGGCCCGGGCATCACGTTGCCCTGCCGGCCCGGAGGCGGCGGCATCGGGCGCGACGGCAGCACTCGGCCCTGCGGCGGCAGCTCCGGCACCTCTTCGTCGTCCTCGGGCATCTGCTGCGGCTGGGGCTGGCCGCGCGGAATGCTGCCGGGCGGCCGCAGCGGCGGCGGATCGGAGAAGATCGTGCCGATCTGCGCACTTGCCGGCGTCGCAGCCGTCAGTGCGGTGGCGGCCAAAAGCGCCGCAAGACCGGTCAGGGAAAAGGTTTTGAACATTTCGCGCGGCTTCAACAGCGAATCGGGCTCGTTGGACATTCTACAGGGGATACCGCCGCTCGCAGGCCTTCCGGTTAACACGCCGAATACGGCGGGGGAAGGGCGGCATCCCTACCCTTCCCGGCCCGGTCTGGCCAGGCCGGCTCCCGGATGAGATAGTCCTGAGCCCCTCGCCGGGGCACCCCCATGGCCGAAGGCGGGCATGCCCTCCAAAGCGCTACGCAGCCGATATACCACAGAAATGCCCTCCCTCCTCGAAGCCGCCCTCGCCCTCCCCCTGCGTGCCCTCGGCTGGCTTGGTGGCCAGGGCACGCGCGCGGTGGCGGCGATTGCCTTCATCGCGGTCGCGGTGCCGCCGCTCGGCGCGCTGCTGCGCCCCTACGTCACCGAGGCGATCTTCCTTCTGCTCTGCATCTCCTTCATGCGCGTCGATCTCGGCGCGCTGTACGGACATCTGCGCCGGCCGGCGCTGGTCGCGGCCGCCACCGCCTGGACCACGATCGGCGTGCCGCTAATCTTCGCCCTCGCTGCCCACGCGACGGGGCTCTCCACGAGCTCTCCAGGCCTTGCTCTCGCGCTGATGCTCCAGGGCATGGCCTCGCCGATGATGGCGGCGCCAGCGCTTGCCGCGCTGATGGGCCTCGATGCCGCGCTGGTGCTGGTCACGCTGGTGACCTCGACCGCGCTCGTGCCATTCACCGCCTCGCTGTACGCGAGCCTGTTTCTCGGCGGCATGCTCAGCATCTCTCCGACGACGCTCGGCTTGAAGCTGCTCGGCATCCTCGCCGCATCACTGGTGACCGCCACGATCATCCGCCGTCTGGTGGGCAGTGATGCAATCCAGCGCCACAAGCGGCCGATCGACGGCCTCAACATCATCATACTCTTGGTGTTCGCCTCCGCAGTGATGGGCGACGTCGCAACCGAGTTTCTCGCCGATCCGCTGTTCACGATCGCCGTCGCGCTGCTCGCTTTTGCGGTCTACTTCACCCTCCTCGCCGCAACCACGCTGATCTTCCGACGTGCCGGCACCGAGCGCGCGTTCGCGCTCGGCCTGATGGTGTCACAGCGCAATCTGGGCCTGATGCTGGCGGCCACCGCCGGCGCGCTGCCGGCGACGACCTGGCTCTATTTCGCGCTGACGCAGTTTCCGATTCACTTTGCGCCGTACATGCTGATGCCGATCGCAAGGCGCCTGACGGCACGCACGAATGGGTCCAGCGAGGCAAAAAAGGCCGAAGTTCACTCGTTTGTGTCACAGGAGCGCCGTGAAGGAACAACAATCTAAGGTGGCCGTTCAAGGTCTGTTACCCAAAGGAGGTCGCGATGAGGTTTGCCGTGATTTTGGTTCTCGGCTCGCTCGCGCTGGGCTCGGCCGCGAGAGCCGATCGACCCGGCCCCGACTGGATGCCGATGCAACAAGTGATAGCCAAGATCCTGGAGGCGGGCTATTCCGAGGTCACCAAGCTTGAAGCCGACGATGGCCGGTGGGAGGGCGAAGGCATCAAGAACGGCCAGAAGATGGAATTCCGTGCCGATCCCAAAACCGGCGCCATCGTGAGCGAGAAGCCGGACAAGTGAGCATCGCCGAAGTCCGCTTCTGAGCAACGCCCGACTTCGCCGTTCCGCAGGGCTCGCCAAGGTCAAGAGAAACGTCCTACCCCGCCCGCGCCGCGCGCCGCAGCGCCTGCGGCGGCTGGCCATAGGCGCGGATGAAGGCACGCCGCATGCGCTCGGGGTCGCGGAAGCCGGTCACCTCCGCCACGTGCTCGATCGCCTCGCGTGAGGACTGCACGCGCTCGCGCGCGACTTCGAGCCTGAGCCGCTCGATCGCCTTGGACGGCGTCGTGCCGGTCTCGGCGGCGAAGGCGCGGGCAAAATGCCGTGCGCTCATGCCGGCGCGGTCGGCGAGATCCTCCACGGTCAGTGGCGCGTCGAGATTTTCGCGCGCCCAGGACAATAGCGTACCGAAGCGTCCGTTCGGCGTCTTCAGCTCCAGTAGCGACGAGAATTGCGACTGCCCGCCGCTGCGGCGATGGTACAGCACGAGCTGCCGCGCAGTTGCCTGCGCGATCTCCTCGCCGTGGTCCTCCGTGATCATCGCTAGCGCGAGGTCGATCCCCGCGGTGATACCTGCGGATGTCCAAACATTACCGTCGCGGGTAAAAATCTGGTCCGGCTCGAACTTCACCTTGGGAAAGCGCGCGACGAACTCGCGCGTCCGCCCCCAATGCGTGGTGGCGCGGCGGCCGTCGAGAAGCCCCGCTTCGGCCAGCACAAAGGCGCCCGAGCAGACGCTCGCGACCCGCACGCCGCGTCTTGCCAGCCGCTGCACGAAGGCCCGCGTGATCTCGCAGCGCGCGGCCTCCGCAACGCCGCTGCCGCCGGCCACGGCCAGCGTCGTGATTGCGTTCGCCGTCTTGAAGTCACGCGCCATCATCTCGACACCCGACGAGCTGCGCACCAGCCCCGGCTTGGCGGCCAGCACGCGGATGGCTGGCACCTTGTCGAGGCAGCGTGCTGCGATCTCGAACGCCGAGATCGGCCCCGCCGCATCGAGCAGCTGGAAGTCCGGGAAGATCAGGATGCCGATCATGAGCCAAGCCGTAACGTATGTCCGAAACCGAGGGAATTATGCCATTTCGGACAGAAGGGCACCATGCCATTCTGCCGGCGTCAAGCGCATTATCGGAGGCTCCCATGTCGTCACCGCTCCAGATCGGAATCCTGGTATTTCCGCGCGTCACCCAGCTCGACTTCACCGGCCCCTTGCAGGTGTTCGCCATGGTCCCGGACGCAAAGCTGCACCTGATCTGGAAGCGGATCGAGCCGGTGCCGAGCGATTCCGTGCTGACGCTGACGCCCACTACGACCTTTGCGGATTGCCCCCAGCTCGATGTCATCTGCGTGCCGGGCGGCCAGGGCACCAACGACCTTCTCAACGACGAGGACGTGCTCGAATTCCTGCGCAGGCAGGCGGCAGGCGCCAAGTACGTCACCTCGGTGTGCACGGGATCGCTGGCCCTCGGCGCCGCCGGACTTCTGAAGGGCTACCGCGCCGCCACCCATTGGAGCGCAATGGAGATGCTCGCGCAGTTCGGCGCGACACCGACGAAGACCCGCGTCTGCGTCGATCGCAACCGCATCACCGGCGGCGGCGTCACCGCCGGCATCGATTTCGCGCTAACGCTGGTCTCGATTATGGTCAATCGCACCACCGCCGAAGCGATCCAGCTCCAGATGGAATATAATCCAGCCCCGCCGTTCAATGCCGGATCGCCCGACACCGCGCCAGCCGAAGTGCTGGCGCTGCTGAGGGAGCGCGGCGCGCAGAACCACGCGCGCCGGCTCGATGCGGTGCAGCGCGCGGCCGAGCGGGTGGCGTAAAGGATCGGGCTTGCTCTTGTACCCCGGACGCAGCGCAGCGTTTCACGCTGCAGCGCGTCCGGGACACGCGAGGCGAACAACAACAGAAAAAGGCCGCTCGGTTTCCCAAGCGGCCTTTCCTGTCTCACGGTGGCTGCACATTCACATCGGGCGATGTCGGAGCTTCCAGACCGGGGGCCTATCTCCCGATCGAGTCCTTCCTCGGCGGCCGCTGCATCTCGGGACAGTCGCGAACTGTTGCCCGAACCGAACGCGATGGTCTCCCATCTCCGTAAGATGGGATCATTGAGCCGCATCGCCCGCCTCGCGGCAACACCTGCGCAGGCGGCATCCCCGCTGTTCCCGTTGTCCACAGCAGCGCGGCGCGGATGCATGTGCATCCGCTTTGGACGGTGGTGTTCGCGAGTCGGCGGAAAGGGGCTTAGCCGGGCGTCCAGGGCTGATAGTCGCCGGTCGCCTTGGGACGCCTGCCGCTGGCGAGCGTCGAGCCGGAGGGCCGATAGGCCTTCGCCGTGCCGGTGAGATTCGGCTGGTGCGGCTTCTCCCACTCGCGCGGCTGATAATTGATCTCGGTCGGCGGCTTGTCGACGACGTGGTGGATCCAGCCATGCCAGGACGGCGGAATCCGGCTCGCTTCCGCGTAGCCGTTATAGATCACCCAGCGCCGCTCGAAGCCGAGCGTCGGATCGATCGCCCCGCCCCGCGTGCGGTAGTAACGGTTGCCCTGCTCGTCCTCGCCGACCAGCTCGCCATACCGCTTGGTCCAGAGCTGGGTGCCAAAGGTCTGGCCATTCCACCAGGTGAAGAACTTGAGGAAGAATTGTTTCATGCGGCAAGGGCCCTGCTTCGTGGGGTCCTGATGCCATCAGGGGGGCGAAATGTCCAGTTCGGCAGGCGCGTCGGCGCCCCCCGCAAATCCGCCTGCCGCGCACGCCCCTGCCGCAAAGCGGACGCGATTCATTCATGCCCGGTACAGCGGCGGGACCTGAGGCTCCATGCGCGCAAACCGGCGTGATCCCAGGAACCCCAGCGCTTTCGCAGGGTTGCTTTCCGGGAAAGGAGTTTACCATGAACAGTCTGAAATTGTTGAGTGCCGCTGCGACGGTGGCGTTGGTTCTTCCCTTGGCGAGCCCGAGCTTCGCGCAGCAGAGTCGTGCCGCCGCGGTCGGAGCGGGCGGTGGTGCGGCGATCGGTGGCGGAGGTGCCGCGGTCGGTGGCGGAGGCGGCGGCTTCGGTGGCGGCGCCCGCATGGGCGGCGGCGGCGCCGCGTTCCAGGGCGGTGGCGGCGGTTTCGGGGGCGGAGCCGCGATGCGCCCGGGCGGTGGCAATTTCGCAGCCGGTGGCGCGGTCCGTCCGGGCGGTGGCAGTTTCGTCGGGGGCGCGGCAGACCGTGCCGCTATCTCGCCGAGCTTCAGTGGGACCCGTAGCGCTGCAGTCGCGGGCAACTGGCAGGGCGGCAGCGGCAATTGGCAGGGCGGCAGCGGCAACTGGAGCGGTCGTCACTGGCACGGTCGCCACCACCATCATCATCGCCACGGCGGCTTCTGGCCGGGCTTTGCGGCTGGCGCCGCGATCGGCGGCCTCGGCTCCTACGCCTATTACGGCAGCGGCTACGGCTATTACGATGATCCCTACTACTACGGCTACTATGACGAGCCGTCGGTTGCCGTAGTGCAGGATGGCGGCGGCGACGCCGCTTATTGCGCGCGGCGCTTCAAATCTTACGACCCGGCCTCGGGCACCTATCTCGGCTACGACGGCCGGCGGCATCCTTGCCCGTAAGCAGATCGCGAAGACTAGAGGCGAAAGGCGCCGCAGCGATGCGGCGCCTTTTTTTGCAATCGGGCCTTGCTCGCTCGTTTCGGCTCCATCACCCTCGCAGATAAATACAAATCGATGCAAATGGACCTTTATGCACCAAACCGTGCATACCCTGCGCGATCCAATCGCAAATTGACCGGACCCACGATTCGCGGATATCACAAACCACAGTGGGGACTTCGATCTTCTGGGAAGTGTCATGCCGCGTATTCTCGTGGTTGATGACGATCCGATGGTCGGCGCGACCATCGAGGTCCTCCTCCAACGTCAGGGCTTCGACGTCACGCTGACCGACGGCGGCGAAACAGGACTGGCTGCGCTGGAATCGCAAGCCTTCGACGTCATGCTGGTCGACATCTTCATGCCGCATATGCGCGGCTTCGAATCCATCCGTATCTTTCACGAGCGCGCCCCTGCCACGCCGCTGATCGCGATGTCAGGCTATGCCTTCGCCTCGTCCGCCTCGCCCTCTCCCGATTTTCTCCGCATGGCGCTGGAACTCGGCGCAACGCGCTGCCTGCGCAAGCCGTTCACGCCGGAAGCGCTGCTGACCACGATCCGGGAATGCCTTGCCGGCGCGGGCGCGAGCGCGCCGCCGAAGGACCAGAAAGAAGCCCCTTGATTCCAACGCAGCGCGTCATTCTCGGTGTTGGACTTGCCATCCTCCTGATCATCACCGCGGCCTCGATCGCCCTCGACGTCAAGTCGCGGTCCGACGCGGCGTCGGTGAACCACACCGTCCAGGTGCAAAAGAAGATCTCCGATCTGCGCGTGCTGCTGCGCCGGGCCGAGAGCGCCGCGCGCGGCTACGAGCTCTATCGCAGCCAGGGCTTCAGCGACGAGTTCCAGGCGGTGCACGCCAAGATCGCGCCGGCCCTCGCCGAGCTCAAGCGCGACGTGCGCGACACCCCCGATCAGGTCGCCCTGCTTGAGGGCACCGAGCCGCTGGCGCTGCGCCGGATCGAGATCGCCGCCACCGCGATGCGCCTGCGGGCCGCCAACGACCAGGACGGCATTGCCGCGCTCAACAGCAAGGCCGAGGGCCGCGGCCTCATGGACACGGTGATGCGCAATCTCGACCGCCTGAGCGCGGAGGAAGAACGCCTGCTCGCCGCCCGCTCCCGGGATTCGCGCCGCACCGGCGTCGTGCTGCTCGGCATCGACGTCGCCGGCGCCGTGCTGATCCTGCTCCTGGTCGCATTGGTGATGCGCGAAAGCCGCCGCACTACCGGTGAGCTCCAGAGCTCGCTCGAGCAGACCCAAGCCGCCAAGGCGGCGCTCGAGGCGGCGGTGGCCGAACGCACCGAGCACCTCGTCGCCGCGCATGACGAATTGCGCCTGTCGGTCAACGTGCTCCAGAGCACGTTTCGCAGCATGGCGGAGGCGGTGCTGGTCATCGACGCCGAGGGCACCGTGCTGCTGTCCAATCCGGCCGCCGAGCGCATGCTGGTGCATCGCACCGGCATGAACGTCGGCAATCTGCGCGCGCTGTCCGACGTGTTTCACGGCGACGGCGTCACGCCGCTTCCGGCCGACGAGCTGCCATCGACGCGCGTGCTGCGCGGCGAGCAGTTCGAAGAGCTGGAGATGATCGTCCGCCCGCACAGCGGCAACCCGCCGCGCCATCTCATGGTCAGCGGCCGGCCGATGCGGGACGGGCAAGGCAACATCTCCGGCGCGGTGCTGGTCTATCACGACGCCACGACCTCGCGCGAGACCGAGCGGCAGTTGCACCAGTCGCAGAAGCTCGATGCGATCGGCAAGCTGACCGGCGGCGTCGCGCACGACTTCAACAACATGCTCACGGTCATCTCCGGCAACACCGAGACGCTGGTGGAGAGCCTGAAGGACCAGCCCGAGCTGCAGCGCACCGCCCGGCTGATCGACGATGCCGCCGAGCGCTGCGCCGAGCTGATCCAGCACCTCTTGGCATTCGCGCGCCGGCAGCCGCTCGAGCCGCGCAATGTCGACATCAACGCCGCGATCTCGGACATCGCAAAGCTTCTGCGCCCCACCCTCGGCGAGCAGATCCAGATCGAGACCGTGCTGGAACAGGGGCCGATGACGACGCATATCGATCCGTCCAGGCTCACCAACGCCGTGCTCAACATGGCGATCAACGCCCGCGACGCCATGCCGGGCGGCGGCAAGCTGCTGCTGGAGACCCACCGCGTCGTGCTCGACGAGGCCTATGCGCAGGCCAATGCCGACGTGGCAGCGGGCCCCTACATCATGCTCGCGGTCAGCGACACCGGCACCGGCATGCCCCCTGACGTGCAGCAGAAGGCGTTCGAGCCCTTCTTCACCACCAAGGAGGTCGGCAAGGGATCCGGCCTTGGCCTCTCCATGGTCTACGGCTTCGTCAAGCAATCCGGCGGCCACATCAAGATCTACAGCGAGGAAGGCCACGGCACCACGATCAAGCTCTATCTGCCGCCGGGCGAAGGCGCCGCGGACATCGCAACCGGCGTCACGCCGACGGCCGAAGGCGGCGCCGAGACCATTTTCGTGGTCGAGGACGATCCGCTGGTCCGCAACTTCGTCACCGCGCAGCTGCAGAGCCTCGGCTACAAGACGGTCGCCGCGTCCGACGGCAAGGCGGCGCTGGACCTGATCGAGGCCGGCCAGAGCTTCGACCTGCTGTTCACCGACGTCGTCATCCCCGGCGGCATGAGCGGCCGCGAGCTCGCCGAAGAGGTGGCGAGGCGCCGGCCGGGCGTGAAGGTGCTCTACACCTCCGGCTACACCGACAACGCGATCGTCCATCACGGCAAGCTGGACGACGGCCTGCTGCTGCTGACCAAGCCCTATCGGAGAAACCAGCTCGCGGAGATGATCCGCAAGGCGCTGGGCGGCGGCGGGATGGCGCCGAGTTAGCGCGTGAACTGCCGAGGGCGCGCTGCAGTCAAAGAGGTCGAGGGCACTGCTGAGGACGTGAGTTCCAATTGTCCTCTTGAGACGCCCTAGCTGGCCCGGATCCGCGCCGGAGGCGTTGGAACACCGCCTTACGCAACACGTAGGGCCGTTTTGATTTCGATCGGGTCAGTCTCAAGCAAAAATCAAGCGCATCTCAAGGACAAAGCGTCTCACCAACCCAGTCTCTGAGCATGCCCTCGGCGACAAACGTTGGAGTCGGTGTCGCGAGAGTCCGCTTGCGGAGCGCGATACCGAGCGCAGTCACCAGATGCACAGCTAGGATCTTGGTCTGCGGCCGGAACTGCCGGCCCAGTTTCGACAGGTGCTCGCATGAAAAGACGAGAGTTCATCTTGTTGATCGGTGGAGGACTGGCCTGGCCTGCGATCGCACGGGCGCAGGGTGGAACCAACCTGCATCGCATCTTCTGGGTCTCGACTGAGTCCGAACCGGATCCCTTCCTGGACGGCTTTCACGAGGGAATGCGCGCGCTGGGATACGTCGAGGGCAGGAACGTATCCTTTGAGACGCATTATGCTCCTGGAAATCCGCAGGCACTGCGCAAGATCGTCTCCGAGTTGCAGCGAGGGAACATCGACCTTGTGGTCTCGAGCGGTCCGGCGACACGCGCCATGACTGCGGTCACCGACGTCCCCGTGCTGTTTGCACTGAGCGGTGACCCCGTCGCTTTGGGTGTGGTGAAGAGCCTTTCTCACCCCGGCACCAATTTCACCGGCAGCACATTTCTGTCGCTCGAGCTGGCAGGAAAGCGCGTTGAGCTGCTCAAGGACATCTATCCAAAGCTGCGAAAGCTGGCGGTCTTCTCGAACACGGATCATCCGGGAGAGCCACTGGAATGGCGCGCGACCTTGGAGTCGTGCCGAAATCTCGGCATTGAGGCAACCTACGTTCCGTTCTCTGGCGCTCGCGAAATCGAGAATGGGTTCATGGCTGCCGGCAAGGTGGACGCAGAAGCTCTCCTCGTCTTTCCCGATGCTGTGACGCTGGTGCATCGTGCGAAGATTGCGGAGCTTGCAATCGCGCGCCGGCTGCCCTCGATGTTTGGCTGGTCTGAATATTGTGACGCTGGAGGTCTGTTGAGCTACGGCGCAAACCAGCGCACGACCTATTTTCGGCTTGCCACTTATGCCGATCGCATCTTGCGCGGTGAAGATCCGTCAGATCTTCCGGTGATGCGTCCCGACAAGTTTGAACTGGCAGTCAATCTGAAGACAGCCAGGCTTCTGGGCATCGACCTTGATGTGTCGTCGATCCTGTTTCGCGCCAGCAAGGTGATCTCCTGAGAGTTATCAATGACGGACGGTGCTGCGCAGTCCTCTTCTTGCAAGATGCCTCAGCGTCGCTCGCTGTTCTGCAAGTACTTCGCGACGTTGTTTGTCGCTGCGGTCGTGCCTCTGATACTCGGCGCGGCCGTCGAGGCTTCCTTTGGCTACCGAGACCAGCGCCGCCAGATCAGCGCGGTGCTGCAGGCCGATGCTCGCGCGGCGTCCGACAGGATCGAGGCGTTCAGCGAAGGCATCCGAGATCAGCTGGGTTGGATGGTGCAGCTTCCCTGGGCTGCCGGAGGCGATGCGCAACATAAGATCGATGCCTTGCGTCTCCTCCAGCAGGTGCCTGCTATCGTTTCAGTTTCGCTTCTGGATGAGACCGGCACCGAACGGGTCTTTGTCTCCAGGCTGCATCTGAACAGGACCGGACGCGGCATTGATATGTCTGAAGATCCCGCCGTTCTGGGCGCTCGCGCCAACAAAGTCTGGTACGGACCGGTTCAGTACCAGCGAGATTCAGAGCCCTACATGAGGATCGCGGTTGCCGGGAGCCTGCCGGCCGCGGGGGTTGCGATCGCCGAGGTCAATCTGAAGCTGATCTGGGACGTCATCGCAGCCATCAGAATTGGCGAGACCGGGTACGCCATTGTCGTCGACAACTCCGGTCATCTGATCGCACATCCCGATATCAGTCTGGTTCTGCGCGGTCGCGCCAGCTCGGGCAGTTTCGGCCGGATCAAGCATCTCGTCGGCGCGGCGAGCGGAGCGGCGGTGATAACCGGGGACCAAGGCAACCAGGTGGTGGCGCTATCCGTTCAGGCCGCCGATGTGGGATGGACGGTGATCGCGATGCTGCCGACTTCGGAAGCCTTTGCATCGATTCGCGCGGCGTTGTGGCGATCTTCGATTCTCATTGCCTTCGGTGTTCTTGTCGCGCTGGCGCTCGCCTATTGGCGCGCGCACAGAATGTCCGGACCGATCAAGCAACTGGAAGAGGGCGTGGAGCGGATCAGAACCGGACAATTCGAGCATCGCATCAAAATCTTCAGCGGCGACGAGTTGCAGCAACTGGCGTTGCGCTTCAATGAAATGGCTTCTGAACTGGCGGGTTCGCAGCAGAAATCTGCGCGGATCGAACGGCTGAAGCAGTTCCTGCCGTCACAGGTCGCCGAATTGGTCGAGCATTCTCATGAGCTGCTCGAAGGACAGCGACGTGAAGTGGCTGTCATTTTTGGCGACTTGCGCGGCTTCACGGCGTTCTCCACGCGCAATGAACCCGATGTCATCATGGCCGTCATGCAAGAGTACTACGCGGCCGTGGGCGCCGTGACAACTCGTCACGAGGCAACGCTCATCGGCTTTAATGGCGACGGAGTCATGCTCCTGGTCAACGCCCCGGTCGCATGCGAACAGCCGGCAACTCAGGCGGTTCGGCTCGCGATCGACCTGCAAATGACGGTGCAGTCCATTGCCGGCAAATGGTGTGACGCCGGCCACGCGATCGGCTTTGGCGTGGGCGTTGCCATGGGACCGGCAACGGTAGGAACGGTTGGTTACAACGGTCGGCTGAACTACACGGCGATGGGAGCCGTGGTGAATTTGGCGTCGCGACTCTGCGATCTCGCGAAGGATGCGCAGATCCTGGCTGATCCCACGATCGCTGGGAGGGTAAGGGATAGCGTTCCGTTGGCATCGCTCGGACAACGGATCATCAAAGGCTACGACCAGGCTCTCGAGGTCTTTGCCGTCGCACCTGCTGACCTTCCGTCGAAACTGCCGGGCCCGGCACAACGGAGGCGAGAGAAAGAGGCTCAGGACCACTGATAACCCGGCCTCCGGACGGCTAACGCGTCGCCAGCACCACGGCGGCCAGCGTGAGCAGCAGCGCCGCGATCTGCCCCGGCCCGAGCGGCTCACCCAGCGCCACCGCGGACGTCACGACGCCGATGACCGGCACCGCCATGGTGCCGATCGCGGCGACCGAGGCCGGCAGGCGCGCCAGTGCTGCGAACCAGCTGACATAGGCGATGCAGAACTGCCCGACCACCGAATAGACCAGCAGCCACCAGCCGAGCGGCGTCACATGCGACAAATGCGTGGTCTCGATCAGGAGGCCGACGATCGAGATCGGCAGGCAGCCGATCCCGATCTGCCAGGCTGCCGCCGTGATCGGCGGCAGGTGAATCGGGTACTTCTTCGAGAGCACTGTGCCGAGGGCAAAGCCGAACGCGCCGACCAGCACCATGATGATGCCCGGCAGCTTCGAAGCGCTGGCGGCGATTCCGTTGCCGCCCATGATCGACGCGAGCCCCGCGAACGCCAGCACCAGGGCGAGCGTGCGCAGGACCGTGGGCCGCTCGCCCAGGACCGGCCAGGCGAGGATCGAGGCCCAGACCGGCATCGTATAGGCGATCAGCGCCGCCTCGCTCGCCGGCAGCCAGAGCAGTGCCAGGCCCATCAGCACCATCCAGCAGGTGACGTTGAGCGCGGCCGCGGTGAGCAGGCGCGGCCAGATCGCGCCCTCCACGTACAGGCTTTGCCGCCGGATCACCGCAAGCAGCGCCAGCAGCAGCGCGCCGAGCACGCCGGTGACCCCGCGCAGCGTCAGAGGCGGAAGCTCGGCAAGTAGGAATTTCGTCACCGGCCAGTTGAAGCCCCAGCCGATCGAGGTGATCGCAAGGAACATCAGGCCGGCCGGGGCGATGCGCGGCCGCACGCCCGGCGTCGTCGAATCAAGCATTTCGGCTAGTCCCGGCAAATCTGGCGGTCAGCTTGGCCCGGATTCGCGGGTCCCACCACCGCTTTGGCGGGCATGCCTGCCCTCACCCACCGTAGGGCTACGTGAGTCCTGCTGACGCAATCCCATTGCTCAAAAATATACCTGCCCTGTGAACAGCGGGATGAAGGCCCCGCGTCATCACGGCATGCAAATTTTTTCAGTTGGGAATCCCTGAGGACTCACTGATACTTGGGTCCACGACAGGCGCGGCGAAGACCCCTGTTATCCCCCGCAATCCACCATATTTAGTATTTGATTCAGGAACTCGCACTAGTTCTTGACGGGCGCAACGGAGAGTCCTAGCTTTCGGTCCGTTCGGCGCGAGTGAGTTTGCGTCCCGCCGGCACTCCCCCAAAGGGTCTCGCAAATTTCAGCTCCGCCAGCCGGCCAAAGGCTGCGGATGAGGGCTTGTCTGCCCTCGGAATGCAGGCTCTTCGGGGCGCCAGAACGGGCCGGCAACAGGCTCGGATGGCATCGATGACGAAGTGACGTTGTGGGGCGTTGAACGCATGTCGCGCACATCCCCTTGGGGGCGGATGGGTGTGGACATGCCGGCGGGACGATCGATGCGACGCATCGAGGTCGCGCCGGGAAAAACAGGGCCGGATCCACCGGCTGAACTGCGGTGCCCCAAGGCCGAACGGCCGAAGGCGTCCGCGAAATGAAATGACGACCCGGCACGCCCACAACGAGGGGCGGGACCGGTCAAAGAAAAGGACGGGGCAAGACCATGCGGATTGAGCGGCGCCACACCACTGCGGGACAGTCACCTTATGCGGGAATCGATTTCCGCCTGACCACGTCGGAGATTCGCAATCCCGACGGCTCGGTCGTGTTCAAGCTCGACAATGTCGAGGTGCCGACCGAGTGGTCGCAGGTCGCCTCCGACGTGCTGGCCCAGAAATATTTCCGCAAAGCCGGCGTTGCCGCGCGCCTGAAGAGGATAGAGGAGGAATCCGTCCCCTCCTTCCTGTGGCGCTCCGTGCCCGACACCGAGGCCCTCGCCGCTCTCCCCGAGAAGGAGCGCTATGTCAGCGAGCTCAGCGCAAAGCAGGTGTTCGACCGCCTCGCCGGCTGCTGGACCTATTGGGGCTGGAAGGGCAAGTATTTCTCCACCGACGAGGACGCGCAGGCCTTCTATGACGAGCTCCGCTACATGCTCGCCATGCAGATGGTCGCGCCGAACTCGCCGCAATGGTTCAACACCGGCCTGCACTGGGCCTACGGCATCGACGGCCCCGGCCAGGGCCATTATTACGTCGACCCCTTCACCGGCAAATTGACCAAGTCCAAGTCGGCCTACGAGCATCCGCAGCCGCATGCCTGCTTCATCCAGGGCGTCGGCGACGACCTCGTCAACGAGGGCGGCATCATGGACCTCTGGGTCCGCGAAGCCCGCCTGTTCAAGTACGGCTCCGGCACCGGCTCCAACTTCTCGCGCCTGCGCGGCGAGGGCGAAAAGCTCTCCGGCGGAGGCCGCTCCTCGGGCCTGATGAGCTTCCTCAAGATCGGCGACCGCGCTGCCGGCGCGATCAAGTCGGGCGGCACCACGCGCCGCGCCGCCAAGATGGTCGTCGTCGATGTCGATCACCCCGACATCGAGACCTATATCGACTGGAAGGTGAAGGAGGAGCAGAAGGTCGCCGCCCTTGTCACGGGCTCCAAGATCAACCAGAAGCACTTGAAGGCCGTGCTGAAGGCCTGCGTGAACTGCGAAGGCTCGGGCGACGATTGCTTCGACCCCGAGAAGAACCCTGCCCTCCGCCGCGAGATCAAGCTCGCGCGCCGCAGCCTCGTGCCCGACAATTACATCAAGCGCGTCATCCAGTTCGCCAAACAGGGCTACAAGGACATCCAGTTCGACACCTACGACACCGACTGGGATAGCGAAGCCTATCTCACCGTTTCGGGGCAGAACTCCAACAACTCGGTCTCGCTGAAGGACGACTTCCTGCGCGCGGTCGAGACCGACGGCGACTGGAATCTGAACGCCCGCACCTCGAAGAAGGTGACGAAGACGCTGAAGGCGCGCGATCTCTGGGAGAAGATCGGCTACGCCGCCTGGGCCTCGGCCGATCCGGGCCTGCACTTCAACACCACGATGAACGACTGGCACACCTGCAAGGCGTCCGGCGATATCCGCGCGTCCAATCCGTGCTCGGAATACATGTTCCTGGACGACACGGCGTGCAATCTCGCCTCGGCGAACCTGCTGACGTTCTACAACACCGACACCAAGCGCTTCGACGTCGAGGGCTATGAGCACCTCTGCCGGCTCTGGACCATCGTGCTGGAAATCTCCGTCATGATGGCGCAGTTCCCGTCGAAGGCGATCGCCGAGCTCTCCTATGAGTTCCGCACGCTCGGCCTCGGCTATGCCAATATCGGCGGCCTCCTGATGACCATGGGCCTGCCCTACGACTCCAAGGAAGGCCGCGCGCTCTGCGGCGCGCTGACCGCCGTGATGACCGGCATCACCTACAAGACCTCGGCCGAGATCGCTGCTGAACTGGGCACCTTCCCTGGCTACAAGAAAAACGCCGCGCACATGCTGCGCGTGATCCGCAACCACCGCCGCGCCGCGCATGGCCAGTCCAACGGCTATGAAGCGCTCAGCGTCAACCCGGTGCCGCTCGACCTCGTCTCCTGCCCGCAAGCAGACCTCGTCAGCCATGCCCAGGCAGCCTGGGATGCAGCGCTCGAGCTTGGCGAGAAGCACGGCTATCGCAATGCCCAGACCACTGTCATCGCGCCGACCGGCACGATCGGCCTGGTCATGGATTGCGACACCACCGGCATCGAGCCGGACTTCGCCCTCGTTAAGTTCAAGAAGCTCGCCGGCGGCGGCTACTTCAAGATCATCAACCGCGCCGTGCCGGCCGCGCTGCGCGCGCTCGGCTATCGCGAGAGCGAGATCGCGGAGATCGAGGCCTACGCCGTCGGCCACGGCTCGCTGGCGAACGCCCCCGGCATCAACGTCACCACGCTGAAGGCCAAGGGCTTTACCGATGAGGCCATCGCCAAGGTCGAGAAGGCCCTGCCGACCGCGTTCGACATCAAGTTCGCCTTCAACAAGTGGACCTTTGGCGAAGACTTCATCCGCGACCAGCTCGGCATCGGCGCCGAGGCGATCGCAGCCCCCGGCTTCGACCTGCTCCAGGCCGTCGGCTTCACCAAGCGCGAGATCGAGGCCGCCAACGTCCACATCTGCGGCGCGATGACGGTGGAAGGTGCCCCGCACCTTAGGCCTGAGCACTATCCGGTGTTCGACTGCGCCAACCCCTGCGGCAAGATCGGCAAGCGCTATTTGTCGGTCGAGAGCCACATCCGCATGATGGCGGCGGCGCAGCCCTTCATCTCGGGTGCGATCTCCAAGACCATCAACATGCCGAACGACGCCACGGTGGAGGACTGCAAGTCCGCCTACATGCTGTCGTGGAAGCTCGCATTGAAGGCCAACGCGCTCTATCGCGACGGCTCCAAGCTCAGCCAGCCGCTCAACTCGCAGCTCATCAGCGACGATGAGGACGAGGACGATGCGGTCGAGCTGCTGCACGAAAAACCCATGGCGGCGCGCGCCACGCATGTGGCCGAGAAGGTCGTCGAGAAGCTGGTCGAGCGCATCGTCGTGATGCGCGAGCGCGAGAAGATGCCGGATCGCCGCAAGGGCTATACCCAGAAGGCGGTCGTCGGCGGACATAAAGTCTATCTCCGTACCGGCGAATACGATGACGGCCGTCTCGGTGAGATCTTCATCGACATGCACAAGGAAGGCGCGGCGCTGCGCTCCTTCATCAACAACTTCGCCATCGCGGTGTCGCTCGGCCTGCAATACGGCGTGCCGCTCGACGAATATGTCGACGCCTTCACCTTCACCCGCTTCGAGCCGGCGGGTCCCGTGCAGGGCAACGACAGCATCAAGTACGCGACCTCGATCCTCGACTACGTCTTCCGCGAGCTCGCGGTGAGCTATCTCAGCCGCTTCGACCTCGCCCACGTCGATCCCAACGAGACGGGCTTTGACGCGCTCGGCAAGGGCGTCGAGGAAGGCAAGGAGCCGGACGAGGACGGCGGCCACCACGCGACCAAGCTGGTCTCGCGCGGCCTCACCCGGTCGCGCACGGACAACCTCGTCGTGATGCGCGGCGGCTCGGCCGCGGTCAGCCAAGGCAACGACAGCGCGCCCTCCGGCGGCAGCCGGGTCACGGCGCTGGCCGCCCATGGCACCAGCGCGCGGGTCGGCGACGCCATCGAAGGCGCCGTCGCCCTGAAGCAGGAAGCTCAGCACGATCTGTCGCCGACGGAGAAGCTCGAGCAGCTGCAATGGAGCAAGGCCGGCACCGCCGCGACCGCGGCTCCGACCAAGGCCGAGCGCCGTGCCGAGGCGAAAGCCAAGGGCTACGAGGGCGAGATGTGCAGCGAGTGCGGCAACTTCACGCTGGTGCGGAATGGGACGTGTATGAAGTGCGACACGTGCGGCAGCACGACGGGGTGCTCGTAAGTAGCTAGAGAGCAGCAATCCATACCCGGGCTCGTCCTGGACAACCAGAAGGGCGGCCGAAAGGCCGCCCTTTGATACATTTCCCACTGAAGCGCCACCGAATTGTTGATTGAGGCGTAAGCAACTTCAAATTTGGCTTATGAGCGTCAAGACTCCTACTTAGGGTTTGCCGGGATTGTGTCCCGGCTTCTTGTTATGAGGCTTCCAGTGGCGGCAGATAACATGGAAAAGCTCAGAGAAATTTATGTCTTCGTTGCCTTTCTAGGGGGAGTCGGCTGTCTCCTGCTGGCAGCGTTCCAAGCTTGGTCAGGCAACATGAAGTCCGCGGCTGGTTTGGGAACGGCTTTTGTGGTGTGCGGGATCTTCCTATTCTGGTCGCAGATAAAAACGTTCAAAGTCTGGGAGGTTCAAGTCGAGCTTCGTGAGACGTTGGATAGAGCCGAAGAAATTATCGGAAGGGTGCGAAAGCTCGCAGCGATAAGCGCCCGTGCCAGCTACTTGACGATCGCATGGGGCAACCGCTTGGGCACACCCGCCGCCGCGGAAAAGCAGGCCGTACTTGACGACATCGATGACCAGCTTGCTTAGCTGAAGGTTACGCCGGACGAGCGGGCGGCCATCATTCGCCCTTGGCTGAAGATGATTAAAGCAGATTTCTTTTTCCTCTATGCGAGGGTCGTTCGCGGAATCGCCGCCATCAAAAACAAGGAGCTCGTCGCCGCGGCTCACGCGACAAATAGCCAAGAAGCCAACGAGGCGGCAATGGCTCATTCCAACTTGATAACGCCGTGGTCAAAGAAGACCAACGCCGACTTCAAGGCCATGGACCGGTTGGAGAACAAGAGTTTGGCGGAAGTCATCGACGAATGGATGCCCGAGAAGGGAGGGTGGTTGTCGGATAAAGAACTTGCGGCGGTGGCCGCATTTAAGGCTGAGCTTCTTAAACAGGCCGCAGATAGCGAGAAGAAGGGCGGCTACACTCGCGACGCCGCGAACTACTTCGACGCTTTGTCGAAACTAGAGACCGAAAAGTCTCAAGAGATTTGGAATGCATCCAAGAAGTAAGGGCATCGCGAGTTTCTAGAGCTGCTGAACGATGTTGGAAGCATTGAAATACCAACAGTTTCGAGCGGTTCTTGCATCGGGAGCCGCCGTCGTCGGTCACAGATCAAACGCTGTCGTTCTTTGCATGCTCGTATGAAATGGCCTTTCGCGAACTGGCAATTACAGTGACAGTGCACTAACTGGTTCGCTGTCGCCGGAGCGGCCTCTTCGGCTAACTTTCGCATGCGCCCCTAATTAAATGCACGAATTGCCTTTGCCATCGAGCCCTTCCCTCCTAAACTCCCACGCCCACCGTCATCGGTTCCAACGCGCCCGGTACAAGCGGAGTAAAGTCATGCCCAAACCGGAAAGCTTCCCGATCGAAAAAATCTTCGTTCCCACCAAGCAGAAGAAGGCCATCAAGCCCGAGACCGTCGCGGAGATCGCGGAAAGTATTATGGAGATCGGACAGCAGACCCCCATTTCCGTTCGGCTGGACGGAGACCGCCTGGTTCTGGTCGAGGGACTGCATCGGTTAGAGGCCTGCAAGGCGCTCGGCGAGACGAACATTCTCGGCGTCCTTGCTACCGCCGAGCTTGCCCAGCACAAGCCGCAGCTCGCCGAACGACCCGAGGTCGAGGCAGAACGCATCAAGATGGCGCGATTGAAACAGCTGCGCCTCGAGAAGGAAGCCGCTGAGGCATCGGCGGCTGCCCTGAAGGGTGTCAGGCAGGCCGAAGCGCCGCGTACCCGTCCGGCGAAAGGTGTCCGCGACAATCCGAAGGCATCACCGGGCCGGATTGTGAAATCGAAACCGAAATCGTTGTCGGACTGGATCACGCAGCAAAAGGGCAGCGGCGGCCGCTATTGATTGCCGACACCGTCATTCCGGGGCGCGCCCGCTTGGGCGCGAGCCCGGAATCCATCGGGCGGCACAACGAGTGGCGCGATGGATTCCGGGTTCGCGCTTCGCGCGCCCCGGAATGACGGTGCTTTACTTGGGGCTGTTGCCACCGCATGACGGCCGCAATCCCCAGGGATCGCGGCCATCTCTCCCTCATCGATCACGCCGCTTTCGCCTGCTCCGGCGAAGCCGTCTCCATCGCGCGCATGTAGAGGTCGAGCAGGCTTTCGCGCTCGTCGCGCTCGTTCTTGTCTTCCTTGCGCAGCTTGATGATCTCCTTGAGGATCTTCACGTCAAAACCCTCGCCCTTGGCTTCCGCGAAGACTTCCTTCTTCTGTTCGCTCAACTCCTGCATCTCGCTGTCGAGGTTCTCGATCCGCTCGACGAAGGAACGGATCTTGCCGCCGGGAATGGTGATATCGGACATGGTGCCTCTTTGCTGACTGAGGTCGTGAAAATGCCCGCAAAGAAATGACCAATGTGTTAACCGAGTTGCCGCACCCGATGCCATCGCGCTGCAGCGATACCCGGGACAGGCGACCACCCCGCAGCTATCTGGATCGGCGACTTCTTGCCGTATGCGTCGACGAGGCAGCGGCAAAATCTCACCACATGGCCGCCACGCAAGCGACAGCCCACAATCGCGATTTCAGCGCAAACGCGACGGAGGCTCGCGGCTTCATCGATATTCAGGAGCCATTTGCAATGTTGAGTGCGGTGGACAACAAGCCAAGGGGAAAATCCGGCCGGCGCGGCGGCAAGAAGAAATCGGGACAACGGACCAAGACCGGCGAGCAACGCGCAAGTGCAGCGCATCAAGTGCCGGATGCCCCGGCGGAGACCAGGCACGAGAGCAAGCAAGAGCCGAGCCGGCACATCAGTGCGGAGATACCTTCGGCTGCGGCCTTGCCGGACGAGGCTTCCGGGATGGAGCTAGCTGCAAGCCCGCCCGTCGCACCGGTCGAACCCTTCCAGGCCAGCACGCAGGCGATTGCCGACGCCTATAGCGGCTACATCAGGACCTCGCTTGAGCAAGCCTGGAACTTCCTGGGAAAGCTCGCGATGGCGCGTTCACCCATTGAGGCCTTTGAGCTTCAGATGGCGTACGCGAAAGAGGCGTGCGACTCGTTTGTCGCCGAATCCCAGAAGATCACCGAGCTGCATGAACAATTGACCAGAGAAAGGGTCATGCATCTTGAGGGGTTCGTGGCCAGGCTCACCCAGACCACGCTCGAAATCCGCACGATACGTCACTGACGACGGGTGCACATTGCGGCGCCGCGGGGCGCAGGGTGGGTAGCTGGCGGTTGCGCGAAGCGCGGTCCGCCGGCGTAACCCACCACCTCTCCGCCGCCGAGATCAAAGAGGTGGGTGGCGCTACCCGACCTGCGCTTTGCGCCGTCGCGGAGCTAACTCACCCTACGCGCCTGAGGACCGCCTGGAGTTCAGTACCCTGACTTCGTGCCGGTGGTCGACCCGGTGCCCACGCCTGTGGTTTGACCTGTGGTTTGCCCTGTAGTTCTTCCTGGAGCGTAGCTCGACGCGCCGGGGCTGGTTCTCTTCGAGGACTTCGCCTGCTGCTTCTTCTTGTGTCCCGGAGCGTAGCTGGAAGCGCCCGGTTCGCCCTTCTGGGAACCCATTTGCTGCATCTCATGACCCGGCGTCTTGCTCGATGCACCCTGAGCAAATACGGCTGGGGCGGTAGCCATGACAACGGCAGCCGAAAGCGCGATGATCATTGCTTTCATGTTGTTCTCCTCGAACAAGCCCCCTCGAAGGAAACGGAATGGACTTGCGCCCGTTCCCCTCAGCGAACGCTCATGGCGCCGCGGGGCTGGACGCCCCTGGGATCTTCATTCGCTGATGAGCTTCGATCCGCTCGACTACCCTACGAAATGCGCTTTGCGCAGTCGCGGCGACAACCCATCCTACGCGCTCACTCCGCCCGCTCCCTCGTCCGCCATAATTTCTCCTTTGCACACGCGTTGTGTCCGATAGCGGCGAGACCTATCCTTGATCGGACTGCCTCCCATTGACGCCCGACGGGATGGAGAGCGCATCGATGCCTGACACGAACGACCACAAACCTGATACCGGCAAGACCGATAAGGCCAAGCCTGATGCGTCCAAGCCGGACGAGGCACGTGCCGATAGCGGGCTGACTCGGGCTTACGACCGGATCAAGAGCGCAGAGGAAGACCTGGCGCGGCTGGACCGCCTTGTTTCCGGAATGGAACGGAGCAGCGAAGCTCCGCGGACCTCGCACGCAAGCGCCGCCGCGACGGCAGCCGCCGCTTTCGCAAACAAGGCGGCGGCGTCTGATGCCAAGCCTCTAAACACCAAGCCTCGCGATCAGAGCCTGAGAGGAGACCGGGCCATGATGCGCGCTTTGGCCATTCTCGTAATGGCGATCGGCCTGCTCGGTGCCGCCGTCGCGTCGCAATATAGCGACGAGGCGACATCGATCGGCAAGTCCATCATGGCGCGATGGGCTCCACCCGCGAGCGCACCCCCGCAAGCGACCGCCGCGGAAAGTCTGGAGCAGCCGGCGACGGTGCTGCTGGCGGCCGCGGATGAGCCGAGCCCGGTGCCGGCGCCGCCGGGGCCCAAGGACACCGAAAGCGCCCCGAAGCCTGCCGCCACGGCAGCCGAGCCGTCATCGTCCGAGCTCGCGCAATCGCTCAAGGCCATCACGAGCGAGCTTGCGAACATCAACGGCAAGCTCGAGCAGTTGAAGAGCCGCAGCGAGCAGACCCTGCGCGACCAGGCCGCCACCATCGAGCAGCTCAAGGCCGCGCAGGAGAAGGACGCGGCGGACAATGCGCGCCTCGCCGCGCAGGTCCAGGCGCTGCAAGCGCAACTGAGCGCGTCCTCGGCGCCATCCGCCTCTGCACCTGCGAAGCCCGTCGCGCGCAGCGTGGTCAACAACGACACCGCTGCGCGTGCCCGGGCGCACCTACCAGACGCCGCGCCACGACGGCCCAGGCCGCCGCCGCGAGGCCCCTGGATGCCGCCGCCCTACATGGCCGGCCCGTATTACGGCGATCCGGATTGGTGAGCCCGCAAGGATTTGACCCCCACCCTGCGCGCGCCTCAGCGTATCTCGCTCATCGTCACCTTGGCCGCGATCCCCGTCAGCTCGGGCTCTTGCGGCGCAAGCTCCTCATCGGAAGGGCCGACCGAGACTTCAGCCATTCTGCGTTTGACCTGTTCGCAGGTCTTGCGAACGTCTTCGGTGAACAGCGCGCATTCTTCGATACGCTTGAAGATCTTGCGTCCCTCTTCGCGATAGCCTGCCGCCGTTTCTCGCATGAAGGCGATCGCGTCATGAACCTGGGCCGTCAGCGCCTCGCATTTTTGCGCGGCGTCGATCAACTCGGTGCCCATGGCCTCGATCTCTTTTGCAGCGGACTCATAGTCGCGAATGACCGCTTCTGCACTGAGCGCACCGACGCGCGACACGCCCGCGGTGTGCTCCACGTAATCAGGCAGATTAACCGAAGTAATGGAGCTTCCCGACCGGATCGAAGTGATGTCCGCTTCGAGTTGGACCAAGTTCACTCCGTCCCGTCTGTGCAATTGTTCGACACTTGCCATGACTGTCCTCCCAATACGCGCTCAAAACCCCAAGCAGCATTGGGTTTATTACGGGGATAAATGCCGTTCTACCTCTATGTATTCTTGACAGTCTCCACTTTGCCACTTTTACCCAATCGCCAACTCTGCACGCAGAGACGGCGGGGCCATCAAACTTCAATTTGTCCGCGTACCTGTTCGAAGGGCACTCCCCGCCGCGTCGGCGCCGGGCCATGGCGGACCCCGATTACGTTCCAGGGGCGCGTAGGTCGTCGCCCTCGAAGGCATTCCCGACGGCGGCTGGCGCAGGCTCGCCCCGCCCTGCATCCGCCGCACGATCGCGGCCGGCCTCGCTGGCCGCAAAAATATCATGCACGAGCCCGAGCTTGCCCAGCCCGAGAATGATCAGCCCGTTGATGTCCACCTCGTACCAGGCGTGCGAGAGATACGCATCGCGCGGAAAGCGGTGATGGTTGTTGTGCAGCCCTTCGCCAAAGGTGAGCAGCGTGGTCACCAGCTCGTTCGTGGTGCCGTCATGGGTCTCGAAGCGGCGGTAGCCCCAGCGGCCATCACTGTGGCAGACCGAGTTCACCAGCGAGGTCGCCATCGTCATAAGGTAGCTGCGGAACAGGCCGGCGAACAGGATGCAGCCGATCATCGTGTGCACGCCACCGAAGGCGTAGCCGATGGCGCCCGGAATGATCAGCGCCGACAGCGCGTACCAGTACCAGCGCGTCCTGGTGAAGAACATCGCGATCGGGTCGGCCAGGATGTCCTTGGCGTAGTAGCTGGCATCGGTGGTCTCGCGGTCCCACACCCAGCCGCCTTGCGCATGCGTCATGCCCTTGGCGAAACTGGTATAGGGATGGCCGCCGCCGTCGTAATAGGGGCTGTGCACGTCGCCGGGCCGGTCGGAGTGCAGATGGTGCCGTCGGTGGTTGCTCACCCATTTCAGGATCGAGCCCTGCACCGCCATGGTCGCGAGCGCGGCGAAAATCGTCCGCATCATCGGACCGCAGCGGAAGCTGCGGTGCACGAAGTAGCGATGCATGAAGCCGATGCCGATCGTGGACATGATGAACGTGCCGGCGAACACCGAGACTTCAACCCAGCCGATGCCTTGCCAGAACGCCCAGATCAGCGCGGCGATCGAGCCGCCGACCATGATCGCGAACGAGATGTAGGAATCGCGAAACTTGGCGTCGACCACCGGACCTTCGGTCAGCACGCCGGGCGGCATTTTCGGCTCCGCAAGCTGCTCGGACGCCACGCTCTCAACCACGCTCATTTCAGCCGATCCATTTACACTGCACTTTTCTGCAGTGCAGCGTACAACCCCTGGTTACCAGAGGCAAGGACCCGAGCGGCCGTAGGAGCACGGGCGGCGCAGCCCCACCGCTTTGGCTTCTCTGCCGATAGTCTGTCGATAAAGAGTGGCGATCATGACGAGCAGATGCACGTCGTACATCTGCTCAGCTCACCGAGCGCATGCGCCGATCAGTTTGGCGTCGGTCGGTGCCTTCACCACCAATACGGCCAGCGCCATCCCTCATAGCGCACGTAGGATGGCACCAAGGGCGGCCCGTAGGGATCGACCCGGTCGTGCTCGGGGCGATAGCGATAGCGTGGCACGATGTTGTAATCCCACGGCGTCGGCCTCAGCACGGGCGCCGTGACGATGAGCCGCTCCTGCGGCGCGCGAACGACGACGGCTCTCCGCGTCCGGGCTTCGGCGTCCGAGATTGCAAGGCTGCTCAGCACCAGGGCGGTGCCGAGCGCGCAGGCGGCGGTGATCTTGGTCATGCGTTGGTCTCCTTCGCTTAGAGAGTGCAAAAGGATGCCAGGCGAGGCAAGCAAATTTCGCGCGAGGTGCGGACATAAGCGCTGTGCGCTTTGGCGCTCCGACCTCTCCCCATCATTGCGAGGAGCACTTGCGACGAAGCAATCCAGAGTCCTTCCGCGGAGGGAGCCTGGATTGCTTCGCTCCGCTCGCAATGACGCGAGTATGACGGTCTGGATGAGCAACAGAACTCCCCGGACGTCGGTACCTGCCTCTCACTCGCGCGCGCGGCGCAGGGCCTGATCCAGCTTGTGCCTCTGCTTGTCCCAGCGCTCCTGCTCCGCTTCGGCGCGCGCCTCGAGCGCGGCCCGCTCGGCTTCGATCGCCCCGGCCTTCGCTTCGTGCTCGCGTGTTGCCTTATCGAGCGCTGCTTCCGCTGCGGCAACCGCCTTGTCGCGCCGGGCACGCTCCTTGGCGCGAGCGGCCTCCTCCTTGGCACGCGCTGCCTCGCGGCGTCGCTCCTCCTTCTCGAATGCCGCGGCGGCCTTGCGCGCAGCCGCATCGTCGATCTCGCGGGATGCATTCCGGGCCGTCTTGGCGGGACGCGTCTTTGACTTCGCCTTGCTCTTGGACCTGGTCTTGCTCTTAGTCTTGCTCTCGCCCTCGCCGAGATCGGTCGGCAGCTCCGCGCTCTCGGTGAACGGGCCGTCCGAGCCGACCGGGCGCCTCAGCACCACGCCCGGCTTCGCCATGGTTGCAGCGACGACATCAGGGTCGTCGGTCTCCCTGGCGACTCCCTGATGGAACAGATTGGAGCTGGCGCCCCAGGCAGCAAGCGCCGCCTTCATCGAGGGCGCGGCGATCGCCTGATCGTAGAAGCCGAGCGAGGTCTGGTACGTCTTCAGCTTCTTTGCCATGTCGCTCCGATGTCGGCGCAGCTTTCCGCGCGCGAGCGTAGCCCGGATGGAGCAAAGCGCAATCCGGGGTGGCTCAGCACGGTCGGCCCCGGATTAGGCTACGCACCTTCCAGCAACGCGTCATAGCCTTGCTCGCTGAACGCCAACAGACAAAAACCGTGTCCGAACGGATCGGCCAGCATCGCGATCCGGCCATAGGGCGCATCGCTGGCCGGCACCTCCAGAATCGCACCCGCAGCGAGCGCACGCGCGACAGCTACGTCGACATCGTCGACGACGACGTCGATATGCACCGGCGTCCAGTGCCGCTCATAGCGGCGGCGGTCGCCGCCGGCGCCGATGGTGCCGGCCTGCTTGGTCAAGAGATACACCGGTGCGGGCCAGCCGTTGAGCTCGACGAAGTCGGCGCCGAAGCGGCGGCCGACCGAGAGGCCAAAGGCTTCGGTGTAGAACGTCGTGGCTTTCGCCACGTCAGGAACGTCGATGTTGAGGAGAAAGCTCATGAGGGAACTCGTCGCAAGTTGCGAAGCGAGCGTAGCCCGGATGGAGCGTCAGCGTAATCCGGGATGGTGCCGCACCTGACGCCCCCGACCGCGTTCCACGATGGCATCACGCCATTGTTTTGCCCGACGGGTCAACTCTTGTTCGATTTTGCCGAAGTCAGGAAAAACCCCGAGCAATTCCATGGGGATGGCTACTGTGCATGGGGTTGTTTTCGCAACACTTGCTTGGGGCCAGCCCTCAATTACGCTTCAGGCTCAGGATATAGGCCGATAGCACCTCGGCCTGCTCCGGCGAGATCACGAGATTCGGCATGTTCTGGTGACTGGTCCGCCAGAACACCTTGAGCGAGAGCGCGGTGGTGCCCTTGCGGTCGGCGATGGATTGGAAGCTCGGTGCCTCATCGAAGAAGCCGGCCATGTGCGGCTCGATCGCGTGACACGACTGGCACCACGCCTGCGCCAGGCGATGACCTGCGGCGACCGCGCGCGAGCCGGGCCTCGGCGCTCCGGCGGCGGTGTGGACGACGCTGAACAGAAACAGCACCGACAGCGCGATCAGGACGGCGATCGCGATGGAGATTCGAACATTGTGCGACATCGTCCACCCTCACGACATTAATCGTGGAGCAGCCTAGATGTGCACCACGACGCCAGCTTGATCTGCATCAAGCCAGCTCGCAGCTCGCGTCCTCAGCACGTCACGAGGTCGGTGTGGCCGAATCCCTTGGAATAATCGAGCAGCGAGATCACCGTCGGCGTGAGACGGATCAGCCGCACCTCGGACGGCTTCGGCATGGGAAGCCCGATGGCCTTCTGCTCGGGATAGCGCGCCATCACCAGTGTGATCGCCTTCTCGGCCTCGGCTGGATCGGTCACGGCCACCGCCCGCGCCGCCATGGATAGGCCGATGATCTCCATCACTTGCGCCGGATCGTCGTCGATCGCCAGCGACACGCGGTCGTCCCGCGAGATGTTCTGCGCCTTCTGGCTGTCGAGGCCACAGAGGAAATAGATGGTGAAACCTTTGTTGGCATAGCCGACTGTCGTCACTTGCGGCCAGCCATCGGCGCGAAGCGTCGCGATCCGCATCGTGCGGTGCTGGTCCAGCAAGGTCTGGATTTTTCGTCTGAGTGTGTCGTCCATCGCTGCCTCCGGCGGTCATTCCTGAAGACACGGTACGCCCCTCGCGCGCAGTGCCGTTGATGCAGCTCAACGCGCGGCGGCGATGTTGCCTCATTGAAATCGCCGGGATCGCCCGGTGATATCGCACCGGCAGGCGCGGCCAGCCCGCGCCGTGCGCAGCTTTTGCTTGCTTTCCCGGTTCCCGCCTCTACGGTCGCGCCGCGAACGAACGCGCGAGACAAAACCCGTCATGAATGACACGATGAAATGCCCGACCTGCAATTCCGAGCACGCCTATCAGGACCGCGATCTCTGGGTCTGCCCGGAATGCGGCCATGAATGGAGCGGCGCGGCGGTCGCGGCCGCGGACACGGCGCAGGATGCGGGCGTGCGCGATGCCAACGGCAATTTGCTCGCCGACGGCGACAGCGTCATCGTGATCAAGGATCTCAAGATCAAGGGCTCGTCCTCGGTCGTCAAGGGCGGCACCAAGGTGCGCAACATCCGCCTGCAGGACGCCAGCGACGGCCACAACATCGCCTGCAAGATCGACGGCATCGGCGCAATGAATCTGAAGTCGGAGTTCGTGAAGAAGGCGTGAGGTCCGCTAGCTTTGCCGCTGCGCCAGGTAGAACCCGCACAGCACCGTCACGAGGCCTGCCGTCTGCAGCATCGTCGGCGGCTCGCCAAGCAGCAGCCAGCCGGTGAGCAGCGTCAGCGCCGGCACACAGGCCGGAAACACCGCGGCGCGGGCGACGCCGAGACGCTGGACGGAGACGGCGTAGAGATAGAGCGCGGCGGGGCCGGCAAGCACGCCCTGCGCCAGCGCCTGGATGGCGTTCTCGGTCATGCCAATTGATGCTATGTGGGCGAGACCGACCGTGGCGACGTAGACCGGCACCAGCAGCAGCGACAGCACGTTGATGACGAGCGCAGCCGACACGGCCGAGACGCGCCATCGGCGCAGCATCGCGCCGAACCCGGCGAACATGAACCCGGCGAGCACGAAGATCAGATCGCCCTGAATGCCGTCGGCACCGATGTGGCCGATCGATTCCGCGCCGATCACGCCGAGGCCTCCGACGATGACGAGCGCGCCGGTCAGGCGCGAGGCGGAGATCCGCTCCTTCAGCACGACCGCCGCGAGCAGGAGGCCGCCGAGCGTGGCGCAAGAGGGCTGGATCACGCTGCCATGGCCGAGCGGGACGAACAGGAAGCCGATGTACGAGATCAGCGACATCACGGGACCGCCGAGCACCATCAGCACGAGCCCCCTGCCCCAGCCGATGCCGCAGAGATCGGAGAGTCCGGCGCGCAACACCAGGGGCAGGAATGCGATCCCCGACCAGACATAGCGATGCACCAGCAGATCGACCGGCGTGAAGCCGGCCTTGAGGCCGTGCCGCGTGGCGGCAAAGCCGAGCGCCCAGAACAGCGCTGCGGCAAGGCCGCAGACCACGCCGAGCAGTGCCGGCGCGGTATCCTTCTTCTGAGCGTCGGCGCCGCTCGTCCGCTGATCCATGGATCACTCGATATGTCGGCTCGCTGAGCCGCTCAACCCACGCGGCTGCAGGGCTGTCACGCGAGGGCGATGCCGACTACGCGTGTTACGGCCCCTCATCGAAGACCATCCGCCATCCTTTGCGCGTATCCATGTATTCTCGCACTTCCCTGATCCGGTCGCCCACCACCTCGAACACGAAGCAATACTCGTTCTCGTACGGCTTGCCGCCCGGCAGCGTGGCGCGCATCCGCTCCTCCACGATCACGACATCGCCGTCGACATAGACGCCGCGGAAGGCGAGATCGATGTCCGAAAACAATCGGTGCATCTCCTGCGCGATGAAGCGCGCGATCTGGTGCGGCCCCTTCATGTGATCGGTGTGGTCGAGCGCGATGGCGGTGGCATTGCCCTTCGGGGCGATCCATTCGGCGTCTTCGGTGAAGAGTGCCGCGATGCGCTCGGGATCGCGTGACGAAAAGGTCTTCCAGGCGTTCAGTACGACGTCTCTCGGGCTGGTCACGATGGGGTCTCCGGCCGTGTTGCGATGAGAACCGCCTTCTAGGCCGCGAGGCGCGCCGCGGCTCGCCATAATCAGACTCGGTCATCCGGCAGCCCTTCCGCCGCCGACCTCATGCGCTACCATGCGATCATGCTGAGCTTTGATGTCTGCAACGCCGCGCGCCTGCGCCGCGATCCCCGCTATGACGGCCGCTTCTTCACGGCGGTGAAGACCACGGGCATCTATTGCCGGCCGGTCTGTCCGGCCAAGCAGCCGCTGGCGCGCAATGTGGTCTATTATCCGACGGCGGCGGCTGCCGAGGCCGCCGGCTTCCGGCCCTGCCTGCGCTGCCGTCCCGAGACCGCTCCTTTCTGCCCGGCCTGGAACGGCACGCGCTCCACGGTGGCCCGGGCCATGAGGCTGATCGATGACGGCGCGCTGGATGAAGGCTCGGTGGTCGATCTCGCGACGCGGCTCGGCATCTCGTCGCGTCACCTGGCGCGCCTGTTCGAGCGCCATGTCGGCGCTACGCCGCAGCAGCTCGCCAAGACACTGCGCGTCCAGCGCGCCAAGCGCCTGCTCGATGCCGGCGATGACAGCATGACCGCTATCGCATTCCAGGCCGGGTTCGGCAGCCTGCGCAGGTTCAACGCCGCCTTCGCCGAACTCTACGGCCGCTCGCCGTCAAGCCTGCGCGCCCGGCGAGCTTAGCGGCCCGCGCCAGTGATCACGTCCGCGGTCTTCACCTTGCGCGGGCTGAGCACCCTCGCCTGGTGGACCGAGGCGATTGCGCTTGGCGCTGCGACCTGCTGCTCGACATGTGCGGCACCGAGCAGGTGCACCTGCAGCGGGGAAACCGGGAATCCGTTGGCCTCATAGGTCGGCAGCTCGGCGGCGAAAGCCGCGGTACCGCCCGCGATCGTCAGGAAGGCGGCGAATCGACAAGGTCTTCTTGTTCATTTGTGATGCTCCAAGGTTTGAGAGTCGGAGCCTATTTAGGCGCATTTTGCTGCAGCGCGACATACACTGTCGCATTGCAACATCGCATGCGGTGCATGACGTTAAGCCTAATGCGTCCAGGGATTTGGGCGAATCACGCCGGCTGCGACGCGGCGCCTCCAGAGGACGTGCTCAGCCGCCGAGCACGTTGCCCCAGCCATCGAAGAGATAGGTCTTCCAGGCCACGGTTCCATCCGCGCCAGGCCGGCTGGCGCGGCGGTAGTCCTCGGCCTGGTCGGCGGTCCAGGTGATGATCGTGTCGGAGAGACGATCGTGCAGGATGGCGGGCTCGGTGGGGTCGAAGGCGTCCATGGGACGAAGCGAGGGATGCGTCATGGCGCCTCCAACGCACCAGCCGCAACAAAGTTGCGGCAACGCCAAATGGAACCGGGCGTTGCACCTCGGCCACAGTTGCCCCGAAAAGCCCGCACTCCCCGATTTGCGCCATTGCGCCGCCACACCGTGGCCCGAACAATCGACGTGCTGCGTGCCTTTCCGTGAAAGACTGTTTCGTCAGACTGTTTGCATCACCACTGTTCGGGCAAGATCGTTCGAGCAGACCGTTTGGAGGCAGGGATCATGAACGATCGGCGGTCTCTTCTGGTGGCGATATCGTGTCCCTCGGCGGTTGTCGCCGGCTGGCTGGCATTGTCTCTCTCCGCCTATGCGCCTGCGCTCATCGAAAACAGCGCAGCCAATGCGGCCGCCATCTCGCGCGCCAAGGATCGTGCCAAGGATCTCGGCCGCATCGACCTCGCCGACGTGCCGCGCGCTGCGACCCTTGAGGACCGCATCGCCTTGACCGCCGACATCGCGGCCACCGTCACTGCGCTGCCCGACCCTCCCGCGCCGCCAGAGGCAACGCCGGAAGAGCCCGCCTCCACCATCAAGCTCGCCTCGGCCGACCCGGCGCTGATCCTGCAGGTGGAAGCCGTGCCTGCGCCGCCGATCTTGCCTGAGCCGGAGCCCGTCGTCAGCGAGATTGCTCCCGCCCCTGCGCCCGAGCCCGTCAAGCTCGCATCCGCCGATCCCACCGAGATCGTGACGACGGACGCCTTATCGGCCGCGGCGATCGCGGGCGGCCCCGTCGCGCCGGCGCGCAACGCATCCCCGCCTGCCGACAACATCGCCGTGCTCGACGAATGCTTCGTCATGGAAGCCTGCATCGACCGCTACCTCTGGGCGCTCTATCAGCGCACCGCCAAGGAAGACACGATGAAGGTGCAGGAGCGGCGCGCCGTCACCATCAAGCGCAAGGGCAAGACCGTCACCGTGATGCGCAGCTTCACCAAGCTGGTCGATCAGGACTTCACCTGGAAGGATCCGCATGCGGCCGAGCGCGCCGGCATGTCGATGATGGACTACGTCATCGGCGGCATGGACAAGAGCTTCAAGCAGAAGCTGTTCCGCATGATGCTCGCGGCCGAAGCCGCCGGCCTGTCGCCGGGCATCACCAGCGCGTTCCGCGACGACTATCGCCAGTCGATCGCGAGCGGTCTGAAGGCCGCCTCCAACCGCTCCTATCACGGCGGCAGCACGCGCGGCGGCTACGGTCACGGCATGGCGGCCGACATCGTCAGTACGCAAGGCAACAACCGGGCGCAGCGCTGGGTCTCGACCGAAATCCTGTGGAAGTGGGTCGATGCCAACGGCAAGGCGTACGGCATCGGCCGACCCTATCTCGGCCGCGATCCGCCCCATGTCGGCCCGATCGACGGCCAGGAATATATCTCGAAGCGCGGCACCTCCGACCGCAAGGACGTTGCCGGAGCCAAGCCGAAGAAGACACAGGGCCTTGCGAGCGCCAAGCCGCCGAAGGCCGACGTCGCGCGCGAGCAGAAGGGCCCGGCGGCCAAGCCGCAGAAGTCGGCGCAATCGGCCGGCAAGCGCGCGACCTGAAGGTTTACGGCTTGCGCTCTGCCGTCGGCAGCGGCACCAGCCGCATCTCGGCCGAGCCGGCGGCCTGCGTGCGCACCAGCACGGCAAAGACCGTGTCGACCGCGCGCCGTACCGCCAACTCCATTGCTTCGCCCTTGGCTAGATGCGCCGCGATCAGCCCGGTGAGGAAATCGCCGGTGCCGTAGGGACGGATCGGCAGGCGCGGCGTCGCAAAGCGCGACAATCGCCCATCAGTGCACAGGATCGTCTCCACCTGCCCCGCCGCCGTGTCAGCGAGGGTGCAGCCGGTGGCGACGACGTCAGTGCATGCCCCAGCAAGCACCGCGCAGGCCGCGCTGAGGCTCTCGGCGTCGGCAATTGCGGCCCCAGAGAGCAGCTCGAGCTCGAACTGGTTCGGCGTCGTCAGGTTCGCCGCCGGCAGCAGCCGGTGGCGGAGCACGTCCAGGATGCCGTCCGCGACATAGACACGGCCGTCGTCACCGATCACGGGATCGCAGAGATAGACGAGCTTCCCATTGCGCGTGCGCGCCCGTTCGACGAAGTCGGCGATCACGGCGGCATTGCCGGACGAGCCGAGATAGCCGGTGACGAGCACCGCGGCCTCGTCAACCAGGCCGCGCTCCTCCACGCCCTTGAGGAGATCGGCGACGAGCTCGGTCTCCAGCACCCGCCCGCGCAGGCTCGCATAGCGCGGATGGTTGGACAGCAGCGTCGTCGGCACCGCAGCGACGTTCACGCCCTCCGCCTGCATGGCATAGGCGGCCGCGCTGTTGCCGACATGGCCGTGGACCACCTGGCTCTGGACGGAGATGACGAGCATGAAAGACGTCCGTAGAGTCAAACGTCGGGCGACGCAAGCGCTGCGTCCTGTCGCGGACTCGTCATTCCCGCGTGATATTTCCGGTCGCACGTCAGCCATCCGTCGGCCCGGACACAGCCTCCGCATGACCTCCGCTTTCAACGCCTATACGGCTCTCGCCCTCGCCATCGTGTTCGAGGTCACCGCGTCGGCGTTCCTGCAGCAGTCCGCGCAGTTCACCCGTCCCTGGCCGACGCTGGCGATGGTGCTGTTCTACGTCGCCTCGTTCTACGCGCTCTCGGTGGCGATCCGGGTGATTCCGTTGAGCATCGCCTATGCGATCTGGGGTGGGGTCGGCATTATCCTGACCGCCACCGTCTCCTTCGTGCTGTTCCGTCAGATCCTGGACGCCGCAGCCTTCGTCGGCATCGCGCTGATCGTATCAGGGGTGGTGATCATCAACCTGTTCTCGGAGACCACCGTGCGTTGATGCGCGCGGTGCCGACTCTGAGCAAGAGGTCGCGCCCCACCATCACGCTGCGGACAGCTGATCGAGCTCGGACGGCGCGTAGGCCTTGCCATCCTGGTCGGTGACGACCACCCGCCACCCCTCGCTCGCCCACACTTTCGCCTTCGCCACGATGAGCAACCGGCTCTCGCGGGCGAAACTGTACTTCTCGTTGTTGCGTTCTGCGACCATCTTGTAGGCCAATTCGCATCCCCTTGCGTCGCCCAGCACCCGGCCTTGTCGTGGCAGCGGGCTTTGGCGGCAATTCGCCGGGAGCGTGGCAATTTGGTGCCATCCACGAGGCCTGTGGCCGGCCCCGTGCCGTCGCAACAGAGCCGATCTCGTTGTCTCGGATCGGCGCTAGTGCACGCGGATAATATGCGGGCGGCCGAGATTGATCAGGCCCTGTACCGCCGAAAGGCGGTCATTGAGGGCTGCGATGGTGAGCAGCAGATTGTTGCGACGCTCATCGAGTAGTCCCATTTCTGCGCCCGACAGCTTGGTGCCCGCCCGCTCCTTGTGGATCTCCTCGAGGGATTCGCGCAGTCCGGCAATCAGGCCGGCCAGCTGCTTGGCCTCCTTGGTCATCGACCGCTTAGCGACATTTTGCTGACGGCGCGTCTCCGCTTGGTTCTGTCTCATCGTCATCCTCCGGTGCCCCGCTGCCCCGAGTGGATGCTTACAGCTTTGGATAGACATATTACGATCGATGAAATCTGCCCGCGAAGAACTTTCTTAAATTGTACGCGCACGGAACCGGAGGGCGCGCGCAAGCGGTAAGCCCGGCACGAGGGCCGGGCTTTCGTTGCAGCCAGTGCTAGCTCGGCTGCGCCGCATGCGGCATCGCCGGCGGCACGGCGCGCCCGGCGCTTTCGGCGTCACCTCGCCGGCAGCATGAATGCGTCGAAGAACGAGGCGAGCCCGGCAAAATCGTCGATCGGCAGCACGGTCGCGACATACTGGTCGGGCCGCACCACGACCATGCAGCCGGCTGCCCGATCGATGCCGCGCATCGTGAAAACGTCGTGGCCGCTCTTGAGATCCGGGCAGAACATCTTCTCGTAGTCGTACAAGCCGTAACGGCCTTTGCTCGGGAGCAACATCGGCGGCATCGCCTCGATGGCGAGCTCGCGATGGTCCTGCTGAAACACCGCGCGCAGATCGATCACGCTGTCGATGTCAGCTCCAACAGGCGTATATCGACGGATAGGTGACTTCCGGGATTCCGCGAGGAAATTGCACAAGGCACGAATGGCCGAGCCCGACGCTGCGGGGTTCTCATCGGGCGAGAACGCGTAGATGCGGAAGCGGCCATCGGCCCGTGCGGCATGGCCGAGATGCACCGGCTTGGCGTCCGCCAGCCGGATCACCGGCGCAGAATGGAAGCGCGTGCCGATGACGAGGCCCCGCGCGAGGTGCTGATGCGTGGCCGCGCCGGTGAGCATCGAGGGCCTGTAATGCGTTGCCGTGCCCGCGGTAAAACGTCCGTGCCGGACGAAATAGTCCTGCGTTTTGGCGGCATCGGCGCCGCCGGCCTTGGCGGCGGAGGCGAGGATACTCGCCCATTCGCGATCGAAATCGATCAGCTCCTTCGCGACTGCCCGGCGCTCGGCCGAGTAGGAATGCAACAGGCTTGGCGCGCACTGCCTCCGCAGCACGGCGGCGAGCTTCCAGCCGAGATTGAAGGCATCTTGCATCGACACGTTCATGCCCTGCCCGGCCTTCGGACTGTGGGTGTGGCAGGCATCGCCGGCGATGAAGATGCGCGGCTGGCGCGTCTCGATCTCGCCCTCCGGCACGTCGTCGAACTTGTCGGTGAGGCGCTGGCCGATCTCGTAGACCGACCACCAGGCGATCTCCTTCACCTCGAGCCGATGCGGCTTCAGGACCCGCTGCGCTTTCGCAATCACGTCATCGGCGGTGATGTTGCGATTGGCAACGCGTTCGCCGACATCGAGCTTGGCGAGCTCGACATAGATGCGGACCATGTAGCCGCCTTCGCGCGGAATGATCAGCAGGCTGCCGTCCTTGGCCGACTGGATCAGCGACTTGAAGCGGATGTCCGGAAAATCGGTCACGGCCAGCACGTCCATCACGCCCCAGGCGTGGTTGGCGGAATCACCGTGCAGCTCGCGCCCGATCGACTTGCGCACCGTGCTGCGGGCGCCGTCGCAGCCGACGACGTAGCGGGCCTTGATCGTCTCGACCTTGCCCTCGTTCGCGGCATCGACGCGTTCGAGGCGCACGGTCACGGCATGATGGTCGGCTCCGGCGGCCGGATCGACATTCACATCAAGCACGCGCCGGCTGTAATACGGCGCGAGCTTCGCCGGCGACTTGCGCATGACGTCGAGAAAGCAATCATGGACGCGCGCCTGGTTCAGGATGAGGTGCGGGAATTCCGACAGCCCGTCCTCGACGTCCTGCACCCGGCCGCTGCGGACGATCTTCTCCGGCGCCGCTTCATCCGGCTTCCAGAACGTAGTCTCGTTGACCCAACAGGCCTCCTTCAGCACACGCTCGCTGAAGCCATAGGCGTGGAACATCTCCATGGTGCGGCAGGCGATGCCGTCGGCCTGACCGACCAGCAGGCGGTCCGGCTTCTGCTCGACGATGCAGGTCTTGATGTCGGGGAATTGCGCGAGCTGGGCGGCGAGCGTCAGGCCGGCCGGCCCGCAGCCGACGATGAGGACATCGACCTCGCCAGGCACGGCGCCCGCCGCTCCCGATGCCTGAACGCGCGCGGCAGGATCGGCGATTTCAGGGTCGCCCGGCTGAAATCCATTGAGATGGAACTGCATGAGCACCTCTCCCGCCAAACCCTGTTTGGTTATTGCTCAGTATGCTGACTATCAGTATACTTGTCAATGATCCGCACCGCTCTGCCCCGGAGGAGATTTCGGTGAAAGACAACAACGACATGCCCGGACATCTGGCGCGCCGCTTCCAGCAGATCTCGGTCGCGGTGTTCCTGGCCGAGGTCGAGGACGCCGGCTTCGATCTCACGCCGGTGCAATACGCCGCGCTTGCAACCATCAAGGCCAATCCGGGGCTCGATCAGGTGACGCTTGCCGGATTGATCGCCTACGATCGCACCACCATCACCGGCGTGATCGATCGCCTCGTCCAGAAGGGCCTCGCGGAGCGGCGCCCCTCCAGCCGCGACCGCCGCGCGCGTGAGCTCGAGATCACCGACGAGGGCCGCCGCACGCTGCGCAAGATCACCCCGGCGGTCGAATCCGCGCAGCGCATCATGCTGCGCGGCCTCAGCGCGAAAGAGGGTGAGGAGCTGATGCGGCTGCTGCGCAAGGCCATCGCCGCCGGCAACGAGCTCAGCCGCGCGCCGCTGCGCAATGCGCAGCTCTGATCTCGGACCATGTCCGTAATTATCGCAGCGCACGAAACCAGGAACTAACCTTCGGCTGCTAACGTCGGCCGCATTGGGGCGCTTAACGCGCGATTAACTTTGCGGGGCGGAGTTTCGGATGTTCAGGTTCCTCGTTGTGGCCGCGGCCGTCGCGCTCTCGACCGTTCAGGCGGTCGCAGGGGGCCATGGCGGCGGCGATCCTCCTCCGCCGAAGATCGAGGCGCCAACGGCTCCCGCGAAGGTGATCCTGACCAAGCAGGGGCCCAAGCTCGTCGATCTCAACGGCATGACGCTCTACTATTATGAGCGCGACACCACGGGAAAGACGTCGAACTGCAACGGCAAGTGCATCGAGAGCTGGGTGCCGCTCGCCGCAACGGCCGACGCCAGGGCCGTCGGCGACTTCACCGTGATCAACCGCAACGACGGCAGCAAGATGTGGGCCTACCGTTATCGCCCGCTCTACACCTCGCCCGCCGACAAGGCGCCGGGCGACGCCAACGGCAACGCCACGACGCTGCAATGGCGGGTCGCCCGGCCTGAGAACTAGAGCGTGACAACGCACCTAAATTCGAACTGACCGGCGCAGACCTCAGCCGCGCCAGCGCCCGCCCGCCGCGGCCTGCGCGCTCTGCCCCGGCGGCAGCACCACGACCATCGAATTGAGCTTCACCCGGTCGTAGAGATCGATGACGTCCTCGTTGCGCATCCGGATGCAGCCGGACGAGATCGCCTGCCCGATATATTCGGGCTGGTTGGTGCCGTGGATGCGATAGAGCGTGTCCTTGTTGCCGACATAGAGATAGATGCCCCGCGCGCCCAGCGGATTGGCGGGACCACCGGGAACGCGCGCGGGATAGGGACCGAGCCGCGCCTGGATATCCGCGGTGGGGACCCAGTCCGGCCATTCCGCCAAACGGCCGACCCGCGCGACGCCGGAGAACGCCATGGCTTCCTCGCCGACCGCAACGCCGTAGCGGATCGCCTTGCCCTCGGGCAGCACGTAATAGAGGTAGCGCGCGTCGGTATCGACCAGGATCGTGCCCGGCTGCTCCTTGCGGTGGTAATCGACGATGTGACGCAGATATTGCTGGGGCACGTTCGCCTTGGCGTAAGGCGCGTGCGCGAGCAACTGACGGTCGCGCGGCGTCATGCTCGCATCCGTCGATGGCGAAAGTGTCGTCTGCATGCAGCCGCCCACCGGCAGCAGGGCTGCGACGAACAAAACGAGTAGAGATCTTGGCACCGCCGGCCCCCCGATAGCGGAATAACGACGCCCCCGCCCTCACCAGATATTGCCAAAATCGTGCTGAAAACAAGGCGGTGCAGGAACACATGCGCGTGTTCGGCAAATTGGGTTCCATCACCACAAAGGGCGGAAGAGTGTCGCATCATCTCCATCCCCTCGCCTTGCTTTGGTCAAACCCGGCTGGACTCGTGCGACATGGGGACCGGGTATGGCCTCACCTCGGATCAGCCCCGCGCCAATGCGGATGCCTTAACCTCGAACACTGGGCTTCAAAGGAGCTGCGATGCTCGCGACGCTGAACGCCAAGCAAATCGTCGATGAGATCGTGAAAGACACGGTCAAGGACAACGATCCTCACGACGCGGTCCAGATCTCGCCCGAGATCGTGCGGGCCTCGCGCCCCGCCAGCGTGTCGCCTGCGCCGGCGCCGGAGATCGCGCCGCGTCCGGAGCCCAGGTTTGCCCCGGAACCGAAGTTTGCCCCGCAGCCCAAGGTCACGCCGAAGTTCACTCTGGAGCCGGCGCGCGCGCCCGAGCCCAGCATCAACGTTGTCTACGGAAAATCCACCGCGGCACCGTCGATCGACACCGCTGTCCGCGTCACGTCCAGCGATGGTCCCGTGATGAAGAAGCGGTCCTCGGTCGGCAAGTGGCTGCGCGGGGCGTTCGTCACGCTCCTGCTTGCCGGCGCCAGCGTGGCCGCCAGCATCGCCTGGGAGAAGCACGGCGACACAGCAAAGCAGTTGCTGGCCGAATGGACGCCGGCGCTGACCTCGCTGTTGCCGACGACCTCGTTGCTGTCTGCGACACCGCAGCAAAGCGCGCCGGTCGCCGCCGCCCAGGCTGCCCCGACGGCAGCGGAAGCCGCGACCATCCAAACGGCAGATCAAGCTGCGCCGCCCGCAGCTCAGCTTGCTGCGGCTGCGCCCGCGGCACCACAGTCGGTCGACGCGGCGCAGTCGGTGCAATCGATGACACGCGATCTCGCCGCCATGGCGCAGCAGATCGAGCAGCTCAAGGCCAACATCGCCGAGTTGAAGGCCGGACAGGAGCAGATGGCGCGCGAGATGGCGAGGCCTCCCGCACCGAAGCCGGTCACCGAGGCGAGGCCGCCGGTCGATCCGCGCGCACGCGCAGCCGCGCTCCCGCCGCAGCCTGCGGCGCCGCCGGTTCGCAAGCCCAAGCCGCCTGTGACGCGGACCTACATGCCGGCCTCTTCGCCCGCGCCGCTCGCGCCTCCGCCTCCGCTATCGCAGGCCGCCGCCACGCCGCCGGCTGCGCCGACCACCACGACGCAAGCCGTTGCTGATGACGACGGACCTATCGTGCGTCCGCCGATGCCACTGCGCTAGAGCATGATCCGAACCCGAAGGGCCGCGTAAGCGCAAAGTGCGCAGCGGTTTTCCGAAACGATCATGCTCAAACAACAACAACCTAAAGCGCGATGACGATGCATCCTGATCGCATCGCGCTTTAGAGCAACGACGCAGCCTTGCTGTCGCGCGCTCACGCACGCTGTCCGAGTCGATGTGAAGCGTTAACTCCGGGCGATTACGGTGAGCGACGTCTCGCTCAAGAGAAAAGGCCGTCGGGATCTATGCCGGCGGCCTTCTCTTGCAGCTGCCGGTTCCCGGAGCCCGGTTCTGCTGCAATTCCATGCCTAATGATCGCGCGGGTATATTTAATAAATTCTTAACGAGCCCACACGTTGCACATCATTTCTGCGCCATAAGCCCAGAGATTGCGCGCTCTGTTCATTCGATAGATGTCGACTCAGTGGTACCATCCGACATGTGTTGAGACTTGCACTGAAGCTCAGATCGTCACACCGGGGAATTCGGATGCCCTACTATTATTTCGATCTCGTGGTTGGTGAAGAGTTCAAGAACCAGGGTGGGATCATCCTCGAGGACATCGAGGTTGCCTCCGATCGCGCCGATCAATTGGCCTGCGAGCTGTCGCAGGTGAAGCCGGAGCTGCAGCAGAAGGGCTGCGCGGTGCGCGTCACCGATCGCGATCACAACGAGCTCTATCGCACGCCGCTCGATCCAGTGCCGGCCTGGCAGCGCTAGGCTAGTCCAGCACTGGCGCTTCGAACCAGTTCGTCAGCGACAATCCGCCGTCGACGACGAAGGCCGCGCCGGTGACGTAAGCGGACAGCTTGTTCGACAGCACCGTGAGCGCCATCGGTGCGAGATCCCCGGCCTCGCCGAGGCGCCCGAGCGGAATGTGGCGCGCCAGCGCGGGATCGGCGACGAACCCGCCGGCTGCGACCGCGCCGGGGACCAGCGCGTTGACGCGGATGTCGTAACGCCCGAACGTCTTCGCGAGCTCCTTCACCAGCATCGCCATCGCGGCCTTTGCCGTTGAGTAATGCGCCAGGTTGCGCGGCGTGCCCGCATGGAGCGAGGTCAAGAACAGGAACGAGCCCGGCCGCTTCGCGGCGATCAGCCGCTTGGCGAGCTCGCGCGCCAGGTGAAAGCCGGCATCGAGATTGACGGCATGCATCTCCTGCCAGGTCTTGCGATCGACCGCGAGCAAGTGATCGGCCTCGCGTCGCGGCGGCGAGGCGCTGTGGACGAAATGCGTGACCTCGCCCAGCGCGGAATGTGCTGATGTCAGCAGCTCATCGCAGGCATCGAGGCTGGCAAGATTGCCGACCCAGGGCACGGCGAGACCTGGCCTCTCGCTCGCGCCGATCGCGGCACGCACCCGCTCCGCGCTGACATCCGCGAACACGGTGCGGACGCCCTCGCCGACCAGGCCGAGCGCGATCGCGCGGCCGATGCCGTTGCCTGCGCCGGTGACGAGCGCAGTGTCGCGTGTGGGATCGAACGGCGTGCTGAACAGGCTCATATCGCGCTCCGATGCTGGGGAGCGCAGGTTAGCCTACCGGGCCGATCGGCGACAATTGTGTCCCGGTCCCATTGCCGAGCGGCGCGCCGGACGCTAGCCTCTCGAGAAAATGGAGGAGGTCCCAGGGATGCGCACCGGTTTTCTGATGACGGGCCTGTTGCTGTTGGCCGCGCCGGCCCTCGCGGGCGAGACGCCGCCGCGATCGACCTATGTGACGATGGTCTTGCAGGCCTTCGCCGCCAAGGTCGAGTGCCCCAACACCGATCTCGCCTATCAGGACCTCGTGCAGAGAGCGCAGCAGATGCACCTGCCCGACGGCACCACGGAGAAGGTGCGCAAGGCGATCGCCTGGCTGCATACCGGCGGCAAGATGGGCGAGAAGCAGGACGATGACCTGATGGCGGAGGTCGCGATCGCGACCCAGGCGACCGACGTGGACCAGCGCCGCCTCGGCATGTCCGGCTGGTGCGAAGCCCAGAAGACCAATCTCGCCGGCCTGATCCGCAGCAAGGGCGGCTAACGCGCCGCTCCCATTAAGCAAGCCGCGACGGAACCTCTGCCGCGGCCCAAAATCGTCATAATTTTTCACAGCATGCGGCCTCTTTCCGAATTCGAACAGGAGGTCCTCATGCGGAGTTTCCATTTCGTTTTCACCGGCGCGATTGCAGCCGCCGCGGTGCTGACTGCGCCCGCACTGGCGAGAAATTCCGACGCCCAGAAGGGCGGGGAAAAGTCCACCTCGCCGTCCTGCAGTGCCTATCAGCAGGCGCCGGACGGCTCGTGGGAACCCCTGCCCTGCAAGGAATCGGGCGAGCGCGCGCAGCCGCAGACACAGAACCGCAATTCGTCCCAAGGCGCCGATCGCGGCGAGCGTTGAAACTCGCGCGTTCGAGTGTCAGCTCTGATGCGGGCCGCGCATGATCTTCATGGCGTCCACGATGTGACGCCATTCCCTGGCCTCATCGGCCTCGCCGCGGCCCTCGCAGGCCTGGGCCTGCTCAGCGGCCTTCGCGATCGCAGCAAAGCCGTGCTGTTCGAGCATCTGCCGGGCAAGTGTATGGACCTGGACCTCGGACATCATGGGCGCTCTCCCGTCTGACCTGCCGCGGTGCAACGCTGCCGCGGGTGGTTCACAACGATCGAGGCGCGGGGCGCGTTCCGTCCAATCGATGTGAACGGCAAGACAAAGGCGGCCCGCCATGCCCGGCGGACCGCCTTCTCACCCACCCCAAAACGGCAGTCTGCGGGCCGCGTCCCCTACGCGACCGCCACCTTCTTGCCCTCGAAATCGTTGGGCACCTCGATGTCGACCTCGAGGGTCGAGACCTCGTCGCCGCGTTCGAGCCGAACGATGACCTTGGTCGGGTCCAGCGTCACATGTTTGGACACGACAGCGAGAATTTCCTCACGCAGCACACCGAGCAGATCGGGCTGGCCGCGCATTCCACGTTCATGGGCAAGCAGGATCTGCAGCCGTTCGCGCGCGACGGGTGCTGTGGCCTTCTTGCCGCGGAGGAGTCGAAGCAGACCCATGCTCATGCAGCCCTCCGTCGCAGCAGCCGGTCCATAAATCCTCTGCGCTCGGCAGGAACGTGCATTGTCACGTTCTCGCCGCAGAGGCGCTTAGCGGCGTCCATATAGGCTCGTGCCGGCGCTCCATCGGCATTCGACAGAGTCACAGGCGTGCCGACGTTGGAGGCCTTCAACACGTCCTGGCTCTCGGGGATGATGCCGAGCAAGGGCGTGGCAAGGATCTCCAGGATGTCGTCGATGGTCAACATCTCGCCGCGCGCGGCGCGTGAGGGATCGTAGCGAGTGATGAGAATATGCTTCTCGACGCGCTCGCCCTTCTCGGCCCGCACCGTCTTGGAATCGAGCATGCCGATGATGCGGTCGGAATCGCGCACCGAAGAGACTTCCGGATTGGTGACGATCACGGCCTCGTCGGCAAAGCGCATCGCCATGGAAGCGCCGCGCTCGATGCCGGCCGGGCTGTCGCAGATCACCCAGTCGAACCGGCTGCGCAACTCGGCAATGACCTTGCCGACGCCCTCCTCCGTCAGCGCGTCCTTGTCGCGGGTTTGGGACGCCGGCAGCAGCCACAAATTCTCCAGCCGCTTGTCCTTGATCAGCGCCTGCGGGAGTTTGGCGACGCCCTGCACCACGTTGATGAGATCGAACACGACGCGGCGTTCGGCGCCCATCACGAGGTCGAGGTTGCGCAGGCCGACGTCGAAATCGACGACGACCACCTTGTCGCCGCGCTGCGCCAAGGCAGCTCCCAGCGCGGCGGTGGTCGTGGTCTTACCGACCCCGCCCTTGCCTGATGTCACGACCAGTACCTTACTCATCTGAAATGTCTCCTTTGCTGGTCAGTTCAGTGCTGTAATTCGCATGGTATTCCCCTGCAGCCAGGCCTGCGCCGGCTTGCCGCGCAGGGCCTCGTCGATGTCCTCGGCGGTCTGATAAAATCCGTCGATTGCAAGCAGTTCGGCTTCGATCTTCTGGCAATAGATGCGCGCGCTGGTGTGTCCATTGACGCCCGCCATGGCGCGGCCGCGCAGCGCGCCGTAGACGTGGATGGAGCCGCCGGCGACGACCTCGGCGCCCGAGCCGACCGAGCCGAGAATGGTGACGTCGCCTTCCGGGAAGATCACGGTCTGGCCCGAGCGCACGGGGGTTTCGAGCAGCAGCGACGTCGGCTTGGTCTCGACCTTCACCTCGGCCTTCTTCGGCGCGCTCGGCTCGACCACGCAGCTGCGTCCGCCCGACAGCAGCGGCGGCATCGTCGGCGTCAGCCTTCCCTCCTCCACACCCTCGATGCCGAGCACGCGGATGTTGCGGTCCTGCAGGCTGGTGAGCAGATGGCCGATGCCAGCCTGGCTGAGATCGACCGAGGACAGGTCGATCACCACCGGCCGGCCGGCGAAAAAGCCGGGCGAGCGCGCAATCGTGGCGTCGATCTCGTGCAGCCAATCCTGCACGGGAACCGTCGGCGTGAACACGAAAGCCACATAGGAGCGCCCGCGCAGGCGCACCATCTGACGTTGGACCTTTGCTGCAGCCTCCATGGCGGCCGACTCGTTCCCTGTTATTGAATGGTTAACGATGCGGCGGATATGGTTAATGGCTGGTTAATGTCTCCGTGCAGTTACGTGAGATGGGCTCCTCCGCCCGAGCGGGTCGCGGTACGGCGCGCCATAGGTGGGCCCCGGCTCAGCAGCGCACTGTCGCACCGGACGATGCTTCGCATCGCCGGGAAGACGCTGCGCTGCGTCCGGGGCACGAGAGTGAAAGACGTCGCTCAGGTCTTGCTGCGCGTCTTGCTGAGCAGATAGTTGTCGTAGAAATTCTCCGCGATCTGCGTATAGAACAGCACCTCCTTCATATACGCGTCGTGGCTCTCCTTGGTCCGCTTGAACAGGTCGCTCTTGGCAGCGAGCTCGTTCAGATGGTCCTGGGTCGCGTTGTAGCAGGCCTCCAGCACCGGTTGCGGGAACGCCTTCAGCTCCGCGCCGCCTGCGATCAGGCGCTTGAGCGCCGCCGGATTCACGCTGTCGTATTTTTCCAGCATCCAGGCGCCGGCCGCCGCGCCCGCCTGGTTGACGATCGCCTGATATTGCTTGGGCAGCGAAGCCCATTTCTCGTCGTTGACGATCATGTGCAGCATGGCGCCGCCTTCCCACCAGCCGGGGAAGTAATAGTACTTGGCGACTTTCTGGAAACCGAGCTTCTCGTCATCATAGGGACCGACGAACTCGGCGGCATCGATCGTGCCCTTCTCGAGGGCTGGATACACGTCGCCACCGGCGATCTGCTGCGGCACCACGCCGAGCCTTGCCAGCACATGGCCGCCCATGCCTGCGATGCGGAACTTGAGTCCCTTGAGGTCGTCGACGGTCTTGATCTCCTTGCGGAACCAGCCGCCCATCTGGGTGCCGGAATTGCCGCAGAGAATGGCGTGCGCCTTGAACGGCTTGAGCGCCTCGTTGGTGAGGTCTGCGCCGCCGCCGAAATGCCACCACGATTCCTGGTGGCGATGGTTCATGCCGAACGGCGCGCCGGTGGCATAGGCCAGCGCCGGCTCCTTGCCGATGTAGAAATAGAGCGGGGTCTGCGCCATCTCGACCGATGCGGTGCTGACCGCATCGAGCGCCTGCAGGCCGGGAACGATCTCGCCGGCCGCAAACGTCTGGATCTGGAATTTGTTGTCGGTCGCCTCGGCAACATATTTCGCAAATGTCTGCGCCGTGCCGTAAATGGTGTCGAGCGATTTCGGGAAGCTCGACGTCAGGCGCCATTTAATCTCGGGCATGCTCTGCGCGATCGCAGGGGCCGCAACCAGCGTGGTCGCGCCGGCGACCGCACCACCTTGGAGGAATGTACGGCGTTTCATGATGGGTCTCCCTTGAACTCAGCGTCGAATGGATGGCCTGGGCCACGGTTTCTTGGCGAACCGTTTGCCCGTTCCGGGAGCGGAGTTCAAGCGACGGAAAAGAAAGGTCGGGCTCGCACCGGATACCGTGGACCAGCTGGACCCAGCCTGTCGCGGCGGACCCGCCCGCTCGGCCCAGCCTCGCCTCAGGCGGCCGCTGCTTCCTCGTACAGGCCGGCGATGAAATCGCTGAACGTCGGTGCTAGCGGCAGGACATAGCCCCATTGATCGGACATCGCCTGCGCCAGTGTCCAGGGCTTTTCGTATTCGGCCATCTCGTGGTCCATGAACCAGATCTTGCCGAAATGGGCCTTGTCGATCGTCATGCAGATCGGGTTGCCGCCGTGATCGCTCATGATCCACAACAGCTCATCGACGGTCGGCCATTGCGGCGTCTGGCGCGTCTGCACCAGCGAGCACTCGTCGGTCCGCAATCCCAGCACCTCCTGCACCGAACCCGCCCAGTCCCCATGCGGCGAGTTGAAGTCGGCGCCCCCCTCATGATAGCCGCCGGCGCAGGCAAGCAGGAAGCGGCGATAGTCGTCCGGCAAGCGACAGCCGATGGACGTCTCGAAGGCGGTGAGCGCGGCTTCGGTTGGTTGCTCCGCGCCAACGTCGATGCCTGCAATGAATTCTGCCAATTTCATATTCCCTCTCCCTGGCGCGGACGCGCAAGCCTTCGTCGCACCCGCCTTGCAGTGGGTTCGAGGGCGACGGATCAGGCCAGAGGGAGAGATTCTCTCAGAGCAGCTTGGCGCTGACGAACAGCGCGCGCACGGCGTTGGTTGCCTGCACCGCCAGCATGGCGTTACTGGCGGCGCCTTCCAGGGCCGCGACGGCGTCCTCGTGCAGCGAGCGAAATTCCATCCACTCGACCGATTTGAAGTTGGTCAGGAATTGATAGGCCTGACCGACGGTCGCGATCGCCAGCGTGTCGCCGTTCAGCTTGATCTTGAACGTCGTGCGCAGCGGGGTCTCGGAATTGGATGGATCGCTCATGGGCTGCTTCTGGACGAGGACGGCTTAACGAAGGGGAAACGGCAGCCCCGCCGTCGCAGGCGAAATATCAGGAATCGGTGCTCGCGCGCTGCGAGGCGGTCGCCGCGCCGCGCAGACTCGGCACCACGACCAGGCGGTTGAACTCGCCATTGTCGTAGGCCTTGATGAACCGATCATAGTCCTTGATCGAGACGCAGCCGTTGGAATCGCCGCGCGGCCCGAGCAGGTAATTGTGCGTGAGCAGCCCGACGCGGCCGAGCGCGCTGGTGCCTTCGACCGGGGTCATGCGCAGCGCACGGACGCCGTGGAACGGCTTTTCGCGCGGCTTCAGATCGTAGATCGCCGGCGGCGTCGCGCCGACCATCCGCCGGTCGACATGGTCAGGATTGTCCATCAGCGCGCCCAGGCCGGAATGGGCTTCCAGCGCCACGCCGCTCGGCAGGTAAACCGCCTTGGCCGAGATGTCGTAGACCGCGGTGCGCGAATCGTAGCCGAGAGCGGCGAGGTCCGGCCCCCTGCCAAGCAGGCCGTCGCCGGGCGTCAGCGAGGCCAGCTTGATCTTGTCGGTGAATTTTTCGAAGAAATTGCGGTTGTCGACCCTGAGATTGGTGTCCGCATAGGCCTGGCTGGAGGCGATCTGAGCGGAGAAGTCCGCCTGGACCGGACGCGCGCGCGGCATGGGGATGGCGTCGGCGCGCTGCGAGCGCCTCGCCTCCTCGGTCATGTACCGGTCGTCCTCGGTCAGGATCGAGCGCCAGTCGTCGCCCTGGAGCTTCTGGGCCAGCATCGCCTTGGCATCCCGCAGCTTGAGCTGGGCCGCATTCACCGCGGAGCGCTCCAGCACCCGCAGACCAAGCTCGCGCGGCGACGGGCCGGCCGAGGCCGAGGCGAAACGGTCCTCGAATGAGGGGGCATTGGCCGGCGGCAACGCCGCGGAGACCAGCGGGGTCGAATCGCTGATATCGGCGACCCACGCTGCGGCGCCGAGCGCCAGCGCCATCGCGGCCACAGACAGCAGAATCGTTTCAGCCCGCCCGATACGGCGGCGCGACAACAGCCTCTCGGCGTGTGCTGCGTCGGAAACCATCAGATCCCCAAATCGACCCCCGGGGGCTTACCCACCCCCACCCGGAGAGACTCTATACCAGCTACCACATTGGGAGCCAAAAGTTAGGCATAATCGGGGCCGCCAAGGCCCTCCAAAGGTATCCCCCACGGTATCCAATGACCGATCCGTTCGATCTCGCTCGCTTTGTCCGGGCCCAAGACCCGGTCTACGGCGACATCTTGGGCGAGCTGGCTAGGGGCCGGAAGCAGACTCACTGGATGTGGTTCATCTTCCCCCAGGTCGCAGGTCTCGGCGCCAGCGCCATGTCGCAGCGCTATGCCATCGGCTCCCGCGCGGAGGCCGAGGCCTATCTCGTCCACCCCATCCTGGGCGGCCGGCTGATCGAATGCACCAGGCTGGTGCTCGCGGTCGAGGGCCGGACCATCAACGCGATCCTCGGCGCGCCGGATGACGCCAAATTCCGCTCGTCGATGACGCTGTTCGGCGCGGTCTCCGACGAGCCCCTCTTCGATCAGGCGCTCGCCCGATATTTCGCAGGCGAACGCGACGGCGCCACGCTGGAGATCCTCGAAAAGCTGGATCAGGCTCGGCATTAGCAGGCGCCGATCAGCGTCCTTGGAAGACGGCCGCGCGACGCTCGATGAAGGATTGGATGCCCTCCTTGGCATCGGCACTGCCGAGCACGCGATCGCGAATTTTCGGGATGTAGGCAATCGCAGCCGCTTCGCCAGCTTCGACATAGTTCGCCGCCGCTTCCTTGGTCACCTGGATGCCGAGTGGCGCATTGCGCGCGATCATGGCGGCGAGCGTCATCGCCCGCTCGATCTGCTCGCCTGCAGGCACGACCTCCTGGACGAGGCCGATCGTATGCGCGCGCTGCGCCGAAAACTCGTCGCAGAGGAACAGATGATACATCGCATCGCCCCAGCCGGCCCGCGACAGGAAGCGGAAATGCGCGCCGCCCAGCGGTGCGATGCCGCGCCTCGCCTCCATCTGGCAGAAGCGTGAATCATCGGCCGCAACCACGATGTCACCGGCGAGCATCAGCTCGATGCCGATGGTGTAGACGATACCCTGCACGGCCGTCACGATGGGCTTGCGGCAGCGCTTATTGAGCCCGAACGGGTCGACATTGCCGTCCTTGATGTTGCGCTTCTCCGCGGCGGGACCGAAGAATTTGGGCATATCGAGACCTGCAGTGAAATCCCCGCCCTCGGCGCAGACCACGCCGACGCGATAGGCCTCGTTGTGGTGCAATTCGGTGAGTGCATCGGACAATTGCTCCATCATCGCAGGCGTGAACGCGTTCTTCTTCGCGGCGTTGGCGATGATGATCTTGAGGACGTGGCCGTGCACCTCGGTGCCGATCTGACCTTCGCTCATGTGCTCGTCTCCCGATTGTTGGTGTTGGCAGCAAGTCAGGCCGGCTGCTGAAGCGCCGCGCGGATCGCCTCGATCCGGGCCGGCGTGAACACGCCGGAATCCAGCAGCTGAAGGATCGAGAGCACCCCGCCGCGCGATCCCCAGCTTCCCTCATCGATGATCTCGAAATTGACCCACCAGGTCGGCGACGGCGCCGGCATGCCGCAGGCCTCCGCAAGCCGCGCCAGCACGTTGCGGACACCTCGGCGCGCACCTCCGCCGGCCAGGCCGCGTTCATGACGGCGATATTGACGGTGATGATGTCGCGCGGCTTGTCCTGGTCGCACAGCAACCGGCCGCCGATCGCCATGCTGTCGGGCGGAAGGTCGTGGAAATGCACCTGGAACCCCATTCGGGCCGCCGGCGCCTTCTGGCCGACCTCCGGCTCGAGCACGGCGTCGGTCAGGCTTTCCGCAAGCTGCCGGCGCTGCGGCAGGCCGAGCCGTCCGGCCGGTGCGGTGACGGTAATGATGGTCAAATCGGCACCTCTCCATGAATATGACACTCGTCATATCTCAGCACGACTTGCTTATGTCAAGTGTCATAGTCTAGATGGAGATGGCCAATTGCAGGATTCCCGATGACTGCCACCACACGCGACAGGATGATCGCCGGCGCCGCCGACCTGATGAGCCGCCGCGGCGTCAACGCCACCAGCATGCGCGACGTGGTCCGCCACACAGCGACGCCGCGCGGCTCGATCAGCCACCACTTCCCCGACGGCAAGCCGCAATTGATCGCCGAAGCCGTGACCTTCGCCGGCCGGCAGGTATCCATTCCTCTGGAGAAAGCCATGAACGAACGCGGCGTGATCGGCGGCCTCAAGGCTTTTGTCGCATCATGGCGCCGCCAGTTGGAGGCAACCGGCTTCGAGGCCGGCTGCCCCGTGCTCGCCGTGGCGGTCGATCGCTATGTCGGTGAGCCCAGTGACAAAGACGACGCGGCCGCGCAGCAGCACCTGCTCGATCTCGCCGAAGGCGTGTTCGCCGATTGGCGGCGGATCATGCTGGCAGCCTTGTTGCGCGAAGGACTGGCTGCCGAGCGCGCCGAGCGGCTTGCAACGCTCGTCGTCGCCTCGATCGAAGGCACGGTCGCGATGTGTCGCGCCAGCCGCCGCGCCGACGCGCTCGATCAGGTTCAGGAGGAACTGGAGATCGTCCTCGCAACCGCCCTCGCCTGCAGAAAAAAATAGATTGGAGACGCGCAATGGACTTATCCCGGCAACGCGAACTCGCCCGTCAGCTCGCCGATTTGCGTCGCGAGGGTCGGCAACAGAGCGGCCTCGACGAACGGCTGGTCCCACCGGATGCGGACACGGCGTACCAAGTCGCGCAGATGGTGGAAGAAGAACTCGGCTGGGATGTCGTCGGCTGGAAGATCGCGGGCATGAAGTCCGGGCTCCAGCGTCAGCTTCGCATCTCCGCGCCGATCTATGGGCGGGTGTTCGCGCCCCTGATCAAGAGTTCGCCCGCCAGCGTCGAGCATGCCAGACAATGCAGCCCGATCCCCGAAGTCGAGTTCCAGGCGCGTCTCGGCGCCGATCTGCCGCCGCGCGCGAAGCCCTATACGGTGGACGAGGTCGGCGACGCCGTCGTCTCGTTGCATCCCGGCATCGAGCTCGCCGAGTGCCGCTTCATTCACGATGCGGCGTTTCCGCCGATGCCAGCGATCATGGCCGACGGCTCCGGATCAGGAACGATCGTGCTCGGAGAGCCCATCGCCGACTGGCGTAGCCGCGACGTCGCCACTCAGGATGTCGTCCTCAATTGCAACGGCATCGAGAGGCGCCGCGGCTCCGCTGCAGAGGCGATTGACCATCCGCTGGTGCCGCTGGCCTGGCTTGCCAACGAGCTGTCGCGGACCGGCATCGGTCTCAAGGCCGGCCAGACGATCAGCACGGGCACGCTGACCGGTATGCTCCGGCCCAAGGCTGGCGAGACCTACGTTGCCGATTTTGGTCCGCTGGGATCGGTCAGCGCGACCTACAGCTGAGCCGGCCAGGGAGCGTAAACCGCAGATTAACATGGCCGCCCTATCGTCCGGACGAAATAATTCTCCGTTATTTGCCGGACAGATCATGAAAATCGGTACGCTCCTGACCAGCGCCATCGTCTCGCTCTCGACCGTCGGCGGCGGCCTCGCCGTCTACGTCGCCGCGACGAAGTACCAGACCATGGAACGGATCACTGAAGCGCAGGGGCGGCTCGCAATCGTCCGTGCGGTCAGCGACATCCCGCGCTATCTCAATCCGGAGCGCGGCTTTTCCACCAACATCCTCTACGGACCCGCGGCCATCGACCCTGCGCTGCTGGCCGAGCAGGACAAGCTGCGCCAGCAGACCGACCGCGCCCGCGACAAGATGAACGCGCTGCGCAAGGAGCTGCCCGGCCCGTTCGACGACGGCACCACGATTGGCAGCAACATCGACGGCATCAACGCGAAGTTCACCGCGTTGCGCGAGGCCATCGACAAGGCGCTGGCGGGTCCCGCCGAGGCGCGCAAAGACGCGGCCAAGAAGATCGTCGCCGACAATGCCGTGCTCAACGGCGGCGTGACAGCGCTGCTCAACGAGCAGGTCCGCCGCATGGCGATCCTGAACGGTGACGCCTACCGGCAGGCCAGCTACGCCAATGTCGCGATGACGCTGCGCGACGTCGGCGGCTTCAACTCCAGCCTGCACAAGAATCTCCTCGGCGGAAAGAAGCCGGCGACCGACGCCGAGAAGGCCGACATTGCCCGCTCGCAGGGCCGCAACGATCAGATCGTGATGTCGCTGCAGGAATTGCGCGGCAATCCAACAACGCCGGCGAACGTCGCGGAGGCCCTGGAGAAGTTCAACGCGATCTATGTCGAGGAGTTCGGCCGCGAGCTCAAGCTGGTGAAGGACGGCGCGATCACCGGCAAATACGAACACGACATGGACACCTATTACGCCGCCACGCAGCGCGGCCTCGGCACCATCATCGGCGTCCGCGACGCCTTCTACGACAACGCCGAGCAGATTCTCGCCGGCGCTTCGTCGGCCGCGCACACCAGCTTCACGATCGCGCTCGTCGGCCTTGTCGCCGTGCTGATCGCCAGCGCCGGCCTCATCGTGACGGTTCGCCGCCGCGTCTGCGCGCCGATCGTCGGCCTGACGACGCGCATGTCGCGGCTCGCCGACGGCGAGGTTGCGGAGAGCATTCCGGGCGCCGAGCGCTCCGACGAGATCGGCGCGATGGCCGCGGCCGTTCAGGTGTTCAAGGACAACATGATCCGGGCCGATCGGCTCGCGACCGAGAAGCAGGCCGAGAACGACGGCAAGATGCGCCGCGCCCAAGCGCTCGACGATCTCACCCGCGCCTTCGAGGCCAAGGTGACCGAGCTGGTCGGCGGCCTGTCGCGGGCCTCTGCTGCAATGGAAAGCACCGCGCAGTCGATGACCTCGACGGCGGCGCAGACCAACAGCCAGGCCGCCGTGGTCGCCGCCGCCTCCGAACAGACCTCGACCAACGTGCAGACGGTCGCTAGCGCCACCGAAGAGCTGACCTCCTCGATCGCGGAGATCGGGCGTCAGGTCGCCCAAAGCACCGAGATCGCGGCCCGTGCCGTCGACAATGCCCGCCGCACCGGCGACACCGCGCGGACGCTCGCCGAGGGCGCCCAGAAGATCGGCGACGTCGTGACGCTGATCCAGAGCATCGCCGAGCAGACCAACCTGCTTGCGCTAAATGCGACCATCGAAGCCGCCCGCGCCGGCGAGGCCGGCCGCGGCTTTGCCGTGGTCGCCTCCGAAGTGAAGTCGCTGGCCGGGCAGACCGCCAAGGCCACGACCGAGATCTCCGAGCAGATCACCGCGATCCAGACCGCGAGCGACGAGACGGTGGCGGCAATCCGCAACGTCGCCGACGTCATCGCCGAGATCGACCAGATCGGCACCGCCATCGCCGCGGCGATCGAGGAACAGGGCTCGGCGACCAAGGAGATCGCCCGCAGCGTTCAGGAGGCTGCCCGCGGCACCCAGGAGGTCAACAGCAACATCTCCGGCGTGCAGCGCGCCGCCGACGACACCGGCGCCGCGGCAAGAGAGGTGCTGGGCGCGGCCGAGCAGCTCTCGACCCAGTCGCGCGATCTCGCCGGCCAGTTCGAGCGCTTCCTCGGTGAGGTCCGGGCGGCGTAGGACGCCGATTCGCAGCCCGGATGGAGCGCAGCGCAATCCGGGACAGTGCCGTTGACGCGCGGGACCCTGGATTACGCTGTCGCTCCATCCAGGCTACGCGATCTCAATACGGCGGCGCCTTGCGCGCGCGCTGCGCTTTCGCCGCCTCGATCCACCAGGTCAGATCGTCGGCGAAGCGCGGGAACGAGCGCTCCAGGGCCTTGCCGCCATCGCCGATCGGCTCGCCGGCTTCCGACAGCGTCTGCGCGATCGGGCCGACACCGATGGTGCTCGATACCACCACCATGCCCATCTCCGAGAGCGTGCCGTGCCAGGCGGTCGCCGCGCGTGCACCGGACAGCCGGCCGGCCGAATAGCTCGCGATCGCGGCCGGGCGCCAGAACCATTCCTCCAGGAAATGGTCGGTGAGGTTCTTCAGCCCGGGCTGCATGCCCCAATTGTACTCGCCGGTGACGAAGACGAATCCGTCGGCGCCGCGGATCTGCCCGGCCAGCTTCTCCAGCGCCTCCGGCGCCGAGCCCTTGGGATGTTCCTTGTACATGCGGTCCAGCATCGGCAGCCCGATCGCCTTGGCGTCGATGAATTCGACGTCCTCGCCGCGGCCGCGCAGCCGGTTGATGACGAAATTCGCAAGGCGGATGCCCATGCGGTCGGAACGGTAAGAACCGTAGAGAACGAGAATGCGATTGCTCATGGCCGGACGGTAGCACGAAACCGGCGTCCAGCCCTACCCGATTTGTCGCACTACCTTCCGCGACCACGGCCCAGTGTTTGCGACGGCGTCTCGCCGAACTGGTCACGGTAACTTCTTGAGAAATCGCTGAGATGCCAGAAGCCATACGCCAGCGCGACCGCCTTGACGCTATCGGCCCCGGCGAGAAGCCGCCGACGCACCAGCCACAGCCGATGCAGACGCAAATAGCGGTGCAGGCTCATGCCGCGATAGCGGCGCACGACGTCGTGCATGGTCCGAACGGACAGCCCCAGCTTGCGCGCGATCTCATCGCTGTAAATCGGCTCCGACAGGTCGTCAGACAGCAGCGCGCGGATATCCTGGAAGATCCTGAAATTCCGTCCGTCGTTGGGTGCAAAGGTCCAGCGGGCCGGAACGATCGTCGCAAAGGCCTCGTCAACGGCTCCGAGCAGGGACTCCTTCATCGCCGCGCCCTTCAACAAGAGCTCCGGTGCCGAAATCGGCCCGGCCGCCTCGGCCAGCACCTCCCTAACCACGCCGCGCAACCGCTGCAAGCCGGCCGTGGAGATTTCAAAAATCTTGAAGCTCGAGAGCGTGGGCGGCCAGCCACGATCCTTCACCTCGGGCCGGAAAATCACCGAGGCGATTTGCCGCTGCACCTCCTCGATGGTGGTGTAGGCCGCCCCGCCGCTGCCGATGACCACGACGGGTCGCGCCCGTTGCGAGCCGTTGAAGCGAATTGGCACATTGAGATCGTCCATCGTGAAGCCGATCGCCGTGCAATTCTCCACGAGTTGTGCGTCGACCACCCGCGGAAACGCGCGCGTCAAGTTCACGTCGCAGCCTGGGAGGGCCAGGATCGTCTGCTCAGCCGAAATCTTCCGCACAAAAGGGGTGAATTCGAAATTCAGCCCGCGTATGGCGTTTCGAAATTCGTCGACGTCTGAAAAACGAAATGTCTTGAGTGCCGACCTCGGCACATCGTCAATGCTGTTCATGGAAATACGAAAAATGCCGCGCCGCTCTGAATGTGCGTCCGGCCGCGGGGTGCCGTTCGCTGCCTCCTTCGGTTATTTCGTTAGAATCGATCCTAACGTGCCCTGATCAATTGGAGACGGGCCGGTTGAAAGAACAATCCGGGACAACCCTGTCTCGCCGAATTTCGATAGCGTTTCCTGCGATTGAGGCGGTGCGCCAATACCGAAGCGGTTGCCATATAAGATTCAAATTAACGCCTTTGCGGCGGAATAACCGTCGTTTGATTGTGCAATTTATTTCATTTCAGGCTCCTGCCATGACGGCAAATTCGCCTGCCGACAATCTGGCCGAATTGGAGAACGCGGTCGCAACGTGTCCGCTGGACCGGTGCGCCCGCATCCTCTTCGGCCTTTTGCAACTGCTCACAAGCAGCCGCGGTCGATCCCAGGAATTGCTCGCCGATGTGGTCGACGGCGTCCTGCTGCGACTGATCGAGCGGGTTGAGGCCAGCACGCTGATCGATGTCAGCGCGGCGCTCGCAGAGCTCAAAGTAGCTCCGCCGGACACCGTGCGACGTCTCGCCTCGCACCGCGATCCGGAAGTCGCCTGCCCCGTTTTGCTCCGCTCGCAGTCATTGTCCACGGCCGATCTCACACTGATCGCAGCCGCGAGCGGCGTACGGCAGCAATGTGCCATCGCCGGCCGCGCGCCGATCGATCCACGGGTGATGGAGACGCTGATCAAGGGTGGCACTTCCAGCGTTTGTCTTGCGCTGATCGGCAACAGCGAGGCAACATTCTCCGAAGCCGCTTACGTTGCGCTGGTTGAGAAGTGCCTGGTGGATGACGAACTCACCAAGGCACTGGCGCTCAGGCCCGACACGCCCGACACAGTCATGCGGAAGTTGCTGTCGGCCTCACCGGCGCCGAAATCCGGCATCGGCCTGAATGCCACCGTCTCGCTTCGAGCCGCAACAGCCGCACCCATTGCCGCCAAGCTACCCTCCGCGGCGGCCTATGCGATCGCGCGACCGGAGATCGTTGCACTCAGCCGCATCGGCAAGCTGAACGATTCCACGGTGAACCGCTTCGCCATCCGCGGCGAGACCGCCAACCTCATCACCGCGCTATCGGTGCTTTCGGGCGCTCCCATCGAGATCGTCGAACATGTCATGACCGACGAGGATTGCGAGGGTCTCGTCATGGCCTGCCGCGCCTCGCGGCTGAACTGGCAGACCACGCTCGCCATCCTGAGCAACCGCAGCGGCACACGGCTTTCTTTCGCCGAGCGCGAACGCGCGCAGCACATTTTCGAGACGCTGCTGCTGTCGACCAGCCAGTGGACGGTGCGGTGGGGCGAAATTGCCGCAAACGCCAAGGAGTGCGGTCGGGGACATCGCGACGCAAAAAAGATGGGGGTTAGCCGATGAAGTTCGACGGTCGCAAAGCGTTTCGCGTGAAGATGGACCACAGGCAGCCGGTCAATCTCATGGGATCCGACGGCACCTGGCGGCGCAGCTGCGTCCTGCTCGACGTCTCGCAGACGGGCGCGAAGGTCGAGGTCGAGGGCACGCTGGATGTGCTCCAGGCCAAGGAATTCTTCATGCTGCTGTCGTCGACGGGCTTGGCCTACCGGCGCTGTGAGCTGGTCTGGATCGACGGCACCACCGCTGGCATCCACTTCGTCACCGCACAAAGCAAGAAGAAGCAGGGGATTACGCCGGCTGCCGCAGCGCAGAGCTCCGATCAGGCCAAATAGACCGAGAATTCAACCTATCGATTGGAGCCCGCGCTATTCCGGGGCATATCCGTGCAGAACGCGCAAACCACACTCAAGCCCACCAGCCTTGGCGGCGTCGCGGTCGCTGCAGCGCCGCGCCCGTTCGTGCATGTGCTGGCGGACACGTCCGACAAGCTGGCCGGTGTGTGCTCGCTCCTCGAGCAACGCTTCGCCGTCGCGGGCGAGCGGCTGGATGCCGAGGCCAGGCTGTCAGAGGTGCCGTTCGCGATCATCATTCGCGCCGAGCTTCGCGATGTCGACAACATCGCGGCGATCAAGAAGCGGGCGGGCAAGCTCGCAAAAGCGAAGAAACGGATCTTCCTGCTGGAGCATACCTCCCACGTCGGCATCTCGCAGGCCTATGCGCTCGGAGCGACGCTGGTCCTGCCGGGCACGATCAACCGGGCGAGGTTGCTGGCGGCGCTCACTGATCCGGCTGATCCGCTCTCGGCTGCGTCGCGCGCGACCGCGCAGTCCGACAATGCCGTCGAGACCGCCGCGACCGCGATCGCATCCATGTTTACCTCCGTCACCCTGGGCCAGCCGCTTGACGTCAACGCCACCAAGGAAGCGGGGCGCCAGATCGCCGATCGCATCACCCGGCATGGCCTGACGGAGTGGCTCATGACGGTGCGGCGGCACCACGAAGGAACCTATCAGCATTGCCTGCTCGTCACCGGGGTCGCCATCGACTTCGGACTGAGCCTCGGCGTGGGCAGGGCCGACCTGGAACGTCTCTACTCGGCGGCCATGTTCCATGACATCGGCAAGGCGCAGATTCCGCTCGCCATCCTCGACAAGCCGGGCCGCCTCGATGCCGCCGAGCGCGCGCTGATCGAAACGCATCCCGCCGCCGGCTATGCGTTTCTCAAGGACCATGCCGGGATCTCGCCGGAGATTCTCGATGCCGTCCGCCATCATCACGAGTACCTCGACGGGAGCGGCTATCCCGATGCGCTCTGCGCCGAGAGCATCGGCGATATCGTCAGGATTCTAACGATCTCGGACATCTTCGCAGCCCTGATCGAGCACCGGCACTACAAGCCGACCATGCCGCGCGCGGAGGCCTACGACGTTCTGTGCGGGATGACAGACAAGCTGGAGAAGGCGCTCGTCCGCTCGTTCAAGCAGGTCGCGCTCACGCGGTGAGCGCTGTGACCCGTCTCGAGCGCAGCCTAATGCGTCGCACGATGGCTGGCGCGGCGCGGGATGGAGCGGCAGGCCAGCCCGTCGGCCAGCAGCTTCATGTCCTCGTGCCGGCCGCTGCGAATCAGCCGGCCGAACTCTTCGGGTGTGAAAGGAAGACTTGGATCATCATCGATCTTGTGCCGCAGTCGTGGACCAAACAACCGCCGAACCAGGCTAGCCAGCCGCCGCATATCAATTCCCTCGCGCCAGCAACAAACCTCTCAGTCCGCATATTGTTCCTCCCGCGACTTCGAGATTGCAAGAGGCCACTCGCGACACCGCACCAAAAATTTTCCGCCAGAGAATAATCTCCTCTTGCTCGTGCTAATCGGCAAAACCCACGTAACGCACGAACTGGTGGTTGTGCTCGCGGTCCGAGCGCACGGCGTTCGCGGCAAAGCCGTCGTCGGGATAGCCCATCGCGACACAGGTCATGACGACCTCGTCCTCCGGAATCTCGGCGACCTCGCGCACGATGTCGGAGCGCATGATGCCCTGCCCGTTGATGACCGAGCCGAGCCCGCGGTCCCACGCCGCGAGCACGATGCCGTAGCAGAGCGCGCCGAGATCGAAGTGGCAGACCGCGCCGGGATCAAGCACGCGGTCATAGGTCAGCACCAGCGAGACCGGCGCGTCGAACTGGCGGAAGCCGCGCAGCACCCAGTCCTGCCGCATCGGCTTGTCGTCGCGTGCGATTCCCATCGCGCCGAACAGCTTCTTGGCGATGTCGACCTGCCGGGTGCGATGCACGCCCTGGTATTCGCCGTGGCTGATGATGTCGCGCTTGACCTTGGCGCCGCCGGCCATCTCCGCCATGTTGCGGCGACGCACCTCCTCCAGCGGATGACCCGTGAGCACATGGACATGCCAGGGCTGGGTGTTCATCGACGAGGGCGCGCGCTTGGCGCTCTCGATGATCGCCTCGATCACCGCGCGCGGCACCGGCTCGTTCTTGAAACCACGCACGCTGCGGCGCGACTGGACCAGCGTCTGGAATTCCACCTCGTGAACCTCCCTGCCCGTTCGTCCGGCCTCGCGACGCACGCCGGTTGCCGATGCGGCCCGCAAAACCTATGCTAATGACCAAGCAAGACCAAGAACCCTGTGAGGAAAGCCCATGGCCGCACCGCTCGATCCCGTCATCGCCCAGATCATTCCGCTTATGCCGATGCGCGATCCCACGGTCATGACGCCACAGAGCGCCCGTGATTCCTTGCGCGCACTCGCTGCCTCGCGTGCCGCCATTCCGCCGCCGCCGGTCGATAGCGTCGAGGACATCAGGGTGAAAGGCGGCGCCAGTCTGCTTCCCGCACGGGTCTACCGGATGGGCGCCGCGCCGGCACCGACCGTGGTGTTCTTCCACGGCGGCGGCTGGGTTGCGGGCGATCTCGAAACCCACGACCGGCAGGCGCGCAACCTTGCAATCGAGACCGGCGCGGTCGTCGTCTCCGTCGACTATCGCCGCCCGCCCGAGACACGCTTTCCCGGCGCCTTCGAGGATGCTTTCGCCGCGGTCAGCGACGTGTTTGGCCGCGTCGCGGAATTTGGCGGTGACGCAACGCGCTTCGGCGTTGCCGGCGACAGCGCCGGCGGTAATCTCGCAGCGACGAGCGCGATCGCCTGCCGGGAGGCCGGCATCAAGCTCGCCGCGCAACTGCTGGTCTATCCGGTCACCGACGTCGTCGGCGCTTATGCCGATGCGCGCGAGAACGCGCGCTATCCCTCGCGCAGCGAGAACGCCGAGGGCTACTTCCTGACGCGGGCGACGATGGAATGGTTTTGCGGCCATTATCTCGCCGATCCCGCGCACGCCGGCGACTGGCGCGTCTCGCCGCTGCGGGCTGCCTCCTTGGCCGGCGTCGCGCCCGCGGTCGTGACCACCGCATGGTTCGATCCCCTACGCGACGAAGGCGCCGCCTATGCGCGCGCGCTGGAGGCCGCCGGCGTGAAGGTCAAGCACCATGAGGGTCCCGGCCTGATCCATGGCTATTTCGGCATGGGCGACGCCTCCGACGTCGCGCGCGCCGAAGCGCAGCGCGCGCGGGCCGACTTCAAGGCGCTGCTGATGCGCGGCGCGTGAAGGCGATCAGGCGCTCTGCGCCCGCTGCGCCGCGGTGTGCCCCCAGGTCTCGTCCCAGTCCTGGCCAGCGGCATCGACCACGCGGCCGTCGGCCTCGAAAAACTTGTTCGGCACCTGGAAGATCGCCAGGATCAATGCGCCGTCGGGGCACCAGGCGGCGTGCCGGCTCCCCGCCTCGCGCCAGATGAATTCGCCGGCCTTGCAGGCAATGCCCCTGGCCGGACCCTCCTTGTCGACGAGCGCACCTTCGATGACCCAGCTCTGCTCGATGCCGACATGCTCGTGATCGGGCAGCACCGATCCTGGCGCAAAACGCATCAAGGCGGTCATCAGCCCCGTACGGCGATCGAACAGTAGAGTCTTGGCCTCGCAGCCCGGAAAGCGCGTCTTCTGCCAATCCATGTCTTGGGGTCGAACCAGGTGGGAATGCCGATCGGCTGCCTGGTCATGCGGGATCGCGGCGTCCATCACGATGCTTCCTCTCCATCTCAAGGGACCGACGCTAGCAGGATCGCCCGATGCGGTCAGCGAGCACTGCAACAGAGGCGACATCCTCCGAGCTGGCGCGCAAAAATCAGCGGGCGACCGGGCGGCCCAGTGCTCATCCTGCTTGATTGCGCCACGATTCCCGGCTCCAATCTCCCGACTATTTCTGGTTCAGGAGACCCCCATGATGAAGCGAATTTTCCTCGCTGCGATCGTTGCCACCTTCGCAGCGGGCTCGGCCCTTGCGCAAGAAACCTGCGAGAGCAAGGCCGTCGGCAAGGACGGCAAGCCGCTGGCCGGCGCCGCCAAGACCTCGTTCCTGAAGAAGTGCAAGGAAGACGCCTGCGCGCCCAAGGCCGTCAGCGCCGACGGCAAGCCGCTCGCCGGCGCCGCCAAGAACAGCTTCATGAAGAAGTGCGAGACCAGCGCGTAACGCGCAGTCCGTTCCCGGCTTTTTCAGCAAAGCCACAAGCGAAATGCCGTCATGGCCGGGCAGAAGCGCGTCTTCGCGCGAGAATGTCCCGGCCATTTGCTTTTTGGTGCCTCCCCACCGCCAGTTTCCAACACGCGCCGAGCGTGTAAAGCAAACGCGCCGCGACCCTGGACAGAACGCAGCGGCTGACAGATGATGCGGCGCTGAGCGAACCGGGGCGCATCAACGAGGCTCCAGCAAAGGATGGACAGATGTTGCAGTTCCGCGTGCGTGATCACATGATGGCGATAATGAGCGTGCTCTTTGCGCTGCTCATGATCGTTGACGTTGCCAACGCGAGAAGCCCCGGCCTGCCCAACGTCATGGTTCTCGCAACCGGCGGCACGATCGCCGGCAGCGGGGCGAGCAGCACCACCGTCATCGGGTATACCGCGGCCACGGTGGGCATCGAGACCCTCTTGAACGCCGTCCCCGAGTTGAAAACCGTGGCCAACGTCAAGGGGGAGCAGGTCTTCCAGATCGCCAGCGAGAATATGAACAATGATTATTGGCTGAAGCTCGCCAAGCGCGTCAATACGCTCCTCGCGCAGGACGATGTGGACGGGATCGTGATCACACACGGGACCGATACGATCGAGGAAACCAGCTATTTCCTCAATCTGGTCGTCAAGAGCAAGAAGCCTGTGGTCGTCGTCGGCGCGATGCGGCCATCGACCGCGATCAGCGCGGACGGCCCGATCAATCTCTTCAATGCGGTGATCCTCGCAGGCAGTGAAGAAGCCGTGGGCAAGGGCGTACTCGTCGCCCTCAACGATCAGATCAACGCCGCGCGCGACGTCACCAAGAACAACACGTCCACGGCAGACACCTTTCGCACGCCTGAGCTCGGCTTTCTCGGCTACATGCAGGGCAACAAGCCGTATTTCTATCGCCAAACGACCCGCCGGCACACGGCGGATTCCGAATTCGACGTATCCAAGCTCGATGTCCTACCGCAGGTCGACATCGTCTACGGCTACGCCAACATGAACCGGGTCGCGATCGACGCTTTTGTTGCCGCCGGTGCCAAGGGGGTCGTGCATGCCGGCGTGGGTGACGGCAGCCTGGCCCGCCCGGCGGTCGAGCCGGCGCTCGACGATGCCCGCAAGAAGGGCGTGGTGATCGTTCGCGGCAGCCGCGTCGGCAACGGCATTGTCGCGCGCAATGGCGAGGCCAAGGACGATGAACACGACTTCGTCGTCTCGGATACGCTCAATCCCCAGAAGGCGCGCATCTTGCTGATGCTGGCGTTGACCAAGACGACCGATACCAAGGACATTCAGCGGATGTTCTACGCCTATTAGAGCCTACTCGCGCTTGAAACGATAATCGAACGCGGCGCCGAACGGCTTGATCAGGCCAACCGTCGGCGTCGGAAAATGGATCGGCAGGATCAGCGTGTCGGTGTCGGCAACAGAAGCGAAGAACTTTCGTCGCGACACCGCCGACTGCTTCGCATCCCAATCCGGCTTCGCCGACCAATCCGGCTCACGACACTGGATCTGGTGGTGCATGAGGTCGCCCGCGACCACGGCGCGCTGGCCCTTCGAAAAAATGTTCACGCAACAATGGCACGGTGAATGCCCCGGCGTCGGCGTGAGCGTCACGGTGTCGTCGAGCGCGTAATCGTCGTCGACGAGCAGCGCCTGCCCGGCCTCGGCGACCGGCTGGCAATTGTCGCGAAAGACGGTGCCAGGCGGATTGTTGCCCTTGGCATGCTCGGCTTCCCAGGCCGCATACTCGCCCTTGTGGAAGACATATTTCGCATTCGGGAACGTCGGCACCCAACGGCCGTCGCGCAGGGTCGTGTTCCATCCGGTATGGTCGATGTGCAGATGCGTGCAGAACACGTAGTCGATCTGCTCGAAGCCGATGCCGAGCGCAAACAGCTCGTTGCGCCAGCGCGCCTTGCCGGGGAAATCGAATGGCGGCGGATGGCCCTTGTCCTCACCGGTGCAGGTGTCGACAAGGATGGTGTAACGCGGCGTGCGGACCACGAAGGTCTGGTAGGTGATCACCATCATGCCGCGCGCGGCATCGAACACCTCCGGCTCCATCGTCGGCAGATGGCGCTTGAAGACGCCTTTGTCATAGGCCGGGAAAAAGTCCTGCGGCCGCCGCCACGGCCCCTCCCGCTCGATCACCGCATCGATGGTGATGTCGCCGATCCGCAGCTGCTTCATGGTTGTTCGCTCCCATTTTGCGAAGCGTAACGAACGGATACGGGGCATTCAAGACGCCGAGCGGGGTTGCCGCAAATCGACCTCAAACGCTGAGGATGATGATTATGGAATGAGGAATGTCAGGTGGGCAGAAAACTGAAAGTGACCGCGGCGATCATGATCGCCGTCGCAGCTGGCGTTTCCATCAACAACACAAGTCTTCTGGCGCCGCACCCGGGCGGCAAGCCGGTGCTCCTCGCCCATCGCGGCATCGCGCAGCGGTTCGACGAGCGCGACCTGAAGAACGACACCTGCACGGCCGCGCGGATGCTGCCGCCGGCGCACGACTACCTCGAAAACACGCTGCGCTCGATGCACGCGAGCTTCGCGGCCGGTGCCGACATCGTCGAGCTCGACGTGCACCCGACCACTGACGGCGAGTTCGCCGTCTTCCATGACTGGACGCTCGACTGCCGGACCGACGGCCTCGGCGTCACCCGCGCGCAGAGCATGGCAAAGCTGAAGACGCTCGATATCGGCTACGGCTACACCGCCGACGGCGGCAAGACCTTCCCGTTCCGCGGCAAGGGCGTCGGCATGATGCCGACATTGTCGGAGGTGTTCGCCGCCTTCCCCGACAAGCAGCTGCTCATCAACGTGAAGAGCCGGGACCCGGACGAAGGCGAGAAACTTGCCGGCGTGCTGGCCACGTTGCCGGCCGGGCGGCGCAGCACCATCATGGTCTATGGCGGCGACGAGCCCATCGACGTGATCCGTCGCCTCGTCCCGGATGTCCGCACGATCTCGCGCGCAGCCATCCGAAGCTGCCTGGCCCGCTACATCGGCTACGGCTGGACAGGCCTAGTCCCGAAGGCCTGCCGCAACGCGATGGTGCTGGTACCAATCAACGTCACCCCCTGGCTTTGGGGCTGGCCCGATCGCTTCCTCGCACGCATGAATGGTGTCAACAGCGCCGTGTTCGTGCTCGGCCCCTACAGCGGCGGCGGGTTCTCTACCGGTGTCGACACGGCGGAATTGCTCGCCCTCCTCCCGCAAAGCTATTCCGGCGGCATTTGGACCAACGAAATCGAGACCGTCGCCAGACTGACGGGCAAGAGCAATGACTAGCTCCGCAACCCCGGCGCCTCCTGGCCGGTGCGCGCGACATATTCGGTGTAGCCGCCGCCATATTGGTGGATGCCCTCTGGCGTCAGCTCCAGCACGCGGTTCGATAGCGTCGCCAAAAAATGCCGGTCGTGCGAGACGAACAGCATGGTGCCCTCGAAATCCGACAGCGCGTTGATCAGCATCTCCTTGGTGGCGAGGTCGAGATGGTTGGTGGGCTCGTCCAGCACCAGAAAGTTCGGTGGATCGAACAGCATCTTGGCCATGACGAGGCGCGCCTTCTCGCCGCCCGAGAGCACGCGGCAGCGCTTCTCCACGTCGTCGCCGGAGAAGCCGAAGCAGCCGGCGAGCGCGCGCAAGGAGCCCTGCCCCGCCGTCGGAAACGCGTCCTCCAGCGACTGGAACACGGTGCGCTCGCCGTCGAGCAGATCCATCGCGTGCTGGGCGAAATAGCCCATCTTGACGCTGCCTCCGAGCGCCACGGTGCCCTCGTCCGGCTCGCTCGCACCGGCAACCAGCTTGAGCAGCGTCGACTTGCCGGCGCCATTGACGCCCATCACGCACCAGCGCTCCTTCCGGCGGATCATGAAGTCGAGCCCGTCATAGATGCGCTTTGAGCCATAGCCCTTGTGCACGTTCTTGAGCGCCACGACGTCCTCGCCCGAGCGCGGCGCCGGCAGGAAGTCGAACGCCACGCTCTGGCGGCGCCGCGGCGGCTCGACCCGCTCGATCTTGTCGAGCTTCTTGACCCGGCTCTGCACCTGGGCCGCATGCGAGGCGCGCGCCTTGAAGCGCTCGATGAACTTGATCTCCTTGGCGAGCATCGCCTGCTGGCGCTCGAACTGCGCCTGCTGCTGCTTCTCGTTCTGCGCCCGCTGCTGCTCGTAGAATTCGTAATCGCCGGTGTAGGTGGTGAGCGAGCCGGAATCGATCTCGATCACCTTGGAGATCACGCGGTTGATGAACTCGCGGTCGTGCGAGGTCATCAGCAGCGTGCCTTCGTAATCGTGCAGGAATTTCTCCAGCCAGATCAGGCTTTCCAGATCGAGATGGTTGCTCGGCTCGTCGAGCAGCATCACGTCGGGCCGCATCAAAAGAATACGCGCCAGCGCCACGCGCATCTTCCAGCCGCCGGATAGCTTGCCGACGTCGCCGTCCATCATCTCCTGGCTGAAACCGAGCCCCGCCAGCGCCTCGCGCGCACGGCCGTCGAGCGCATAACCGTCGAGCTCCTCGAACCGGTGCTGCACCTCGCCATAGCGGGCGATGATCTCGTCCATCTGGTCGGCCTTGTCGGGGTCGGCCATGGCGGCCTCGAGCTCGCGCAGCTCGGCCGCGACCTCGCTGACGGGGCCCGCGCCATTCATCACCTCAGCCACGGCGCTGCGGCCAGACATCTCGCCGACATCCTGGTTGAAATAGCCGATGGTGATGCCGCGATCGGTCGAGACCTGCCCCTCGTCGGGCAGTTCCTCGCCGGCGATCATCCGGAACAGCGTGCTCTTGCCGGCGCCGTTCGGCCCGACGAGACCGATCTTCTCGCCCTTGTTGAGAGCCGCGGAGGCTTCGATGAACAGGATCTGGTGGCCGGCTTGCTTGCTGACGTTGTCGAGGCGGATCATAAGGTCATTTTTGGGGGATTTTTGCGTTGCAGCGTCATAGGCTATACGGGGCGTTAGGGGAAGCCCGGCGGGGTACGGAATCCGGCTCGGCCGATACCCGCTCCTGTCATGCGCCCGGCCGCCCAAGGCGTTCAAACCCCGGCCGTCGGCAGGTCCGAGCCGTCAGGCGGGACTCCCGCGATCGACGGATTTCGGACGTCGCAATCCCTTGACGAACACTGGTCGTCCTGTCGCACACTTGGGGCGGGAAACAGAATGTCTTGGGCCGACCGGAGGGGACGTATGCTGGGGGTCGTTGATGCAGACCTCTTGGTCAAACAACACTTGGGCGACACACCTAGTGCCACTCACTCCCGGCTTGTCGCCCACATCATGCGGGAGCTTGCGCCGAACTTCTCCGCCTCCGCTGATCTTTGGGAGATCGTTGGCCTATGCCATGATCTCGATTACTTCCATACATCCGGCGACTGGAGCCAGCATGGTCTCGTGACGGTCAGTTGGCTTGGCGACAACATACCCGTCGCGGCTCAGCAAGCGATCGCCGGGCACGACCATCGCACAGGCGTCCAGGCGGATACGCTGCTTGCCGACATGCTGAAGGCGGCTGATGCCATTGCCATCATTGACGAGAGATTGGGACGCGTCGCGCTCTGTGAGACGGACCGCGCAAACCCTTACGCGGCACTGCGTCATCACCTCGGTGATCGCTCCTATTTGAGCGATATGGTCCAGAAATATTCAGAAAAGCACGCAGTTTTCTTTGACCGTCTCGTCGAGATCGTTGTCCTCGCACCGCGGCAATAGGGTTGGCCAAGGACACACGACGCTGTATCGGCGCCGCACTGCCTCGATTTGAGCAATGCGTCCGGCTGGGCTGGACGCGGCCCACTGGCTGAGGTCCGGCTGCATCTTTGCTGCGCCGCGACAGGCGCGTGAATATCGAACTGCCTGGAGTCGAACGTCTAAGACCAATAATACGACAGCGGGGCTTGTCGGATGCCGGCAATGCGTCCAAACTGTGATCAAAGTCGCTGGAATGCGGCATACCTCCAGCGGTTAAACAACGACAAGCGCATTGAAGCGCGTTTGAATAACCAGGCCGCCAGGGAGGACGTCCATGACTGCAAAGTCTGAAAAGACCAGAACAACTCGTCGCAAATTCCTGCTGACCGCCGGCGCGGCCGGCGCTGCCACCATCGCCATGCCGCAAGTCAGCCGGGCGCAGACAGCGACCCTGAAGATGCAGGGCTCGTGGGGCAAGGCCGATGTCTTCAACGAGATGGCCGAAGATTATGTGAAGCGCGTCAACGATATGGCCGGAGGCCGGCTGCGCATTGACTATCTCGTCGGCGGCTCGGTCGTGCATCCGTTCCAGGTCTTCGACGGCGTTCATGGCGGCCAGATCGACGCGGCACACACGGTGACGGTGTACTGGTACGGCAAGCACAAGGCCGCCTCGCTGTTCGGCACCGGCCCGGTGTTCGGCTTCAACGCCAACGAAGGCCTTGGCTGGATCCACAACGGCGGCGGCAAGGAGCTGTTCGAGGAGCTCCAAACCAAGATCATGAACGTCAACATCAAGAGCTTCTTCGCCATGCCGATGCCGACCCAGCCGCTCGGCTGGTTCAAGAAGCCGATCACCAGCGACGCCGATCTCAAGGGCTTGAAGTATCGCACGGTGGGTCTGGCCGCCGATCTCTTCCAGGCGATGGGCGCATCGGTCGCGCAGCTGCCCGGCGGGGAGATCGTACCCGCGATGGAGCGCGGCGTGATCGACGGGTTCGAGTTCAACAATCCGACCTCGGACCGGCGCTTCGGCGCGCAGGATGTCGCCAAGAACTACATGATGGGCAGCCATCATCAGGCGACGGAATATTTCGAGATCATGTTCAACCGGACGAAATTGAACGCGCTGCCAAAGGAGCAGCAGGCGATCCTGCAATACGCCGCCGAAGCCGTGTCCTCCGCCAACGAATGGAAGGCCATGGATTATTATTCGAAGGACCTGCAGGAGCTGATCAACAAGGACAAGGTCAACGTCCAGCGCACACCGAAGTCTGTGTTCGACGCGCAGATCAAGGCGTGGGACGGTCTGATCGCCCAGCTCGGCTCGGATCCGTTCATGAAGAAGGTGATGGATTCGCAGAAGGAATGGGTGCGCCGCGTGGTTTACTACAACATGAACAACGCGACGGACTACCGCGGCGCCTTCGAGCATCACTTCCCGGGCGTGCTCAAGGTCTGACGGCTGTCGCGGGGGATCGCGTCAGGTCTTATCGCGAGGGCGGCGCAATTGAAGCGCCGCCCACGAGTTGGAGGGGGACATCCGGATGGACTGCTCGCAGCGAGTTCAGCTCGCATGACGAAATTCCTGTTCTTCATCGATGAGCTCAGCACGTGGGTGGGCAAGGCGTTCGCCTGGCTGATCCTCGTTCTCACCCTGGGAGTCAGCTACGAGGTGTTCGTGCGCTACGTGCTGCGTGCGCCGACCACCTGGGCTTTCGACATTAGCTACATCACCTACGGCGCGATGTTCCTGATGGCCGGCGCGTACACGCTCTCGCGAAACGGCCATGTCCGCGCCGACGTGGTCTACCGCCTCTGGTCCCCGCGCACCCAGGCGACGATGGACCTCGTCCTGTATATCCTCTTCTTTCTGCCGGCGATCGCGGCGCTGATGTATTCGGGCTGGAACTACGCCCAGATGTCGGTGCGCTTCCGCGAAGTCAGCATCTTCAGTCCGGCCGGCGTGCCGGTATTTCCGCTGAAGGCGCTGATCCCGCTCACCGGCTTCCTTCTGTTCCTGCAAGGGGTCGCCGAGATCATCCGCTGCGTGCTGTGCATCCGCACCGGTCGATGGCCGCAGCGCCTGCACGACGTGGAGGAGACCGAGAGCCTCGTCATCCGCGAACATCAGCAGCACGCGGCTGAGCCGCAGAGTGAGAAGGGACCAGGCGCATGACCGATCCTCAACTCGGCATGCTGATGCTGGGCCTCTTCATCTTCATCATCATGCTCGGCTTCCCGATCGCCTTCACGCTGATGGCGATGGGCGTCTCGTTCGGCTATTACGCCTACTACACCCCCGGTCAGGACTTCTTTCAGAACCGTATCTTCACGCTTCTGGTGCAGAAGACGTTCGAGGTCACATCCAGCGACGTGCTGGTGGCGGTTCCCCTGTTCCTGTTCATGGGCTATTTGATCGAGCGCGCAAACATCCTCGACCGCCTGTTCTACTCGCTGCAGCTGTCGATGAAGAACGTGCCGGGCGCGCTTGCCGTGGCCACGCTGATCACCTGCGCCATGTTCGCGACCGCCACCGGCATCGTCGGTGCCGTCGTCACGCTGATGGGTCTGCTGGCGTTGCCGGCGATGCTGCGAGCCGGCTATGACGCCAAGCTGTCGGCGGGCGTCGTCTGCGCCGGCGGCTGCCTCGGCATCCTGATTCCGCCGAGCATTCTCTTGATCGTCTATGCAGCGACCGCCGGCGTCTCGGCGGTCAAGCTTTATGCGGCGGCGTTCTTTCCGGGGTTCTTGCTGGCCGGCCTCTACGTGCTCTACGCGATGACACGCGCGATCATCAATCCCGCGCTCGCGCCGAAGCTGCCGCGCGAGCAGACCGACGTGCCGACCTCGAAGGTCATCTGGGCGCTTGCCACGTCGTTCCTGCCGCTCGCGTTGCTGATCGTTTCGGTGCTCGGCGCGATCCTGTTTGGGCTCGCGACGCCCTCGGAAGCGGCCGCGGTGGGAGCCCTCATGAGCATCGTGCTGGCGGCAGCCTATCGTTCGCTCAACTACGAGATGATACGCGAATCCGTGTATCTGACCGTGCGCGCCACGGCGATGGTCTGCTACCTCTTCATTGGATCCTGGACGTTTTCGGCGGTGTTTGCCGTCCTTGGCGGACAATCGGTGGTCGAGCAGTTCTTCACCTCGATGAACCTTTCGCCGATCCAGTTCCTGCTGCTGACCCAGCTGATCATCTTTCTGCTCGGCTGGCCGCTGGAATGGACCGAGATCATCATCATCTTTGTGCCGATCTTCCTGCCGCTGCTTCCGCAATACGGCATCGATCCGATCTTCTTCGGCATTCTGGTGGCACTGAACACGCAGACCGCGTTCAACACGCCGCCGGTCGCGATGGCGGCCTTCTATCTGAAGGGCGTGGCGCCGCCCGAGGTGAAGCTGACCGACATTTTCTCCGGCGCGCTTCCGTTCGTCGGCCTGGTCTTCCTCACCATGGCACTGGTCTACATCTTCCCGGGGATCGCATTGTGGCTGCCGAGCTATCTCTATGGATCGCGATGAGCACGCCCGGCAAACCGACGAGAGGCTGCGCATGAGTCTCAACGCGCTCGGCCTCGCGGACGCCGCGGCCGGCATCCGCGACGGCCGGCTCAGCTCGGTGGAGCTCGTCGGCGACTGCCTCAGGCGCATCGATGAGGTCGATCGCGATATCCAGGCGTGGGCGTTTCTCGATCGCGACCACGCGATGCGGCAGGCCGAGGCGGCCGACGATCATCGCAAGCACGGCAAGGCCACAGGCCCGCTGCATGGCGTGCCCGTGGGCATCAAGGATATCTTCGACACCGGCGACATGCCGACGGAATTCGGATCAGAGCTGTGGGCCGGACGCACGCCGCGGCGCGATGCGGCGGCCGTGGCGCGTCTGCGGACGGCTGGAGCGGTGATCCTCGGCAAGACGGTGACGACCGAGTACGCGTACTACAATCCGGGCAAGACCCGAAATCCGCACAACCCAAATCACACCCCCGGCGGATCGTCCTCGGGCTCCGCCGCGGCCGTCGCGGCGCTGATGGTGCCGGGTGCCATCGGCTCGCAGACCAACGGCTCGGTGATCCGTCCTGCCGCCTTCTGCGGCGTGGTCGGCTTCAAGCCCACGCATGGCCTCATTCCACGCAGCGGCGCGCTCCAATTGTCGCGCACGCTCGACCATGTCGGCGTGTTCGGGCGCAGCGTCGAGGACGCGGCCCTGCTGGCGGAGGTCATGGTCGACTTCGACCCGGAGGATCCGGACACCCGGCCTGTTGCGCGCCCGCCATTCTCTGCGGTCGCGGCGAGCGAGCCGCCGTTGCCGCCGCGATTTGCCTTCGTGCGCTCTCCGGTCTGGGATCAGGCCGAGCCTGAGACGCGTGAAGCCTTTGCCGAGCTCGTCGACGCCCTGGGCGAAGCGTGCAGCGAAGTCGAGCTTGGGCCGAGCTTCAACGGGGCCGTCGACATGCACCGCATCATCATGGAAGTTGATATGGCGCACAATTTGCGGCGCGATGACCAGCGAGGCGGCGACAGGCTGAGCACGCGTCTGCGCCAGGCGATCGAGCGCGGCCGCGCGCATCTTGCGGCGGATTATTGCAACGCTCTGGCCGGGATTGCGCCGCTCAACCAGGCCCTGGACCACGTTCTCGATGAATACGACGCCATCCTGACGCCCGCCGCGCCGGGCGCGGCGCCCGGAATCGAAACGACGGGCAATCCGGTCTTCTGCTCGCTCTGGACCTATCTCGGCGTTCCCGCCATCAGCCTGCCCTTGATGCGCTCGGAAACGGGCCTTCCGCTGGGCGTCCAGCTCGTCGGCCGCCGCGGCAACGACGCCCGCCTCTTGCGCACGGCGCACTGGCTGATCAGGACCATCGGGCGCACGCGTGGTAGCGGTCGGCGCAACGCCCCGAGCGCCGGATCGAACTCGGCTCCCGGCGCGGAGAAAAGGAAAGTGCGATGACCAATCTGATCACCGGACTCATCGGCCTCGCGCTCATGATCGCATTTCTTGGAATCCTGCTGGTCTGGATCAAGGCCATTCCGCTCATCATCATCGTTGTCTGCGTCGTGGTGCTGGCCGTGATCGATTTCGTGCGATCCCTGCGGACGAATGGCGCGCCTCGCTGAATGCCCCATGGCAAGAAGACGCTTCACTTCTCGGCATTGGCCGGAGCAGCCGGAATTGCGACAAGAAGAGAGCTTTAGCGGCCAACCCGTTCGAGCTGCCACCTGGGATCGCCTGCGCAGCGCGCGTCGAGCCCTTTGCTCAGGTCTGCGAGGCTCACCGCACCCAGCCGCTCGACCAGCAATGCTTCGGCATCGCGAAGGACATCGTCCACCGCTGCGTTGACGAGTTGCTCGATCGCACAGTCTGGATTGGAATGCTCGTTCCCGATCGCAAATAGCCGGGGACCACCAACCGCACGATAGACATCGAGAAGCGACACGCGCTCGAGGTCGCACGCAATGACCCAGCCGCCGCCATGCCCTTTGTCCGACCGGACATAGCCCGCATCGCGCAGCCCCGCCAATGTGCGGCGAACGACGACCGGATTGGTCCCCAGCATCGTGCCGATCGCCTCCGAGGTCATCGGGCCGTCATGTCGCGCCATGTGGAGCAGCACATGCAGCATTCGGGAAAGGCGGCTGTCGTTTCGCATCGGCTGATCTTTCGCAGGCGCTGCACCATTGGCAAGGGCAGATAGTCATGCTACATATAAAGTTACATGACGCGGGAGCGATCGGAAGTGCGACAGTTCGAGGATCCGGACCACTGGGACAGCGCAGCCAGGCATTACCGAGAGACTGCGCACCCTTTCACCGCCCTGTTTGCGGTGGCGGCGCTGGCGCGCGTAACCCTGACGCCTCAGAGTCATGTTCTCGACGTGGCAGCCGGCACCGGCGCGCTCGCCCTCGCAGCCGCTCGCACCGGCGCACGAGTCCTGGCGACCGACTTCTCGCCCGGCATGGTTGGATGCATCGCAGCTGCTGGTCTGCCCAATGTGGAAGCGCGGGTCATGGACGGACAGGCGCTCGATTTGCCTGACGCGCATTTCGATGCCGTCTTTTCGATCTTCGGTGTCATCATGTTCCCCGATTGGCGCAAGGGTTTGGCAGAGATGCGACGGGTGACACGGCCCGGCGGGCATGGCGTGGTTGCGACCTGGCGGAAACGGGGCGCGGCGACCTTCCTCCTGTTGGGCGAAGTGCGGCAAAAGCTCTTCCCTGATCGGCCGGGCATGGCAATGCCTGAAGCCGTTCAGGCCCTGAGCGATCCGGACGATTTCGCCCGCGCCCTCGTCGCTGCCGGCTATCGCAATCCCCGGATCGACGCGGTGACTCATGATTTTCTGCTCGACGTCGCGGCGCTCGATGCGCCTGACACGCTCTTCGGCATGTCACCCGACTGGACCAGCCTGGACGACATCGAAAAGGCTGCGGTGATTGCCGAGGTGCGGGCCAGAGCCGATGGCCGTCCGGTGCTGCCGATAAGCTCGACCGCACTCATTGGCATCGCTGAACGATGAATACCAACTGCCTTTGTGCGGGCAATTTCGGACCGCCTTGATCACCGCTACTTCTTAAGGATACCCGTGTTGGTGTTTCCAAGCTGCTGGATGGCGGCGTCGGCGGCTGGCGTGTTGTAAGACGGTCGAGATCCGCCCCCCTCCTGACCGGACGGGGTTACGCCGAGTCTCTGGCCCGTCGTTCCCTGGCTCTTTGCATTAAGCGTGTTGGGCCCCGGCGAACCGCCGGTTCCGCTCAGCGTCGTCCCGTTCGACAGCGTCGATCCACCTGTGCCGCCCGACCCGGTTGCGGCCGCCCCTCCCGAGGATGAAGCACCGCCTGAACCGCCTCCTGAGCTTTGCGCCATGGACAACGAAACGGTGCCCAGAAGGACAGTCGCGGCCAAAACCAGAAGTCTCATCGTCCACCCTTTCCTATGCCAGCGCCTGAAACCGCTTGCTTCTTGTCACAGTTCCTAGCGGCGGCGCGCGATCCATGCTCCGGCCAGGAAAGCGACGAGCAAGGAACGTAACGGCGCCCTCACCGTCACCTCGCGCAACTGGTCGGCCCATCGCTGTGCCCGCTCCGCCGGCGGCGTGCGTGCCTGCGGAGCAAAAGCTCCTCCTTGCTCGCCGGAACCCGGCCGCAGGTTTGAGGTCCGCTCTGTGCCGCCCTGATCGTCCGTCAACCCGGAGGCTTCCGTCATTGCCCCGGCTTCCTTCATGTCCATGCGTGTGCTCCATCTCGTGCCTGACCGACCGGGGTGACAGGCTCGTTCGACGACCGGGCCGGCTATGGCATCGGCATTGATGCCAACTATATGTTTGTTGAAGATCCCGCCGTCACCGCTCCCTTGAAAAAGCCGTTGCTCATCTTTCTGTTCCTCGTCTTCGCACCGCTTGCCGCATCGGCGGCGAGATATTTTTGGCTGGATGATGGCCGCCAGAACTGGCAGACGGCCGACCGCTCCAGCGCGGGTCTTCTGACCGCCGCGGCCGATCACCGTGAGGCCGTCATCCGGGTGTTCGGAGCACGAACGGTGAGATGGCGCGGCATCTTCGCGATTCACACCTGGATCGTCGTCAAGGAGAAAGATGCGCCGACCTACACAAGGTACGACTACACGGCCTGGGGCGAGCCGATCCGCACCAACGGCTTCGCTCCGGACGGGCGGTGGTTTGGCGCTGCGCCGGAAATCATCGTGGCCGTCGACGGCGAGCGCGCGGAGGCGCTGATCCCGAAAATCAGAGATGTGATCGAAAACTACAGGTTTCGATCCTATGGAGATTACAGCGTCTGGCCTGGGCCCAATTCGAACACCTTCGTGCAGGCCGCACTCGATGCCGTCCCTGAGCTCCGGGCCGTCCTGCCACCTACCGCAATCGGCAAGGACTTCCCGTACACAGGCAAATGGTTCGGCGTCACGGCATCCGGCACAGGCATCTACGCCTCGCTTGCCGGATACATCGGCTTCTCGCTCGGCTGGGTCGAAGGTCTGGAGATCAATTTCTTCGGCGCCGTTCTCGGCATCGACATCCGACGCCCGGCGCTCAAGCTACCTGGCCTCGGTCGGCTTGGGGTAACCCCCGGCCTGTCGTGATAGAGAGCGAAATGCTGGGTTGGCCGCACCGTTTGTGGACTGCTCAGTCCTCTCGTAAGAGCTTGAATCGATAGAAGAGCTGGCTGCTTACTGACGTAATGTTTGTTCCTGCCGAGCATCTGCTGCGCTCAAGCGGGACCAATCGGGATGACGGAGCCTGTCGCGCTCATCGCCCTTCCTCACGGTTGCGGAATGCTCTTCTGACTGAGCCATGCCCGCATCTCGCCGATCTCTCGCCTTTGGGTGTCAATGATCTCGCGAGCAAAGTGCTGGTTTCGAGGATCCTTGCCAAATTTCAGGACGATCTCGGCCATGTCGACTGCGCCTTGATGGTGAGGGATCATGCCGAGCACGAAGGCTGCATCGGGATCAGCGTTGGTGATGCCTCGCATCATCGGACCGTGCATGCGTTCCATTGCGGCGCGGTAGGCATCCGGAGCCGTCGACCCTATCGCCGCAGCGCCGTGCATGCCATGCGGATGTTCGGGGTTCGGCGTATGGGTCAGCCGCTCTCCAGCCGGCGTTCCGATGCCTCCTCCGATGCCATAGATCGCAATGTGCAGTCCCCAGTAACCCGTTGTGAAAATGACTAGCGCCGCCGCAAGTCCGGCCGGGACGCCGGCAAGCCTTCGCTTGAGCGCGGGCAGGAAATGAACCTCACGACTATGATCGGCAGCAATGGCAACGACGACCGCCATGATGAGCGCGTGTCCGATCAGGTCGGTTCGCCCGAACGGATAGACGGCTGCGTTGAAGATGATGAAAAGAGCGATGGCCGACAGCCGGCGGACAAGCGGCGTCCAGATCAAGCCAAATCCCATCGTGAATTCGGCGACGCCCGCCATCGGGATAAATACGTCGCGCGGCATGCCGAAGGTCAAGAAGGGCTTTTCCTGCACGAGCGGGTAGAACCAGTCCGGATAGGCAAACTTTTCGAGGCTCGACCACATCAGCGCGATGGCGACGCCCCAGCGCAGCGCCTCGAAGCGATGGTTGCGCCATTCCGGATTGGATGAAGCCTCCAACACCAGATAGGCGGCGACACCGACTCCAAGCGCCAGGTAGTCCAGCAAATGGAAGACATCATAGTCGCGCAGCGCGAGTAGCCACAAGGCGATGATCCCGAGAGCCGCAAGTGGCTGCGTCTTGCGAGAGAAGATCAACCCGGCGATCAGGAGCTGGGTCCAGGACACCCATTCGGCCGGCGTTTTGAGATCTGGCGTCAGGTAGACGCCGCCGACGGCGAAGATCGCCACGAAGAAGGCTGCGATGACGACGCGCACGAAGTCGTCGAGGCGCATCCAGAGAGGGTCGGTGATGCGATCCATGGCCAGCAGGATCGTCTCGCCGGCGCTCGACTTCTCGATGGCTCGTGACGCGAGGAAGAATGCCAGCACGAGCGCAATACCGGTCCAGAACCATACATTGGTCAACGTGGCCCCGATCGACTGGGGTGGCGCTCCGACAATATAGGGCGCAAACCATTTGACATGTGCGTGCGCCGGCACCGGGGCCGCGACCGATGCGAGGATGCTCAGGGCCAGCAGGCAACCAGAGGAGCGAGGCGGCGCCGGATGGTTCAATTTCTTCTCCTCAGGTGGTGAGGTGACTAAAGCGTGATTGAGGCGGGGCGGTAGGAGACGAGAACGCCAGAGCCTGATCAAGGCGATGGCTCTTGTGATAGTTTAGACGTTGCCAAGCGTGCTCCCTACCCCTTTTTTCAATCGAGCTGGATCACGGAGGACGCGCTGTTACCCAGAAGGTCGATGCGCCAGGTAGCCGCCGTTGATCACAAGTTAGGCACCCGGGATGAAAGCGCGTAAAATGTGTTGAGCCCTTGCGAAACCCATCATGCTTCGTCGTAGGCGAACCGCGACTTCGCCGATGGGACATGAGCGGAAGTGCACTAGGTCTCGGGCTTGAGACTGCGACAATGCCACCATCATTCCTGGAGCGGGGCTCCGATCATTCGGGAAACATTCGCGTCAGTAAACCGGGGGACGTCGGCCATCACTGCGTCTGTTTCGGCGGATGCAAGCGCAGCGTGAAGTGCAGCCTCATCGCGAAACCGATAAATTCCCACGGAAACATCTACTGCATCGGCATCTCGGGGGAAGAAGGCCGCGGCACTTTCGAGGCCATGCTTCCGCCAGCTTGCGAGTGCCAACGGCAGGTGCACATCGACATAATAGTCGCGATCGAAATATGTGCCGCCGCTGCAGGTCACTATCATTGTTGCATTTGTCAAAAGCTGGCCTCCTAACTCATCGAGATGGATTGTAAATTTATAGAACCCTGCGCCATGTCCGCACTTCGCAGCTGTTCGTGATCACGATCGATATGTCGATTGTTCGAAGCCGGCGCCCTCTCCGCTCCTCTCAATCCTCGTCTTGCCACCTCCGCAAGTCCGTCTGATCCTGGTAGGGCATGCGATCTGGCGTGGTGATGAATTCCATCGTCGTGCCCCAAGGCATCTGGCAGTAGCAGACCTTGTTGCCCGGGCCTTTTTCAGTCGTGTAGGGGATTGCCCGCGGTGCCGTGAGCGGCTTTCCGCCCGCCTGCTCGAAGCGCGCGACAGACGCGTCGATATCGTCGGTGTAAAGCGCGAAATGCGTGATGCCGAAGTCACTGGCCCGGATGGGCTGAGCCTGCTCCGGTCCGTGCATCTCGAACAATTCGATGTCGGGGCCGGTCCCGATCTTCACCATCGCCTGCGCGCGGACGACCGTCCCTGGGTAAGCCCCCACTGCACGCTCGAATTCCGGTCCCTGCCGCGGCGGATCCTGCGGTCCGAACGACTGGTAGATCACCTGACCGCCGAAGGCCTCGACCAGGAATGATTTGGCCGCTTCGATGTCCGGCACGGTGATGCCGATATGATTGACGCCGCGAATGACTGGTGCAGTCATGATAGTCTCCTTTGCTATTTGTTCGATCCATCGCTGCGGCGCAATTGGCCGCAGCCTCGCGATCCGCCCGGCCCACGACGGCGCGGACGCCGAGTTTCAATTGTCCTTGAGGAACTCGATCAGGGCGGCCGCGACCTCACCCGGCCGTTCGTCCGCGACATAGTGGCTGCACCGCGCGATGGAGCCGCCCTTCACATTGGTGGCGAACTCCTCGAGCATCGGCACCATCTGCGCACCGAAGCGCTGGTCGCCACCCAGGCCAAGCACCGGCATCTCGAGCGGTTGCTTCTTGTACTCGAGCGCAATCGCATGATCGGCGGCGAGGGTGCGGTACCATTCCATGCCGCCACGCGTGCGGCCGGGAAGCGCCATCGCCTTGGCGTAGATCTCGATATCCGCCGGATTGAAGGTGCTGTGATCGTAGAACCGCTCTGCCATGAAGGTCGAAACATAGTCGTATTCACGGCCATGAATCAGGCGCTCCGGCAGGTCCCGGTTCATATGGAAGCTGAAGTGCCAGAGCCTCGAAACCGTCGCCTCCCATCCGGTCCAGCCGGGAAGCGGAACGTCGAGGACGGCCAGGTGGGTAACAGCCTCCCGATAGAGAGCGGCCTGCGGCAAGGCGACCATTCCGCCGATATCATGTCCGCAGACGGCATAGCGTTCATGCCCAAGGGCAACCATCACTTCATGCGCGTCGCGTGCCATCGTCGCCTTGTCATAGCCGTCGAGCGGGCAGTCGGAAAAGCCTGCGCCGCGCAGATCCATCGCCACCACGCTGAAATGCTCGGCGAGCGGCGGCATCACCTTGTGCCATTCCCACCATGTTTCCGGCCAGCCGTGAAGCATAAGGATCGGCGGGCCTGAGCCTCCCGTGACGGCGTTGATCTTGATGCCATTCACCGGCACCAGCTGCTGAGTAAACCCATTCAAAGTTGCGATCATGATCGCCTTCCAGTCAGTTGTTTTTCAGACGACGTCACGCTGTCGCCGCCGCGAACCGTCATGTCGGCCATGATCGACCAATCCTTCTCCCCGAGGCCCGCCGAGACAGCTTTGCCGAGCCCCTCGCGGACAGCTTCAAGCATCGGAAGCCTGCGTCCGATTCCGTGGCTGGCCTCGGTCGCCAGGCGCATGTCCTTGAGAGCGAGCTTGGCTTTGAAGCCCGGCTCGAACGACCGTTCCGTGATCTGCGCGCTGTAGCTCTCATAGGCGCGGCCCGAGAACAGCGTACCCAGGATGAGTTCAAAGAAATCCGCACGGCCGAGGCCGACGCTCTCGGTCAGCACGACACCCTCAGCCATCGCCTCGATAGCCATGGCGATCATCATGTTGCAGGCGAGCTTTGCCGCATTCGCCCGCGCGGGATTTTCCCCCAGCTTCCAGACTCTTTTGCTGAGCGGGCCGAGCAGCGGCTCGATCACGGCAATTGCATCGGCCTTCCCGGCCGCCAGGATGTTAAGCTGGCCACTCGCCGCTACGTTCGGTCGACCGAGGACCGGTGCGGACACATAGCCAACGCCTGCCTCTTCGTGCCGGAGCTCCAGCTCCCGCGCGAAAGCGACCGAGATCGTCGATGTGACAACGTGAGTCAACCCTGGCTGCGCACTTGCCAGCAAACCTGCATCAAGGATCACGTCCCGAATGGCCCGGTCGTCGGACAGCATCGTGAAGACTGCGTCAGCCTCGAACGCATCCGCTGCGAGCTTGACCAGCGTTACCCCGGGTACGCTTTCCTGGGCGACCCTGCTCCGGTTCCAGGCCCGCACGTCATGACCGGCCTTCACCAGGTTTAGGGCCATCGCTGAGCCCATACTGCCGAGACCGATGAATCCGATCCGCATGGTCTATCTCCTATTGTTCAGATGAGAGCTGGGCGCAGGATCGGAAGCAGGCTGCCGGGCGATCGTCAGGCCGAGACCCGCGCCGAAGAGCTGGCGAGTGGCGATGACGAGGAGAGCCACAGAAAGGTGTGAGCGAGTTGGCCAGCATTGGGGCGCTCCCCGGCGGGCGCATTGAAGACACCGCCTGGTCGCGCTCAAGAGCTTAACGCCCGGCTGCGCTGAATCACGACGACGCGACTTCCAATCTTAACCCGGCTATAGAGATCGACGATGTCTTGGTTGATCAGTCGAATACATCCGCTTGAAACAGCGCCGCCGATTGTCTCCGGCTCAGTCGTTCCATGAATACGGAACAATGTGTCCCGATCGCCCTGATAAAGGTACAGAGCGCGGGGACCAAGCGGATTGCCAAGGCCGCCCACCATCCCGTTGGCGAGATGTCCATACCGCGCCGGCTCCCGATCCATCATGTTCTTGGTTGGGCTCCAATGCGGCCACTCTGCCTTTCGCTTGATGATAGCAGTGCCCGCAAACGCAAGACCCTCTTTGCCAACTCCAATGCCGTAGCGCATCGCCTTCCCGTCACCCTCCACCAAGTAAAGATGACGAGCAGCCGTATCTACAACGATCGTTCCAACTGGCTCAGCCGTCGAATAGTCCACGCGCTGGCGCAACATTTCTGAATCAATGGCGGATGTATCGACGGCTGGTATCGTGTGAAGTCCGTCGATTAGCTGCGCATACTCAGCAGGCGTGCTGCTGAATTCTGCCTCAACCAGACTCATGTGACTAGCGCAACCCGTTAGAAGGACTGCTATTGCACCGATCACGGAGAGGCGCGCAAAGTGCCTTGCGTGTGAGTTCGTCATATCAATTCCCGAATTTATGCGCGTCTAACCGGATACGACGGGCTGCATGAGCGACGCGGAAGCTTCGAAATCCTCTTGCTTGGAAGGCACAGCCACTTTGACGATACGGAAAGCCGTCGTTGGAATATGCGCTCGGCAAAAGCACGATTAGCTTAACCAATCGCCACGGCCGGGCCGGCAACTCTCCAGCAACATCTTCGAACATTGAACCTCCTGGGTTCACAAAGCGGACCTTCGATAAGCCACATCGGAACCATTCGGTTCCTAATTAGGCTTTAAAAAACAATCTCCATCAGGAGATCGATATTTTTCAGCATTTCGTCGCGACGGGATCCAACTTTTCCAAGGACTCTCATGCCCTGGGCATGGGAAACGATAAAGTGCGCCATAACACGAGCGTCGCGACTATTCTTGATTTCGCCGGTAGCTTGCCCTTTCGCTATCGTGGCAGCGAACAGGTCTTGGAGCCTGGTGAAAAGTCGCTTGATCAGTTCTGCGATGTCCGGATCTCCCGGCAACATCTCGGCAGCGGTCAATACACCGAAACATCCGCGAACACCTTTGCTTCCAGACGACAGATCCGCATAACGTACCAAAGCGTTGCGAATTGCCGCCTTCGGCGAAGGATCCGATCGGAGAACCTCTTGGACGTTTCGCACGCCGTCGTCCGTATAGAGTTTGAGGGCGAGCAGGAAGACAGACTTCTTATCGCCGAAAGCCTTGTAGAAGCTGCCCTTCGAAAGCTTCATTCCGGCAAGGAGGTCGGGCAACGATGTATCGTGATAGCCGCGATCCCAGAAGACCTGCATTGCGCACCTTATCGCCTCGTCGAGATCGAACTCACGGGGGCGACCTACGGGAAGTTGCGAATTGGTAGCCATCATGCGAGCAATATAGACCGAATGGTTCCTAAATGCAAGCACTCTGACAGTGGCCGGGGCCAGGCGTGAGGTCTGCTTCGGATCACCAAGCGGACACCCTTCCGATGCGTGTGAGCTGGTTCACATGCTGTTTTGGTTAAACGGAGTACGGTCGGAATAAGCCCGATAGGAGAAGGGCATCGCGTCGAAGCGGCGGCGCAGCGTCCGGCTACCGCCTGCCATTTTGGAAATTGCATTACTGGCCATAAGCCCCGCCTCCGGACGCATTTCAAGAGCGGGCAGTGAAATGTTTATTGGACGTCATTTCCCTCCGTTCTTCCGCTCACTCGGAGACGGGCTTTTTCAGTCCAACGTTTTTAGAAAAGTCATTTGCCATGTGTATTTTCACAAGCCGAGCCCGGCGCGCGGCAGGTCATAACTGTTCAAACCGAGTTTGCCTCACCGTTTTGGCTTCCATACTCTCGGCCGCCTGCGTCATTTCCTTTGCGAGCGCCGCGTCCGCTCAATGCGCGGCGCGCGACGTGTTGCAAAACAAGCTGAAGCTCACGACGCGCTCGGCCCCGGCGTCGCAACAGCCTATTAAGTCCGTGCGCGACGTTGCGACATGGAAGACGATCGCAATAGGGACCTTCGCCGACTCTCTTGCCTTGCGCAACGAACTCGATAGCAAGGGCTGCAATGTCGGCGGTCAGGCCGCTGAAATCCTTGCTAGGCCGACGTTCACCGTTAGCTCTCGGAAGACATATGTGGAGCTTCTCGATCTATCGCCTGCGCAGCTTGGATTCACGTCCGATACCGTGACTTTGGCTGACGTTTACGCACGCGCCCAGCAATTCGGCCTCGAACTCGCTGCGGCCGAAGTCGGCCCACAATTGCGTCTTCAATATTTCGACCAGCCTATCGGCGAATTTCTCATCATCGGAATGGACCCGATCAAGACATGGAGCGGCGAGCCGATCATCCTGAATGTGGCGAATGGCGGCGCCGGATTGATACTCATCGGCCAGGATGGTCGCTCCGAAACGGATATATCCGTGGCCTCCCGTTTCATTTTCGTTCGATCCCATCGACCGGCAGCTGGCCGCGACGTCGTCGGAGCAATAGCAAGAGCACTTCCGCCGCCGTGAGCGGGCCGGCGCGCATTTGCGTCGAATGTCAGCTCATTGGCCCTCAGCCAAACTGCCTATGAACCGCCGCGAAGCCTGCTCTCGGAGAGAAACCGGATCGGACGAGCAGAGCGGTCGGACCGCGGATTTTGACCCGAAACGGACATTCGGCCGCATGGACCGGCGACAAAATGTAACTACGTTGATCTGTCATCCTGGTGGGTGCCGGATGAAGCGGAGAGAGTTCATTGCCGCTACTGCGGCGTTGCTACTTTCACCAGCGGTGGCGCAAGAGATCCGCCGCCGCATAGGCTTGCTCTTTGTCAATGAGCTGCCACCCGCTTGGCAGAGCGCATGGCTCGACGGCTTGCGAAACCACGACTGGGTTGAGGGAAAAAATCTGACCTTTGAGTACCGATTTGCCCGATCCCAGGATCGCTTGCCTGCTATGGCAGCAGAACTGGTCGCTGTTGGTGCCGATGTTCTTATGGCCGGCAACCCACAGGCAGCTGTAGCCCTGAAATCGGCAACCGCCAGCGTACCGATCGTATTCGTGGGTGTGGCCGATCCCATCAGGATCGGCCTCGTCAATAACCTTGCGCGTCCGGGCGGCAACATCACAGGTCTCGCGACTTTCGTGCCGGGTCAGTTCATCAGCAAACAGATCGAAATATTGCGCGAGCTGGTTCCTACTGCCTCGAAAATCGCTGTGGTAGCCAACCCGGGCAATGCCATCCACAAGTTCGTATTGGCCGAGGAGTTGCCCCAAGCAGCCGGGAAATTAGGCTTGAATTTCGTGATTGTGGAGGCGGCGACTGCTGAGGAACTGGACACCGCCTTTGCCGCAGCCGCAGCCCAGCAACCAGATGCAATCGTTCCTTTTGGTGATCCTTTGACCCTGCGCAATGCTCCGCAAGTTGCGGCGTTGGCGGCGAAGCATCGCCTACCGGCGATTTATCTCAGCCGAGAATTTGCCACCCCTGCTGGATTGATTTCATACGGTCCCGATTACCCCGATTTGTTTCGTCGTGCTGGCGGCTATGTCGATAAAATCTTGAAAGGTAATAAACCTTCTGAATTGCCGGTTGAGCAGCCAACCAAATACGAGTTGGTGATCAATCTTAAGGCGGCCAAAGAGCTGGGTCTCACGGTCCCACCTACACTACTTGCTCGCGCCGACGACGTGATCGAATAGGGTGGCACTTCCGGTTATGGCCGATCTGCGAAGTTGCGACACATCTGTCGAAGGTCCGCTTATGGCGGTAGAGTGGACAAGATTTGCTCAACCTGAGTTCCTTCGCATTTCAACCCAAGGCCGACATGGCCGGGCGTCATCTGAATGCGCGAGCACCTTCAGCCCCTATCGAAGCGCTAGTCTACCCCGCTATGATGTCGGTTCGAGCAGGGGAAATGGGCATGAGGCGGCGGAAATTTTTGAACCCAGCGAACATGGATTATTTCATTCAATCTCGCCGCAAGAGAGTACGTACGCTCGCCAGGTGGCTCGGCGTGATTGCTGCCGTTGTTTGGCTGAATCAACATAATGCCAGCGCTCAGGGGTTGTTAGCTGCCGCTACAGGCGCAAAGGATCTGACGTTTCCCGATTCGCCGTCTGCTAGCCCAGCAGACGGTTCACGTATGATCTTGCTCAAACCGAAGGGAGCGGGACCGTTTCCTGCGATGGTCCTGCACCACCAATGCGGCGGTCTGCGCACCAAAGGCGGCCCGAACAGGTCGATGGGCGCCTGGGCGCAAGCTGCGGTTCAGCAGGGCTTCGTAGTGCTTTTGATAGATTCCCTGGGACCTCGCGATGTCGATATGGTGTGTTTGGAAGTGAAGAAGGGCGTTAACTTTCCGCGCGGCGTCCGCGATGCTCTTCAGGCTGCTGATCACCTACGAGCCTTTCCATTCGTCGACAAGCAACGAGTCGCCCATGTAGGGTTTTCCTGGGGTGCAATGGTCGCGCTGCTGGGCAGCAGCAGCAATTGGCGAGCAGCTGCGCCAGGGAGTGAAGCATTTACAGCAGCTGTGGCGGTGTATCCGGGGTGCTTCTCAATCCAACCCAAAGCAGGCCCTCCATATGAAATCGTTCAGACCAAGATTGACCGTCCTACTCTGGTCTTGATGGGCGATAAGGATACCGAAACGCCGCCTGAAGAATGTATTCCCAAACTTCAAGCGGCAAAGAACGCAGGTGCACCCGTTGAGTGGTACACCGTCCCGAATGCTACGCATTGTTGGGACTGTCAGCACCTGAACGGGTTCTCAAAAATCGATTTTCGTGGCACTAAAGTGAGCTACCGATACGACCTAAGCGCAACCCGCGAGGCGCAGCGACGAATCTTCGCGTTTCTGGAAAAAACCTGGGGCACCGGCCGTTGACATCCAGATGCGCGACTTGAATGTCGCCTTCGGAGCAGACACGACAGAATGATCGGCGCCCTACGCTCTTCGCATCAGCTTGAGCGACGCCGTCAGCCGCAGGCTCCGCTTGCCCGCGAGCGCGATGCCTTCGAGCTCGCCGCTGTCTTCCGTGCAGGTCCCGGAGAAGCCGATGCCGACCTCGAGGCCGCCGAACACCGGGTTCTCGCCTTTCGCCGGCGTGTGCTCCTGGTTCAGCATCTCGCCCTTCCAGCGGCCGTCCGCCGAGGAATAGGAGCCGAGATAGTAGAAGAACGCATCGCCTCCTAGGATGCGCCCGTCGATCAGCAGCATCACCCCGGACAGTCCGGCATCGACGCCGTCGAGCGCGCGCAAGCCCATCCCATAGAGCCCATTGGCGATGCCGCCCGGTCCGACCGTCCCGCTCGGCGGCAAGCCTTCGTCGTCGAGGCGCGTGAGATTGGCCCAGAACCTGGCGCCCGGCATGGTGTCCGCGCCGCCTTCGAGGCGAATCTGGTTGCCGTAGAGCCGGCCGCGGGCCCCGATCGAAGCGACGTCGGCGCCCATCAGCGGCTTGTAGCTGGGGTCGAGGTTGTGCCGCTCGGTGATGACCTGGGCGATGATCTCGCCGTCGCGTTCGACATAACTGCCGAGATGCGCGAAGCCCGAATTGCCGCCAAGCATCCTGCCGTCGTGCAGGCACATGATGCTGCAGCCGAACCCATCGTTGACGCCGTATTCAACCTTGTAGAGCCCGTCCAGCAACGTCCTGAACCTGCAAATTGAGAATGAATTGCGGGCTACCTAGCATCGACGCTACAGCGAAGCCACCGGCATTTCCGCGCATCGCCACGCCGGGGACCTCCGCCCGCCATGATGCCATTATGCCCCTGTTTTGCCCGACGGGTCAAAATTTCACTTCGTAAAACCCGCAGTCAATGATTTCAGGGACTTGGCTACTGTGCATGGGGTTGTTTTGGAGGTTTGTTTGCCGGCCTCCGAAAAAAGCTCCTCGGCCGATCGGTGCCAGGCTCGAACCTGCCCCCACGGACGCACGACCAATCGCGCATGGACACGCAATCAGCCGAAGACGAGCTCAGCGCGATCATCGCCGGCGCCGCGAAGCAGCCGCTGCTCGATGCCGCCTACGCGCTCTGGCGCCAACGCTATCGCCTGGAGACGATTGCGGGACGTCCGACTGCCGAAGAGGTCCGCGTCAATCGTACCTTCTCGCCGGGGCAGTTCATCATCCAGTACCGCCATGAGCGCGCCCATGCCCATGAAGGGCCGATGTTCGGCTATGTGAAGCGCGCTCATCCGCGCGCCGACGATCAGGCGATCCGGCAAGCCATCATCACGGCGGTCAAATTCGAAGACGCCTACAATAAGCACTTCGACTGGAACGGCGATTTCGAGGATTGCGTGGCGCGCGCGGTGAAACAGGCCGCGCGGAAATATCCGCATTATCTCGAGACCACCTATCGAGATGCCCGCAACGATCTCGCCTACTACATGAAGTGAACTAGAAGCACAGCGTGGTGACCAGCCTGCCCTGCTTGTCCTTGATCGCATAGGGACAGCGAATGCGCTCCAGCGCCTTCTTGGCATCCTCGTCGCCGAGCGCGGCGGCGCGCTCGTAATAGGCTTTCGCCGCGTCCTTGTCCTTCGCACCGCCGCGGCCTTCCTGCGCAAATGCGCCCATCCGCTCCAGCGCGCCGGGATGGTTTTGCGCCGCCGCCTTCTCGAACAGCGCGCGCGCCGCGACATCGTCCTTTGCCCCGCCATCGCCTTCAGACAACATCAGGCCGAGCTGGTACTGCGCTTCCGCATTGGTCTCGGCGGCCTTGCCGAGCAGCGCACGAGCCTGGGCGGGATCGGCCGGCGCCGCGCCACCTGCGCCACCGAGCGCTGCGAGATTGCTGACGCCACGGGGGTTGCCGGCCTGCGCCGCCTTCTCGAACAGCTTACGCGCCTGCGCCTCGTCCTTGGCGACGCCCGAGCCGGTGGCGTAGGTAACACCGAGCTCGACCATCGCCGCACTCGATCCCTTGTCGGCCGCCTTGCGCCATGCCGCGATTGCCTCCGCGGTCTGCCGGTTCGCCGCGTAAGCGCGCCCGAGCGCGAACATCGCGCGGCGCGAGGCGTTTGCCGCCTGCTTGCAGAACTTGACTGCAGTTGCAATGTCGGCGGACGCGATCTCCGCGACGCCCTTCACGTCAGCCGGCTTGTCGGGATCGCTAGGATCGGCGGCGAGACGGTCGCACAACACGAGATCAGCCGATTGCGCCTGCGCCGTCAGGGGCGCGGCGAGCGCAAAGAGCATGGCAAGGAGGAAAGTCCGCATGATCGTCACGTTGCGTCTGTGGCTCGGCAAATTCAAGGCTCGAGTCGGTTCACGTCTGTGATGGGTGGCTCAGGCGCGATGCATCAGCTTGAGCGCTGCGGTCAGGCGCAAGCTCCGCTTGCCGGCCAGCGCGGTTGCCTCCAGCACCGCCTGCTCCGCGTCGTAGCTGCCGGAGAAGCCGATGCCGACCTCGTGGCCGCCGAAGATAGGATCGTCCTTGGCCGGCGTGTGCTCCTGGTTGAGGATCTGGCCCTTCCAGCGGCCCTTCGCGGCGGTGTAGCTGCCGAGATAATAGAAAGCCGCATCGCCGCCGAGGATGCGGCCCTGGTTCAGCAGCATCACGCCGGTGAGTCCGCCGTCGAGACCGTCGAGCATGCGCAGATGGATGGAATAGAGACCGTCGCTGATGCCGGCTTCGCCGACGCCGCCGGCGATCGGCACCTCCTCATCGGTGATCGGCGTCATCAGCGATTGAAACGGCACGCCCGGCAGCTCCTTGAGCTCGCCCTTGAAGCGATAGAGCTCGCCGTCGGCCCAGCCCTTCGCGATTAAGGTCGCATCGTCCGTGCCCGCCATGGCGCGGTAGCTCGGATCGGGGTTATGGCGGACGGTCTTGATCACGACATCGACGCCGCTGTCCGTTTTCTCGTAGCTGCCGATATGGGCGAAGGCCGAATTGCCACCGAGCATCTTGCCGTCGCCGGCATGCATCACGCTTCGGCCGACGGTATCGCCGAGCTGAAATCTCACCTTGTAGAAGCCTTCAATCACCAGCCGTGTCCCCGGCCCTGCGCGCATCCAGATGCACTCTATCCCGCTTTCGGCGGCGATGGACAAGTTTCGCGGCGCAGCGCCGGGTGTCTTGGGATCATCAAAATGCAAAAAATCCGCCGGAGCCTTCGCTCCGGCGGATTGAACGCCAGCCCGGGCCAGCCCCCCAGCCCGGGCCGGGAGGATCTTAGGCCGCGGCCTTCTTGTCGGTCGGCACGGACGAGATCGTCTTCAGGATCTGCGAAGCGATCTGGTAGGGGTCGCCTTGCGAGTTCGGACGGCGGTCTTCCAGATAGCCCTTGTAGCCGTTGTTGACGAAGGAGTGCGGAACACGGATCGAAGCGCCGCGATCGGCAACGCCGTAGCTGAACTTGTTCCACGGCGCGGTCTCGTGCTTGCCGGTCAGACGCTTGTCGTTGTCCGGGCCGTAGACGGCGATGTGGTCCATCAGGTTCTTCTCGAAGGCGGCCATCAGCGCCTCGAAATACTCCTTGCCGCCGACTTCACGCATATAGGCGGTCGAGAAGTTGGCGTGCATGCCCGAGCCGTTCCAGTCGGTGTCGCCGAGCGGCTTGCAGTGGAATTCGATGTCGATGCCGTACTTCTCGGTGAGGCGCAGCATCAGGTAGCGGGCCATCCACATCTGGTCGGCAGCGGTCTTGGAGCCCTTGCCGAAGATCTGGAATTCCCACTGGCCCTTGGCGACTTCCGCGTTGATGCCTTCATGGTTGATGCCGGCAGCCAAGCACAGGTCGAGATGCTCTTCGACGATCTTGCGGGCGACGTCGCCGACGTTCGAGTAGCCGACGCCGGTGTAGTACGGGCCTTGCGGCGCGGGATAGCCGGCGGTCGGGAAGCCGAGCGGACGGCCGTCCTTGTAGAAGAAGTATTCCTGCTCGAAGCCGAACCAGGCGCCGGAATCGTCCAGGATGGTGGCGCGCTTGTTGGACGGATGCGGGGTCTTGCCATCGGGCATCATGACTTCGCACATCACCAGCACGCCGTTGGTGCGCGCACCGTCCGGAAACACCGCGACCGGCTTCAGCACGCAATCGGAGCTGTGGCCTTCGGCCTGCTGGGTGGAGGAGCCGTCGAAGCCCCAGAGCGGAAGCTGCTCGAGCGTCGGGAACGACGCGAATTCCTTGATCTGAGTTTTGCCGCGCAAGTTCGGAGTCGGCGTATATCCGTCGAGCCAGATGTACTCGAGCTTGTACTTGGTCATTGAGCCTCTCTGTAGATGATGCGAAAGGTTGGGGGCCCGGGAGGGCCCCCGCACGTTTGTACCCGGCCATCATCGGCCAGCCTTTCCCAAGCATTTCGCGTGCCAAAAGGCCGCAGTACGGGCGGTTTTCCACCGCTTCCGGCTCCTCTTCGCCACAGACGGGCCCTCCACGGCACCGTGCGTCATAGCCGCGCACCTTGGCCCGAAGCTGCGCTGCAAAAATCCGGCGGAAAACGCCCGATTTAGAAGCAGCGGACGCCGACCGCGCATTGCCGATGAAACGCGCATCAACGTCCGGTAACTTTCGCAAACTCCCCCACCCCTCCTCAGCAACCTTCGGAATGGCCCACGCGTTGGTCAGCGGTAGCGTGCCTTGGAGGATGCAGAAGGCTTCCTGCCTACAAATTGAGCGGAAACTGATTTCCTTTTCAGCACTTTCCAATCGGGGATGAGCGGCCGATATGGGGATTCCAGTAACCACAATCGAACGAGTCGGGCGCACCATGGAGGCCAAGGCGCTTCGACCAAGGAGAATCGCAATGATGAACAATGGTCTGAGTCACGGATCTGCAAAGATCTACCAATTCCCCGTCGGCGGCCGTGCGGCCCTCGCCGGACGCCGCTATGGCGAGACCCGCCTTCCCGCCGATCAGGCTTCGCTGCCCGCGAACGTCTCGATCTGCAGCGACAGCTGGTATCACCAGGATGCGGTCGACGAAGCCAAGCCCAAATGGGAACGCTGATGCCAGCTGCTGGTCTGACAGTGCCGGGCTTTCGCAAGCGGCCGGCGGCAGTTTGAAAAGGGGTCGAAACAACGGCGTTTCGGCCCTTTTTAATTCCAGGCGCGCCCGCGCCTATATCCCGGGCTTGTCGACCACCGCGCAGTAACCGGCCGCTTGGTGTTTGACCGTAGCGGGCCCGGTCTTGGGAATCCTCAGCGTGACTCCCGCTCCCGAATAGCGCGTCCCCGAAACCGCCAGCCGCTTGGCGAGCGTCACCGGCTGGCCATCGATCTGGACGAAGGCCCGTTTGTCGTAGTCATAAAAGCCCAGGATGAACTGCGTACCATCGGCGCAGCGGTAGGTCTGGAAGGTCTGCGCATCGGCCTGCCGCGCACCGAGCATTGCGCCCGCCAGCATGCTGACCGTCAAAACAATGGCCTTGTGCCGGCCCATGATCGCCCCCTGTAATAGACCGCAAGGATGCCAAACGTGCATCCGGTGGAACCATAACCCAAGCTGATCCCATGCAAGACTCCTCCCTGAAGGACTCCCCTGCCCGCCATCTCGCCCTGCAAGGTGCGAGCAATTTCCGCGACCTCGGCGGCTACCCGACCATTGATGGCCGCACCACACGCTGGCGGCACATCTTCCGCTCCAACCATCTCGGCCAGCTCACCGCTGCCGACATCGAGGTCGTCCGCGCGCTGGGCGTGCGCAGCGCGTTCGATTTCCGTGGCCTGGAGGAGCGCGCGGCCGGCATCTGCGTCGTGAACGAGATCACGGTGCATTCGCTGCCGATCGAGCCGACCGTCGTGGCCGGGCTGCGCGCCGAGCTCGCGAAGGGCACGCTGACCGCGGCTGTGGCGCTCGAGCTCATGCGCGAATCCTATCGCAATTATGTGCGCCACAACACGCACAGCTTCCGCGCGCTGTTCGGTCATTTGCTGGAAGATCGCGCACCGCTCGTGATCCACTGCACCGCCGGCAAGGACCGCACCGGCTTCGCCAGCGCGCTGATCCTGCATGCGCTGGGCGTGGCGGACGAGGTCATCGCCGAGGATTATCTCTTGACCAACCGGCACTACAAGCGCGACCCGTCGAACGTCTTCGATCTGCCCGCCGACGTCCTCGACGCGATCGGCAGCGTCGAGGCCTCGTACCTTGCGGCCGCTTTCGAAGCGGTCGGCAGCGAATATGGTGATCTCGAAACCTATTTGCGCGACGGGCTCAAGCTCGGCACGGCAGAGCGAGACGCGCTGAAGGCGCGCTATCTGCAAGCATAGGGCGGCTGTGCCGGGAGAACGATCATGCAAGGCAAGATCTTGATCGTGACGGGCGCACGCGGCGCGCTCGGCCAAGTAGTCGCGGAAACGGCGCTGGTACGCGGCGCGCGCGTGGCTGGCATCGATCACGCGTCTTCGCAAACCGCCGCAAGCGCTGACCACATCGACATCGCGGGCGTTGACCTGTCCGACCCAGCGCAGGCGAAAGCGGCCGTCGATGCGGCGGCAAAGCATTTCGGCCGGCTTGACGCATTGATCAACATCGCCGGCGGGTTCGCCTTCGAGACTGTGTGCGATGGCGACATCGCGACGTGGCAGCGCATGCATAAGCTGAACGTGCTGACCGCGCTTAACGCCTCGCGCGCGGCGCTGCCGCACCTTGCCAAGTCCACGGCCGGCCGCATCGTCAATATCGGCGCCATGGGCGCACTGCAGGCCGGCAACGGGATGGGCCCCTATGCCGCGTCGAAAGCCGGCGTGCATCGCCTGACCGAGGCCCTCGCAAACGAGTGGAAGGGCAAGGTTACCGTCAACGCGGTGCTGCCCTCGATCATCGACACCGCGGCCAACCGCGCCGACATGCCGAAAGCCGACTTTTCCAAATGGGTGACGCCCCAGGAGCTCGCCGAAGTGATCCTGTTCCTCGCCAGCGATGCCGCGAGCGGCGTCACGGGCGCCCTGATCCCGGTCGGTGGCCGGGTGTAGTCGCGTTCCGATCAAAACGTTAGAGGCACCGGCTCCGATTCAATCGGGGCCGAGAACGCTCTAGACTGGCTGCAACTGATTCTCCGATCGGACGTCCCTTGGAAACCGCGCTTTACCTGCCCGTCAAACGCTTCCTCGAAGAGCTCGGCTTCACAGTCAAGGGCGAGATCGGCGGCTGCGATCTCGTCGGCCTCAGCGCCGGCGATCCGCCGGTCGTGGTGATCGGCGAGCTCAAGCTTGCCTTTAATCTCGAGCTGATCCTGCAGGCGGTCGATCGCGCGCCGGCCGGTGACGAGGTCTGGATCGCGGCGAAGATGTCCGCGCGCGGCAAGGGACGCGAGAGCGACGCGCGCTATCGCAATCTCTGTCGCCGCCTCGGCTTCGGCATGCTCGGCGTGACCGATCGCGGCCAGGTCGAAGTGCTGGTGAAGCCACCGACCGCGGCGCCGCGCCGCGAGCCGAAGGTGCGCTCGCGTCTCGTCGCCGAGCATCAGCGCCGCCAGGGCGACCCCGTGCTCGGCGGCAGCACCCGCGCACCGATCATGACGGCCTATCGCCAGCAGGCGCTGGCCTGCGCGTCGGCTCTTGCCGAAGGGCCGAAGCCGGTGCGCGAGCTGCGCGAACGCTGCCCCGATGCCGGCAAGATCTTGCTTAACAATGTGTATGGCTGGTTCGAACGCACGGAGCGGGGAATCTACCGGCTCACCGAAGCTGGACACGCCGCCCTGAAACGTTGGCCTCAGCAACGGGTGGAGGTCGGCGCGAGTGCTGCGTCACCGCTGTGACACCAGACCGGTGCATAGCTGAGATGCCGCACCGATTTCATATTGCAATGCAACATTGGCGGCACTAGGTATCCCGGCATCAAGATGAGGCCGTTATGAGCGCAGACTGGAATACCAAATATGGCACGCGGCGCGTCCGCCACGATCCCCCGACCCTGGACGAGGCGATCTTCGCCGCTGTCGGCATCACAGACGACCAGGCGCAGCAGGCCGAGATCGCTGCAGCCTTGATGGGGATGCCGCTCGAAGTCGTCCAGGCCGAGGTGAAGAAGCAGGCCCGCTCCAACAGCCGCATCACCGCCACCCGCGTGATCGCCGGCGAACAGGGCGCGCAGCGCTCCGTCGTAGTCGAACGCCGCGTCGTCCGCCGCTTCGGCGCCGGCACGCGCAGCTGAGCATTCCTTTCATCGCACCGAACGCGAAAGCGGACCGGCCTTGCCGGTCCGCTTTGTGATTCCTGTCCGCAATTTCCGGGTTATGCGGCGCGATTGCCGTACATGCTCGAGATCAGCTTCCAGCACGTGCTGTTGAAGCTGAGAAGCGCGCGCCCGGCCGTGAACGGCGAGGCCGCGAGATCGGCAAGCTCGGCCTCGGGCGTCTTGGCGAGGTCGATCGTGCCGGTCGATTCACCATGGCGGAAAGCCAGATGGGCCCCGAACTTCCTGGCGAGCGCCCGCATCGCATGATTGTCCGCGCCCGTCGTGATGCGCAGCTGCTTGTAGCCCTTCCAGCGGGCCTCTGCGATCAGGCGGCGGAACAGCACGGTGCCGACGCCCTGGCGGCGCGCGGAGGCTTCCACGCTGAAGGCGACCTCCGGCAAGGAACCGTCCTCGGGCGGGTGCAGCTCGGCCGCGCCGCGCACCACGCCTTCGACGATATAGGCAACGATGACGGTGCCGTCCTCGGCACAGCGGGCGGCGTAGCGCTCGATGAAGCTGTCGTCGAGAAAGCCGTTGAAACGGTCGTGCCGGCTGCCGGCATCAAGCCTCAGCAGGTGATCGCGCAGGAGCGGCAATTCTTCCTGCTGGATCAGGGTCCGCACATAGCCGGGAACGGTACGGACGGTGTCTTCAAGTACCACGTCAGAACTCCTCTTGGTGTTCCCTCGAGGAGGCGTTCGAATCCCTAGGCCTCCTATATTGTGCATCGCACCATGATTTTCAAGACGGAGACCTGCCCAAGTTTCGGGCACCGAAGCGACCAATTCGTTAATAAAATCAAAGTCCCATAGTTTCACAGGACCAGCTGGGTCTGGGTCACCACCGCAACCAATTTGCCGTCCTCGGTTTCCAATCTGGTGGTCCAGACCTGGGTCCGCCGACCCCTGTGCACCGGGGTGGCGGTGGCGATGACCGTGGCCCCCTCCTTGGCCCCACCGATGAAATTGGTCTTGCTCTCCAGCGTGGTCGTACCCTTGGCGTCCTCGGGCAGATTGATCACGGTCGCTGCCGCGCCGACGGAATCGGCCAGCGCCATCACGGCCCCGCCGTGGATGGTGTGGTGAAGCGTGCAGAGTTCGGGCCGGACCGTCATCCGCGCCACCACGCGGTCCTTCTCCGCCTCGACAAATTCGACGCCCTTGAGTTCGGCGAACGGCATCTTCATCGCTTTAAGTTTCTCGAGCGGCGTCATCGGATCTCCTCCCAACTTCTTGTTGGCTCAACGTGAATTGCTTCAAGCCGCAAAGCAATGACGTCCGAGGTAATGGCGATGCTGACATCGGCGCGCAGAGCCGGGAAGCGCTGCACTGCGTCCGGGGCACGAGACCACCCTCACGTCACTGCATGCACGACCTGATACTCCGGCCGTCGCCACACCTCCCCTGAAATCACCTCTTCGACGATCTCCGCGGCCCGCACGATCTCGCCCTCGCCGATGTACAGCGGCGTGAGGCCGAAGCGCATGATGTCGGGCGCGCGAAAGTCGCCGACGACACCGCGGGCGATCAGGGCCTGCATCGCGGCGTAGCCGCCGGCGAAGGCGAAGGAGACTTGCGAGCCGCGCCGCTCATGGTCGCGCGGCGTCACGAGCTTGAGTTGCGGACAACGGCGCTCGACTTCACCGATCAGGAGATCGCCCAGCGCCAGCGAACGCGCACGAACCTCCTTGATATCGACCTTGTCCCAGATATCGAGCGAGGCCTCCAACGCCGCCATGGCGAGCACCGGCGGGGTGCCGACGCGCATGCGCTCGACGCCGCCCGCGGACGCATAGGCAAGCTCGAAAGCAAACGGTTTTGCGTGGCCCATCCACCCCGACAGCGCGGCGCGCGCGCCGTCGGCATGGCGCGGTGCGACATAGAGGAAGGCCGGCGCGCCGGGGCCGGCGTTGAGATATTTGTAGGTGCACCCCGCGGCGAAATCGGCGCCGCTCCCGGCGAGATCGACCGGCAGCGCGCCGGCGGAATGGGCGAGATCCCAGACCGTGACGATGCCGAGCGCATGCGCTTTCGCTGTCAACTTCGCCATGTCGTGGCGGCGGCCGGTGCGATAGTCGACCTCGGTGATGTACAGAACGGCGATCTCCTCAGACAATGCGTCCTCGATCTCCTCCGGTGCTACCAGGCGCAATTGATGGCCCCGTCCGAGCGTCGCGATCAGGCCTTCGGCCATGTAGAGGTCAGTCGGGAAGTTACCGGTATCCGACAGGATCACCTTGCGCGAGACGCTCATGTCCAGCGCGGCAGCTAGCGCCTGATAGACCTTGAGCGACAGCGTGTCGCCGACCATGACCGAGCCGGCCTCCGCTCCGATCAACCGCGCGATGCGGTCGCCGAGATGGCGCGGCTGCACATACCAGCCTGCACTATTCCAGGCGCGGATCAGCTCGTTGCCCCATTCCTCGGTGATCACGCGGTTGACACGCTCGGCAACGCCCAGCGGCAGCGCACCCAGCGAGTTGCCGTCGAGATAAATCACGCCGTCAGGCAAATGGAACAAGGCTCTGGTATCGTCGTAGACGCGAAGCCGGGTCATGGACATCCCTACAGAATCGTACGCACGCGCCAGAGTTCGGGAAACAGTTCGACCTCGAGCATGCGCTTGAGATAACTGACGCCGCCAGTGCCGCCGGTGCCACGCTTGAAGCCGATGACGCGCTCGACCGTGGTGACGTGGTTGAAGCGCCAGCGCCGGAAATAGTCCTCGAAATCGACCAGCTTCTCGGCCAGTTCGTAGAGCATCCAGTGGGTTTCCGGCGCCTCGTAGACGATACGCCAGGCCTGCAGCACGCCTTCGTTGAAGCTGTGGGTTTCGCGAACGTCGCGCGCCAGCACCGCAGCAGGCATCTTGAGCCCGTTGCGGTCGGCAAGCCGCAGCACCTCGTCATAGAGGCTCGGCGTCGCGAGCTCGGCTTCGAGCAGCTTGATCGTCTCCGCATCGTGCGCGTGCGGCTTCAGCATGGCGTGGTTGCGGTTGCCGAGCAGAAATTCGATCAGCCGGTATTGCCGCGACTGAAAGCCCGAGGATTGTCCGAGTTGCGAGCGGAAGCGGGTATACTCGCTGGGCGTCATCGTGCGCAGCACGTCCCAGGCGCCGTTGAGCTGCTCGAAGATACGCGACATCCGGGCCAGCATCTTCATCGCGGGTTGCACCTCATCCCGTGAGATCGCACGGCGCGCAGCGGCGAGCTCGTGGATGGCGAGCCGCATCCACAGTTCCGTGGTCTGATGCTGGATGATGAACAGCATCTCGTCATGCGCCTCCGACAGCGGATGCTGCGCACCGAGGATCGCGTCCAGCGCGAGATAATCACCGTAGGACATGCGCCGGGTGAAATCGGTCTCGGCGCCTTCGCTTGTGGGATCGTAATCGCTGGACGTCATGGCTGGCCCCTCTCGATTGATCGTCCCTGGCCTCATTCATCGAGGCCGATCAGGCGCGCGGTGATCTGTGACGACGGATCCTTGAGCCCGTCGATCACCGTGAAATGGTTGAGGCCGGGCTCGACGACGAGGTGCGTCGGCACGTCGAAGCCGGTCCAGATGTTCGCCATCAGATCGGACTGGCGGATGAATTCGGGCCGCTCGCTGCCGCCGACCCAGGCCGTCACTGGCGAACGCCCTCGTGGCAGATGCAGCGCCGCGCTTTCCAGCGTCGCCTCCTCCATCGTCATGCGCAGCGTCTCGTTCATCCCCGTCTTCAGGAGCGGACGCAAGTCGTGCAGGCCGCTGATCGAGAGCGTACCGGCGATGCGGTTGTAGACGGCGGACTCGAGCCGGCTGTCGCCGCACAGCATGCGTGTGACGAGATGGCCGCCGGCGGAATGGCCGGCGAGCCGGATCGGCCCCGAGACGAGTGATGCCGCTTTGGCGATCGCGGCGGTGATCTCCGCAGTGATATCGGAGATGCGGGCAGCTGGTGCCAGTGTGTAGCTCGGCAGCGCCACCGTCCAGCCATGGTGCCGCGCACCTTCGGCGAGATCGGTCCAGGTCGATTTGTCGAAGCGCATCCAGTAGCCGCCATGGACGAAGACGACGAGACCCTTGCTGTCGCCGTCAGGCAGGATCAGATCGAGCCTCTGGCGCTCGCCGGCGCCGTAAGCGATGTCGGGGCGAAATTCCTTCAGCCCGGCGCGGTAGGCCGCCGCCCGCTCCGCCCACAGAGCCGGCAGCTTGTCCGAGCCCGGGATGTGGGCCGAATTGGCGTAAGCGTCATCCCAATCGCGCATCGTTGCTCCCGAGGACTCGTCCGACGAACCGAACCCAGTCTGCCACCGGTCAGGGCGGCATCCTAGTCTTTCTTTTAAGCTTAAAGGATTGAGGGAGCCGGTGGATTGGGCAGCGACCGCTACGAGCTGAGCTGTCGCAGGGTGGGCAAAGCGGAGCGTGCCCACCATCTTGGTTCATCCGAGAGAAAGGTGGTGGGCATAGCGCAAGTGCGCCTTTGCCCACCCTACCGCAGTGGCGATGGGGAGACCGCTACGCCTTCTCCACGCCGCACCATTCCGCGATGAACAGCGCCATCGCCTTGGTCGCCTTCTTCAATGACTCCAGGTCGACGAACTCGTTGAAGCCGTGCATCTCGCCTCCGCTGGCACCAAAACACAGACTCGGGATGCCGTGGTTGAGGCCGTAGAAGCGCGTGTCGGTCAGCGCCGTGAAGACGAGGTCCTCTGGCGTACCGCCATAGACCCTGTTGAAGGCCTTCCCGAACGCAGCCTCGGGCTCCGCGGCGTTGGTCAGCTCATAGCCTTCCGACAGGAAGCCGGACCATTCGACCTGCGGCGGATTGTTGGCGAGGAAGCGGTGGTTGCGCGAAGCGGCGGCGACGCAAGCCATGATCTCCTTCTGGTGATCGGCGATCGACCAGCCCGGCAACACCGCAATCCGGCAGTCGACATCGCACCAGGCCGGTACGCTCGAGGCCCAGTCACCGCCCTTGATGATGCCGGCGTTGAAGTTGACGGGATGGTCGAGCGTCTTGAAGTGACGGTCGGCCTTGGCCCGCTCGTTCCATTCGATCTCGAGCTTTTGCAGCGCCTGGATCAGGTGATATGCCGCCATGATCGCGTTCGCGCCGGAGCCTGCGAAGGCAACGTGGGTCGGATGCCCCTTCACGCGGAGGCGGAACCAGATCACGCCGACCTGGGAGCGCACCATCTTGCCGCCGGTCGGCTCCGGAATGAAGCAGGCGTCCGCGCGATAGCCGCGTTGCAGCGTCGAGAGTGCGCCGACACCGGTGCTCTCCTCCTCGATCACCGATTGGAAATGGATCCGCGCCGTCGGCCTGAAGCCCGCGGCCTTGATCGCGTCCAGCGCATAGAGCGCACCGATCGTCCCGGACTTCATGTCGCAGGCACCGCGGCCGAACATCTTGCCGTCCTTGATGACCGGCGCGAATGGCGGCGTTTCCCACAATTCCAGCGGACCGGCCGGCACCACATCGCAGTGCCCTTGCAGGATCAGCGACTTGCCGCCATTGGTTCTCGGACGGTAAGTTCCCACCACGGATCGCGCCTTCGAGAAGTCGTGCTCGATCGGACCGAAGCCGCGCAGATCCTTCAAATCCTCGACGTCGATATGCCAGTCGTCGACCTCGTAGCCACGTTCGCGCAGGAGATCGCCGATCATGTCCTGGCATGGTCCCTCCGCCCCGCGGGTCGAAGGGATCGCGACGAAATCGCGGGTGGTTGCGAGCTGAGCCTCGAAGCCGCTGTCGACGGCGTCAAGAATCCTCTGCTGCGTTTCGGCATTCATTCGGGCGACTCCAGACATTCCAATGGTCCCAGGGAGCGCGCAAACTAGCCGATTTCAGCCGTTCGGGTACTCCAGAAAATATGCATCCCGCAATGCATCTTCGAGCAGCCGGCCTTCGGAATAGCCGTTCAGAGTCGCAGGCCGGCTGACACCATCGAGCAGGCGCGGGCACGGTTCGGGGGCGCCGAGCACGGTGCGGACCGGAATGCGCTCCGCATAGATCGGCAGCGCATAGTCCTCGTCATCGTCGGCGACGCCCTTGGCGCGGATCTTGGCCGAGGCTTCCTCGATTTCCATTGCGATGAAGGACGTCGCCTTGATTTCCTGCGTAGTGCTCTGTCGCAGGCCGGCGGTGCGATCCGGGAAGAAGCGATCGACCATGGCGATCACCGCGCGCTCCTTCTCATCAGGATCGGTGACGAGATAGGCCGTGCCGAACGCCATCACGGCGCGGTAGTCGGCGGAATGGTTGAAGCCGCAGCGTGCCAGCACGAGGCTGTCGAGATGGGCGACCGTCAGGCAGACGCGCTCGCCCTTGCTCTGGTTGCGTAGCATGCGGCTGGCGCTCGATCCGTGCCAGTACAGCCTGGTGCCCTCGCGCCAGAAGAAGGTCGGCGTGCAATAGGGCTGGCCGTCGATTGCGTAGGAGACGTGGCACAGCATCGAAGAATCCAGGATGCGATGAACCGTGTCGTGATCATAGAAGCCGCGGTCGTGCCGGCGCTTCACCTGGTTGCGTGCCGATGTCGGATAGGAATTCGAGGTCTCGGTCTGGCTCACAGCCGCTCCTGCTCGGATGGAAGAAATCCGGAGCAGTTGTAGCGGCGCATTTGGTCTGCGATAGTTCCAATTCCATGCAAAAAATTCCGACCAATTCGTCGTCCCGAACCAAGCCCGAGCTTCCGCTCGACCTCACCGGCCCTCACGTCACGGCCGGCGCTTCTGCCGCGCACCGGCTGTATCAGGCACTGTGCGAGATGATCGTCTCCGGCCTGGTCCGGCCGGGCGAGCCGCTGCCGCCATCGCGGACGCTGGCCAGGCAGACCGGCTTCCGCCGCAACGCCGTCGTCACCGCCTATGAGCGCCTGATCGCCGACGGCTTTGCCGACGCGACGGTCGGCTCCGGAACGTTCGTCGCGGCGCGTATCCCCCAGCGCGCCGCCGAGCCGAATAAGCCGAAGGTCGTTCTCGAAGCGCCAAAGCAAGGCGCGTTTGCGCTTGGCTGCACCCATATCGACGAGCGCGCCGTGCAGCGCTTTCGCGCTTTCGTCGGCCGCCGCATGCGCGCATTCGGAACCGAGCACCTGCATTACGGCGACCCTCGCGGCAGCCGCGAGCTGCGCGTGGCGATCGCCGACCATCTGTTGTCGGCGCGGGGGCTGCGTTGCGATCCCGACCAGATCATGCTGACCTCGGGCACGCTGCACGCGCTGCGCATCGTGCTGAGCGCGATCCTGAAATCCAGCGACCAGGTCTGGTGCGAGGACCCGGGCTATCCCGCCGCGCGAAAAACCATCGTCCATTGCGGTTATCGCACTGTGCCTGTCGCGGTGGACGAGCACGGGATGCGCGTCGCCAAAGGCCGCATCGCGGCACCGTCCGCGCGCGCGGCCTACGTTACGCCGTCGCACCAGTTTCCACTTGGCGTGCAGATGTCGATGCCGCGACGGCTCGAGCTTCTGGACTGGGCCAAACAGGCCGGCGCATTCGTGCTCGAGGACGATTACGACAGCGAGTTCCGCTATGACGGCGCGCCGCTGATGTCGCTCGCCGGCATCGATCGGCTCCAGCGCGTGATCTATCTCGGCACCTTTGCCAAGACGCTGTTTCCGGGCCTGCGCATCGGCTATTGCGCCCTGCCCGAACGCCTGATCGCGGAGGTGACGGCGGCGCGGGCGGCGCTCGACCGCTTTCCCGGCACGCTGATGGAGGGCGCGGTGGCGGACATGCTCAATTCCGGCGCCTTCGCCGCGAATCTGAAGCGCGTGCGGAAACTCTATCGCGAGGCGCGCGACGTGCTCGCCGAGAGGCTGGAAGTCGCATCCGGTGGCGCGCTTTCGGTGCCGGTGCCCTCACAAGGCCTGCATCTTGTCGCCCGGTTCGATCCTGCCGTCGATCCGGCGGTGGCGGCGCTGGCCAAGCAGGCGGCCGGCGCCGAAGGCTGGCTATTGGCCGACACCTATTCGCGCGGGCGTCCCCTGCCCGGCTTCGTGCTGGGATTTTCCGGACATCCCGTGCCGCAGCTCGTGGCGTCCGCGGAACGTCTCGCGAGGGAATCGCGCGCAGCCTTGGCCGCAAAAGGAAAACCGGCCCGCCGGGCCTGACGAAGCTTCACTATCAGAATCGCCCGCCGCTCCCTAGATTGCGGCATCGATTCCGGGACCTCACATCATGCTGCTGCGCCACGCGACCTGCCTCTCGCTGCTGATCTCCATCGCGCTTGTCTCGACGGCACCCGCTGCCACAGTCGGACGCGAGCAGGACATCGGCGATCTGAAGCTCGGCCAGCGCGTGCTCGTGGATGACGGAACCTGCCCCGCCGGTCAGCTCAGGGAAGTGCGCGGCGCGAAGATGACCGACAAGGGAGTCTCGCGCACGAGTTCCTGCGTGCCGCGGCACGGACCGAAAACGAAGTAAGGATCCGGGACTATTTCGCCGGATCGAACATGCACTGCAGGGTCGGTTTGGCGATCTTGGTGAAGGTCGGGCCGATCTCGCTGTGCTTGGAGGCCGGTACCCAATCGGTCTCGATGGTGGGCACGCCGGTCTCGCTGATGCCGCGCAGCAGCGCTTCGCGCAGATCGCGATCCTCGACGGCCGCGGCGGCGTGATCGTGCAGGCAGCCGCAGACCGCTTCCGGATGCTGCCAGCGCCCGAGCATGTGCGGCGCACACTGGCGCACGAATTCGCCACGCGGATCGGGTAGCCTGGAAGGTGAGCGGACCTGCGCCTGAACGGAGCTGATCGTCAGAAGGGACACGAACGCGGCGGCGCAGAGACGAAGCAACATGATAGGCTTTGCCGGCTGTTTCGTTGTGTGCAGTCAGAAGCGCGCGGCGACCATGATCGGCTGAGCGGCCGGAACCGCAACGGGCGAGCCGCTGTACTGGAAGGTACCGACACCGGGGAGATTGCCGTCGGGCGCACCCGCCAACGAGGAGCCGGCGAGCACGAAACCGAAAGCAAGGATGAAGCTGAGCGCGCGCATGATCTGTGTCCCAATTCTGTGGCCGGCGGTGCGCCGTCGTCGTTATGAGCCTGATAACCATGGGCGGTTTCGCGCGTGATGCGCGAAAAACTGAAAATGGTTTCGTCTTCGTGAGAATTGTTTCGTCCCGGCCACGGCGACGAAACAATTCTCGGAAAATGCCAGTTATTTCAGATAGGTCTGGCGGCAGGCCAAAGTCGCCTGCCAAGTTCCGGCGCCGGCACGGACGTGCACCCCGCCCAGGCGTTGTCACGCGGCCGCCGCGCGCGCTTCACATGCATTTTACGTTTTTCTGCTGAAAGGGCGGCAAAAGAAGGCTGGATCCTGTCGAACCGGAATTGGTTCGGCAACGACCCAAGCCATCGAAACCGAGACGCCCGGATCATCGGGCGCATTCACGTGAGGGATGGCCATGGTGGCGGGAAATCGCGCAACGCCGCGCGATGAAAATCCACCGACGGAGCGCGCAGATCAACCGATCATTCGCGGCAGCACCGGCGCAATGGCGCTGCAATCGAGCCGCGGCCTCGAGGCGGCGCCGCAGACGTTCGTGCGACTGACCGGATCGCGCCTTGCGACGCCGCGCGATCGCCGCCGGGTGAACGCGAGCGCGTTGCAGGAGTGAACGCGGAGCGCCTCATTGCGTGAAGAACTCGCCGCACTTCTGGACGTTTGCGTCCGCAGGTCCCCACGGCATGATCGGCACGGTCGAGGTCGAGTTCTTGGGCGAGCCTTCGATCAGCTTGTCTGAATAGACCATGTAGACCAGCACGTTGCGCTTGGCGTCGCAGCCGCGCACGATCTGCATCTTCTTGAAGAACAGCGACCGGCGCTGGCGGAACATGTCGTCGCCCTGCTCCATTTTGTGCTTGAACTTGACCGGACCGACCTGGCGGCAGGCCAGCGAGATATCCGAGACCTCCTCGGCAAGGCCGAGCCAGCCTTTGAAGCCGCCCTTCTCCGGCACCGTGAAATGACAGGCGACGCCTTCGACTTCGGGATCGTCGAGACCATAGGTCGCGAGCTTGTCGTTCGGGCTCATCCATTTGAACACGGTAGAGCGGCGGAAGATCAGATCAGGTTCGTCGGCCGCAGATGCCGACGCCATTGGCGCGGTCAGAGCCAGGAGGAATAAAGCGAGGCCTTTCAGACGGATGCTCGAAAGACCGGGGAAACGAGATGACATGAAGTTCTCCGCTAACAAGTCCCCGCAATGTAGGAACGCAAGCGGCGGTCAGGAAGGCGGCAGAGGAGCGGACCAGGCCGCCGTTTACCGCTCCGTGAGGCTTTTTTGCTACGCCTTGGACAAAAGTAGCTGATGGCAGAACCGCGCTGCTGGTGAACGCGTATCCCCTTTGCGAGACTAACGTCTGATTTGGATAATGGATTCGAGGATGAACAGCGTGAACGGGTGGGGTTCGCCTGCCAAGCCGGCACGGCTGTGGCAGGTCGCCATGTTGACGGCGGCGGGTGCGATCGGCGCAACCAGCGAAGCAAACGCAGCATTTTATTACTGGACGGACTATTCCGACCGGCCCTACTACGCCCGGCCGAACCGGCTTCCCGAAATACCGCGCCCGAAGCCGCAAAAGCGCGGCGCCGCAAGCAAGAAGGACGTCGTTGTCGAGAAGGAAGCCGGCACCAAGCCGCAAGGGCCACTCGTCATTGTCGTCTCGATCGACCGGCAGAAGATGACGGTCTACGACAAAGCCGGCGTGTTCGCGGAATCACCGGTGTCGACGGGCATGAAGGGCCACTCGACGCCGATGGGCGTGTTCAGCATCATCCAGAAGCACAAATTCCACCGCTCCAACCTCTATAGCGGCGCGCCGATGCCGTACATGCAGCGGATCACCTGGTCCGGCGTCGCGATGCATGCTGGCGCGCTGCCGGGCTATCCGGCCTCGCATGGCTGCATCCGCATGCCCATGGCGTTCGCGATGAAGATGTGGAACTGGACCAGGATGGGCGCGCGCGTGATCGTGGCGCCCGGCCAGGTGTCGCCGCAAAGCTTCTCCCATCCCGTGCTCGCCTCCATGCGCGTGCCGCCGCAGCCCGCCGCGAGCCTCGCGCCGCAGACCAATGTCGCTGACAAGGCCGATAAGGGCACGACCGAAGCCAAGCCGGTCGAGACCAAGACGGCCAGCGCCGACAGCGTGGTCGAGCTGCGCACCTCGGTCGGCCACACCGTGTTGTCGGACGTGACCACCGGCCATGCGGCTGCGCGCGAGGAAGCCGCGGCGACGTCCGACGAGGTCAAGACGGCCGAAGCGGCCAAGCCTGCGTCCGAAGACGCCGCCAAGCCGGCGACCGAGAACAAGCCTGCCGACAAGGTCGACCCGGTCAAAACGGAAGCCGCGAAGGCACCCGATGCGCCGGCGCTCGCCACCGCACCCGATGCAAAGAAGGACGAGGGCCGCCTCACCGATCCTGCGCCGGCGGCAAAGCCGGACACACCCAAGCGGGCCGGCCAGATTGCCGTCTTCATCAGCCGCAAGGATTCCAAGCTCTATGTGCGGCAGAATTTTGCGCCGCTGTTCGAGGTGCCTGTCACGATCGCCGCGAGCGACCGGCCGCTCGGCACGCATGTCTTCACCGCCGAGCTCGACAAGGCCGATGCCAACACGCTGCACTGGTCGGTGGTGTCGCTGCCCGTGTCCGCCCGTTCCGTGGCGCGCGAGGACGACAACCGCGTGGCGCGCCGCCAGCGCGGTGCCGCCGTGATCCCCGTCGCCGCAAAACCGGTGGTGACGCCGGACAGCCCAGCCGAAGCCCTCAACCGCATCTCGGTCCCCACTGAGACCATGGCGAAAATCAACGAGATGCTGACGTCAGGCGGCTCGATCATCGTCTCCGACCAGGGCATCAACCAGGGCGAGACCGGCGAAGGTACCGACTTCATCGTCCGCCTGTACTAGCTCTCTCGCAGGACCGATAACGCGGTGTTGACGCGCGAGGCCGCAGTGGCGGAGTAATCTGCCCTCGGATCATCTCGGGGGACGCCGTCATGATGAATCGCAGAACCGTGCTGAGCGTCACGCTTGCGGGCGCGTTCGCGCCTGTCACGCGCGCCCTCGCCGATGGCGCCATGAGCCGGATCTCGGCCTACGCCTTCTCCTTCCCCGCATTGTCAGGCGACGACATCCGCCTCGCCACGTTCACCGGCAAACCGCTGCTGGTGGTGAACACGGCCTCGCTCTGTGGCTACACGCCGCAATATGCCGGCCTGCAGGAAATCTGGAACGAGTTTCGCGGGCGCGGGCTCACCGTGATCGGCGTGCCGTCCAACGATTTCGGCGGCCAGGAGCCCGGTGGCAGCAGCGAGATCACGCAGACCGCACACCACCAATATGGCGTTACCTTCCCGATCACGGCCAAGGCTGCGGTGGTCGGTGCGCGGGCGCATCCCTTCTACAAATGGGCCGCGGAAGCCCGACCGAAGGAAGTTCCGCGCTGGAACTTCCACAAATACCTGATCGGCCGCGACGGCTATATCGCCGAGGTATTTCCATCCGCCGTCGAGCCGGCCGACACGCGGATCAAGACCGCCATTGCAAGGGCCCTGGCCGACACTTGACTCACGTGCACGACTCAAGTGCACGCCATCCGGCTGGGCACAATTGCGACGCGGCATCAAACAGCCGTTGCAATGGCGATGGCGCACCATCTAGGCTAGGATTGTTTTGGGCAGGACGGTTTTTGCCGCAGGCGAAAAGCCACGGCGGAACAACGGGATCAATCTCGAGGGACATCACCATGCGCGTAGCGGCAGGACTGATTTTAGCAGGTGCGATGTCGGTGGCGCTCTCCGGCGCCGCATGGTCGCAGACGCCGGCCGCGAAGCCCGCGGCCGCACCGCAAGCCGCGCCGGCGGCAACACCAGCGGCTGCAACATCCCCTGCAGCTCCAGCGCCCGCAGCAGCGGCTGCGGCGCCAGCGGGCTTCGTCAATCCGCCCCCGCCGAAACAGCCGCCGCAGCCGGCCCGCGCGGCCTGCAACACACCGGGCGCACTCGGCGTCGCCCGCACCGTCGAGATCGACACCACGGGCGGTCCCGGCTTCGGCTTCGAGCATTTCAAGGAGCTCGACTTCCTGCGTGACAAGGAGGTCGTGCTGACCTTCGACGACGGCCCCTGGCCGCGCAACACGCCCGCGGTGCTAAAGGCGCTCGCGGACGAATGCACCACCGGAATCTTCTTCATCATCGGCAAGCACGCGACCTACGAGCCGGAGGTCCTCAAGCAGGTCTACGCAGCCGGCCACACCGTCGGCGCCCACACTTGGTCGCACGCCAACCTCAACAACAAGAAGCTCAACGAAGCGCAGCGCAAGGACGAGATCGAGAAGGGCTTTGCGGCGGTGAAGTGGGCGCTCGGCGGCATCTCGCCCGCGCCGTTCTTCCGCTTCCCGGCGCTGCAGCATCCGCCCGAGATGGTCACCTATCTCGGCAACCGCAATGTCGCGAGCTTCTCCTGCGACATCGACTCGTTCGACTTCAAGGCTTCCAAGCCCGAGAAGATCGTCGAGACCGTGATGAAGAAGCTCGACACCAAGGGCAAGGGCATCATCCTGATGCACGACTTCCAGAAGCACACCGCGGAGGCCCTACCCGAGCTGCTCAAGCGGCTGAAGGCGGGCGGCTACAAGGTGGTAGCGATGCGCGCCAAGTTCCCGGCCTCGACGCTGCCGGAATACGACCAAGAGCTGCTCAAGGATCTCAAGCTGCCGACGGTGAGCCAGCGCCCGGTCAATTCGGTGGTGACCACCGTTTCCGAATAGCCGTCGCACTTGTCTTTCCGTATCGAAGGCTACGTCATCGTCTCCGCGGACGGCATGCTCGCCGATCCGTCGCATATCATGCCTGAGACGTTGAAATTCGAAGGTGACCAGCGGTTCTTCGAGCAGGCGCTCGATCGCGCCGCGCTGATCGTGCACGGCCGCAACTCGCACGAGCAGCAGCCGAATTCGGCCAGGCGCAAGCGGCTGATCCTGACCCGCAAGATCAGGGACCTCACCGTCGATCCGGAGATGCCGAACGCGACGCTGTGGAATCCTGAGCATGCGAACTTCGAGCAGGCCTGCGCCTTCGCCGACGTCGCATCCGGCATGGTCGCCGTCATCGGCGGACCGGTCGTGTTCGACCTGTTCATGGACCGCTACGACACGTTCTGGCTGTCGGAGGCTCCGCATGTGCGGCTGCCCGCCGGCGAGGGCTGCTTCGTCGGCGTGCCCCAGCGGACGCCTCACGAGGTGCTGGCTGCGCACGGGATGAGGCCGGGTGCGCCCTACCTCCTCGACGCGGCGCATGAAGTGACCGTGACCCCGTGGCGGCGGGGGTAGCCTGCCCGGCAGTGGCGGCGCTTACGCCGGCTCCGACCCAAACTGGAAAAACAACCCCATGCACCGTACCGGCAACATCATACCGCTCCACATATTGCTGGTGTGCCGTGCTAAAATTGGTCCCGCCGCCGGCCAGCGCAAAGCCGGCTAGCATATTTGCCGAGACCCGATAATCGGCCCCGACGGCGGTCGTGGCGCTATAGCCGACGTCCGAGGCGCGGCGTCAATACGAGCCAGCAGCTGCGACACACCGCATCAATAGACTGAGACAAAAGAGCAAAAACTAACCCACGGCCAGAATGAGCGACGACTGCACGACGACTAGTCCGACGGACGCTTCCGGATTGAATGACGATGTCGCCCCGATATCGTCCCTGCTGCCGGTATTCGGCTTCAGCGCCGATCAGATGGAGACGGAGGCGAACATCGCAGCGTGGCGGGAAGCCGTCGCCACGCTGTTCGAGGTGGACGAGCTCGCCGCCGGCGAACCGGGCCCGTTTCGCGCCGACGTCAGCTCCTACGCCATGGGGCCGGTGCTGATCGGGCTGAGCCGTGCCAGCGGCCAGCGTTTCCGCCGGACGGCCGAAACGATCGCGCGCAGCGGCGTCGACCACATCATCCTCCAGCTCTATCTGAAGGGCGGCTATGACGGCGTTGCCGGCACACGGCCGATGCGCGTACGCGCCGGCGACATCTGCCTGTTCGATCTCGCCCAGACGCTGGAGACCAAGGCCACGGCGTTCGAGAATGTCACGCTGGTCGTGCCGCGCCCGATGTTCGCCGCCCATCTCTTGCGGGTCGATGATTTGCATGGCCTGGTCCTGCCGGGCAGCAGCGTGATCGCACGATTGCTGGCGGGGCATCTCACCGCCCTGTTCGAATTTGCGCCGCGCATGAGCCTCGACGAATGCCAATCCGTGGTCGAAGGCACGGTGTCGCTGCTGGCCGCGTGCCTTCGCAACGAAATCGAACGGGGCGAGGCCGACGCCGACCAAAGCGTCGCGGCAAGCCCGTCCTTGATGCGGATCCGCCAATATATCGAAGCTGGCCTTGCCAGCGAGGATCTGTCGGCCAATTCGATCGCCGCCCATTTCGGCCTGTCCCGGGCCTCGCTGTACCGGCTGTTCGCCCCGGTCGGCGGCATCGCCGACTACATCCGCAGCCGCCGGCTGCACCGCGCCTTCTTCGACCTCGCCAATTCGGGCGCGCGGGGCCCCCGGATCAGCGAGGTGGCACGGCGCTGGCAGCTCGGCACCGACGCGCACTTCACGCGCTCGTTCAAGGCCGCCTACGGCATCACGCCCCGCGCCGCACGGGAGGCCGCCCTGCTCGGCCGACAGCGCGGCAGCGATGGAGCGAGCAGCGCGACGATTTCCCGCTGGATGCGCGAGATCGCGCCGCCGACAGCGGAGTGACCGCTAGACGTCGCCGTAGGCCGCCTCAGCCGGGCGCGTGGTGCGGCCATAGCCGATGATCATGCAGAGCGCGCCGATGATCGAGAGGTTCTTGAGCGCGTCGACCAGCATCTTGGCGTTGTCGGGCGCCGCCATGTTCCAGAAATCGTAGAACAGGACGGTCGCGACGGCGACGTAGACGATCAGCAGCATCGCGAAGAAACGCGCGCCGAAATTCAGCGCGATCATCAGCCCTGCAATGATCTCGAGCCCGCCGATCGCGATCGCCAAGAGCTGCGGCGTGGTCATGGCGGTCGCCGTCTCGACCTGCTGGGCATAAGGCGCGACGACATCGGGCACCACGAGCTTGGTTGCGATGACGTCGGCGGTGGCCTGGACAGCAAAGAGCTTGGTCGCGCCCGTGTAGATGAACAGCACGGCGAACAGGATTCGCCCGAAAGTCACGAACGCTGGCATGATCGGCCTCTTGGCAAGCTCAGAGCACAGAACGCTTGAGGAGATTATGGAGAGTCCGTTTGGGCTTTTCAAACGGGGAAATGGCGAACTGATCGGAATTCAAAGTTGGCGCTCCCTAGCGGAATCGAACCAGCTGGGATGAGCTGAGTACTACTCTCTCGGCGTCATGGCCGGGCTTGACCCGGCCATCCACGAGCTGTCCCACCGCACAAAGAACGTGGATGCCCGGGACAAGCCCGGGCATGACGACTTCGTGGGACGTTGAGGCCTTACGTAAACAACGTCGGCTGCTGCCGCGAGGCGCGTTCCTGCGCTTCCACCACGGCCACGGCCGTCATGTTGAGGATGCCGCGCGCCGTCACCGAGGGGGTGAGGATATGCGCGGGCCGCGCCGGGCCGACCAGGATCGGGCCGACGGGCAGCGCGTCCGCCAGCGACTTGATCATCTGATAGGCGACGTTGGCGGTATCCAGGGTCGGCATGATCAGGATGTTGGCCTCGCCCTCCAGCTTGGAATGCGGCAGCACCATCCGTCGCGCAGCTGCGGAGAGTGCGGTGTCGCCCTGCATTTCGCCGTCGGCCTCGATCTCCGGATGCTTGTCCTTCAGAAGCTGGGTCGCCAGCCGCATCTTGCGCGAGGAATCCGTGTCGTAGCTGCCGAAATCCGAATGCGAGACGAAGGCGATCTTCGGCTTGATGTTGAAGCGCTGGACGTGGACCGCGGCGAGCGATGCGATCTCGGCAAGCTCCTCCGCGCTCGGATTGGGGCGAACTTGCGTGTCGGCGATGAAGAAGGCGCCTTTGCTGGTGATCAGTAGCGCCAGCGCCGCATAGTCGCCGATTCCAGGCGAGAAGCCGACGATCTCGCGGACATGGCGCAGATGGCTCATGTAGCGGCCCTCGACGCCGCAGAGCATCGCGTCTGCTTCCCCGCGCGTGACCGCGAGCGCGGCGATCACCGTGTTGTTGGTGCGCACCACGGTGCGGGCTGCATCCGGCGTCACGCCGCGGCGACCGGCGACCTCGACATAGGACTGCACGTAGGAGCGGTAGCGCGGATCGTCTTCGGGATTGACGAGGTCGAAATCCTTGCCGGCCCGGATCGAGAGCCCGAAGCGCTTGATGCGCGCCTCCACGACCGACGGACGGCCGACCAGGATCGGCCGAGCCAGCTTTTCCTCCAGCACGACTTGCGTTGCGCGCAGCACGCGCTCGTCCTCGCCTTCGGCATAGATCACGCGCACCGGCTGGGTCTTGGCCTTGGCGAACATCGGCTTCATGACGAGGCCGGAGCGGAAGGCGAAGCGCTCGAGCAGCGCGGTGTATTCGTCGAAATTGGTGATGGGGCGCGTTGCGACGCCCGATTCCATCGCCGCCTTCGCCACGGCCGGCGCGATGCGCAAGATCAACCTGGGATCAAAGGGGCTCGGGATCAGCGAGCCCGGACCGAAGCCCTGCGTCTCGCCGCTGTCGAAACCTTGCGCGACGGCATCCGACGGCGCCTCGCGCGCGAGCTGCGCGATGGCCTCGACGGCGGCCTGCTTCATCTCCTCGTTGATCGCGGTGGCGCCGACATCGAGCGCCCCACGGAAGATGAAAGGAAAGCACAGGACGTTGTTGACCTGGTTCGGGTAGTCGGAACGGCCGGTGCAGATCATGGCGTCGGGGCGCGCCTTGCGCGCCTCTTCCGGCATGATTTCCGGCACCGGATTGGCGAGCGCCATGATCAGGGGCTTGTCGGCCATCGCCTTGGCCATCTCCGGCTTGAGCACGCCCGGCGCCGAGAGCCCGATGAAGATGTCGGCGCCGCCGATGACGTCGGCGAGCGTGCGCTTGTCGGTCTTCTGCGCATAGACCGCCTTCCAGCGGTCCATCGAAGTGTTGCGGCCCTCGTGCACGAGGCCGTCGATGTCGCAGACCCAGATGTTCTTGCGCTGCGCGCCCATCGAGACCAGGAGATTGAGTGTCGCGATCGCCGCGGCCCCTGCCCCCGACGCGACGATCTTGACCTCGGACAGCTTCTTGCCGTTCAGCCTGAGGCCATTGGTGATGGCGGCGGCGACGATGATCGCAGTGCCGTGCTGGTCGTCGTGGAAGACCGGAATCTTCATGCGCTCCTTCAAGCGCGCTTCGATCTCGAAGCATTCCGGCCCGCGGATGTCCTCCAGATTGATGCCTCCGAAGGTCGGCTCCAGCGCGGCCACGGTCTCGACCACGCGGTCGATGGTGTCGGCGGCGATCTCGATGTCGAACACGTCGATGCCGGCGAATTTCTTGAACAGGACCGCCTTGCCTTCCATCACCGGCTTGGAGGCCAGCGGACCGATATTGCCGAGGCCGAGCACCGCGGTGCCGTTGGAGATCACGGCAACCAGGTTGGCGCGCGTGGTGAGCGTGGCCGCCTCGGCCGGATTCTTGGCGATCTCCGTGCAGGCCGCGGCTACGCCCGGCGAATAGGCCAGCGCGAGGTCGCGCTGGTTGGCAAGCGGCTTGCTTGCCTGGATCTCGAGCTTTCCAGGGCGCGGCAGACGGTGGTAGGCGAGCGCCGCCTGGTGGAGATCATCAGAATAGGACGACATGCGGTGTCTCGCCTCGCGTTACCGGCCCCAAAAATGCACGATTCGACGGGCCAAGCGGACCGTATTTCCGGGTCATGGAAACGGGATGAAGCACGGCCGAAGGCCCGGTGGCAACATCCGATTGCGTCCCCGTCAACAGGGCGCGCCGTCAAATATTTGAAACCATAGCTTTCTCTGGACCGCACGGCGTTTCGCGAATATGGCAGGTTGCGCGGTGCGAAACGAGCAACTGGAGCTGGGAATGAAGCGAATCCTGATCGGCCTGATCGTGGCTGCTGCGCTCGCTGCGGGAGGGTGGTTCGGCTTCAACCTCTATGTCCAGCATCGGGCGACCAGCGAGGTCGAGGCGGCGTTCGAGCGTCTCCGCGCAGGCGGCGGCAAGGCGAGCCATGGCAAGATCTCGTTCGAGCTCGCGACCCGGACGCTGACGATCGAGGACATTGCGGTCGAGCCTGCCCAAGCGCAGTTCGCCACCTTGAAGGTCGCCAAGATCACGGCCGTCGGTGTGCGCCAGCCGGACGAGGCCCGTTTCTCGGCCGACAACATCGATGCATCCGGGATCGAGGTCGGTTTCACGTCCACCGACCCGATTACCGTGAAGGCAAACTACGAGATCCCACAGATCAGCGCGCGTGATTTTTCCGGCCCGACCCGCGCAGACGGCCCGCCGTTGGCCGGCTCGATCATCGACATGTATCGCTTCGTCCTCGCGCAATACGCGACCATCTCTGCGTCGGAGATCGCGGTGCCGACCCTCACGGTCAACATCAATGCGGGCGGCAATGCCGGCGGCGGGGATTATGTCTATTCAGGTCTATCGGTCCAGAACCTCAACCGGGGCAAGATCGAAACGGCGAAGATGGACCGCGTCACCTATACGGTCGACCTGAGCCAGCCGGGCAAGCCCGCGAAGATGACCGGCGAATTGTCCGGCCTGGCCATCTACGAATTCGACCCAACCGCTGCGAGGGCCGCGCTCGATCCGCAAGGATCGAGCGACGACAATTTTCAAAGGATCTATCGGCGCATCTCGGTCAACTCCTATGTCGTCACCGCGGCGCCCGGCATGCGCATGCAGGTGGACGGTTTCACCTTCGACGACATTGCCATCCGGCCCTCGAAATTCCGGCCGGCCGAGATCATCGCGCTGGTGCCGGCCGACGGCTCGATCCCAACGCCGGCGCAGTCGCGCGACATGATCGCGAGAGTGGCTGATTTCTTCGAAAGCTTTCAGATCGGCAAGGCCGAAATCGGCCGACAAACGGCCGAGACGCCGCAAGGGACGGGACGGCTCGACGCGGTCAAATACGATCAGGACAGAATAACGCTGGAGGGCCTCGACATCCCGATGCCGCAGGGCCAGTTCAAGATGGACCGCTTCGCGTTGAAGTCCTTCAGCGTGGCAAATCTGATGCGCTGGGCGGCGAGCTTCCAAACGCCGGGACGGCCGCCCTCGCCCGATCAGATGGTCGGCCTATTCCGCGTGCTCCAAGGTGCCGAGATCAAGGGCGTGGTCTCGCCGTACAAGACGACGCGGCAGCTCTTCACCATCGATACGATCAGCCTGAACTGGGGGGAGTTCGTCGGGCCGATCCCGAGCAAGGTCAATCTGGTCGTGAAGATGGTCGCGCCGACCGATCCCGCCAATCCGGCGCTGCAGCCGCTGATCATGGCAGGCGTGGACAAGCTGGCGATCGATCTGGATCTCGGCGCGGCCTGGACGGAATCGTCGGGCGCGTTCGCGCTGGCGCCAGCCACGCTCGATCTCGGCAGCCTCGCCAGGCTGCAGACCCGCGTCGCGCTCGTCAATGTGCCGCGCGGCCTGTTCACGACCGACCCGGCGCAGGCGATGGGTCAGGCAGCGCTGGTCGAAACCGGCGCGCTTGAGGCCTCGCTGCGTGACGGCGGCGTGGTCGATCTCGTCGTGGCGCAGTTCGCACGCATGCAGAATGTCAGCCGCGATGCTGCCCGCAGCGCCATCGTCGCGATGATCAGGGCGCAAGGCGAGAAGATCGCAGGGATCAATAGCGATGCCAGGGGCGCGGTCGACGCGCTCGCCGGATTCGTGGAAGCGCCGGGGCAGACGCTGACCATCAAGCTGACGCCCCGCGCCAAGGTGCCGCTGATGCAATTGATGCAGCTCTCGCAAACCGACCCGCAGAGCGCGCTGGCGCAGTTCAGGATCGAGGCGTCTACGGGGCTGTAGGAGAGAAGCGCAGCTCTCTGCTCGTCATTGCTAGGAGCTCTTGCGACGAGCAATCCAGGCTGTCCCCGCGGGAAGATTCTGGATTGCTTCGCTGCGCTCGCAATGACGCTGAGGAGGCGGCACCCCCAATTCACTTCTGCGGCAGGTTCACCCGGATGTGCAGCTCGCGGAGCTGTTTCGTCGTGGCTTCCGACGGAGCGCCCATCAGGAGGTCCATGGCCTGCTGGTTCATCGGGAACAGCGAGATCTCGCGCAGATTCGTGGTGCCACAGAGCAGCATCACGATGCGGTCGACGCCCGCGGCCATGCCGCCATGCGGCGGGGCGCCGTACTGGAAGGCGCGGTACATGCCGCCGAAACGCTCGACCACTTCCTGCTCGCCGTAACCTGCGATCTCGAACGCCTTCACCATGGCTTCGGGCACGTGGTTGCGGATGCCGCCCGAGGCGATCTCGTAGCCGTTACAGGTGATGTCGTACTGGAACGCCTTGATCGTCAGCGGATCCTGCGACTTCAGCGCATCAAGCCCGCCTTGCGGCATCGAGAACGGGTTGTGCGAGAAGTCGACCTTCTTGTCGTCCTCGTTGTACTCGTACATCGGGAAGTCGACGATCCAGGCGAGTTCGAAGCGCTCCTTGTCGGTGAGGTTCAGTTCCTCGCCAACCTTGTTGCGGGCGAGACCTGAGAACTTCCAGAACTTGTCGGGATCGCCAGCGACGAAGAAGGCGGCATCGCCTTCTTTGACGCCGAGCTGCGCGCGGATCGCGGCGGTGCGCTCGGGCCCGATGTTGTTGGCGAGGGGACCGGCGCCCTCACCGCCTTCGCGCCACATGATGTAGCCGAGGCCGGGCTGGCCCTCGCCCTGCGCCCACGAATTCATGCGGTCGCAGAAGGCGCGGCTGCCGCCGCCCGCGGCCGGGATCGCCCAGACCTGGTTCTTGGGGTCCTCGAGCATGCGCGCGAACACCTTGAAGCCGGAGCCGCGGAAATGCTCGGAGACGTCCTGCATCTCGATGGGATTGCGCAGGTCCGGCTTGTCGCTGCCGTATTTGCGCAAGGCTTCAGCGAACGGAATCCGGCGCCACCCCTTGGTGACCGGCTTGCCCTTGGCAAACTCTTCAAAGACGCCGGTGATCACCGGCTCCATCGCCGCGAAGACGTCTTCCTGCGTGACGAAGCTCATCTCGACGTCGAGCTGGTAGAACTCGCCGGGCAGACGGTCGGCGCGGGGGTCCTCGTCGCGGAAGCAGGGCGCGATCTGGAAGTAGCGGTCGAAGCCCGACATCATCAACAGCTGCTTGTACTGCTGCGGCGCCTGTGGCAGCGCGTAGAACTTGCCGGGATGGATGCGCGACGGGACGAGGAAGTCGCGCGCGCCTTCCGGCGAAGATGCGGTCAGGATCGGCGTGTTGAACTCGAAGAAGCCCTGCCCCTCCATGCGCCGGCGCATCGACTTGATGATCTCGACGCGGGTCATGATGTTCTGGTGCAGCTTCTCGCGGCGCAGGTCGAGGAAGCGATACTTCAGGCGGATGTCTTCGGGATATTCCTGGTCGCCGAACACCGGCAGCGGCAGGTCGCCGGCCGGGCCCAGCACCTCGATCTCGGCGACATAGACCTCGACCTTGCCGGTCGGCAAATCGTCATTGTCGGTGCCCTCGGGGCGGCGGCGGACCTTGCCGTCCATCTTGACGACGAATTCCGAGCGCAGCTTTTCGGCCAGCGAGAACGCCGCCGAATCCGGATCGACCACGCACTGGGTCAGGCCGTAATGGTCGCGCAGGTCGATGAACAGCACGCCGCCATGGTCGCGGACGCGATGGACCCAGCCGGAGAGGCGGATGGTCTCGCCGATGTTGCTCTCGCGGAGCGCGCCGCATGTATGTGACCGGTAGCGATGCATGGTCGTCCCAAAATCAATGTCTGAAGGAAGCGAATCGAACGGCCCGTGATGGCCGGTCCGAAGTTGCGGCAGGGTTTACCCCGGCAGGACGGGGGCGGCAACCAAGGGAACGGCCGGATTTGGACCTCAGATGCCCATTTTTGGCTTATCCGCGGGCGAACCTTTGCCGATTGACGTTCCAGCCCTATCTTGAGGTCATGACGGTGCATTTCCCCTTCCAGAACTCCTATTCGGCGCTGCCGGACAACTTCTTCGCCCGCGTCGCGCCGACCCCCGTCGCCGCCCCCCGGCTGATCAAGCTGAACCGGCCGCTGGCGGTCCAGCTTGGGCTCGATCCAGACCTGCTGGAGACCCCGGAAGGCGCGGAAATCCTGGCCGGCAAGACGGTTCCCGCCGGGGCGGATCCCATCGCCATGGCCTATGCCGGGCACCAGTTCGGGCATTTCGTGCCGCAGCTCGGCGACGGCCGCGCCATCCTGCTCGGCGAGGTCATCGACAAAGACGGCGTCCGCCGCGACATCCAGCTCAAGGGATCTGGCCCCACCCCATTCTCCCGCCGCGGCGACGGCCGCGCGGCGCTCGGCCCGGTCTTGCGCGAATACATCGTCAGCGAGGCCATGTTTGCGCTGGGCATCCCGACCACGCGCTCGCTCGCCGCGGTCGTCACCGGCGAGCACGTCATCCGCGAGACCGCGTTGCCCGGCGCGGTGCTGACCCGCGTCGCCTCCAGCCACATCCGCGTCGGCACCTTCCAGTTCTTCGCCGTCCGCCGCGATACCGAGGCGATCCGCCGGCTCGCCGATCACGTCATCACGCGCCATTATCCGGACCTGCTCCACGGCGAGCGGCCGTATCACGCGCTGCTCGCCGCCGTGGTCGCGCGCCAGGCCGAGCTGATCGCACGCTGGCTGCTGGTCGGCTTCATTCACGGCGTGATGAACACCGACAACAGCTCGATCTCGGGCGAGACCATCGATTATGGCCCGTGCGCGTTCATGGATTCCTACAATCCTGCCCAGGTGTTCTCCTCGATCGACGAGATGGGCCGCTACGCCTATGCCAACCAGCCGCGCATCGGCTTGTGGAATTTGACGCGGCTTGCCGAATGCCTGCTGCCGCTGTTTTCGGGCGACCAGGAGAAGGCCGTCGCCGAAGCCCAGGACATTCTCGGCGCGTTCTCCGACCAGTTCAGCGCGGCCTATCAGGCCGGCTTGCGCAGGAAGGTCGGCCTGTTCACGGAGCGCGACGGCGACGATGCGCTGATCCAGGACCTGCTCGACGCCATGGCCAAGAACCAGGCCGACTTCACCCTCACCTTCCGCAAGCTGGGTGAGGCCGCCGGTGACGAGGCTGCCGACGTGCGTGCCCAGTTCATGGAGCCCGCAGCCTTCGACGAATGGGCCGGCCGCTGGCGCGCACGCATCGCGCTGGAGCCGCAAAGCCCAGCCGAGCGGCAGGCCGCCATGCACGCGGTCAACCCGATCTTCATCCCGCGCAACCACCGCGTCGAGGCCGTGATCCAGGCCGCGGTGAACGACGACGATTACGCGCCGTTCGAGGAGCTGGTGCAGGTGCTGGCGAGGCCGTTCGACGACCAGCCGGAGTATGCGGCCTACGCCGATCCGCCGCTGCCGGACCAGCGCGTGTTGCAGACGTTCTGCGGGACGTGAGGCGGGTCCGCCGCGCACCACCATCTCTAATTGATCAACTGCATGGATTGTTCCTTGCGCGGTCCATTCCCGTCGCGCAGGCCTTGTGGAAACGTCCCGCCCGCGGGAACCGCTGTCATCAAACTGAAACACACGCGCTCTAACGGGCTGACAGCGCCGTCTTGCCGGAGGCGCAGATCCTCCCACCGTCCCGATTTAGGCGCGCCATGCCCTTCAAATTCATCCACCTCACCGACACGCATCTCGCGAATCCCGGCTCGATGCTCTACGGCCTCGATCCGCGCGCCCGGCTGGATGCGGCGATCGCCGACATCAACAAGCACCAGTCCGACGCTGCGTTTGCGGTCGTGACCGGCGATCTCACCCATTGGGGCGAGCCTGAGTCCTACGCCAACTTCGCCGAGGCGATGACGGCGTTGAAGATTCCCTACATCGCGATGGTCGGCAATCACGACAAGCGCGTCACCTGCCTGGACGCGCTGAAGGCGGCGCCGCGCGATGCCCACGGCTTCGTGCAGGGCACGCGCACCACCGAGCACGGCCTGTTCGTCTTCCTCGACACGCTGGACGAGACCAGCCATGCCGGCGAGATGTGCACAAAGCGCCTCGGCTGGCTGGCGAGCACGCTCGCCGCCGCGCCTGCCGACCAAGAGCTCGTCGTGTTCATGCACCATCCGCCGTTCCCGGTCGGCGTCCACGCCATGGACGAGATCGCGCTGAAGCAGAGCGCCGAATTCGCGGAAGTCATCGCGCCCTATCGCGCGCGGATCCGCCACCTTTTCTTCGGCCATGTGCACCGGCCGATCTTCGGCAGCTACGGCAAGATCCCGTTCTCGACGCTGCGCGGCACCAACCACCAGGTCTGGTTCGAGCTCGACGTTGCGGCCAGCGAGCATCTCGCCAGCCACGAGCCGCCGGCCTACGGCGTCGTGCTGATCGACGACGAGAACCTCGTCGTGCACAGCCACGATTTCCTCGACCAGAGTCTGCGCTTCCCCTTCGAGCCACCGGCGGGAGTGGACGGCCGCGACTACGCGCTCAATTTCCGGGCGCGATGAGATGAGCCTCGCTGAACCCGCGGCTCTCCCGGTCGCGACGTCGGCGGCACCGCGTCTACACGTCCTGAAACGGTTCACGAGCCGCTTCAAGGCCTCGCTGCCGGCCTATCTGCTGCTCCTGCCCTCGCTGGTCTTCCTCGCGCTGTTCACCTATGGCGCGATGGGGCGCGTGCTGATCGATGCGCTCTATCAGCGCGCGACGCCGAAGGCGCCGGTGCGTTTCGTCGGCTTCGACAACATCAGCGCGGTGCTCGCCGACCCCGCCTTCGCAGGCGCCGTCGTCAACAATTTGATCTACGCCTTCGGCACGGCGGTGCCGAGCATCGCGCTGGCACTGCTGTTCGCGCTGGCGCTGTCGCGCACCAACGCCGTGACCAGCGCGCTGCGCGCTGCACTGTTTCTGGCGGTGCTGATCCCCATGGTTGCGGCGTCCGCACTCTTCCTGTTCATCTTCCTGCCGAATGTCGGCCTGCTCGACTATTACATCGGCCGGCTGCTGCCGGTGCTGCCGAACTGGCTCGGCGACGGCGACATCGCGCTCTACGCGATCATGGTCATCACGGTCTGGAAGAACGCCGGCTATTACATGCTGTTCTTCCTCGCCGGCCTCCAGGCCGTGCCCGAGGACGTGATGGAGGCCGCGCATCTCGACGGCGCCGGACCGTATCGGCGGCTGCGCCACATCATCCTGCCGGAGCTCAAGCCCACCTTCCTGTTCGTCACCGTCATCGCCACGCTGAATGCGGTGACGCAGGTCGACCACGTCTTCGTCATGACCCAGGGCGGGCCGTCCAACGCGACCAATCTCGTGCTGTTCTACATCTACCAGCAGGCGGTCGAGCACTACGACATCGGCAAGGCCTCGGCGGCGACGCTGCTGACGCTGGCCGCGCTGATGGCCCTCACCGCGCTGTCCTTCCGCACCATGGCGAACCGCGAGGGCGGGCCATGAAGCTGTTTGATACGCTGTGGAAGGACGCCCCGCTCGCCACCCGCGGCGAGATCACGCCCAAGCTCGGCTTCGCCCTGACCGTGCTGCTCGCAATGGTCTGGCTGATCCCATTCCTGTGGATGGTCGTTGCGACGCTGCGGCCGGCCTCCGACGGCATCAACGCCATGGCCGAGCTGATGCCGAGCCTCAAGCCCACGCTCGACAATGTCAGGGATGCCTGGGAGATCGGCGACTTCCCGCGCTACACGTTCAACACTACGATTATCTGCACCGGCATCCTCCTGGTGCAGTTCGTCACGATCACGCTGGCGGGCTTTGCCTTCGCGCGCCTCGATTTCGCCGGCAAGACGCCGATCTTCTACCTGTTCCTGATGCAGCTGATGCTGGTGCCGGTGCTGCTGATCGTGCCGAACCTGTCGCTGGTGGCGCAGCTCGGTCTCTACGACACGCTCACCGGGGTGATGATGCCGTTCTTCGCCTCGGCCTTCGGCACCTTCCTGATGCGCCAGGCGTTCGAAGCCATTCCGACCGAGCTGGAAGACGCCGCGCTGATCGATGGCGCCGGTCTGTTCCAGCGCATCCGCCACATCTACGTGCCGCTGTCGATGCCGAGCTTCTCGGCCTTCGCCATCATCTCCGTGACCAGCCACTGGAACGACTTCCTGTGGCCGCTGATGGTGATCAATTCGCCGGACAAGCGCCCACTCACGATCGGCCTCTCCGTTTTCACCAAGACCGCCGAAGGCACGCAGGCCTGGGGCACGATCGCCGCGGGCACGCTCATGGTGATCGCGCCTCTGCTCGTCGCCTTCCTGATCTTCCAGAAACGCTTCATCAGCTCTTTCGTCACCTCAGGCATCAAATAGGAGATTTTCCGATGCTGTTCTCCCGCAGGCTCATGCTCGGCCTTGCCATGGTAGGCACCATGGCAGGCGCCCTCGCCGTTCCGGCCAAGGCCGAAGGTCCGACCGAGGTCGACCTGTTCTTTCCCGTCCCCGTCGACGGCAAGCTCGCCCGCGACATGGGCACCCTGATCAAGGAGTTCAACGAGACCCATCCCAACGTCAAGGTGACCGCGGTCTACACCGGCTCCTATGACGACACGCTGATCAAGACCCGCGCCGCGATCAAGGCCGGCAAGCCGCCGGCCGCCGTGATCATGTCGGCGAACTTCCTGCTGGACATGCAGATCGAGAACGAGCTCACCAATCTCGATGTGCTGATCAAGGCCGACGGCACCACCAAGGAGCAGTTCCTCGGCCAGTTCTTCCCGGCGCTGCACGGCAATGCCGTGATCAACCGCTCGGTCTACGGCGTGCCCTTCCACAATTCGACGCCGCTGCTCTACATCAACGCCGACAAGGCCAAGGAAGCGGGCCTTGATCCGAGCAAGCCGCCGCAGACCTGGGCCGAGCTCACCGACTGGGCCAAGAAGCTGACCAAGCGCGAGGGCGACAAGGTGACCCAATGGGGCATCGCGATCCCCTGCGCCTACGACTATTGCGGCTGGATGATGGAAACGCTCACCATGAGCAATGGCGGCCGCTACTACAACGAGGAGTTCGGCGGCGAGGTCTATTACGACACGCCCTCGATGCTGGGTGCACTGACCTGGTGGAACGACCTCATCTACAAGCACAAGGTCCACACGCCCGGCGCTACGCCCGGCCCTGCCGTCAGCACCTCCTTCATCTCGGGCAATGCCGCGATGATGATGCTGTCGACGGGCTCGCTCACCTACGTGCGCGACAACGCCAAGTTCGCCTACAAGGTCGCCTTCATCCCGCGCAACGTCCGCAACGCGGTGCCGATCGGCGGCGCCTCCCTGATCATGCCGGCCGGGTTAGAGGCCGACAAGCAGAAGGCCGCCTGGACGCTGATCAAGTGGATGACTTCGCCCGAGAAGAGCGGCTGGTGGAGCCGCGCCACCGGCTATTTCGCGCCGAACATGGCCGCCTACAAGACGCCCGAGATGGTCGAATTCCTGGGCAAGAACCCGGACGCCAAGACCGCCGTCGAGCAGCTCGACGTCGCAAAGCCCTGGTTCGCGACCTACAAGACCGTGCCGGTGCGCAAGAACCTCGAGGACGAGGTGATGCTGGTCCTCAACGGGAAGAAGCAGCCGAAGGAAGCGTTGGTAGCCGCGCAGAAAGCCGCCGACGAGACGCTGAAGCCGTACAACGCGGAGACGTCGCTGAAGCTGCCGTAAAATCGGCAGTCCATCGCACAAACAAGCTTCGGCGCCCCTCATGCGGGGCGCCGAATACGTTGGGAATGCGCTCGATCAGATCGTCACAACGATCTTGCCGAACTGATCGTTCGACTCCAGAAACCGATGCGCTTCGACGATGTCCTCGAAGCGGAACGTCCTGGCGATGACCGGCTGCAAGGTGCGATCCGACAGCCCGTCGAGAATGAACGCCTTGGCCTGCGCGAGGCGCGCGGGATCGCGGATGATCTCGTGCACGAGGTAGCCGCGCAACACCAGGCTCTTCGTCAACGCGTTGAAGAGCGGAAACGGCGTCGGCTCAGGACTCAATCCACCATATTCGATCAGGATTCCGCCCGGCGACATGGCCGCGGTCAGCGGCTCGAACGCGGGACCACCGACGGCGTCGAAGACGACGCGGACCCCGTTAGATCCGGCGATCGCCTCCAGCCGCGCCCGAATGTCGTCTTCGTCCGAGGCGACGACATGGGCCGCGCCGGCATCGCGCAAGGCCCCAAGCTTGGCCGAGGTCCGTGTCAGCGCGACCGTCGTCGCGCCGACCCGGTTCGCAATCTGAATGGCCGCGATCCCGACGCTGCTGGATGCAGCGGTGATGGCGACGATGTCCCCTCGGCCAAGTCGGGCGATGTCGACCAAAGCGCCGTAGGCCGTCAGATACTGCATCCACACGGCCGCCGCCTTCTTGAAGCCGAGCTCCGGCGGATGTTTCACGATGAGTTCGGCCGGAAACGTCGCGAGCTCGGCATAGGCCGGCCATCGCACCATCGACAGCGGCGGCACGATGCTCACGATATCGCCCGGCACAAAGCTCGTCACATCGTCCCCGACCGCTTCGACGATGCCGGCCGCCTCGAGACCCAGCCCCGACGGAAATGTCGCGCGCTCGATATAGGTCCCCCTTCGCAACAAGGCCTCGGCGCGATTGAGGCCGAGTGCCTTGACCCGGATCTGCACCTCGCCCGTCGCCGGTGGCGGAACATCGATGGTTTCGATGCGCAGCACGTCGGGACCACCATGGCGATAAAAGCGAACGGCGCGGGCCATGGATGCACTCCAAAACAGTTGAACTGAATAGAGCTATGCCGATCCGTGCGAGGAGGATAAATCGCCCAAGCAAGCCAACAGTCGAAACCAGGAGTTTTCAATCATGGACCGCCTGACCAGCATGGCCGTGTTCGTCAGGGCCGTCGATCTCGGCTCGTTCGCGGCTGCGGCCGATGCCCTGGAGATGTCGGGGCCGATGGTTGGCAAGCACGTCCGTTTCCTCGAAGAGCGCCTCGGGGCACGCCTCCTCAACCGCACCACGCGGCGCCAGAGCCTGACCGACGCCGGCCAGGCCTACTACGAACGCTGCCGCGCGGTGCTGAGCGAGGCCGAAGCCGCAGATAGCGTCGTTGCCGACCAGCTGTCGGAGCCGCGCGGCAGGCTGCGCGTCACCATGCCGGCCCTGCTGGGACGGCACTGCATTGCGCCGTTGCTGATGAAGCTCGCGCGGAAATATCCGCATCTCGAACTCGACCTCTCGTTCGGCGATCCGATTGCCGACATCGTCGAGGCCGGCTACGATCTGGCAATCCGAACCGGCGATCTCGACGACCAGTCCGGCCTGATCGCACGGCGCATCGCAAGCCAGCGCATGGTGGTATGTGGCGCGCGGTCGTATTTGCGCACGAGCGGTAAGCCGAAATCGCTCGACGATCTCGCCGCCCATCAAGCGATCATCTATCGCGGCTCAGGGCGTGTCCGGCCGTGGCTCTTTCCGCAGGAGGGCGGGCCTCAGCGCGAGATCATGCCATCGGGCCGGCTCCGACTTGACGACCTGGAGGCGATTGCCGATGCCGCGGCACAAGGCATGGGTCTCGCCTGGCTACCCTATTGGCTGGTCCGCGAGCGCCTCGATACGGGTGCGCTGGTCTATCTCTTCAGCAGTCAGCCCCCATTCCTCTACGAGTGCCACGCTCTCTGGCCGCGCTCACCCCGGCTGCCGCCGAAGGTGCGCGCCGCCGTGGACATCCTCGCGACCGGCTTGCCGAAGCTGATGGTGTGACCATGGCTGCGGCCAATTAACTTCTCGTCCACCATCCGGCCCGACCTGGCGCCGGTAACCACGAGCATTAACAGACCCTCAACGCACCCCCGACAAATCTATCAATGTTTCTGGAGATTTCGCCGTGGATCTGTTGGTTTTCGAGTTCCTGGGATTGGCCTTGGTCGCCATGTGCGTGATCGTGGTTGCGCTGCCCTGCGCCCGCAAATCCTCGGACCGGATCCGTTACGAATAGGAATTTCGTCGGAAAGAGACGATTCCGGCCCGATGCAAGGCTCGAATTTGCTCAGAGCCCCTTGACATCACAGCACTTTCGGCGGAACGGCTGATACCAAGTGTCATGGGCCGTTCATGGATTTAATTACCACCACCGCTGACCTCGCGGCTGCCTGCAGCCGGCTGGCCAAGCACCCCGTCATAACAGTCGATACCGAATTCCTGCGCGAGACCACTTATTACCCGCTGCTGTGCGTGGTGCAGATGGCCAGCGCCGAGGAAGCCGTGGTCATCGACACCCTGGCCGAGGGGATCGATCTCAAGCCGTTCTTCGAGCTGATCGGCAACGAGGGCGTGCTCAAGGTGTTTCACGCCGCCCGCCAGGACATTGAGATCATCTGGCACCAGGCGGGCATCATCCCGCACCCGGTGTTCGACACCCAGGTGGCTGCGATGGTGCTCGGTTACGGCGACAGCATCGCCTATGACGCCCTGGTCGAGAAGGTCACCGGCCACCGCCCGGACAAGACCCACCGCTTCACCGACTGGTCGCGCCGGCCACTGACCAAGGAGCAGATGCATTACGCGGTCTCCGACGTCACCCATCTGCGCGACGTGTTCGCCGCGCTCGACGCCGACCTGAAGAAGCGCCGCCGCAGCGAATGGGTCTCCATCGAGATGGAGGTCCTGACCTCGCCCCGCACCTATGATTTCCATCCCGAGCGCGCCTGGGAGCGGCTGAAGACGCGGGTCCGCAAGCCCAAAGACCTCGCGGTGCTGATGGAGGTCGCGGCCTGGCGCGAACAGGAGGCGCAGAGCCGCGACGTGCCGCGCGGCCGCGTGCTGCGCGACGAAGCCGTCACCGACATCGCGACCCACGCGCCGACCACGCTGGAGAAGCTCGCCCATCTGCGCTCGGTGCCGAAGGGGTTCGAGAAATCCAAATGGGGCGCGGACATCATCGCCGCGGTCGAGCGGGGGCTGGCGCGGGACTTCTCGAAGCTGCCCAAGCTGGAGAAACCGCGCAACAATTCCAACGGCGCCGCCATCGTCGAGCTGTTGAAGGTGCTGTTGCGGATGACCGCCGAGCGCCACGCGGTCGCAAGCAAGGTGATCGCGACCGTCGACGACCTAGAGGAGATCGCGGCGGACGATGAGGCCGACGTGCCCGCCTTGCGCGGTTGGCGCCGCGAGCTGTTCGGCGACGCCGCGCTGAAGCTCAAGCGCGGCGAGCTCGCGCTCGCGATCGAGAAAGGCCGCGTGATCGGGGTGCAGCGGGCGTAGGGCTTCGTCGCTTCCGCAGCGTCATTGCGAGCGCAGCGAAGCAATCCAGAGTCTTTCCCCGGAGGCAGCCTGGATTACTTCGCGGAGCCTGTCATCGGGCCGCGCTTTGCGCGGACCCGTTGGCTCGCAATGACGGGAATTTGACGCGACAGCGTGCCTTACGCCGGCGTCAGCTTCGCCACTTCGCTCTTCATGTCGTTCAGCACGCCGGAGATCGCGTCCACCAGTTCGTCGATCTGGGCCTTGGTCGTGATCAGCGGCGGGCAGATCGCGATAGCATCGAGCATGTTGCGCGAGATCACGCCGCGCTCCTGGAGCATGCGGCTGGCGATGCCGCCGACGGCGCCCGGCGTAGTGGCGGCGGTCTTGCGCGCCTTGTCGAGCACGAGCTCGAGCGCGGCGATCATGCCGACGCCGCGAACCTCGCCGACCAGCGGGTGGCTGGCGAGTTCACGCAAGCGGCCCTGCATGTAGCCACCGAGCTCGGCCGCGTGTGCGACGAGGCCGCGCTCCTCGATGATCTTGAGGTTCTCCAGCGCAATCGCCGAGCCGACCGGATGGCCGCCCGCGGTGAAGCCGTGGCCGAGCACGCCGATCTTGTTGCTCTCGTCCGCGATCGGCTCGAACATGCGGTCGTTCAGGATGATCGCCGAGAGCGGGAAATAGCTCGATGTGATCTGCTTGGAGACGACGATCGCATCGGGCTTGATGCCGTAGGTCTCGCAGCCGAACATCTTGCCAGTGCGGCCGAAACCGCAGATCACCTCGTCGGCGACCAGGAGAATGTCGTACTTCTTCAGGACCTTCTGGATCTTGTCCCAATAGGTCGCCGGCGGCACCACGACACCGCCCGCCCCCATCACCGGCTCGCCGAAGAACGCCGCGATCGTATCCGGCCCTTCCTTCTGGATCAGGGCGTCGAGCTCCTCGGCCCGGCGCGTGGCGAAGGCTTCCTCGCTCTCGCCGGGGGCGCCGTCCTTGTAGAAGTGCGGCGAGCCCGTATGCAGGATGTTCGGCAGCGGCAGGTCGAACGAGCGGTGGTTGTTCGGCAGGCCCGTGAGGCTGGCGGATGCGATGGTGACGCCGTGATAGGCACGCAGGCGGCTGATCACCTTCTTGCGCTGCGGTTGGCCGAGCGCATTGGAGCGATAGGCGATCAGCTTCAACACGGTGTCGTTCGCTTCCGAGCCGGAATTGGTGAAGAACACCTTGCTCATGGGCACCGGCGCGAGCGCGACCAGTTTCTCGGCGAGGTCGATCGAGGGACCGTGCGATTTGGCGGAGAACGTATGGTAGAACGGCAGCGCCTGCATCTGCTTGTGCGCCGCCTCGACCAGTCGCTTCTCGTTGAAGCCGAGCCCGACGCTCCACAGGCCCGCCATCGCTTCGAAATAGCGCTTGCCCGACGCGTCGAAGACGTAAGGCCCCTCGCCGCGCTCGATCACCAGTGGACCGGCCTGCTGATGCGTGCGCGCATTGGTGTAGGGATGGAGCTGATAGGCCACATCCCGGGCCTCTTGCGAATTGGGCAGCATGGACATTTGATGATCCCTAAAAGCGTCACGCCGCCGGCGGGCCGGCGTCATCACTCGATGGCGAGTACTTGTCTCAAGTACTTGGCTATTGCCACGACGCAGAACTTGCAATGCCAATTCGTCGGCGGCAAGCGCTCAGCAGCGATGCACAAAGCCGCACATGACAGGACCGCGGATCGCAGAATCCGGCTGGGCAGCTCTCACGCCGCGCCGTCGTCGTCCGCTTCGTCGGTGGCGGAAACGGCTTCCCTCACCTCCATCAGCGCCATCGAGAGCAAGTAGACCGTCGTGGGCAGCCCAAGCCTGCGCGCCTTCTCGGCGGCATGCGACAGATCGCTCGCCAGCTCCTTGAACTCGTCTCCCCGCGACAATTCTCAACCCCATCGACCGGCCGCGGCCGCCTACACCGCAACGGCGCCGCTGGTTCTGATCAGTTCGGCGCTGGACTGGACTGTAGCAAAATTCGCAATGACATCCACTACCGCATGCCGGTAGGCCGCGGCATCGTCCGTGCCCGGCTGCCGGCAAGCCACCGCGTCGGTGATCACATGGTAGCGATGACTGCGGTGAAACCCCTCGACGGCAGTGGCCAGGATGGTCTCGTCCAGGGAAAAGCCGATCAGGATGCAGCGTGTGGTGCGGATAGCGGACATGTGGCCGCCAAACCGCGACGAGCTGTAGGCGGACGGCAGCGGGTGCTCGAACGTCATCTCGCCCGGTTGTGGCCTGGTCTCCGCGATCCAATCGGTCAGCCTGGATGACGGATTGAACCAGGCCGCCTGCGCGATGCGCTTCAGATGCATCACCGGCCACAGATTGCTGCGCCACAGCGTCAGGAGTTCCAGGCAGCGCGCCGTCGTCGCATCGCCGTCGCGGATAACGTGACGGCGGCCGGGAGTCAGGTACTCGACCTGAATATCCGCACAGACCAGGATCGGCGGATCATCGTGCATTGAAACCAGCATCGAGTTGCGCGCAGCTGCACCTGTTTCAGCGGTCGGCGAGCGCGAGGTCCCGCATCGGCGAGGTCACCGCCCGCCCGGCCGAGGCATCGAGCACGCCAGGACGGTCCCAATCGCCCTCGGGACGAATAATCACATAGGGATCGCTGTCCAGCGTGATGGCGTCCGGGCCCGGCTCGATCTCCAGCAGCATCTCCGTGTAGGAGAAATCCGAGAACGTGATCTTGCGGTTGTGACCGAGCGGCTTAGCACCGAAATGGGCCCAGAAATCGACCAGCCGGTCCTGCGCCTGGCCGTAGATCTTGCGAAAGCCCTTGCGCTTCACATAATCGACACTGGCCTGCACCAGCTTGAACGAGACGCGCGAGCGCCGATATTGGTGACGCACCGCAAGCCGCTCCACCTTGGCGAAATCGCCGAAGAAGCGCACCCGCAGGCAGCCCGCAGGCTCGTTGCCGACGAAGCCGATGAAATGCGCCGCGACCATGTCGTTGCCGTCGAACTCCTCCTCGAACGGACAATCCTGCTCGGCGAGGTAGACCGCCGAGCGGATGGCGGTCACCAGCATGAGATCGCTTGGGTCACGCGCGAGGCGGATGGTGATGGCGCGGGAACAGGGCTTGGCGACTGGAATCCTAGTACCGTGCATCTGCAAAGCTCCTTGATTGGATGATCGCTCCCGGCATGCGCATCGGCTGTCGATGCCAGGGCCGCTCGTAGCACCAAAGGTCGGGTTGGAAGCTCGGGACGGGCGCAAAGCCTGTCGCCTTCATGATGTCGCGTCCGGCCACTGTTGACGGCTGCGCATAGCAATCCGCATCGCGAAACCTTATCTGCCGCAGATGAGCCGCGGCCTTACCGAGACCGGCGATGCCGCGGCCCGTCGCCGCGATCGCCCAGATGTAGATGGCAGCGACGTCTTCGTCTGCCGATGCGAGATAACGCGTCTCGGGCGCGGTGAGGCAAATCTCGTCGAGCAGCAGCGCGTCATGTCCGCGGTCATTGAGAAAAAGGAAGGCCATGCCGCCGACGAGCTTGCCTTTGCGGCTGAATGTCAGGATGCTCTGGGGATCGAAGACGTAATATTTGGCAAGCTCCGCCGTCCCGATCCGCACGCCCGGCACCAGCCGGTGCGCCATCTCCGAAAGCGCTCCAATTTCGGAAAATTGCGCACAGCGGACGTCGACGTCCGGGCTCAGCGGCAAGGCATCGAAATCATGCCTTGCGGCAAACGTGCCCCTTTCCATACTCATGTCGCGCCTCTATCGTTCGAGGCTTTCATGCCCCGCTACGACGAGCTTAGCGGTTGGGGATCAGGAGTATGCAGCAGTTATTGCACCGGGGTGCTGCGATGATGCAGCACCGTGAAGAAGCCCTGGGCGCGTCCTGGGATGATTTGAAGCTGTTTTTAGCGTGCGCAAAATTTAAAAGTTTTCGGAATGCCGCCGAAGAGCTCGGCCTCACCTCCACCACGCTGATGCGCCGCATCGACCGGCTCGAGGAGAGCATTGGGTGCAAGCTGTTCCTGCGCGACCAGAGCGGGCTGACGCTCAGCGATGAAGGCGCCGCGATGATCGCCGACGTCACGCATATGGAGCGTCATGCCTTCAACGTCCTCCGCCGCGCCGCGCGGTCCTCGAACGACACCTCGGGCACCGTTCGCGTCGCGGTGACGGAAGGCCCCGGCAATTTCTGGATCCTGCCGCGGCTGATCGACTTCCAGAAGACGTACCGCAAGATCACGGTCGATCTGCGCTGCGCGATGGAGCAGGCCGACGTCGCGCGGCTCGAATCCGATATCGCGATCCAGCTCGAGCCGCCGACCAATCCCGATCTGATCGTCGCCAAGCTCGGCCGCCTCCACATCTATCCCTTCGTCTCCAAGGAGTATGAAAGCCTCTACGGCGTGCCGGCAACGCTCGCCGAACTGAACAATCACCGCATCATCAAGCAGAGCGCGCCGCAGGTCGACGACGGCGCCTATGCCCGCGTGCTCGGGCTGAAGTCGCTCGAAGGCATCGTCGGGATCAAGACCAATTCGTCGGTGGGCGTGCTCTACGCGGTGGAGCGCGGCGCCGGCATCGGCTTCCTGCCGACGGTGTCGATCGCGCTCGGTGCGCCGCTCGTTGCGGTCGATCTCGGCGTCAGCCATCACGCCGATCTCTGGCTCACCTATCACAAGGAGTTCCGCAGCTCCGAGCGGCACAAGATCGTGGTCGACTGGCTGAAGAAGATCTTCGATGCCAGGACCTATCCCTGCTTCCGGGACGAGTTCATCCATCCGAACGCGCTGGTGCCGATGATGACGGCCGCGCGCGAGGGCTTTGGCCTGGCGGGATACGTGGCGACGGCGCCGACTTAACGCAGGCGAGCGTCAGCTCACCATTTGTATTCGAAGCCGAGCGTGCCCTGGTGCGAGGTGAGCTCGTTGCGAAATTTGCCGTCGTAATTGACGTAGAGCCTCGCCACGTTGGTCAGGCTGAGCGAAGCCGAAGCGCCGGCATCCGCGCCGTAACGGCTCTCGCCGATACCGGGGACGATAATGTTCTGGGCGCCCAGGCTGACCTGGATGGATCCGAGGTCCTGGTGGAAATTGTCGACGAACTTGCCGTAGGCCGAGAGGTCCAGGATCTTCTGGTCGATGATGAAGTAGCGGCCGACCTCCGCCCCGAGCATGATGCGCGCGCGCGAGAGCGCCGACGAGCCGACGTTGAGCGGATCGAGCCCGCCGGTCTCCCGGAACGCAGCGCTGGTGGCGCGCACATATTCCAGCGCGCCCTTGGGCACGATGCGCATCTCGTCCTTGGTCCAGTAATAGCTGATTTCGGTCAGCGCGCCGTCCACGGCGGCGCGATAGCCCGCGGTCGCAAGGCCAAGGCCGGTATCGCGGCTGGAATGGACCTTGCCGAAGCCGTGCACCACGGCAAAGGCCCAGGTCCACGGGCCCTTGTCGACGGAGCCGCTGAAGCCGAGCTGGGTCAGGTCGAGGGTTGCGGATTGCAGCGCCAGCGGCACGTCGATGTCGGTGTGGCTATGGTCGACGGAGAATCCGATGTTGACGCCGGGTGCGAGCCGCGCGCCGAAGCCGGCGACGCCGCCGAAGGTCTTGCGCTTGTCGCCGACGAAGTCGCCTTGCGCATCGGTGCGGACCGAAAGGCCATAGCCCTCGAACCAGGTGCGGTAGCGCGGATCTTCCGCAGCCGCCGAGGCGCCGCCGCCGCCCGGATTGGTGCGGAACGCCCGGCTGACGCCGCTCGAGGCCTGATTGCCGAGCCGCTCCAGAAAGCCTGAGCCGAAATTGAGCATGCTGTTGCCGGCTGACTGATTTTGATTGGTCGAGGTCGGCGACGGAATCGGGGTCGGTGACGGCGTGGGTGTCGGCGTGGGCGTCGGGGTCGGTGTGGGCGTGCTTTGCGCGAAGCCGGGGCTCACGGCCGCCATCGTCACGACCAGGGCAAACGCCATCGCGAGCGCAGCCACGATCCGGCGGACGCGGGTGCGCCCGATCGTCTGCCGTGTCCCGAAGAGCTGCGCGGCGCAGCGCATGCGATGAATCCCGAAAGCGAAGTGGCGGCGCGCAAAAATGCAACACGGTCTGCGGCGCTTGCGGCGATTTGGGCCGAACTGCCACGAGGGGTCAACCGGTTGGCGCATAACGGCCGAGGCTATTGCACCGATTGTGGTTCTGCTGCCACAGGTCGCAAATTGCGCTTGAAGGCACCTGGCTTGCTCTTGAAATCCGCGCGCGGCTTGCTAGCCGGCGAATTTCATGTTGCAATAACGTTCACAATCGGAATTGGCCGTTTGCTGTGCGTTTCGCGACATTGCGCCTCAAGACTCGAACAGACTTCCGGGAGCCCGTTTGTGGCGTGGCACGCGAAAAAGCGGCCGCGTCGTTTTTATATCTAGTGGAGGAGACGAGCGATGCCGCAAAAGGGCACCGTCAAATGGTTCAACCCGACAAAGGGCTATGGGTTCATCAAGCCGAATGGCAGCGACAAGGACGTGTTCGTCCACATCTCCGCCGTCGAGCGTGCCGGACTTTCCACCCTCAACGAGAACCAGGTGGTTGAATTCGACCTCGTGGAGAACCGCGGCAAATCATCCGCGGAGAACCTCAAGGTTTCCTGATGTCTCTCGCGGCATGCGAGCGATCATGACGTTGCCCCCGGCTCTGCCGGGGGATTTTGTTTCGAACTGCAGCAAAACAGCGCTTAGCTGGAGCAACGAATATCACCACCAATCGACCAGAGACGACGGCCGACGAACTCCAACGCCCAGCTTCGTCGTGCGACGAGAAGGCACTCACGGCGTTCGATGTTTTCGGCTCGGACCTTCCCGACGAGGCATTCGCGGGTGTGTTCGATCACCCCCGGCAAGTCGGCAGACTGGTCGATCGACTGCTCTACGGCTCTTGAGTCCCGAGCTGTCTAACTCACCACCGGCGATACCAGAAAATTCTCCGACGCTGCGCTTCCCGCCGTCCTGCAGACATCGCCCTCGATGCGGACCTTGCCGGCCGCGAGCAGCCGCAGCGCCTCGGGATAGATGCGGTGCTCGACCTCGAGGATGCGCTCGGACAGCGTCTCCGCGGTATCGTGGTCGCTGACGGGAACCGCGCCCTGCATCACGATCGGGCCGGCATCGGTCTCGGGAATGACGAAGTGCACCGTCGCGCCGGAGAGCTTGACGCCGGCGCGCAGGGCCTGGCCGTGCGGGTCGAGGCCGGGGAACGATGGCAGCAGCGAGGGATGGATGTTGAGCATCCGCCCGTACCAGGCTTTGGTGAACTCGGCCGTGAACAGGCGCATGAAGCCGCCCAGACAAATCAGCTCGATGCCGTGCTTGTCGAGCGCGGCCTGCAGCACCGTCTCGAAGCCGGCGCGGTCCTTGCCGAACGGCTTGCTTTCGATCACCTCGGTGGTCACGCCGTTCGCCCGGGCGCGTTCGAGCCCGGGCGCATCCGCCTTGTTCGAGATGACGAGCGATATCTCCGCCGGGAAATCCGCGGCGGCGGCTGCCCTGATCAGCGCAGCCATGTTGGAGCCGCGTCCGGAAATCAGGATGGCGACGCGGCGCTTCATCACAGCGCCGGTCATCACAGTGCCATGTCGAGGTGGCCGTTATAGACGACGCGGTGCTCGCCCTCGGCCGGAATCACGGTGCCGAGCTGCGCCACGGTCTCGCCGGCGTTGGTGAAGACCTCGATCACCTCATCGACCTTGTCGGGCTCGACGATCGCGATCATGCCGATGCCGCAATTGAAGGTGCGCAGCATTTCCAGCTCGGCGATGCCGGCTTGGGCCGCCAGCCATTTGAACACCGGCAGCACCGGCAGGCGTGCCAGGTCGATGCCGACACCGAGATGCTTCGGCAGCACGCGCGGGATGTTGTCGGTGAAGCCGCCGCCGGTGATGTGGGCGAGCCCCTTCACCGCCCCGGTCTCGCGGATCGCGCGCAGGCAGGATTTCACGTACAGCCTGGTCGGCGTCAGCAGCGCGCCTCCGAGCGTCATCACCGGCGCGAACGGCGCCTGCGCCTCGAAGCCGAGGCCCGACTGCTCGACGATCTTGCGGACCAGCGAGAAGCCGTTGGAATGCACGCCGGACGAAGCGAGACCGATCACGGCATCGCCCGCGGCGATGTCCTTGCGTGGCAACAACGTACCGCGCTCGGCGGCGCCGACGGCAAAGCCGCCGAGATCGTAGTCGCCGTCCTTGTAGAGGCCGGGCATTTCGGCAGTCTCCCCGCCGATCAAAGCGCAGCCGGATTCGCGGCATCCCTCCGCAACGCCCGCGACGATGGCGGCCGTGGCCTCGGGGTCGAGCTTGCCGCAGGCGAAATAGTCCAGGAAAAACAGCGGCTCGGCGCCCTGGACCACGAGGTCGTTGACGCTCATGGCGACGAGGTCGATGCCGATGCCGCCATGCAGGCCGGTCTCGATCGCGATCTTGACCTTGGTGCCGACACCGTCGGTCGCGGCCACGAGGACCGGATCCTTGAAGCCGGCCGCCTTGAGGTCGAACAGGCCGCCGAAGCCGCCGATCTCGGCATCGGCGCCCGGCCGCGCGGTGGCGCGCACCATCGGCTTGATCAGGTCGACCAGGCGGTTGCCCGCGTCGATATCGACGCCTGAATCGGCGTAAGTGAGGCCGTTTTTGCGGTCGGTCATGCCCGATTTCCAGTGGGTTTGCGGCTGGTTACGTTGAATTCCGGGGACGCGCAATGGCTCGCATGGCGCTCCCCGCTATACTATGTAGACATATCAACCGGTTCAGCCTGCAACGGGCCGGATTTGAGGTCAGAACCGGTGCCGGGAAGCGCTTTCGTGAGTATTCCGAATATCATTACCCTGGGCCGCATCATGCTGGTCCCGATCATCGTCTGGGCCATCGTGTCGAGCCAAATGGAGGTGGCGTTCGCCGTCTTCCTGATCGCCGGCATCAGCGATGCCGTGGACGGCTTTTTGGCCAAGCGCTTCAACATGACGAGCGAGCTCGGCGCCCTGCTCGATCCGCTCGCGGATAAGGCGCTGCTGGTCTCGATCTACATGGCGCTCGGCATCTGGGGCGCGATCCCGCGCTGGATCGTGATCTTGGTGGTCTCGCGCGACATCATGATTGTCGCCGCCGTGATCGTGTCCTGGTTGTTCGACCGGCCGGTCGAGATGAAGCCGTCGAAAGTCTCCAAGCTCAATACGGTTGCACAAGTGGCATTCGCAGCTTTGGTGCTGGCGGCGCTTGCCTTCGGCTTCAAGCCCGCGCCTTATGATATCATCCTGATGGGTCTCGTCACGGTCTTCACGCTCTCCTCCGTGTCGCTCTATCTCGTCGAGTGGCTGCGGCACATGAGCACGATCGAGGCCAAATGAGCGGGGAAGCGGCCCAGCAAAAGGCCAAGTCCCGCACCATCAAATGGAAACTCTACAAGCGGGCCGGCGCGCCGGCATGGAGCAGAGCAAGCGTGGCAGGCCGCGTTCATCCCCGACAATTGGCGTTTGCGCTTCCGCATGCGGAGAGCCTCAGCCGGGACAACTTCCTCGAAGGCCCCGCCAATGCGGCCGGTCTCGGCCTCATCGACGGCTGGCCGGAATGGCCGAACCGGATCATGTGGCTGGCGGGCCCGGAGGGAAGTGGCAAGAGCCATCTCGCCGCGATCTGGGCCGAGGAAGCCGGCGCCCGCTCGACCACCGCCAATGCGCTGACCGCGACGGACGTGCCCGGCGCGCTCGCCACCGGCGCGCTGGTGGTCGAGGATCTCAAGGCTGGGGACTTCGACGAGCGTGCCCTGTTTCACCTGATGAACCTCGCCCGCGAGGACGGCGCCTACGTCCTGTTCACCGGCCGCGAGGCGCCGGCCGCGCTTCCGATCGAGCTTCGCGACCTGCGCTCGCGCCTGCGGGCCGTTCCGGCGGTCACGCTGCTGCCTCCCGACGACCAGCTGTTCCGCGGCCTCATCGTCAAGTTCTGCGCCGACCGCCAGCTCAATGTGGACGAGAGCGTGGTCGGCTACCTCGCGACGCGCCTGGAGCGGTCCTCGGCTGCCGCCCGGCGGGCCGTCGAGCTGCTCGACAGCGAAGCCCTACGGCTCGGCCGTCCCGTCACCCGGGCGCTGGCCGCTGAGCTGCTCCGGGACGCCTGACAAGCTCGCGGGCCTCCCCGAAGTCCGCTTGACGCGGCGCGGGGGCGGAACATCAATGTCATCGAAACGTCATCGCTCTAACACATGCTCCCGCCGATTTTTGCGCTTGAGTCGCAATTGGGGTGAACTGGATGGACCGACTTCTGATGGACTCTGCGCAAGCTGTTGAAACGAAAGAGAAAGCCCCGGAAACCGAGAGCCTTCCGGCGATCGCGTCCAGTCCCGAGCGGTTCATCAACCGCGAGCTGTCCTGGCTGCATTTCAACCGCCGCGTCCTGGAGGAATCGGTCAACCCGAGCCACCCCGTGCTGGAGCGGGTGCGATTCCTGTCGATTTCGGCCAATAACCTCGACGAGTTCTTCATGGTTCGCGTCGCCGGCATCAAGGCCCAGGTCCGCGAGGGCATCGCCGAGCGCAGTCCCGACGGCCTGACGCCGTCCGAGCAGCTCGCGCTGATCAACCGCACCGTCTCCCAGCTCGCCTCCGACCAGCAGGCGATCTGGCGCGACCTGCGCGCCACGTTGGCCGAGGTCGGCATCGTGCTGGTCGACGGCAAGGACGTCACAAAGGCGGAACGGACCTGGATCGAGGACTACTTCCTCCACAACGTGTTCCCTCTCCTGACCCCGCTGGCGATCGATCCGGCCCACCCCTTCCCGTTCATTCCGAGCCTCGGCTTCACCATCGCGCTGCAGCTCACGCGCGCCGCCGACGGCAAGCAGATGAACGCGCTGATCCGCATGCCCGGCAAGATCGACCGCTTCATCCGCCTGCCGGCGGATGGCACGGTGCGCCTGATCTCGCTGGAGCAGGCCACCGCCCTGTTCATCAACCGCCTGTTCCCCGGCTACAATCTGCACGGCCAAGGCGCCTTCCGGATCATCCGCGACTCCGAGCTCGAAATCGAGGAGGAGGCCGAAGATCTCGTCCGCCTGTTCGAGACCGCGCTGAAGCGCCGCCGCCGCGGATCGGTGATCCGGCTCGAGATCGACGCCAAGATGCCGGAGCAGCTGCGCAGCTTCGTGCAGCACGCGCTCTCCGCCGACGACGACGAGATCTTCCTGGTCGACGGCGTGCAGGCGATGAACGAGCTCTCGCAGCTCACCCGCCTCGACCGGCCCGACCTCGAATTCACCCCTTACGTGCCGCGCCACCCCGAACGCGTGCGCGAGCATGGCGGCGACATCTTCGCCGCGATCCGGCAGAAGGACCTGATCGTCCACCATCCCTACGAGTCGTTCGACGTCGTCGTGCAATTCCTGCAGCAGGCCACGCGCGACCCCGACGTCGTTGCGATCAAGCAGACGCTCTACCGCACCTCCAACAATTCACCGATCGTGCGCGCGCTGGCCGAAGCGGCCGAGGCCGGCAAATCAGTCACCGCGCTGATCGAGCTGAAAGCGCGGTTCGACGAAGAAGCCAACATCCGCTGGGCCCGCGATCTCGAACGCGCCGGCGTGCAGGTCGTCTACGGCTTCCTCGAATTGAAGACGCACGCGAAGCTCTCGATGGTGGTGCGCCGCGAGGGCGGCAGCCTGACGACTTACGTCCATACCGGCACCGGCAATTATCACCCGGTCACCGCGCGCATCTACACCGATCTCTCCTACTTCACCTCGGACCCGACGATCGGCCGCGATGCCGCGCGCGTGTTCAATTTCATCACCGGCTATGCCGCGCCGAGCGATCTGGAAAAGATGGCGGTGTCGCCGCTGACCTTGCGCAAGCGCATCATCGAGCACATCCAGGGCGAGACCGCACATGCGCGGCATGGCCGTCCCGGCGCGGTCTGGATGAAGATGAACGCGCTGGTCGATCCCGACATCATCGACGCGCTCTACGAGGCCTCGCAGGCCGGTGTCCAGGTCGAGCTCGTGGTGCGCGGCATCTGCTGCCTCAGGCCCGGCATTCCCGGTCTGTCGGAGAACATCCGCGTCAAGTCGATCATCGGCCGCTTCCTGGAACATGGCCGAATCTACTGCTTCGGCATGGGCCAGGGACTGCCGAGCGCGAAAGCGGCTGTGTATATCTCGTCCGCCGACATGATGCCGCGCAACCTCGACCGCCGCGTCGAGGTGCTGTGTCCGCTGCAAAATCCGACGGTGCATCAGCAGGTTCTCGAACAGATCATGGTCGCGAACCTGAAGGACAATGAGCAGAGCTGGCAGTTGTTGCCGGATGGGTCTTCAACGCGTATGAAGACCGCGAAGGGCGAGGAGCCTTTCAACGTCCACAACTACTTCATGACGAATCCGAGTCTGTCTGGCCGTGGAAAGTCGCTCAAGGAATCCTCGCCGCGTCGTCTCACGCGCCGGAACGAACGTCATCAATCCTGATCGGGGGTTTGCGACGTGAAGCGGCCGCGCAAGCGCGGCTCGAGCGTCGCGGTTATCGACATAGGCTCCAACTCGGTCCGCCTCGTCGTCTACGAGGCGCTGGCGCGCAGCCTGATCCCGATCTTCAACGAGAAGACGCTGTGCGGCCTCGGGCGCGAGGTGCAGAGCACGGGCCTGCTCGCGCCCGACGCCATCGACAAGGCGCTGACCTCGCTGAAACGGTTTCGCGCGCTGTGCCGGGTGATGAAGGTCGGACGCGTGTTCGCGATCGCGACCGCCGCATGCCGCGACGCCTCCAACGGCCCCGATTTCATCGCCAGGGCCGAGCGGATCTGCGCGGTGAAGATCGAGATCCTGTCGGGCTCGCGCGAAGCACGACTGTCCGCGCTCGGCGTGATCTCCGGCATCCACCATCCAGACGGCATCGTCGGCGACCTCGGCGGCGGCTCGCTCGAGCTGATCGACGTGCGCAGGAACGCCGTACGCAGCGGCGTGACGCTGCCGCTCGGCGGCCTCGCACTGCAGGACCTCGCCCACAAATCGCTCAAGCGCGCCGACCGCATCGTGCGCGACGAGATCGACGGGGTCCAGTTACTCACTGCCGGCCGCGGTCGCACCTTCTATGCCGTCGGCGGCACCTGGCGCGCGCTCGCGCGCATCCACATCATCCAGAGCGGCTATCCGCTCCAGGTGATGCACGGCTATTCCATTCCGGCTGCCGAGGCGCTCGACTTCTCGCGCCGCCTGCGGCGCCTCGCCGCCGCCGACATGCTTGCCGACATCGAGATCGTCGCCGATGCGCGGCGCCCTCTCCTCACCTATGCGGCGCTGGTGCTCGAGCACATCATCCGCGTCGCGAAGCCAAAGAACATCGTGTTCTCCACCTTCGGCGTGCGCGAGGGCCTGCTGCACGAGAAGCTGCCCGAGACCGAACGCAACAAGGACGGGCTGATCTGCGCGGCGGAGGAGCTGAACCAGCTGCTGTCGCGTTCGGCCAGGCACGCGCGCGAGCTGATTGCCTGGACCGACCGCCTGGTGCGCGTCGTCAAGCTGCGCGAGACGGAAGTGGACCGCCGCCTCCGCCACACCGCGTGCCTGCTCTCCGACATCGGCTGGCGCGTGCATCCCGATCATCGCGGCGAGCAGACGCTCAGCCTCGTCGTCAACGGCAATTTCGGCGCGATCACCCACACCGAACGCGCCTTCGTCGGCCTGTCGGTGTTCTATCGCTATGCCGGCCTCAGCGAGGAAAACCAGCCGCCGGTCACCATGCAGGAGCTGCTGACGCCGGCCCAGCTCGAACGCGCGCGCCTCCTGGGCGCTGCGTTCCGCGTCGCGCATCTGATCTCGGCCGCACGTCCCGGCGTCCTACCAGCCACGCATTTCCGCAGCCAGGGCCGCAAATTGATGCTGGTGTTCGAGCACCGGCTCGGCGACCTCGTCGCCGACCGCGTCGGCAGCCGCTTCCGTCAGCTCGCCCGCCTGGTTGGCCGCGCCGGTTCAATCGTCAGGCGCTGACCTCTCAGCCGGGCCTCATCTTCCCGGGCCGTCTCTTGAGCCACATCATCGCGCCGCTGACGAAGAGGACTAGCGGTGCGAAGCCGGCCGCGAACACCAGCAGGCGTCCTGCGAATCCGAACGTCGCGCCATTGTGGAGCCAGAGCTGCTCGGCCAGATAGCGGTCCCCCATCGACATGGTGCCCGGCGTGCGGTCGTGCACCACAGCGCCGCTCCACGGATCGAGCCAGATCGCTCCACGCGACCGCACAGCGGGATCAGCTCCATCAGGACGGAATTGCACCCGCCAGGTGTTGCGCGTTGCGGTCGGCGGATTGAGCATGGCGACCGTCGCACCGGGCTTGACCTCTTGCGCGCATCGCATGATCGCGTCAGGTGAGAGCACCGGCGTCCCTGCCGGAGGCGGCATTTCGTCTCGCGGCGAGCGATCAGGCGTCGGCTGCGACACGAGGCCGACGATGGGCCGCACCAGGTCGGGAAAAACGATGCCGACGCCGGTGATCGAGATCAACAAGAGCACTGACAGCGCCCAAAAGCCTGCCGCACCGTGAAGGTCCAGAACAAATCGAAGCAGCGAGACGTTCTTGCGCACCGAGATCGATCGCCAAAATCGCCCCGGCTTCGGCCACCAAAGGAAGAGACCCGAGACCGCCAAGCCGAGCAGCACGAACCCGGCCACGCCGACCAGTTCCTTGCCCCAGAACTCGTGGAGCAGCAGCGTGAAATGGAGACGGTAAACCTTGAGCGCGAACGCGTTGGCGTAGTCACGCCGCCCGAGCACCTTGCCGTTGGAAGGATCGACCATGGTCGTCCACCGGTTCGGGTAGCTGCCTGGCGTGGTCTCGTGCGAATGGATCACGATCCAGACCGGCCAGGTCCGGTCTGGCGCCAGGATCGTCGCGATCGGCGCGGGATCCGCTGCCGCGGCGGCGTGCATCACCTCCGCTAACGTGACGCTCTGCTCCGGACCGGCGGGCGCATAGAGCGCCGGATTCAGGGCGACATCGATCTCCCGGTAGAAGACGATGAAGCTTCCAGTCAGGCCGATCAGCACCACGACGATGCCGCCGATCAATCCGAACCAACGGTGCGCCCACAGCAGCGCGTGCTGCACGCGTCCGGGCATCATCCTGGATCGGGCGGGCGCCGAGCCGCCTCGACGTGGTGCCCTGATTGTTTTGTCCATTCAGAGCACCCGTCGTCTGCGCCTGATCCAGCTCCGCAGCCGGCCCGAGGAGGCCAAAGCTCAGAAGTCGGTCGACATCGACAAGAGCAGGGCTCGGGGCGAGCCTTGCGCTAGCGCAGAGAAGCTCGCGACGCCAGCCCAGTAGTTGGTGTCGAACACATTCTGGACCAGGGCCCGAACCGTCACTGGCCGGTTGTTGATGCGCGTGGTGTAGCGCGCGCCCAGATCGAGCCTCGTCCAGGCCGGAACAACCTGCGTGTTTGCCCCATTCAGATATTGATGCCCGGTATAGATGGTGTTGGCGACCAATGTCAGCCCTGGTGCGAACGGGGTGTCCCATTCGGCGGACAGATTGGCCTGCACCTCGGGCACTCCGATCGGCGTCTTGCCGAAATTGGCCAGCGTGCTCGTCTTCGTCAGCTCCGCATCGATCAATGTCACGCCGCCAAGAACGCGAATGCCCGGCTGCACTTCTCCAAACACGGTGAATTCCACGCCGCGATTGCGCTGCTCCTGATCAGCTCGGAAGACGTTGCCGGCACCCGTCTGCCCCGACGGCTTGGTGATCTCGAACAGGCTGATCGTGGTCGCGAGCGTGCCAAAATCGACCTTGACGCCTGCTTCCTTCTGCTTGCTCAAATACGGCGCAAGGACCTCGCCCTGATTTGCGGCCGTCGTCGGCGCGGTGTCGCCCTTGCTGAGCCCTTCGATATAGTTGGCGTAGAGCGAAACGTTGCTCCAGGGCTTGACGACCACGCCGACCATCGGTGTGAACGCCGTCTGGTCGTAGGCCGAGCTCACGGCGCCCGTGGTGGTGTTGTAGTTGTTCGACCTAACGCCCTGCTGCCTGACGCCGACCGTCAGCTGAAGCCGCTCCTGGAGAACCGACATGGTGTCGGCAAGCGCAATGCCGGTCAGCTCGGTGTCCGACAGCCGCGGCACGGTCGCGGGAGCCGCAACGAACTGCTGGGGACGGGCGATCGGCGCATAGATGTTGGACGACACCGCCGTGCCGTTCACCGAGCCCCGCGAGATCTCATCCCCGTAGTAGCTCCCCTGCAAGCTCACGGCATGACTGATCGCGCCAGTCTCGATTCGGGCCCGCACGCCGACGTCGGCCACGTTCCTGTCGATGTCGAACTTGAATCGTCCCGGTGTCGACGTGGTGTTGCCAGCCGCATTCAGGATCGTTGGCGTCCCGAACAGACGGTCGACCTGGGTCCTGCCGCCTCCGACATCTGCAAACACCGTCACGGCGTCAGTCACATCGTATTCGGCGCGCGCCAGAAGCGAATTGTCGTGAACCTTGGCGAATTCCCAGGCCTGGGTGACATTGCGCCGTCCGACCGGCGCGGTCGGAACGGCCACGCCGGTTGCGACCAGGAACGGTCTCGTCGGCGCGTCGAACTTTTCCTCCTGCTCGATGAAATCGAGCGAGACCCTGAACTTCTCGCCGCGATAGTCGAAGGCTGCAGAGCCGACATGCGCCTCCCGCGTCTGGTTGTCCAACGGCGTATCGCCGTTGTGATAGCTGCCATTGACGCGAATACCGAATTCGCGATTTTCACCGAACCGCCGGCTCACGTCGAGATGTGTGCCGAGCTGGGTGTTCGACGCGTAGTCGGTCGTGACGCGCGTGAGATCGATGTCCCCGGCACGCTTCGGCACGATGTTGATGGTGCCGCCGACACTGCTGTTCGGCGCCATGCCGTAGAGCAGCGCGGTCGGGCCCTTGATGATCTCGATGCGTTCGACGTAATCGGTGAACACGCGGTAGTTCGGTGCAACGCCATAGACGCCGTTGAAGGCGATTTCTCCGACATTGCCCTCCCCGATCGGAAAACCGCGGATGAAGAAAGAATCGAAAATGCCGCCGGGTTGGCTCCCCAAGCGGACTGAGGGATCGTTCGTGACGACATCGGCGACGGTGACCGCCTGTTGATCTTCGATCTTCTTCGCCGTGAAGCTCGTGATGTTGAACGGCGTATCCATGAAATCCTTGTTGCCGAGCAAGCCGACCTGGCCTCCACGTGCCACCTGCCCGCCTGCGTAGGTCCGCGGCAGTGCACCGGGCCCCGCAGCCGTCGGGGTCGCTTCCGCCTGCAATTTGGCCCGCTCGTTCGCAGGCGCGCCGCGGCCCGCCCTCCTGACTGGATTGGCTCGTGGACGCGGGCGCGGCTTCGGAGCGTCTGCGGTGACGGTCACCGCCGGCAACGTGCTTCCCGCGGCCTGGGGCGCAGCGCTCTGCGCGCTGCTAGCGTGCAGGACGCCGTCGCTGCACAAGGCAATGGAGACCAGGGAAACCGTGAAGGCTCTCGGGCTGGCGCACGTCAGCAGCGTCTTGATGCGAGCGGCAAGAACGGCAACGGGACGACAAAACACTTTCGACGACATCGCACCTTCCGATTTCATGAACATGAACGTCGGGGCGAGGTGCCGTGGGAACCCTCGTCGAGTCAACGAAAGCACCCTTGAATCTTAGTAGTTTATAATAAGACAAGGTCTAAATCGCGTGAGGGTTGCGAACGACCACTCTCCACGCAACGCCCGCGCGCACGCGCGCGCGACGCGAGCTCTCGCGAAGATGCGCGCCGGTCATACGAATGCAATGATGGGAGGATTCGGCCGAACCCGTGGCCGGTGATCGCTCGCGTCCAGCCAACGCGGGAAGCGCCCCAGTGATGTGGACGCCTCTCATCGCTGGAGGGGCGGCCGCACCGATCAGCGCTTCAACGTCACTCCGCGGAGGCCTTGGCGTGCCGTTCGGAGGATTCGAGGGCGGCCGCGGTGAGACTGCGCCGGCGCCAGATGGTGCCGACCACCAGCACGACGACGACTCCGATCACAGCACAGAAATACTCGCCGCCGGCCCCGCCATGGCCGAATTGCGGCGGGATGCGCAAGACCCCGAGCATGGCGTCGAGCGAGGCGCCGAACGGCCCCTCGAACAGCGCGTGCAGCCGCGGCGTGACCCCGGGATCGGTCGCCATCACCTCGCCCGCGATCCAGCCGAGCAGCGCCGCACCGGCCCAGACCAGCACCGGGAGCTTTGTGAGCAGTGCCATGATCAGCGCGGCGCCGGCGACGATCAGCGGCACGCTGATGGTAAGGCCGAGGATCAGCAGCGGCACGCTGCCATTGGCCGCGGCAGCGACAGCAATGACGTTATCGAGACTCATGACGATGTCGGCCACCACGACGATCTGGATGGCGTGCCACAGATGCGCGGCAGCGTCGACGTCGTTCTCGTCCTCGTTCTCCGGCACCAGGAGCTTTGCCGCGATCACGATCAGCGCAAGGCCGCCGACCAGCTTGAGGTACGGCAGCTCCATCAGGGTGGCGACGATGCCGGTGAAGATGATCCGGAGCATCACCGCTGCGCCGGCGCCGAAGATCATGCCCCAGAGCCGATGCCGCGGCGACAGACCGCGGCACGCGAGCGCAATCACCAGCGCGTTGTCGCCGGAGAGCAGGATGTTGATCCAGATGATCTTGCCGACCGCGATCCAGAAAGTCGGTGCGGCCATCTCGTTGCGGAACTGGGTAAAGAAGCTCCCGATCGTAGCGGGATCGAAGATCTGCCAGAGCCAGTCCACAATGAGTCCCTTCGCCCGTCGCCTCTAGTCTGCCGACTGGATCAGCCGACGATCTCGTTACCCGAGAAGAACTGCGCGATCTCGATCGCGGCGGTCTCCGGCGCATCCGAACCGTGCACCGAGTTCTCGCCGATCGACTTGGCGTAGAGCTTGCGCACGGTGCCCTCAGCAGCCTTGGACGGATCGGTCGCGCCCATCACCTCGCGGTACTTGGCGATCGCGCCCTCGCCTTCCAGGACCTGAACCACGACCGGGCCGGAGGTCATGAATTCGACGAGCTCGCCGAAGAAGGGGCGCGCCTTGTGGACGGCATAGAAGGTCTCGGCCTGCTCCTTGGTCATGCGGATGCGCTTCTGCGCGACGATGCGCAGGCCCGCCTTCTCGATCACGGCGTTGACTGCGCCGGTCAGATTACGCTCGGTCGCGTCGGGCTTGATGATCGAGAAAGTGCGTTCGATGGCCATGATCTTGTCCTTGGGGAGAAAGCGGGGGTCCGGGGTTGCGGGGCTTATATCGGCGCCTTTGCCGGACGGCAAGCGACCGCGGAACAGCCTCATAGGCGGTTTCCGCGAGGGGATGGCTCCCGATTCGCTGGATGACGACAATTTCACCCAGATGAACCCAATCTGAAACCGCCGTCAGGATCCGGTTCAGCTTCCCCGGCGTAAGGTTGGGCCCATCGAAACCGAAGCCTGACCTCAGGCAGACCGTTTCGGCGGCCTTTCCATCGGCGCGATAGCCCCGCGCTGGCAGTCTTCAGGAGATAACCATGTTGAGGAAACTTTCGCTTGCCGCTGTCGCCGCGGTCGCGCTGGGAGCTGCGCTGGCGCCGACCTCGGCCTCCGCTCATTGGCAAGGCGGCGGGCATGGCGGTGGCCGGCACCACGGGCACGCGCACCATCACCACGGCCATCACCACGGCCATGGCTGGGGCGGACCGCGCTTCTACGCTGGCGGTCCCGTCTCCTACGGTTATGGCGGCTGCTATGTGCGCCGGCTGGTCCCGACCCCCTGGGGACCCCGCTGGCGGCTGATCAACCGCTGCTACTGAATCCGTCAGCACCTTCGGAAGGCTACCTAAGCCCCCCAGGTACCTTCCAAGAGAAGCCCCGGCGCCCCCCTCGCCGGGGCTTTGCCTTGAGCGTACAAAGCGCCGCTCATACAATTTTTACGAGAATGCCCGGCTTTCCCGACATCCAGCGAAACCATTTGGCCGGCAATGACTTGGTACCGTGTCTTTACTTCGAGAACACGGAACCTTGCGATGGCTGGGCTTTTTGCCAATGACAGCGAACAGATCGACCGGCGCACCAGCCGCTCGATTTGCGATGCCGTGGGCGAACGGCTGCAGCAGAGCCTCCGGCCCGAGCCGCGCCTTCCGACCCATCTCGAGCAGCTCCTGAACGAGCTGCAGCGGCGCGAGCGCGAGACGCACTAACGGAAAAACGAGTTGCGTTCGCCGCGCCTTGCGGTGACAAGGCCGCATGCTCGCCATCACCGACCTCTCCATCCGCCTCGCCGGACGCCTTTTGATCGACCAGAGTTCCGTGCAGATCACGCCCGGATCGCGCGTCGGCCTGGTCGGACGCAACGGCACTGGCAAGTCGACGCTGTTCAAGGTGATCCGCGGCGAGCTTGCGGCCGAGCACGGCTCGGTGACCCTGCCGCCGCGCTGGCGCATCGGCAGCCTGGCGCAGGAAGCGCCGAACGGTCCCGAAAGCCTGATCTCGGTCGTGCTCAAGGCCGACCTCGAACGCGACGCGCTGCTGACCGAGGCCGAGCACGCGACCGATCCGCACCGCATCGCCGAGATCCAGACCCGGCTCGTCGACATCGACGCGCACTCGGCGCCGAGCCGCGCGGCCGCGATCCTCTCCGGCCTCGGCTTCTCCGCCGCCGATCAGCTCCGCCCCTGCGCCGAGTTCTCCGGCGGCTGGCGCATGCGCGTCGCGCTCGCCGCAACGCTGTTCGCGGCGCCCGACCTTCTGCTACTCGACGAGCCCACCAATTATCTCGACCTCGAAGGCACACTGTGGCTGGAGGATCACCTTGCGCATTATCCGCGCACGGTGATCGTGATCAGCCACGACCGCGACCTCCTGGAAAGCTCGGTCGACCAGATCCTGCACCTGGAGCGCGGCAAGCTCACGCTCTACAAGGGCAGCTACTCCTCGTTCGAGGAGCAGCGCGCCGCGCGCGAGCTGCTCGACGCCAAGGCGGTCAAGCGCCAGGAGGCCGAACGCGCCCGCCTGCAGTCCTTCGTCGATCGCTTCAAGGCCAAGGCATCGAAAGCCCGGCAGGCACAGTCGCGCGTCAAGATGCTGGAGCGGCTGAAGCCGATCACGGCGCTGGTCACCGAGGACGTGCGCGAGATCAGCTTCCCGGCACCGGAGAAGATCTTGTCGCCACCGATCATCGCCGTCGACAACGCCTCGGTCGGCTACGACCCGGCGAGCCCGGTGCTGGGCCGCGTCACCTTGCGCATCGACAACGACGACCGCATCGCGCTGCTGGGCGCCAACGGCAACGGCAAGTCGACGCTTGTAAAACTGCTCGCCGGACGGCTCGCGCCGTTCTCGGGCAAGGTGACGCGCGCGGACAAGCTGTCGATCGCCTATTTCGCGCAGCACCAGCTCGACGAGCTCAACGAGGACGCCTCCGCCTACGACCACGTCCGCAAGCTGATGGGCGATGCGCCCGAAGCCAAGGTGCGCGCCCGCGCCGGCGCGATCGGCTTCTCCGGCAAGGCGGCCGATACCAAGGCCGGCAAATTGTCAGGCGGCGAGAAGGCGCGCCTTCTCCTGGGCCTTGCGACCTTCTTCGGCCCCAACATGATCATCCTGGACGAGCCGACCAACCATCTCGACATCGACAGCCGCGGCGCGCTTGCGGAGGCGATCAATGAGTTTCCCGGCGCGGTGATCATGGTCTCGCACGACCGCTACCTCATCGAGGCCTGCGCTGATCGGCTCTGGATCGTCGCCGACCGCACCGTCACCAATTACGACGGCGACCTCGACGAATATCGCCGCCTGGTGCTGTCCACGCGCAACGCCGAGGCCCCGCGCGAGCGCAGTGCGCTGCCTGAGAAGCCGCAGCGCCCGAGAGCGGACAATCGCGGAGGCTTGAAGAAGCGCATTGCCGAAGCCGAGGCCGAGATCGCCCGCGTCAGCGAGATCATCGCCAAGATCGACACGGCGCTCGCCTTGCCCGACATTTTCACGCGCGATCCCAAGCAGGCGGCGCAGCTGTCGAAGGCGCGCGCCAATGCCGCCGACGCGCTGGCGCGCGCCGAGGAGCAATGGCTCGAGGCGAGCGCGCAGTTCGACGAGGCGGCGGGCTAACGTCTCCACCGCACTCCAACCAAACGTGCAAAACAACCCCATGCACAGTACCGGCATGATGGCACCGGCGAACTAGCCTTTGAAGCAGTTGCTTTTTGCCCGCTCGGCCGGCAAGCCCAGCGGGACGCCCCAGCTCAATCCGCGTATTGCCCGGCCGCCTTGATGATCGGCGCCCAGCGGTCGATCTCGCTCGTCAGCGTCGCGCCTAACGCCTCCGGCGTCGCCTTGTCCTGCGGGACCGGCTCGGTGTTGATGTCGTTGAATCGGGCGATCAGCGCGGGATCTTTGAGCGCGGTCTGCAGCGCCGCGGTCAGCTTCTGAACGACCGCCGGCGGCGTGCCCTTGGGGGCATAGATGCCGTGCCAGACACCGAGCTCGAAGCCCTTGAGGCCAGCCTCGTCGGCGGTCGGCAGATCGGGCAGGCTCTTCAGCCGCTCCCTGGTGGTGATCGCGTAGGCCTTGACCTGCTTGGCCGTGATCGGCCCGGTCGTGTTCGTCGCCTGGTCGCAGGTGAGGTCGATCTGCTTGCCGAGCAGGTCGTTCATGATCGGGCCGTTGCCCTTGTAGGGCACCGTGGTGAGCTGCTTCTGGATCGCCGTCATGAACAGCATGCCGCACAGATGCGAGGCCGCACCCAGGCCGGCGTTGGCGTAGGTCAGCTTGTCGCCCTGCTGCTGGGCGTAGGCGACGAGCTCCTTGAGCGTGTTGGCCGGGAAATCGGGCCGCGCAATGATGGTCATCGGCGCGTTGGTCACGAGCCCGATCGGCGCAAAGGCCGTCTTGGTGTCGTAGCTGAGGTTGCGGTAGAGCGTCGCCGCTGTGGAGATGCCGACGTGATGGATCAGCAGCGTGTAGCCGTCCGGTTGGGCGCGCGCAGCGCGGGTCGTGCCGATGGTGCCGCCGGCACCGGTCGCGTTCTCGACGATGACCTGCTGTCCCAGGGATTTGGCCATGCCGGCCGCGGTCAGGCGCGCGATGGTGTCGGTCGGCCCGCCCGCGGCGAATGGAACCAGCATGGTGATGGGCCGGGTCGGATAGTCCTGGGCGAACGCCGCGCCAGACGACACGAGCAGAGCCGATACGAGGGCTATGAACCGCATTAGTTTCCTCCGGATTGTTTGTTTGCGCCATCAAAGCGCATTCCGGGGCGCGCGGCCATCACGAAAGCAACGTCGTCAGGAACATTGCAGCGGCCGAAGGTGCACCGATGCCGACCACACTGCATCCGGTGTGCCCGCGCGACCTTGCCGTTCGCCCAAGGGCTACGTCTGCTGCTCGGCATCGCTCTCGAGCTTGTTACGGAGTGCCGCGACGATGCGATGAACCGTTTGCAGATCCTTGACCGCAAGCCCTTCGGAAAGGCTGTTGACCCACGGCATCTGCAAAGCCATGGCGGCGTCGAAAGCGCGCCGCCCCTTGTCGGTGAGGACGACGAGCTGTGCGCGGCGGTGATGCGGATTGGCCTCGAAGGCAACGAGGCCTTCCGCATGGAGGTCGTTGACGATCCGCTGCACGTTCTGGCGATTGCCGCCGAGATCGCGGGCGAGCCAGGCTACCGGCTGCGGTCGCTCGGCCTGCACGATGGCGCCGAGAATCTGCCAGCGGGCGCTGGTGAGCCCGAGCGGGGCCACCAAACGGTCCCCTGCGGTCAGGAGCAGGCTGTTCAGCCGGAACAAGTCAAGCATGAGGTTCGTCAGGGCATCGCCGGCCGGCGTCCGTTGGGATTTCCGCATCCGTCACCATAGACAGTTATTGACATCATGATGTCAAATTACTAGATTGCGTATATTACCATATTGACATCATAAAACCATCTCGACGGAGTTCGTCATGGCACACTTGCGCCCACTGGACCCTGACTTTCCCATCGAGCGTCAGCTCGGCATCGACACCGGCCCTTTGGTGCTGGTGAATCTGTTCACGCTCGACAAGGCCGACGAACAAAGCTTTCTCCAGGTCTGGCAGGACGATGCCGCCTTCATGAAGCGGCAGCCCGGCTTCATCTCCACCCAACTTCATCGGGCGATCGGCGAAAGCCCCACGTATCTGAACTACGCGGTTTGGCAGACGAATGCCGACTTCCGGGCTGCGTTCACGCACCCCGAGTTCAGGTCGAAGATCTCGGCTTACCCTGCATCCGCGGTCGCCTCCCCGCACCTGTTCCAGAAAGTCGCGGTGCCCGGCATCTGCGTCGCGTAGCTCGCTTCGAAAACGGCAGACCATGACCAAGATCATCCACCCAGTCGCGGGAGCGGTCGCACTGATCACCATTGCGACTTTCTGGCTTTCCACGGCTCTCACCGAGCTGTTTGCGTCACACGAGACCATAGCCATGGTGAAGACCGCCATACCGTGGGGCTTCCTGCTGCTCATTCCGATGCTTGCGGCGACGGGAGGCTCGGGATTCGTCCTGGCAAAGCAGCGGCGCGCCGGCCTGATCGGTGCGAAGATCAGACGCATGCCGTTCATTGCCGGCAACGGCATCCTGATTCTGATTCCCGCCGCGTTGTTTCTTGCCTTCAAGGCGAAGGCCGCGGAGTTCGACACCGCGTTCTACGCCGTGCAGGCTCTCGAACTGGCCGCCGGAGCAACGAACATCGTTCTGCTCGGTCTCAATATGCGTGACGGCTTCAAGATGAAGGCTGTTCCGTTTCACCAAGGCGCAGGCGATCCGCCTACGCCTGCTTCTTCTTTGGCTTGGCCGCCCTCGGCACCGGCTGCGGGTCCGGGTTACCTTCGATCGAGGACAGACGTCCAGCCGTGAACGTGTAGATGCCGGCGCGCGGGCCGGTGGTCCAGGTGACGACGGCGACGCGGCGGCCGATGGCATCGTTGGAGAGGTTGACGCTCGAGGGTGCCCCGATGCCGCGCACCACGTCGCATTCGGTGTGGCCGAGCGCGACCGTGCCGCCGATCGGCGCGGGCGTCGTCGAGGCATTGGCATCGGCCGGTCCGGGCGGCGGCGCCATGCCGGGACAGGCGCCGTCGGCGCTGACGAGATCCTCAGCCCGCACCGGCTTGTCGGGGGTCAGCGGTGGCGATTCGATCGAGATGTTCTTGATGAAGAGACGGCCGGGCTTCTGGAACCATTCGGCATCCTTCGACAGCAAATCGGCCCCGCCCGCGCAGCCCGCGACCAGCGGTGCTACGGCAGCCAACGCAATCAAGAGCGAGCTGGGAAGCTTTTGATGTCGCACGATAAACGAATTCCCCACGTGAAGGACCAGCCCTAAGCGATTGTCCCAACATCCCTTTGCGGCATGAAGGTGGCCGAAGCCAGCATCGCCCGAAAACTGCAAATTATCATTAATTGCGGCTAATTGCGCTTCTGCCACCGGCCGCGGTCGTCGGCCTGCCAATAGGTGACATCAAATCCCCGCGCCTTGCAATCCGTCCAGGCCGTGCGGGCGAGCGCAAGCGCGTCGGGATCGTCGCCATTGAACAGCAGCACCATGCGCTCATAGCCCTGCGCGTCCTCGGGCAGCGCGGCGTTGTCGACCAGGAAGCGGACATTGGCCCCATTCGGGTTGCCGCCCTCGATCGCCAGCACGATCGGCTGGTCGGCAACATCGTTCACCCGCCATGTCGCGTGCGGCAGGAATGAATCGTCGCGATAGGTCCACAAATGCGAGTCGAGCGCATCGGCGCGCTCCTCCGAGGTCGACTGCACCACGACGCGCCAGCCGCGCTCGAGCGATTTCTCGAGAAGCGGCGGCAACACATTCTCCACCGTCATGTTTTGCAGATGGTAAAACAGCACTTCAGTCATGTCGGGTCATTTGCGCTCGTAATGGTCGGCGACCAGACGGTCCAGCAGGCGGACGCCGTAGCCGCTGCCCCAGCTCTGGTTGATGTCGGTCTTCGGCGCGCCCATGGCGGTGCCGGCGATGTCGAGATGGGCCCAGGGCACGCCGTCGACGAAGCGCTGCAAGAACTGCGCGGCGGTGATCGAGCCGCCATGGCGGCCGCCGGTGTTCTTCATGTCGGCGAACTGGGAATCGATCAGCTTGTCGTATTCCGGGCCGAGCGGCATGCGCCAGACCTTCTCCCCGCTCTCGATGCCGGCCGTGAGCAGCCGGTCGGCCAGTTCGTCGTTGTTGGAGAACATGCCGGCATGCTCGGTGCCGAGCGCCACCATGATGGCGCCGGTCAGCGTCGCAAGGTCCACCATGAATTTCGGCTTCACCTTCTTGGCGACGTACCAAAGCACGTCGGCGAGCACGAGGCGGCCCTCGGCGTCGGTGTTGATGATCTCGATGGTCTGGCCGGACATCGAGGTGACGATGTCGCCCGGCCGCTGCGCGTTGCCGTCGGGCATGTTCTCGACGAGGCCGATGGCGCCGACCGCGTTGACCTTCGCCTTGCGCGCGGCGAGCGCATGCATCAGGCCGACGACGCAGGCAGCTCCCCCCATGTCGCCCTTCATGTCCTCCATGCTGCCGGCCGGCTTGATCGAGATGCCGCCGGTGTCGAAGCAGACGCCCTTGCCGACGAAGGCGACCGGGGCCTCGCCCTTCTTGGCCCCGTCCCAGCGCATGATCACGGTGCGGCTCGGCCGCGCCGAGCCCTGGCCGACGCCGAGCAGCGCGCCCATGCCGAGCTTCTGCATCGCCTTGACGTCGAGCACCTCGACCTTGACGCCAAGCTTGCGGAGCTGACCCGCTCTGCGGGCGAACTCCTCCGGGAAAAGCACGTTCGGCGGCTCGTTGACGAGGTCGCGTGCGATGATCACGCCGTCGACGACATGGCCGGCCGAGGCGAACGCTTTCTTCGCCGCACCGGCATCGCCGACCGCAAGCGAGACGTCGGCGCGCGCGCCGCCCTCCTCGCCGTCCTTCTTCTTGGTCTTGTAGCGATCGAACTTGTAAGCGCGTAAGCGCAGGCCCGAAGCGATCGCAACCGCCTGCTCGCTCGTCATCGCGCCACCCGGCAGCTCCGCCAGGATGGTCATGGCGCTGGTGCCGGCGGGCAGCTTGCTGGCCGCCACCCCGCCGAACTTGAGGAAATCGTTGGCCTTGAGGCCGGTCGCCTTGCCGGCGCCGATCACGATCAGCCGGGTCGCCTTCACCCCCTCCGGCGCCAGAATGTCCAGCGCAGCACCACTCTTGCCCTTGAAGGCGGCCGCAGCCGCCGCGCGCTTCACGATCTCGGCAGCGCCGCCGAGGGCCTTGGCCGTCGCCGGACCGAGCTTCAGGCCATCGTCGCAGAACACGACTAGGATGCCACGGGCGGCTGATGACAACGGGACGAAGCCGACCTTGATGGCATCGGACATGGATAACTCCTCCAAAACAGGGGCTTATCGCGATCAGGCAGGTCTCGGCCACGGGCCGGAGCTGAACGGCGATTCACTGGACTTTCGGCACTATGGGCCACCCGCCCGGCAGATGCCAAGCTCCGCCGTGGCCCCGACGCCACAACAGCGAAATATTAACCATATGATGAGGGTGCCACGGGGCAGCCATTTTGTTGACGGATCAAAGGGATGGTAGTGAGAGAATGAACTGGCGGAAGAGCTGTTGGCCGACCTTGGGGATCCCCTGATCGGGGATTGGTTGGGCAGCCGGAATTCCGATCGGAATTGGGGCTTGGTGGGAATTCGTGCGGTAGCGCATGGGGTCGATCGATAGGTATATCTTCCGCACGACGCTGGCGTCGTTTGCGCTGGTCCTGGTCAGCCTCACCGGCGTGATCTGGATTACGCAGGCGTTGCGCGGCATCGACCTGATGACGAGCCAGGGTCAGACCATCCTCACCTTCCTCGGCATCACCAGCCTCGTGATCCCGGCCCTGGTCCTGATCATCTCGCCGATCGCGCTGATGATCGCGATCTCGCACACACTGAACAAGCTCGCGACCGATTCCGAGATCATCGTGATGAATGCCGCCGGCTTCTCGCCGATCCGGCTGTTCGTTCCGTTCTTCTATGCCACCTGCGTGGTGGCGCTGCTGGTCGCCTTCGTCGCGGCCTATCTCGCCCCAGACGGGATGCGGCGCATCAAGCAGTGGGATGCCGAGATCACCGCGGACGTGCTCACCAACATCCTGCAGCCCGGCCGCTTCGCCCGGCTCGACGAGAACCTCACGATCCGGATTCGCGAACGCCAACCGGGCGGCATCCTCGCCGGCATCTTCATCGACGACCGCCGCGATCCGAACGAGCGCGTCTCGATCGTCGCCGAGCACGGCGAGGTCGTGAAGAACGAGACCGGCTCGTTCCTGGTGCTGGAAACCGGCAATCTCCAGCGCTTCGAGGCGGGCAAGCGCGATCCGGCCCTCGTGGCCTTCGGCCGCTACGGCTTCGACATGTCGAAATTCGCCAAGGGCCGCGACGTCACCCTCGGTATCCGCGAGCGCTATCTCTGGGAGCTGTTCTCGCCATCCGACAACGATCCCGTCTACAAGCAGATTCCAGGGCAGTTCCGCGCGGCCTTGCATGACAGCCTGCTTGCGCCGATCTATCCGTTTGCCTTTGCGGTGCTGACCTTTGCCTTCCTCGGAGCGCCGCGCACCACCCGCCAGAGCCGCAACTTCTCCATCGCCTCCTCGATCGTGGCGGTGTTCGGCCTGCGCATGGCCGGTTTCGCCTGCTCGGTGATGGCGGTGAAGTCGCCGGGCCCGGTGCTGGCGCAATATGCGATGGTTTTCGGCGCCATCGGCGCCGGGCTGTGGATGATCATCCGCGGTGTCGTGGTCGAGCCGCCACCCGGCCTGATGGAGGCCATCAACCGGTCGAACGCACGGATCGCGCGGCTGTTCGGACGTCCGGCCACTGCATGAGCATGCTCACCAACACACTCGGGCGCTATTTCGCCGGCCGCTTCGTGGTCGCGGCGCTCGGCGTCTTCGGCGGCATTTTCCTGCTGCTGGTGCTGGTCGACTACATCGAGATGGTGCGCAAGACCTCCGGGCTTGCATCGGCCTCCGCGATCATGGTCGCCGAGACCTCGCTGTTCCGGGTGCCGCAGCTCCTGGAGAAGCTGACGCCGTTCTGCATGCTGATCGGCGCGATGACCTGCTATCTCGCCCTCTCCCGCCGGCTCGAGCTCGTGGTGGCGCGCGCCGCGGGCATCTCCGCCTGGCAGTTCATCTCGCCCGCGCTCGGCAGCGCGCTTCTGATCGGGGTGATCGCCACCGTCGCCTACAATCCGATGTCGGCCAATTTGCGCGAGCTGTCCAAGCGCATGGAAGCCGAGCTGTTCGGCTCGGCACCCGGCGGCGGCATCCAGGACGCCTCGGGCTTCTGGCTCAACCAGATGACCAGCGACGGGCAAACCATCATCAATGCGGCGCGCAGCGAGCAGCAGGGCATCCGACTCACCGGGCTGACGCTGTTCCGGTTCGACCAGGACCTGCACTTCAAGGAGCGGGTCGAGGCACGCGAGGCGACGCTGGATGCCGGCCGCTGGCTGTTCAAGGGCGTCCGCCGCTTCTCGCTGGACGGGCCGCCGATCGACCAGGCCACCCTGGAGATTCCGACCACGCTGACCGAGGCGCAGGTCCGCAACAGCTTTTCCACCCCCGAGACTGTGTCCTTTTGGCAACTACCGAGCTACATCCGCTCCTCCGAAAGCTCGGGCTTCGCGACAGCGGGATACCGACTCCAGTATCAGAAGCTTCTGGCACAGCCGTTTTTGCTCGCAGCCATGGTGATGCTCGCGGCCTCCGTGTCGTTGCGCTTCTTCCGGATGGGCGGCGTGCAGAAGATGGTTTTGAGTGGCGTGGGCGCAGGCTTTCTGCTCTACGTTCTGTCGAAAGTAACTGAGGACTTGAGCAAGGCTGAGTTGATGCATCCGATCGCTGCGGCGTGGTTGCCCGTTGTGGTGGGCGGCCTCACCGGCTTTTTGGCCTTGCTCTATCAGGAGGACGGATAGTGACTGCCGTCCGCCGAGGGCTCGTGTCTCGTTTGACGCGGCGCACATGGGTGCACGCGAACGGGAACGGCTTGTCCGTCCGCAGGCTCCTGATTTCCGTCGTCGCGGCTGCCTCGCTCGGCGGCTTGATCGACGCTGCCGCCGTGGCGCCGGCGAAGGCCCAGAGCTTCACCTACAATCCGCTGCCGCCGCGTGCGAAGCCGCCAAAGGCCCCCAACGACAACCAGATGCTGGTTCAGGCCACCGAGGTGGACTACGACTACAACAACTCGCGCGTCTCCGCGGTCGGTAACGTGCAGCTGTTCTACAACGGCACCAGCGTCGAGGCCGACCGGGTCATCTACGACCAGAAGACCAAGCGGCTGCGTGCCGAGGGCAACATCCGCATGACGGATGCCGACGGCAAGATCACCTATGCCGAGATCCTGGATCTCTCCGACGATTACCGCGACGGTTTCGTCGATTCGCTGCGCGTGGACACGGCGGACCAGACGCGCATGGCCGCGAGCCGCGCCGACCGCTCCAGCGGCAATTACACGGTGTTCGAGAACGGCGTCTACACGGCCTGCGCGCCGTGTAAGGACGATCCGAAGAAGCCGCCGCTGTGGCAGGTCAAGGGTGCCCGCATCATCCACGACCAGCAGGAGAAGATGCTGTACTTCGAGACGGCACAGATCGAGTTCTTCGGCGTGCCGCTCGCCTACATGCCCTATTTCTCGACGCCCGACCCGACCGTGAAGCGTAAATCCGGCTTCCTGATGCCGGGCTATATTTCGGGCACGGACAGAACGGGCTATGGCGTCGAGGTTCCCTATTACTGGGCGATCGCGCCCGACATGGACGCAACCATCACCCCGCGCTTCTTGTCGCGGCAAGGCGCGCTGCTGCAGGGCGAATTCCGCCAGCGCCTGATCGACGGCGCCTACCAGATCCGCGCCTACGGCATCTACCAGCTCGACCCCGGAGCATTCGCCGGACTGCCCGGCGACCGCGAGTTCCGCGGCGCCATCGACACCAAGGGTCAGTTCGCCCTCAACGACAAATGGGTCTGGGGCTGGGACGGCGTGCTGATGTCCGACTACTATTTCTTTTCGGACTACCGGCTCTACCAGTACCGCGATCCGCTCGGCTCGTTCCTGTTGCTGCCGACGGAAGCGCTGTCGCAGCTCTATCTGACCGGCGTCGGCAACCGCAGCTTCTTCGATGCGCGCACGATGTACTGGCTGAGCTATTCGGGCAATCAGAGCCAGGTGCCGATCGTCTACCCGGTGATCGACTATTCCAACGTGCTCAACTATCCCGTCTTCGGCGGCGAGTTCAGCTACAAGACCAATTTCGTGAACCTGTCGCGCGACGAGGCGGTGTTCGACCCGATCACGACGCTCGCCAACACCAACAGCCTGTGCACCACGGCATCGGCCGATCCGCTGGCGCGGATGCCCTCGCAGTGCCTGCTGCGCGGCTTCCCCGGCACCTACACCCGCCTCACCGCGGAAGCGCAGTGGCGCAAGTCCTTCACCGACCCGTTCGGCCAGATCTGGACGCCGTTCGCGAGCCTGCGTGCCGACGCGATCAGGTCCTCGGTCTCCAACCAGCCCGGCGTGTCGAACTACCTGCCCGTCGGCGACACCGAGGCGTTCCGCCTGATGCCGACCGTGGGCCTGGAGTACCGCTATCCGTTCATCAACGTTCAGCCCTGGGGCTCGACCACCCTCGAGCCGATCGCGCAGATCATCATCCGGCCGAACGAGACCTATGCCGGCAGGCTGCCGAACGAGGACGCCCAGAGCCTGGTGTTCGACGCCTCGAACCTGTTCAGCGTCGACAAGTTCTCCGGCTACGACCGCGTCGAGGGCGGCGGCCGCGCCAATGTCGGCGTGCAGTCCACCACGCAGTTCGACAGGGGCGGCGCCGTCAAGGTGCTGTTCGGCCAGTCCTACCACCTGTTCGGCCTGAACTCCTTCACGGTGCAGGATGCCATCAATACCGGCCTCAACTCCGGCCTCGACAAGCCGCGGTCGGATTACGTTGCGAGCGCCAACTACTCGCCGAACAGCACCTACACGTTCAGCGTCCGCTCCCGCATGGACGAGCAGACCTGGAACGTGCAGCGCTTCGAGGCGGAAGGCCGCGCCAACTTCAATCGCTGGTCGGTCAGCGTGTTGTACGGCAATTACGCAGAGCAGCCGGAGCTGGGCTATCTGACCCGCCGCGAAGGCATCCTGACGACGGGCTCGCTGAAGGTCGCGACCAACTGGGTGGTGTCGGGCTCGGCGCGCTGGGACCTCGAGACCAACAAGATCAACCAATATGTGCTCGGTGCCGGCTATGTCGACGATTGCTTCGTGCTGGCGGCGAATTACGTAACTTCGTATAGCTATTCGGCGGGCACCGCACCGCCCACGCTGAGCCACGCGTTCATGTTCCAAATCGGCCTGCGCACGCTGGCGAACTCATCGACGACCAGCGGTTCCACCGGCCTCCAGTAAATAGTTTGAAGTGCCGGCCGCGTTTGCCCTATCTCAACGCGGCCGACATGCGAGCGACATCATGACGACGCCATTGCCTGTCTTCCGCCTCCTTCTCGCCATCGGTGCCGGGCTGATCTTGGCCGCCCTGCCCTCGCCGTCGCGCGCGCAGAACATCGCCGTGATGGTCAACGGCGATCCCATCACCGATTTCGACATCGAGCAGCGCATCAAGCTCGACCAGCTGTCGACACAGAAGACCCCCAGCCGGCAGGAGGTCATCAACGTGCTGATCGACGACAAGGTCAAGATTAAGGAAGGCAAGAAATACGGCGTCGATCCCAGCGTCTCCGACATCAACCAGTCCTATGACGGCATGGCGCAGCGCATGCGCATCACGCCGGATCAGCTCACCAAGTCGCTCGAATCCAAGGGAGTCCGCCCGGAGACGCTGAAGAGCCGCATGAGGGCCGAGATGGTCTGGGGCAGCCTCGTGCGCGGCCGCTTCAAGGAGAAGCTGCTGGTCGGCGAGCGCGACGTCGCGCAGGCCGTGCAGGCGCAGACCGGCGAAAAGCTCCAGGTCGAGGGCACCGAGTACAAGATGCAGCCGATCGTGCTGATCGTGCCGCGCGGCTCGTCGGCGGCGTTCCTGGAAACCCGGAAGAAAGAAGCGGAGTCCTATCGCGCCCGCGTCGGGAGCTGCGAGGAGGCCAATTCGCTGTTCCGCTCGACCCCGAACGCGACCATCCGCGACACCGTCACCAAGACCACCGCGGAGCTGCCGGAGCCGCTGCGCAAGGTGCTCGACGACACCCCGATCGGCCGCCTGACCGCGCCCGAGATGACCAAGAACGGCATCGAGATGGTGGTGCTGTGCTCGCGCAAGCCGACCATGATCGACACGCCGAAGAAGCGCGAGGTCCGCGAGAAGATGTATCAGGAGAAGTACGAGAAGACGCAGAAGGCCTATCTCGACGAGCTCCGCAAGGCGGCGATGATCGAATATCGCAACCGCTGATGGCCAAGCCCTTCTCAGAGCCCTCCACCGAGTCCGCAGCCAAGCCTCTTGCAACTAAGCCGCTTGCAGCCAAGCCCCTTGCCCTTACCCTGGGAGAGCCCGCCGGCATCGGCCCCGACATCACGATCGCGGCCTGGCTCAGGCGGGGCGAGCTGAACCTGCCCGCCTTCTATCTGCTCGGCGACGAGGCCCTGATCGCGCGCCGCGCCAAGGCGCTCGGCGCCGATATCAGGATCGCCGCGGTGAGCCCCAGTGAAGCGGGTTCCGCGTTCACGGATGCCCTGCCCGTGGTCGCGACCGGCGAGCGCGCCACCGCCGAGCCCGGCAAGCCCGATTCATCCAGCGCGCCGGCCGCGCTCGCCTCGATCCGGCAGGCGGTCCTCGACGTGCGCGCGGGCCGTGCCGGCGCCGTCGTCACCAACCCGATCGCCAAGAGCGTGCTCTACCGCGCCGGCTTCCGTCATCCCGGCCATACCGAATTCCTCGCCGAGCTCGCCGCGGAGAACGGCCGCGTGCCGCAGCCGGTGATGATGCTGTGGTCGCCCCAGCTCGCCGTCGTGCCCGTGACCATCCACGTCTCGCTGCGCGATGCGCTGGGCGAGCTCACCAGCGAGCTGATCGTCTCGACCGTCCGCATCGTCGCCACCGAGCTGAAGTCCCGCTTCGGCATCGCAAGGCCGCGCATCGCGGTCTCCGGTCTCAATCCCCATGCCGGCGAGGACGGCTCGCTCGGCCACGAGGAGCAGACCGTCATCGTCCCGGCGCTCAAAGCGCTGCGCAACGACGGCATCGAAGTCAGGGGGCCGTTGCCCGCCGACACCATGTTCCACGAGGCGGCCCGACGGACCTATGATTGCGCGGTCTGCATGTATCACGACCAGGCGCTGATCCCGATCAAGACCGTCGCCTTCGACGATGCCGTCAACGTCACGCTCGGACTACCCTTCATCCGCACCTCGCCCGATCACGGCACCGCCTTCGACATCGCCGGCACGGGCAAGGCCAATCCGGCGAGCCTGATCGCCGCGCTCAAGCTTGCGAGCCGCATGGCCGCCTCGCAAAGCTGATGAGCGCGATCGACGACCTCCCGCCGCTGCGTGAGGTCATTCGCCAGCACGCGCTGTCGGCGCGCAAATCGCTCGGCCAGAACTTCCTGCTGGACCTCAATCTCACCGCGCGCATCGCGCGTGCGGCGGCGCCGCTCGAGGATTCCACCATCGTCGAGATCGGCCCCGGCCCGGGCGGGTTGACGCGGGCGCTGCTCGCGCTCGGCGCCCGCCGCGTCATCGCCATCGAGCACGACGAGCGCGCGATCCCCGCCTTGCAGGATATTTCCGCGCGCTACCCGGGCAGACTCGAGATCGTGCATGGCGATGCCATGACCTTCGATCCACGCCCGCTGCTCTCGGGCGAACGCGCCAAGATCGTCGCCAACCTGCCCTACAACATCGCGACCCAGCTTCTCATCAACTGGCTCGTTACCGAGCCCTGGCCGCCCTGGTACGAGATGATGGTGCTGATGTTCCAGCGCGAAGTCGGCGAGCGCATCGTCGCGCGCGAGGACGAGGAGGCCTATGGCCGGCTCGGCGTGCTCGCCAATTGGCGCTGCGAGACCAAGATCCTGTTTGACATTGCGCCGTCCGCCTTCGTGCCGCCGCCGAAGGTGACCTCCTCCGTCGTGCGGCTCAAGCCGCGCGCAGAGCCGCTTGCCTGCGATCGCAGGCTGCTCGAGCAGGTCGCCGCCGCCGCGTTCGGCCAGCGCCGGAAAATGCTGCGGCAAAGCCTCAAATCGCTCGGTGTCGATCCGGCACGGCTTGCACGAGCCGCCGGCGTCGACGCGACGCGGCGCGCCGAGACCATTCCCATCTCCGGCTTTGTTGCCATGGCGCGTGAATTGGCGGATATACGCAGCGAAACCGAGTAACCAAGAATTCCGGAGGAAAGAAAATGGGGTTGATGCGTCGGCAGTCCCTGGTCAAGTTCGATGCGCCGCTGTGCGAGACCATCGTCGAGACGCCCAAGCCGCAAGGCCGTGAGGTCCTGGTCCGCATCGAGCGCTGCGGTCTCTGCCACTCCGATCTCCACATCCAGGACGGCTATGCCGATCTCGGCGGCGGCAAGAAGCTCGACACCACGCGCGGCATGACGCTGCCCTTCACGCTCGGCCACGAGATCGCGGGCGTCGTCGACGAGGTCGGCCCCGATGTTCCGGCCAGCCTCGTCGGCGCCAAGAAGGCGGTGTTTCCATGGATCGGCTGCGGCCAGTGCCGCGACTGCGCCAATGGCGACGAGAATCTCTGCGTCAAGCAGCGCTTCCTCGGCGTCTCCATCGACGGCGGCTTCGCCACCCACGTTCTGGTCCCCGACGCCAAATATCTGCTCGACTACGATCCCCTCCCCGTCAACCAGGCCGCGACCTTGATGTGCTCCGGCGTCACCGCCTATGGCGCGCTCAAGCGCCTGGCCGACCGTCCGCGCCAGCGCAATCTGCTGCTGATCGGCCTCGGCGGCGTCGGCATGATGGGCCTGTCGTTCGCGCAGGCGATGTTCAAGCAGCCAATCACGGTCGCCGACCTCTCGCCGGCCGCGCGCGAGACCGCACTCAAGAACGGCGCCGCCGTCGCCTACGATCCGGCCGAGCCCGACGTGATCAAGCGCATCCTGAAAGAGACCGAGGGCGGCTTCGACGAGATCGTCGATTTCGCCGGCAACGAGAAGTCGATGGCCTTTGCCGTCGCCGTTGCCGCGCGCGGCGGGAAGATCGTGGTCTCCGGCCTGATGGGCGGCCAGTTCACGCTGCCGATGGTGCAATGGGTCTACAAGCGCATGACCATCGAAGGTTTCATGGTCGGCACGCTCGCGGAGGCTCACGAGCTGATGGCGCTCGCCCGCGCCGGCAAGATCAAGCCGACGCCGATGCGCGAGGAGCCGATGGGCGACGTGCAGAAGTGGATCGACGAATTGCGTGCCGGCAAGGTCGTCGGCCGCATCGTCCTGAAGAACTGACCGCGGCGCGGCGGGTCCGATGCAAGTCTCGCCCGCCGCACGGAACGCCTGCGGCCGCGCCGCGTTGGCTGCGCATGTCGATCCGTTGCACCGTCGAAAGCGCATTCTTCATCGCCTGGAGCTGCCTGGAAAAGAGCGGCGAGCTCGGGCCGCCGGACGCGAGCGCGAACTTCCTGCTCGACGCCATCGAGGCCCAGCTTCGAACCGGTGAGCGTCGGCAATTGATGCTCGCCAACCGGGCGATCGATGCTTACCGTGCCGCTGCGTCACAGGGCCGACTGACGGGGGATCGCGAAGCCCGCTGCGGCTGACGATCCTCGCTGCTGTCCAGCCCGCTGAAGCCGCGACGCCGTGCTCTAGTTTTCAAACGTTCAAACGCCCGTTGTGTGCACTTTGGAACCGTCGGTTCCGCCGCGGAAACGTAGGTTTGCCGCTGGCGCCGATTCCCGGCCCGCCCAAGAGAACACAATGTGACCGGTCAGCCCCAGAACGATCTGCTCCGGCAGCTCAATCATCAGGATTTCGAACTGCTCGCGCCTCACCTCCAGCCGATCGAAGTCGAGGCGAGCCACGTCCTGCATCATGCCGGCGACGACGTCGCCGCGGTCCATTTTCCATGCGGTCCCGCGCTGGTGTCGTTCGCCGTGCCGGTCGAGGACGATCGCGAGGTCGAAAGCCTGCTGGTGGGGCGCGAGGGCGCGGTCGGCATCGCCGCCGGCCCCAGCCGTTCGCTCGCCTATTCGCGCATGGTCGTGAAGTTTGGCGGCACCCTGGTGCGGCTGCCGTTGCGCGCGCTCGAGCAGGCGCAGCAGAGATCGGCGACGCTCCAGGAGGCCTTCGCGCGCTATGCCGACTGCCAGTTCGCGCAGCTCTTGCAGACTGCGGCTTGCAACGCTGCGCATTCGATCGAGCAGCGGGCCGCCAAGTGGATCATGTCCGCGCAGGAACATATCGGCGGAGCCGAGATTCCTCTCACCCACGAGCAGCTCGCCGGCATGCTGGGCGTCTCCCGCAGCTATGCCAGCCGCGTCATCCAGATGTTCAAGGCGCGGCGCATCCTCGCGACCCGCCGCGGCGCCATCCTGATCCTCGACGCAGCAGCGCTCGAAGCGAGAGCCTGCTGCTGCAACGATTGGGTGAAGAAGCATTTCCACGAGGTGCGCGGTGGAGCGGCAACCGCGGAGGGTTGATGCCTCCGCCTCACGCATGCGGCGGCGACTGCCGCTTCAGATGCAGATAGGTCGGACTGAAATCGCCGAGCCGCTGCAGCTCGCGCCATTTCAGCACGACCAGCTCGCCATCACGAAGATCCATCGCGCCGCTGCGCCTGAGATCGGCGAGCGTCCTATTCACCGTCGCAATCGCCATGCCGAGCGTCTCGCCGAGTTGCGTGAGACTGATCGGCATGCGGCAACGATTGCCGCGCACCAGCTGCGCCGCGCGGGCGCGGTAGAACAGCTCGCAAAACAGGTGCGCCATGCGGGTCTGCATCGGCCGGGCACTGTTGTTGGTGATGGCCTCGCGAAAGATCGCGGCATCGCGCAGCGTCTCGCGCCAGACGGCGAGCCCGAAGGTCGGCCGCCGCCGGAACGCGATGAACAATTCGCGGTGCGGGATGAACGCAACCGACGCCGGCCCGAGCGCACTGAGCCCGTGATCCATCTGGTCGATGAACAGCCCCTGCGCGTCCGGAAGATCGCCGGTGAGATGGAACGCCAGATATTGCCGCCGCCCGCTGCCGAGCAGGTGATAGCGGGCAACCATGCCGGAGACGACCAAAGCGGAATGCTCGGGCTCGTCGCCTTGACGGATGAAATCCTCATTGGGTGCGAAATCGCGCAGCATGAAGGTCAACGCGCGAATCTCGCCCATATCCTCCTCTGCGAGCCCGGTGTGCTCGCCGAGGTTCCGTATCAGCACGTCGTGAGCTTTTTCCATGGAGCCGCCAAAAATCACGCCGGTTCTATCAAATGATACGTCCGGCTTGCGTTCAGCGGACTAGAACGCAGATCGGAAGCACAGGTTGCTAACCGGCTTGCGACGCATCGATCGCAGCCACCCCATCCCCCCATTCGGACCAGCCGGCCTTAGCATGAAAAGCACCACTCTCCTGGAGCGCATCCGGCGCCTGTTCGCATCCGATGCCGGCGAGCATCTGGACAGCATCAGCGACGCCTTGCTGAAGGGAACGCTGAGGGAGCCGGTCCGGCCGATGTCGGATCAGGAGCTCGCCCGCGCCATCCGCGAGTTCCGATCCGCACCAGTGTCCGACTGGACGCTTGCAAAGCTGTCGCGTCGCTTGGCCGAAGCGCCGGTGCCGCGGGACGGCTGAAGCGGCACGCGAGGCTCATGCCGCATTCGAAGTTCATCGCGCGTCTCCAAGCGATCGAAGGCCTGTCCGAGGACGAGCGCCGGCAGATCGCGGGCTTGCCGTCCACGCTGCGCCAGGTCGCCGATGGCGAGATCGTGCTGCGCCAGGGCGAGGCCGCGACCCGCTGCGTCTTCGTCGTCAGCGGCTTCCTCTACCAGTCGCGCATCGTCGGCGATCGCAGCCAGACCCTCGCCTTCCATGTTCCCGGCGACATGCCGTGCCTGCACACGCTGCTGCTCTCGCCAATGGACGCGGATCTCGTGGGGCTCGGCCCGACCATCGTCGGCACCGTCGCCCACAGCCAGCTCCGCCAACTGCTCGACAGCTCGATCCACCTGACCCGCGTCTTCTGGCGCGAGACGCTGATCGACGCGGCCATCTCGCGGCAATGGATCGCCCGCCTCGGTGCACAGACGGCGCTGCCCAAGGTCGCGCACCTCATCTGCGAGCTCGCGGCAAGGCTGGAGATCGTCGGCCTCGTCAAGCGCAACTGCTTCCAGATGCCGATGACGCAGCGTCACGTCGCGGACGCCTGCGGACTGTCGATCGTCCACGTCAACCGCACCATCCAGGAGCTGAGGCATCGCCGGTTGATCGCCTGGGACGGCAGCGAGATCGAACTGCTCCAGCCCGACGAGCTGCGCAGACTTGCGGATTTCCGGCCGGATTATCTGAGCTGAGCTGACCGCCACGCGGCGAGCAGCGGTCCGCCGCTCCCCAGCACGGGATCCATCTTCGGCTTGCGGACCTTGGCGATGCGCTTGACCGCGTCGGGACGCTGGCGCGTGTCGGTGCACTCGTCATAGGTGCCGTCCTGCGGGTAGGCGCCGACGACCATAAAGTCCCGGCTGGATTCGATCAGCCGGTGGCCGGTGCCCGCGGGCAGGACCAGCACGTCCCCGGCTTTCAGTTTCAGGATGCGGCCCTTGATCCCGCCGCACTCGATCCTCGCCGTGCCGCGCGCCACGCCCATCACTTCATGGATCTGCGAATGATAGTGGACGAAGTCGTACACGGTGTCGCGCCACGACCGGCCCCAGCCATTGGTGTCGAACAGCGTGTCGATGACGACCTCGGGCGGAAAGCGCCGACCGTTCAGCTTCACCGCGCCGCGATAGAGCAGCGCCGGGAAGCGCGGATGGTTCGGCACGATGCCGTCGTCGCGAAAGTGCATGGCCGTGGGCTTGCGGGCCCGTACCAGCCCCCGCAGCGTCGCTGCATCGGGCTGCTCCTCCACCAGCTTCTTGGCGAAGTTCTTGATCTGATCCTTGACCGGCATGACGTCTCCTCAGCCGCAAAACAACGGCTGCGGAGACGAGAAGTTTCGGGGCCCGATCGGAGCAAATCCCGACAGGGCCTCTCCTCATCATGACCCGGCGTCGGAAGGAAGCGCGTCAACGCTTGGCGGCAATCAGTTCGGCAAACTGCCGCAGATAGAGCGGCCAACCCTGATCGCTGTCAACGCCGCTGCGGACGCCCTCCCAGCCCTCGCCATGCCGGTCGAGGTGACGGTGCTCCAGCTCCAAGCGGGTCCGGCTTGGTGTCTCCGCAATGAACCGGACCTCCCATTCACTCGTCTTGGCGGGATCGGCCTCGATTTGCCAGCGCGGGCTGATGTCCCAGCTCAGGAGGACTCGATTGGGCGGTTCGAACGCCAACACGCGCGCCCAGCGGCATTCGCTGCCGTCGGTCCCCCGATCATAGACGCTTCCGCCAACCCGAGGCTCGAATACGGTCTCTGCGATGGGAACGGCGAGCAGATTGTGCTCGCGAGGCTTGAAGCTGCCGAAGTCTTCGGTGAAGACCTTGAACGCACGCTCGATCGGCGCCTCGACGACGATCGAATGTTTTACGGGCGCGACCGAAACACGTGTGTTCATTTGGATCCCTCCGGTGGTTTTTCGACGGCTAGTTTGTAAGCGGCCAGCGTGTCGCTCCAGAACCTGTCGAGCCACGCCCGCATCTGGCCGAGCCCCGCCGGATCGACGTAATAGACGTTGCTGGCGCCCTTCGACTCTGCACGAACCAAGCGAGATTCGCGCAGCACCTTGAGATGCTGTGAGACGGCCGACTGGGACACGGGCAGCTGTCGCGTGATCTCAGCGACCGTGCGTGGCCGTGCACCGACAAGCTCGAAGATCCGCCTGCGGGTGGGATCGCCGAGTGCGGCCAGTTGTGCGCTGTCCTTAGTCATAGACACTCACCGACCCATGCCACGCGTGTTCGACCTGTAATAAGTTATTACTAATGATTAGTACTGACTTATGATCGTGTCAACCGGCTCAGGCCGTGGCGTGGAACTCTGATCGTGAAGTTCGGAGAGTCTCATCCGGGGGCGGAACGAACGTCGCGCAGGCCCGATTCAAGCCACATCCTCTCCGGATTTGCGGCTCATTGCCACCCAAGTCTTTGACGAGAAGGGGCTCGTTGAGAGTTGCGTCATGCGTAACCGGGAGACCAGGATGGGCAACCGCGCCGCAAAGTTCATTTCGACCCTCGTCGCCAGCATCCTTGCGGGCGCGCCGTTGGCCGCGGTATCGCAGAACGCGCCGACACCATCGAGCACGGCCGCCGCCGCGCCCGACTGCCTGGCTTCGCCGAAGGATGCCGCGCCGCAGGGCCAGCACTGGTACTACCGCCTCGATCGCACGACGAAGCGCAAATGCTGGTATCTGCGCGCCGCCGGCGGCAAAGCCGCACAGACCGCGCAGGCAACCGACGCATCCGAGCCGGATACAGCGCCGCCGCAGGCCGTGCAGAACGCGCGCGCCGAATATATCGCGCCGCAGACGAGTGCCGCAGCGAGCACGCCGAACATGGCCGCGCCCGCGCCGGCCGCAGCGAATGCACCCCCGGTCGCGCCGCAGCCGCCGAGCAGCGTCGCCGAAAACAACGCGCAGCAGCCGGCCGTGACCGCACGCTGGCCCGAGGCCTCCACAGCGTCCACCGCGCCAGCGCATCAGCCGGCGGAAACCACGGTTGCAGCAGCCGCGCAGCCAAACGCGAAGCTGTCAAAATCCCCTGCTCCGCTCCCGCCCGCGGCCGATGGCACGACTGACAAGTCCGGCGGTTCGCTGCAGATGCTGATGCTTGTGATCGGCGGTGCGCTGGCGCTCGCCGGCATCCTCGCCAGCGTCATCTACCGCTTCGCCGGCGGACGCGTCCGCGCCAGGGCCGCCGACCGCCGCGGGCATTGGGACGATTGGGCGCCGCAGGACCATGACGGAAGCCACGCGCCCTGGCGCGATTCACCGCCGGCCGCCGCCCAGCCGCCCCGCCCGATCGACTTCGATGCGGCACGTCCGCAACCGACAAGACAAGTGACGAAACTCGCCGCGATCGGCCGCGAGATCGAGCTGATCGACGCGCGCAGGCAACGTGCCGTCGCTCCGGCCGCAAAACCGGTCGAGTCCAGAAGCGACAAGGTCGAGACCAAGTTGTTCGATCGGGCTGCTGCACCCAAGCTTGCCGCCAACGAAATTGAGGCGGATCGCGATGACGCGCCGGCAGGTCGGGATACCGATGCCGTCGATGTCGACGCGATCACGACTATGCTGGAGCAGCTGGCGAAGGAAGGGCCGCGCCTGTCGCGGCCTAACCTTGAAGCTGACCTTGCAAACTTCGCACGAAGCCTACGAGGCCAATCCGCCGCTCGCGCTTGAGGCGCTCGGCCTTCAGGATCGACTGCACCTCGGCGAAGGCTTCGTCGACCGCGTGGTTGATCACGATGTAGTCGTACTCGGCCCAGTGGCTCATCTCGTCGCTGGCGCGGCTCATCCGCTTGCGGATCACCTCGTCGGAATCCTGCGCGCGCGAGTGCAGGCGCTTCTCGAGGTCGGCCGCAGAGGGCGGCAGGATGAAGACGCTGACGACGTCGGCGCGCGCCTTCTGCTTCAATTGCTGGGTGCCCTGCCAGTCGATGTCGAACAGCACATCCTGGCCGGCCGACAACGCCGCATCCACGGGACCGCGCGGCGTGCCGTAGCTGTTGTCGAACACCGTCGCCCATTCCAGCAATTCGTCGGCCTTCACCATGGCATCGAACGTCGCCTTGTCGACAAACGTATAGTCCTTGCCGTTGACCTCGCCCGGCCGCATCGCGCGCGTGGTCGCAGACACCGACATTTTCAAGCCCGGCATGCGGTCGATCAGCATGCGCGACAGCGTCGTCTTGCCCGCGCCTGATGGCGAGGACAGCACGAACATCAATCCGCGCCGCTCGACACCGTCAGTTCCGTGACCGCCCGTCGTCATGGATCACTCCAGATTCTGCACCTGCTCGCGGAACTGCTCGACCACGTTCTTCATGGCGAGGCCCGTGTTGGTCAACTCGATGTCGTTCGACTTCGAGCAGCAGGTGTTGACCTCGCGGTGAAACTCCTGCGCAAGGAAATCCAGCTTGCGCCCGATCGGGCCGCCCTTGGCGATCAGCTCGCGCGCCTGCGCGATGTGGGAGGCGATGCGGTCGAGCTCCTCGCGGATGTCGGCCTTGGTCGCGATCAAGATCGCCTCCTGCATCAGGCGGTCGGAGTCGAAGCGGTCGGAGGTGTCGAGCAGCGCTGCGATCTGCTCAGCCAGCTTCGCCTTGATCGCCTCCGGCTTGCGGCCGGGCGCGGCCTCCGCTTTCTTCGCCAGCTGCTCGATCTCGTCGACGCGCTGGGTCAGGATCTGCCCAAGCGAAGTGCCCTCGCGCTTGCGCATCGCAACGAGCTCGTCGAGCGCCTTGTCGAAGGCCTCGGCGGCCGCGGCGCGCGCCGCCTTGTCCTCCTCCTCGTCGCCCTCGGGCTCGGCGACCTCGACGACGCCCTTGATGGCGAGTAGGCCGTCGATGCTCGGCGCCACCGCGTCGACCTTCCCCGAGATCAGCGCGGCGGCCTTCAGCACCGCGTTGAGCACGTCCTCGTTGATGCGGACGGTGGCGGCGGCATTGGTGCGCTTGACGGTGAGATTGGCATAGACGGTGCCGCGCGAGAGCAGCTCGCCCGCGCGCTTCTTGGCATGGGCCTCGAGCTCATCAAACCCCTGCGGCAGCCGCACGCGCAAGTCGAAGCCCTTGGCATTGACCGACTTCAACTCCCATTCGAACGTATACGGCCCGCTTGCGCCGTGGCATCTCGCAAAGCCGGTCATGGACGACAGCGCCATCAGTTCAAATTCTCCAGGAACACGGGATTCGCGAGGCTATCAAGCCACGCGAATCTTAAGACTATTTTGCCGGAAAGTGGAATCGGCAATGTCCGCAAGCCGGTCTGCGCGCAAGGCTCAGCGCTGAACCACCGGCGGCGAGCCCTGCACCGCGCCCTGCCGGGCCGGTGGGGGATTGGCTGGAGCAGCCGGGCGCGCTGCCGGCGGCCTCTTCTGCTGATTGGGCCGTGCCGGCGTGGCCGCGGTCGGCGCGTCGGCAGCGCCAGGCGCGGCAACGGCCGGCGGCTGCGCGTCCTCGGGCGGCTCGACCGTGTCGTTCTGGATCTGCTTCTCCATCGCGCGGAGCTTGGCGACGTTCTTCTGGTGCGCGTCGTAGGTTTCGGTGAAGGCATGCCCGCCGGTGCCGTCGGCGACGAAATAGAGGTCGCGGGTGCGGGCCGGGTTGGCGGCAGCTTCGAGCGAGGCGCGGCCCGGATTGGAGATCGGGCCCGGCGGCAGGCCGTCGATCACATAGGTGTTGTAGGGCGAGGGCTGCGTGATCTCGCTGCGTTTGATCGGCCGGCCCAGCGTTCCCTTGCCGCCGACGAGGCCGTAGATGATGGTCGGATCGGACTGCAGCTTGATCCGCTGCTTCAGCCGGTTGACGAACACCGCGGCGACGCGGCTGCGCTCGTCCGCCTTGCCGGTTTCCTTCTCGATGATGGACGCCAGCGTGACCAGCTGCTCCGGCGTCTTGACCGGAATGTCCTGATTGCGGCGCTCCCAGATCTCCGACAGCACACGCTTGTGCGCCTGCTGCATGCGCTGGACCACCTGCTCGCGCGGGGTGCCGCGCGGGAATTTGTAGGTCTCCGGGAGCAGCGTGCCTTCGCGCGGCAGCTCGCGCACGCTGCCGGTGAAGATGTCGTTGTCGGACAGCCGCGCCACGATCTGCTCGGAGGTCAGGCCTTCGGGAATCGTCACGGCGTGCTGCACCACCTTGCCCTCGACGATGGTGCCGATGACGTCGCGCAGCGAGGCGTTCCTCTGGAAGGAATACTCACCCGGCTTGAGGTCCGAGCTCGCCTTCAACGCGGCGACGCTGGCGATGAACACCCAGGGATTGACGTCGGTCACGCCTTCCCGGTTCAGCGTCTCGGCGATGTCGCGCTTGCCCGCACGCTGCGGGATGTTGACGATCTTGTCCTCCTTCAGCGGTCCGGGCGCCTCGAGCACCTGGCGGCCGTAATAATAGACGCCGCCGGCGCCGAGCATGGCGATCAGCAGAAGGGTGATGATGGCGTTGCCGACGACGACGAACGGATTGCGCGCGCGGTCCGACCGCTTGGGCGGCGGCGGAAGTTGCTCGGGCTCGAGCGCGGCCCGCGGACTCCGGGGTGAAATGGGCGGCCTTTCACTCATCGAAACAACCTGAATCCTGCCGGTTCAATAGCGGCCCGACAATCGCTTGCCCTGCCAAAAACGCACGCGCCCACGTCCATGACTATCGCCGAATGCGGCAAAACGGTGGATTCGTCTCAAACACAAACTAACTGACTAGGCGCCGGACGATCACCGACGCATTGGTACCGCCAAAACCAAAAGAGTTCGACAACGCGACGTTGACCTCACGTTGCTTCGACTTGTGCGGCACGAGATCGATCGCGGTCTCGACCGACGGATTGTCGAGATTGATCGTCGGCGGCACGACATTATCGCGAATCGCCAGAATCGCGAAAATCGCTTCGATCGCACCGGCCGCGCCGAGCAGATGGCCGGTCGACGACTTGGTCGAGGACATCGCGACCTTGGAGGCGGCGTTGCCGAGCAGACGCTCGACCGCGCCGAGCTCGATCTCGTCGCCGAGCGGCGTCGAGGTCCCGTGCGCGTTGATGTAATCGAGATCGGACGGCGTCAGCCCGGCACGCTTGAGCGCGGCCGACATGCTGCGGAAGCCGCCATCGCCGTCGGGCGACGGCGACGTGATGTGATAGGCATCGCCCGACAGACCATAGCCGATCACCTCGGCATAGATCTTCGCGCCGCGCCGCCTGGCGTGCTCCAGCTCCTCCAGCACGAGGACGCCGGCGCCCTCGCCCATCACGAAGCCGTCGCGGTCTTTATCGTAGGGACGCGAGGCCTTTTCGGGAGTCTCGTTGAAACCGGTCGACAGCGCGCGCGCAGCGTTGAAGCCGGCAATGCCGATGCGGCTGATCGGCGACTCGGCGCCGCCCGCGACCATCACGTCGGCATCGCCGAGCGCGATCAGGCGGGCGGCATCGCCGACCGCGTGCGCGCCGGTCGAGCATGCCGTGACCACCGAATGGTTCGGTCCCTTCAGCCCGTGCGCGATCGAGACGTAGCCGGAGGCGAGATTGATCAGGCGGCCCGGAATGAAGAACGGCGACACCCGGCGCGGCCCGCGCTCCTTCAGCAGGATCGCGGTGTCGGCGATGCCGTTGAGGCCGCCGATGCCGGAGCCGATCATGGTGCCGGTCGCGCATTTGTCCTCTTCGGTCTCGGGATACCAGTTGGCGTCCTCGAGCGCCTGACCGGCCGCGGCCATGCCGAAGATGATGAAGTCGTCGACCTTGCGCTGGTCCTTCGGCTCCATCCACTTGTCCGGATTGAAGCTGTCGTTCGAGCCGTCGCCGCGCACGACCGTGCAGGCGATCTTGGTCTGCAGATCGGAGACATCGAAGCTCTCGATCCTGCGCGCACCGCTTTCGCCGTTGAGGATGCGCTTCCAGGTCGGCTCGACGCCACAGCCGAGTGGCGAGACCATGCCGAGACCCGTGACGACAACCCGCCTCATATCCGAAAACTCCGCATCGAAAGAATCACGGCCAATAACAAGAAACCGGCTGACCGCTGCGAAGCGGCCCGTCCGGTTTCAATGCTGTCCCCGCGAAATTGAAGAGCCTTAGCTCTTCGCGTTCTTCTCGAGAAACTTCGTAGCGTCGCCGACGGTGAGAATCGTTTCCGCAGCGTCGTCCGGAATCTCGCAACCGAATTCCTCTTCGAATGCCATCACCAGCTCGACGGTATCCAGACTGTCGGCGCCGAGGTCGTCGATGAAGCTCGCGTTGTCGACAACCTTCTCGGGTTCAACACCAAGGTGTTCGACCACGATCTTCTTAACCCGCTCGCCAATGTCACTCATTGCTTAACCTCGTGTTGTTCCCTGTAGACCCGACCCCCCGGGACGATACGAGCCGTCGTGGTCGTTTGACTGCCTTCGCTTACGAACTTTGATTTGGCCCATCCTAACCGATGGAGGCCCCGGCGAACGACGGCCAAAGGCTCCGCATCGCCAATATACAGGGTTTCAAAAACCTGCAATGGCGTTCTTTGCCCATCCGTTGGAGGTCCGGTTATCATACTTCAATTGCCTTGACTACAAGCCTCATTTCGCTCCGGAAACGGCCGTTTGCCGCATGCCGCACCGCCGTGACAGGCGACGCGGCACGAGACGTCAGATCATGGCCATGCCGCCGTTGACGTGGATGGTCTGCCCGGTGACGTAGGCTGCTTCGTTCGAGCTCAGATAGACGGCGGCCGCAGCGATGTCCTCGGGCGTCCCCAGGCGGGCGGCCGGAACCTTGGTGAGAATCGTTTCGCGCTGCTTGTCGTTGAGTGCATCGGTCATCGGCGTCTTGATGAAGCCCGGCGCGATGCAGTTCGCGGTCACGCCACGCTTGGCGTATTCGGCCCCTAACGTCTTGATCATGCCGATCAGGCCGGCCTTCGACGCAGTATAATTGCCCTGCCCGGGATTGCCGGTGACGCCGACCACCGAGGTGATGGCGACGATGCGGCCGAAGCGCTTGCGCATCATCAGCTTGGTCGCGGCGCGCGCCAGGCGGAAGGTCGCGGTCAGATTGACGTTGATGACCTCGTCCCAGTCCTCGTCGCGAAGCTGCACGAAGAGATTGTCGCGCGTGATGCCGGCATTGGCGATGAGAATGTCGACCTGGCCCATCGCCGCTTCCGCAGCGGGCACCAGCGCCTCGACCTCGTCGGCCTTGGAGAGATTGCAGGGCAGCACGTGGGCGCGCTCGCCGAGCTTGCCGGCGAGCTCGTCCAGCACCTCCTTGCGCGTCCCTGAAATGGCGACGGTGGCGCCCTGCGCGTGCAGCGCCTGCGCGATCGCGCCGCCAATGCCGCCGGTCGCGCCGGTGACGAGCGCCTTTCGGCCAGTCAGATCGAACATTGATGGACTCCTTTAAGCCTGCTTCGCAGCGGCCAATGCATCCTTGGCGGCGGCAATATCGTTCGGGCCGCCGACCGCAATGCCGACGGCACCGTCCGCGATACGCTTGACGAGACCGGTCAGCACCTTGCCGGCGCCGATCTCGAAGAAGCGGGTGACGCCCTGCCCGGCCATGTAAGCCACCGACTCGCGCCAGCGCACCGTGCCGGTGACCTGCTCGACCAGGCGGCGGCGGATCTCGTCGGGATCGGTGATGGCGCTCGCCAGCACGTTCGACACCAGCGGGGCGGCCGGCGCCTTGATCGTGACCTTCGATAGCGCCTCCGCCATGGCATCCGCAGCCGGCTGCATCAACTGGCAATGGAACGGGGCGGACACCGGCAGCAGCATCGCGCGCTTGGCGCCCTTGGCCTTGGCGATCTCGACGGCGCGATCGACCGCAGCCTTGTCGCCGGAGACGACGACCTGGCCGCCGCCATTGTCGTTGGCGGCCTGGCAGACCTGCCCCTGCGCCGCCTCGCCCGCGACCTCCATGGCGGCCTCGTAGTCGAGACCGAGCAGCGCGGCCATCGCGCCGGCGCCGACCGGGACCGCCTTTTGCATTGCGAGACCGCGGGTGCGAAGCAGACGCGCGGTATCCGAAACCGTCAGGCTGCCGGCCGCCGCCAGCGCCGAATATTCACCGAGCGAGTGGCCGGCGACGAAGGCCGCGTCTCGTCCCACGGAAAAACCAGCCTCGGCCTCGAGCACGCGCAAGGTCGCGATAGACACGGCCATCAGCGCCGGCTGGGCGTTCTCGGTGAGCTGGAGAGTTTCGGCCGGACCTTCCCAGATGATGGCCGTCAGCTTCTCCCCGAGCGCGGCATCGACCTCGTCGAATACGGCGCGCGCCACCGGAAAGGCGTCGGCCAGGGCCTTGCCCATGCCGACAGCCTGGGAACCCTGCCCAGGAAATGTGAATGCAGCCGTCATCGGCGCTCCCTGCTGTCAGGCATGATCCCTGGTCTGAACCGGCAGCCGATTTACGCCCGGCCTTAGGCCGTGGTTCCTTGGGCCATGGTTCCGGATCATGCTCCAAAGGGGGCCGTAGACACCGTCCGGGGCCGCACTGTCAAGCCGAGACGGGAACTTGGAGCAGCATTCAACGGGAAATAAGCCGCTCAAAACCCGCCGGCGGTCTGGTTGGCATCGACGTCCGCTCCTGCCCGCGCGCGGCGCGCACTGTTCACCAGTTGCCCCGGCCGATCCTCGCGGTTCGGCTTTGCCGTGGCCAGCCGCAGCACCGAAGCGTAGTTCGGCTGCACTTCCATGCGATCGGCGTACCGGCTCGCACTCAGCAGCCGGTGCACCTTCGGCAGATTGTAGCAGGGCACGTAGAACAACAGATGATGCTCGAGGTGATAGTTCACGTAATACGGCGCGATGAACAGGCGCTCGAGAAAATTGGCATGCGTCGTGCGCGTGTTGCGCAAGGGGTCGCTGCTATCGGGGACGACGGCGTGCTCGGCGATATTGCGGATGCGGGTGATGACCATCATCCACGTCAAGAGCGGCACCAGCCAGAGCAGCGGATAGGCCCACCACACGCCGGCCGCGGCGAGCGCGGCAAACATGATCCCGTTGACCACACATTGCGGGCCGAGCATCTCCCAGAAATGCGCTGCACGTTGCCGCCATGACCAGTCCTTTGGCCCGAGTGCGTTGAGCAACTGCGCCTTGCGCTGCTGGTAGCCGGTCTGCCCGGTGACGTCGCGGATGAACTTGCGGCGATAGCTCAGCTTCGTGATCGGAAACGGCGCCGACAGCACAAGGTCGGGGTCGTCCTCCTGCTGGGTACGCGCATGGTGCTGAAGGTGATAGCGCCGGTAGCTGCGCGTCTCCGCAAACAGCGGATAGGCGCAGAACCACTGGCTCAGGCTCAGATTGGTTTTCTCGTCGGCGGACAGGCAACCATGTGCGCCGTCATGCATCAGGATCGCAAGGCCGAGCTGGCGCGAGCCGATGATGGCGACGGCGAAGATATAGGTGAGCGGATTGGGCCACCACGCGACCAGCGCGATGGCTGCAATGATCAGCGCCCAGGCGTGCGCGATCAGCGCAGCGCCTTTCCACGTCGCGCGCTGGCGCACCTCGGCCAATTAATCGTCGGTCAGGAAATCGCGGGCACGCATGCGAAGCGCGGTCATGGCCTAACCCTTTCCATTCGAATTGTCGGATGCCTCGCGCGCCTCGACGAGACGCAGGCGCCCGGTGTCTTCAGTGGATTTCGCCTGCTCGCCCAGCACGCGCAGCATCTCGGCGCAGAGCGCCTCGGGCGAGCGGCCCATCGCATAGCCTTCGAGAATGACGCCGATGGCGACGGCCCAGAACCGCCGCGAGCTTTCGTCGGGCGCGCGCAGCGAGCGCCAGCCGTGCCGCGCGACCTGCCCCGCATAAGCGCGCGCACCCTCGCTGTGCAGGCGCTCGATGGTGCGCTCCACCAGCGGCGCGAGATCCTGGCGACGCCGCGTCAGCGTCAGCGCCTCGGCGAAGAAGGCGACCGAATCGCTCGCCGTCACGGTCTCGGCCAGCGCGTGGGTGTATTCCCCGGGAGTCCGCGCCTTCAGCGCCGCCTGCTCGGTGGCCCGTGCCAGATACAACAGATCGCGGCAGGCGCATTCGACAAACAGCGCCTCCTTGGTGCGGAAGTAATAGGTGATCTGGCTCGGGAACGCGTCCGCGGCGGCCGCGATGTCGGTAATCGACGTGCCTGACAGCCCCCGCTCCCGAAACAGCGGGCTCGCAGCATCCAGGAGCAGTGACCCCATCTTGCGGCCGGCCGAGCGCGTCGCGCGCGCAGTGTGCTTGGGGTCGCCTGCCGCTTCGAGCGGCGCATCGGCCGACGCTTCTGCCACGGGATCCTCTTCGCTGATTTATTTGTATGTTATACAAACAAACAGATCAAGCCGAATCTTGGTATTGGAGGATGGGGTTCTTGTTCCCGTTGGAGGGGCGGACCGGCTCGGCTCGAAGATGCCCCTCCACCTTGCAAAGCCGGCCAAAATCCGTATAAGGCGCCCATCCGCAGACCCCGGCCGGGAGCTGAACGGACGGTCTCAGCAAATCATTCGTGATTTTGGTGTGGCAGGGCCAGTCGGCCCGTCGTCCCGTGTTTCCGCCTTCTGAGCTTGATCCCAGAGTCCTTTCCGAAGGCCTCTTAAGGGTTTGACGCCGGGCGATGCGCCACATGAGGAAAGGACGACCATGCCTCTTTACGAGCATGTTTTTCTCGCGCGTCAGGACGCGAGCCCGCAGCAGGTCGAAGAGCTGACTGCGCAGATGACCGGTATCGTCGAAGGTCTCGGCGGCAAGATCACCAAGACCGAGAATTGGGGCGTGCGCTCCCTCACCTACCGCATGAACAAGAACCGCAAGGCGCACTTCGTGCTGCTCAACATCGACGCGCCGTCCGCGGCGATCGCCGAGATCGAGCGCCAGGAGCGCATCAGCGAAGACGTGATCCGCTATCTCAGCGTCCGCGTCGAGGAGCTCGAGGAAGGCCCGTCCGCGATGATGCGCAAGGCCGATCGCGACCGCGAGCGTGACGATCGCGGCGGCGGCTTCCGCGGCGAGCGCGAAGGCGGCTTCCGTGGCGACCGCGAGGGCGGTTTCCGCGGCGATCGCGGTCCGCGCCGTTCGCGCGATGAAGCTGAAACCACGGATGGGGAGTAAGAATCATGGCTGAAGCTGGTGCACGCCGCCCGTTTTTCCGTCGTCGCAAGAGCTGCCCGTTCACGGGCGCCAATGCTCCAAAGATCGACTACAAGGACTCCAAGCTCTTGATGCGTTACGTCTCCGAGCGCGGCAAGATCGTGCCGAGCCGCATCACCGCGGTGTCCGCGAAGAAGCAGCGTGAGCTCGCCCGCGCCATCAAGCGCGCGCGGTTCCTGGGCCTCCTGCCCTACGTCATTCGCTGATACGACCAATTCGACCGGCGGCGGCTAGCGCCGCCGGTCGCGACTTTTCGAACTCATAAGGCTTCCGGGTCGTCCGGTCGCCGATGGTTGGGGCAAGCGACGCCTCTAACCGCTCGAAGGGAGCGGGACAGCTGATGATGGCCTTTGGACTGATAGCCCTGATCGCCGGCGCTGCGTCGGCCCTGATGTTCGCCTCGATCATCTCGGGGGCGCTGATCGCGCTCGTCCTGTTCTATCTCGCTCCGCTCCCCCTGATGGTCGCCGCGATCGGCTGGGGCCCGCTTTGCGCGAGCATTGGTGGCATCGCCGCCGCGATCGGCCTCGGCGCCCTGTTCGGCCTGCCCTACTGCATCGCCTTCGCCGTCACCGTCGCGTTGCCGGCGTGGTGGCTCGGCCATCTCGTCCTGCTCGGACGTCAGGTGGGAAGCGCCGCGTCTGCCACCGGCACAGCGCCCTCCGCGGAGCCGGACGTCGAGTGGTACCCGGTCGGCCGCATCCTGCTCTGGATTGCAGGCTTCGCGACGCTGACCACGATGGCCGCTTTGCTCACTCTCGGGACCGACGCGGAGACCATCACCGGCACGTTGCGCCGTGGCCTGACGCGCCTCCTGCGCGCCACCGACCCGCAAACTTCGGGCGAAGCCAGCCAGTTCGTCGACGCGCTGGTGCGCATCGCACCCGCCGCCGCCACGATTGCCGCGACGATGACGCTCACTCTCAACCTCTGGCTCAGCGCCAAGGTGACCGCGACGTCGGGCCGGCTGCGCCGTCCCTGGCCGGACCTCAAGACCACCGAGCTGCCGCAGATGACGCTGGTGGTGCTGTGCATCTCCCTCGCCTTCTGCTTCACCGGGGGGCTGCTTGGCATCGTGGCGCAGATCGCCACCGCCGCGCTGATGATGAGTTATGCGCTGGCCGGTTTCGCCGTATTGCATACGCTGACGCTCGCGCTGAACGGCCGCACGTTCTGGCTCGGCTCGACCTACGCCGCCGTGGTCGTGTTCGGATGGCCCGTGGTCGCGATGGTAATCCTTGGGCTTGCGGATGCCTTGTTTGGCTTGCGCGAACGCTTCCTGCGCAGCCGGCAGCCGCCGCCACTGCCTACACCTTGAGTTCAACCCCGAAACTGAAACCTTCGAGAGCACTTCAAAAGGAGAACGAATATGGAAGTCATTTTGCTGGAACGCGTCAACAAGCTCGGCCAGATGGGCGAAGTCGTGAAGGTTCGCGACGGCTACGCTCGCAATTTCCTGCTCAAGCGCGGCAAGGCGCTGCGCGCCACCGCCGACAACCGGGCCAAGTATGACGGCATGAAGGCCGAGCTCGAAGCGCGCAACCTCGCCTCGAAGGCCGAGGCGTCCAAGGTCGCCGAGAAGATCGAGGGCAAGAACATCATCGTGATCCGCCAGGCCTCGGAAGCCGGCCAGCTGTTCGGCTCGGTCAACGTGCGTGACATCGTGCTCGCGTTCGAAGCCGACGGCGTTTCGCTCGCCCGTCCGCAGATCCAGCTCGACGCGCCGATCAAGACCATCGGCAAGCACTCGATCACCGTTGCCGTTCATCCCGAAGTCGAGGTCGAGATCACCGTCACGGTTGCCCGCAGCCAGGACGAGGCCGAGCGCATCAACCGCGGCGAGGACATCTCGACCCGCAATGAGGATCGCGATGCGGCCGCCGAGGCGATCGCCGCCGCCGGCGAGTTCTTCGATCCGGAAGCCCAGCACGACGAGGTCGCGCCGGCGCCGGCTGCGGAAGAGAAGTAAGCAGCTCAACTCGTCATTCCGGGACGGTCCGCAAGACCAGACCCGGATGACGATCCCGATCAAAGCCCGGCTGCCTCACGCGGCCGGGCTTTTCGTTTTGGCAGCGACGTCCTCGCTCAGCATCGCGATCGAGGCCAGCGCGGTGGCCGTATGCTTCTCGACGCCGTCGCTGACGCAGAACACGTCGGCGGCGACCACCGCGACCTGGCGGCCCGGCTTGATCACCCGGGCGCGGCAGATCAGCTTCTCGCCGACCGCGGGCGACAACAGATTGAGCTTGTATTCCGCCGTCAGCGCCGGCTGGCCGCGCGACGTGGCGGCTGCGATCGTGGTGGCGTTGTCGACCAGGAAGGCGGTGACGCCGCCATGGAAGAAGCCGTGCTGCTGTAACAGCTCCGGCCGGCGCTCCACGGCGATGGTGCAGGTGCCGCGCGACAATTCGGAGAGCTCGGCGCCGACCAGGTTCATGAAACCCTGCCGGCCGATATTGGCGTGGATGCGCTCGGCAATCGGCGCAAATTCCGGATCAGCTTCGGCCCGCATGCGATCTCCCCTTATTGCTTGTTGATGCGATCGAACGGCCTCAGCGCACGATTGGCGCAGGCGATCAGCGTGTCCGCCTCGATGCGCGGATCGGTGCGCTCGCGACCCGACAGGAAGGCGCGGCAGAAGATCTGCGCCGGACCGATCAGCTGGCTGACGAACATCACCGGCGTCATCGGCAGAAGTTCGCCGCTTGCCACCAGCGGCGCGCGCCAGCGCTCAATGCCTTCGGCAAGCCGCGCATTCTGCGCCCGCTGGGCGTCGCGCACGTCTTCGCCCCACTCGCTGCGCGAGATCTCGAAGAGGTAGCGCGCCTCGCGCCGGCTGGTGACGACCCAGTCGAGATGCGCCCGGATCAGGCGATCGATGCCCCGCTCGGCGTCGGGGCCGGGATCGAGCGCGGCCAGTATCGCGGCGTGATAGTGCCGCAAGACCTCCAGAAACAACGCACCGGCAAGTTCTTTCTTCGAACCGAAAACGTGGAAGAAGCTGCCGTTGGAAGCCCGCGCGCGGGTGCGGATCGCAGCCACCGTCGCGGCTTCGAAGCCGACGCGGTCGAACACGGCAAGGCCGGCCGCCAACAGATCGTCTCGTACGCTCGCCGTCATGGGCGCCTCCTAGAGCAATACTCTAGAGTAGTACTCTAATGACGGTCAAGACGATGCGAAGGCCGCGGATGGGCGCGGCCTTCGCATCGTCGATCGAAAGATCCGGGTGACTTAGCGCGAGATCGGCGGCACCGGCGGACCGGAGGACGCAGGCGGCGCCGGGGCTGCAGCGGTCGCGGGCGGCGCCTGTTCCTGCGGCTTGGCGGCGGGGGCCGGCTCGGCAGGTTTCGGAGCAGCCTCTTCCACCGGCTTGGGCGCGGCCGGCTCAGCGGGCTTGGCGGCGGCTGGAGCGGCCGGCGTCACCTGCGGGACCGGATCGGGCCGCAGCGCCGGCGTCTCGCTGCGCGGCTCGACCTTGGCGCTGTCAGGCTTGACGGACTCCGGCTTCGGCTCGCTCTTCTTGTCGTCGGTCGCCGGCGCCGCGGCATCGACCTTCGGGGCTTCCTCCGTGCCGGGCTTGGCGCGCCGCTTGCCTTTGCGTGCCTCGGGCGCAGCCTCTCCCTCCGGCTTGGCACCCTCCTCGGCCGGCCGCGCCGCACGCTTCTGGCGCGTACCCTCGGCGGCAGGAGCAGCGCCCTCGCCCTCCGGCCTCGCGGCATCCTGCGCGCGCTGGCGTCGACCCTGTTGTTCAGGCGCGACGCCGTCCTTCTTGGCGTCTTTGGCCTGATAGCGGGTGTCGGTGGCACCGTTCGAGATCAGATAGGCGGAGAGGACGCCCGCCATATCCGAACTCGTCGTGTAGTGCTGGCGCAGGAATCCCGGCAGCGAGCCGGGCGACACGGACTTCAGCAGCCCGCGCGGGCTCTTGTGGCAGACATTGCAGGTCTGCGAGAACAGCTGCGACGGGGTCTTGCCAGCCTCGAGGTTCGTCGCCTGCGCAAGAACGGAATTAGCCGCACCGAAGCCAATCAGAAGCAACACCGTCGCGAGGCTGAGCGCTCGGCTCGACATTCCCATCATCTCCGTTGAATTTCCGCAAATGCAGCCGGCATCCGGCGCGGCGGCGGTCACCTTTTAACCGATTGAGCCGCGAATGGAAGCAGGTCCGCGCGCAAGGATGTGACTAAGCGGTTTTCGAATATCTACTTTGAACACAGTGCAATAGCGTAGCCGGAACCGGTTCGCTAGATTTGAATGCAAACGCATAGGAACCGCTGCGGCGCCTGGGCGTCAGGTATAAAGGCCGGGTAGTCGCATCTTTCGGGTTCGCTCGAGAGGATTGCCGATGGACCGCTTGTTGCGTCGATTTCTGTCCCAATTCATCCGCCGCGGGTCGTTGACGGTGACCACCGCGAGCGGGTCGAAGTTCACCGTCGGCGACGGCTCCGGCGAGCCGGTCGCAGTCCGCTTCGTCACCGCCGACTCCGAGCGGAGGGTCCTCGTCAATCCCGAGCTGGGGCTGGGCGAGGCCTACATGAACGGCGAGTTCGTGGTCGAGCGCGGCACCATAGCTGATGCCCTCGCGATCCTGCTCGAGCAACCCGACCTATTGCCGCAGTGGGCAAAGCCGTGGTGGCACCTGCGCTACCTGACGCGGCACCTCAAGCAGTTCAATCCCCGCCCGCGCTCCCGTCAGAACGTCGCTCATCACTACGACCTCGACGGCCGGCTCTATTCGCTGTTTCTCGATGCCGACAAGCAATATAGCTGCGCCTATTTCGAGACGCCCGAGATGTCGCTGGACGACGCGCAGCTTGCCAAGAAGCGGCACATCGCGGCGAAACTTCTCGTCACGAATGGCCAGCGCGTGCTCGACATCGGCTCCGGCTGGGGTGGCCTCGGGCTCTATCTCGCCGAGATCGCGGGTGCCGACGTCACCGGCATCACGCTGTCGACCGAGCAGCTGCAGGTCGCCAATGCGCGCGCCGCCGAAAAGGGCCTGACGGGCTCGGCCAGATTCCAGCTCCAGGATTACCGCGACGTCGAAGGTACGTTCGACCGCATCGTCTCCGTCGGCATGTTCGAGCATGTCGGGGCGAGGTTCTACGACGCCTACTTCCAGCGCTGCGCCGAGCTGCTGAAGGAAGACGGCGTCATGCTGCTGCATTCGATCGGCCGTTCGCAGGGCCCGGATTCGACCAATCCGTGGATCGCCAAATACATCTTCCCCGGCGGCTACATCCCCGCCCTCTCGGAGGTGCTGCCGGCGATCGAACGCGCGGGCCTCTTGGTCTGCGATATCGAGATTCTGCGCCTGCACTATGCCGAGACGCTGAAGGCCTGGCGCGAGCGGTTCATGGCGCGGCGCGAGGAAGCCGTGCAGCTCTACGACGAGCGCTTCGCCTTGATGTGGGAATTTTACCTCGCGGCCTGCGAGATGACGTTCCGCAAGCAAGCCATGATGAACTTCCAGATCCAGATCACCCGTCGCCAGGGCGTGGTGCCGATGACCCGCGACTATATCCCGCAGGAAGAAGCCCGGCTGCGGGCCCGGGAGGGCGCGGCCATGCCGAAGCTCAAGCTGGCTGGTGAATAGGTCCGGATCCTAGTGACGCAGGGTCGAAATCCCGGACGTCCGGAAAGACGCCGTTAACGCCAATTGCGCCCGCAATTCCAGCAGGATTTCGGGGGCGACCGGCTGGCGACGCACCTCGGGCCGCTCCGCGTGCTTCATAGCCGCGATCAGCCCCGACAGCCAAAGCCGGCTGCCTGCCTCGCTTCGCCAGTTCTGGTGCTGCCGTTCTGGCTGCATCGCTCGCCTCGTATCCCTGTTGGCGGGGAATGAGATAATCCCCTGCCCATCCGCCTGTTCCGGCATGCCCCCGAAAGAATCCGGGGAGATGTGATCTGCTTCACAGAAGTCTGGTCGGGCCTGGCTTAGACCGTCGCCATGAGCAAAGAGACCCAAACCTCATTCGACGTGCAGGACGACCTCCGCACCGACTACGCCCTGATCGTCACCGGCGTTGGGGCGGCTCTGGTTGCGCTGGTCTACCTCCTGCTGGTCTGAAGCCGAGCCGAATGCGGCCAGCGTGCGTCATTTCGCGCGCATCTCGATATGTCTGCGCGTCAGCCCCCAGGGTTCACGGGTTTCAGGATTTTTCCGCGGCGCGATCACAGCCCTCTGCGCCGAGCGAGTTCCGCCAAAATCCAGTCAAGCGCGGCGCGTGCTGCGACTGCTAATCATCCACCATTTTAACTGAGCGGTTGATAGCGGTCAGCTTTTGCTTCCGCTTTGACCTGCGGCGGCGCTTTATCCCGGCCCCGCATCCGCCCAAGAAAATTGCTAAGCACGTCCGACCATGGCCCTGACTGATTCGAACGTTCTCAAACTCGCGCCCGACGCCGGAACTCCCGCCTATCGGAGCGCACCGCACAATATCGAGGCGGAACAGAGCCTTCTGGGCGCAATCCTGGTCAACAACGACGCCTTCTACCGCGTCTCCGACTTCCTGGAGGCCAAGCACTTCTTCGAGCCGCTGCACCAGACCATCTTCGAGACCGCCGGCAGCCTGATCCGGATGGGCAAGATCGCCACCCCGGTCACGCTGAAGACGTTCCTGCCGGCCGATACCGACGTCGGCGGCATGACCATCGGACAATACCTGGCGCGGCTTGCGGCCGAAGCCACCACCATCATCAACGCCCAGGACTATGGGCGCACCATCTACGATCTGTCGTTGCGCCGCGACCTGATCGGCATCGGCGAGGACATGGTCAACGTCGCCTATGACGCGCCGGTCGATTTCCAGCCGCGGGCACAGATCGAGGACGCCGAGCGCAAGCTGTACGAGCTCGCCGAGTCCGGCCGTTATGACGGAGGCTTCCAGAAATTCTCGCAGGCGCTCACGGTCGCGGTCGATCTCGCGGCAAAGGCGTTCCAGCGCGACGGCAAGCTGTCGGGCATCTCGACGGGCCTCCGCGACCTCGACACCAAGATGGGCGGCCTGCAGCATTCCGACCTCATCATCGTCGCGGGACGCCCCGGCATGGGCAAGACGTCGCTGGCGACCAACATCGCCTACAACGTCGCGCAGGCCTACGTGCCGGAGCTTCAGGCCGACGGCACCATGAAGGCCGCCAATGGCGGCGTGATCGGCTTCTTCTCCTGCGAAATGTCAGCCGACCAGCTCGCCACGCGTATCGTGGCCGAGCGCACCGGCATTCCCTCCTCCCACATCCGCCGCGGCGGCATCACGGAAGCCGATTTCGAGAAGATCCGGCAGGTCTCGATCGAGCTGCAGTCGCTGCCGTTCTACGTCGACGCCACCGGCGGCCTCTCCATCGCGCAGCTGATGGCGCGCGCGCGCCGGCTCAAGCGCCAGAAGGGCCTCGATCTCCTGGTGATCGACTACATCCAGCTGCTGTCGGGCTCGGGCAAGCGCGCCAGCGACAGCCGCGTGCAGGAAATCACGGAGATCACGACCAGCCTGAAGGCGCTGGCCAAGGAGCTCAACGTTCCCGTGATCGCGCTGTCGCAGCTCTCGCGTCAGGTGGAATCGCGCGACGACAAGCGGCCGCAGCTGTCGGACTTGCGTGAATCCGGCTCGATCGAGCAGGACGCCGACGTCGTGCTGTTCGTGTTCCGCGAGGAATATTACCTCGCCATGAAGGAGCCGCGCCCCGGCACCGAGGAGCATGCCAAATGGCAGGCCGACATGGAACGCACCGTGGGCCGCGCCGAAGTCATCATCGGCAAGCAGCGCCACGGTCCGACCGGCACCGTCGAGCTGCACTTCGATGCCTCGGTCACGCGCTTCGGCGACCTCGCGCATGACGGCCAACTGCCGGACCGCAGCGACTACTAGATTGTTCCCCGGGTTGAACGGGGCCCGTCTCTTGCGTAAAACGACGCCATGACAATGGCGTCCGCCCCGAAATCGATCCCGCAATCCGGCCCACTCTCCCCGGAGGCCAACCAGGCTGCCGCGCTCGCCGCCTTCGGCGGCGTGCTGACCGTCGATCTCGATGCAATCATCGCCAATTGGCGCAAGCTCGAGAAGACCGCGGTGCCGGCCGAATGTTCGGCGGTGATCAAGGCCGACGCCTATGGCTGCGGCGCCGAGCAGGTGTCGCGCGCCCTGAGCAAGGCCGGTTGCAAGACCTTCTTCGTCGCCACCATCGAGGAAGCGCGCAAGGTGCGCGCCGCCGTTCCGGAGCCCACGATCTACGTGCTCGGCGGCTATTTCCAGAACACCGGCGAGCACTACGCCAAGATCAATTGCCGTCCGGTGATCGGCGATCTCAACGAACTCGCCGAATGGGACGTGTTCTGCCGCCGCACCGGCTGGAACGGTGGCGCCGCTGTTCACATCGACACCGGCATGAACCGGCTTGGGCTGACGCTTTCGGAGGCGCAGGCTATCATCCCCCGCATCAACGCCGGCGATCACGGCATCACGCTGGTGATGAGCCATCTGGTCTCGGCCGAGCAGCTCAACAGCCCGATCAATGCCAGACAGCTCGCGACCTTCCGCAGCATCGCCAGTGAGTTCACAGGCGTGCCGGCGGCGCTCGCCAACTCCTCCGGCATCTTCCTCGGCGCGCCCTTCCAGTTCGACCTGGTGCGCCCGGGAGCTGCGCTCTACGGCGTCAACCCGACGCCGGAGGCCGACAATCCCATGCAGCAGGTCGTCGACCTCAAGGCGCGCATCGTGCAGATCCGCAGCATCGAGCGCGGCGAGACCGTCGGCTATGGCGGCACCTGGACCGCGCGGCGGCCGACGAAACTGGCGATCATCGCGGTCGGCTATGCCGACGGCTATTTCCGCGCCGCCAGCTCCAATGACGGCACCCGCGGCGCCGATGTCATCGTGGCGGGCAAGCGCTGCCCTGTCGCGGGCCGCATCTCCATGGACCTGATCGCGATCGACATCACCGATCTGCCGCCGAACGCGGTGCGGCGCGGCCACATGGTGACGCTGCTCGGCGAAGGCATCACCGTCGACGAGCTCGCGCACCATTTCGGCACGATCGGCTATGAGGTGCTGACCAGCCTCGGCCGCCGCTATGCCCGCGTCTACAAGGGTGGCAATGTCGAGGAGCCGCTGACAAAGCCGGAGCCCGCCTCGAACGCCGGGCAGCCGCCTTCCCCACCGTCGATCGAACAGCCGTCGGCGTTGCCGCCGCTGCCGAGTTAATCCACCCGCACCTACTTCTTCTTTCTGCTGTCCAGCGCCGTCTTGCAGGTGGCGCTGAGCTGGTCGCGCTTGGCGTTGAGACAGGCGACGATGCCGCCGCCCGGCGCGATGCCGGCGCAGAATTTGTCGTAGTCCGCCTTGCACGCGCCGCGCGTTTCGGCTGACTGTGCCGTGGCCCCGGAGAACGCGACGATGAAAGCGGTAGCGGCAAAGCTCAACTTGGACATTGTATCTCCGGGGACGAATGGCAGAGCCGGTAGCTCTAGATGAAGATCGCGACATTCAACATCAACAACATCAACCGCCGCCTGCCCAATCTGTTGGCATGGCTGCGAATGGCGAAGCCCGATGTCGTCGCGCTTCAGGAGTTGAAGGCAAGTGATGGCGAATTTCCGGCGGCCACCATCGAAAGGGCCGGCTATGGCGCGGTGTGGCGTGGACAAAAGACCTGGAACGGCGTCGCCATCCTCGCCCGCAACGCCGAGCCCGTGCTGACGCGCGACCGCTTGCCGGGAAAGCCTGCCGATCTCGAAGCGCGCTACATCGAGGCCGCGGTGCGCGGCGTCATCGTCACCAGCATCTATCTGCCCAACGGCAATCCGCAGCCGGGACCGAAATTCGACTACAAGCTCGACTGGTTCGCGCGGCTGCGGCGCCACGCCAAGACCTTCATCAAGCAGGACCTGCCGGTGGTGCTCGCCGGCGACTACAACGTCGCGCCCACCGAGATCGACATCTATCCGACGCGCTCATGGGACAAGGATGCGCTGATCCAGCCGAAGAGCCGCGCAGCCTTTGCCGCGCTGGTCGAGCAAGGCTGGTGCGACGCGATCCGCGAGCTGCATCCGGACGAGCGCATCTACACGTTCTGGGACTACAAGCGGAACCGCTGGCCGCGCGATGCGGGCCTGCGGCTCGACCATCTCCTGCTCAGCCCTGCCCTCGCCCCGCGCCTCGCCAAAGCCGGCGTCGACAAGAATATCCGCGGCGAGGACGGCGCCAGCGATCACGCGCCGGCGTGGGTGGTGTTGCGGTGACCCAAACGCAGTCAGCAGCGGGCCGCCCGATAAAACCTGAAAACAACCCCATGCACAGTAGCTGGCCCCAGTCCGCTCAATGACTTACGGGTAAACCGAAATCAAAGTTGATCCGTCGGGCAAAACACTGGCATGATGTCACCATCGAAGGCGTCCACGTGGCGCCGAGGGCTCTTCAGATCGCCCCTTCATCGGGAATGTTGAGGACGGTGCCGCAAGCCTTGCAATGCACCGCGTCGGCATCGTGCCTCTGGAGCCCGCACGTCGGGCATGGAAACCGCACCTTGTGGGGACTGAGGAGCGCGCGGGCGAGATTGAAGAACAGCGTCACGCCGAAAATCATGATCACGACGGTGATCAGACGACCGAACGTACCCGCCAGCGTGATGTCGCCGAAGCCGGTCGTCGTCAGCGCCGTGACGGTGAAATACAGGGCATCGGCATAGTTCCGGATCTCGTCGTTGCGAAACTTCTGGGTCTCGTAAACGATCCCGGTCATCACGAAGATGAAAACGGCGAGGTTCGTGACGGCGAAGATGACCTCTTCGTTGCGACGAAAGAACGGGGAATCGAGGCGCAGCCTCACGAGCATCTGGTAGTCGCGAAGCAGGCCCAACGTCCGCAGAATCCGGAGAAAGCCGCCCGCCTCGCCGGCAAGGGGTGCCAGGAAGGACACGATCGCAACCATGTCGGCCCAGGTCGCGAGCTGGGTGAATTTTTGAAACGGATGCCGATCGACCAGGAGCCGGGCGGAGAAGTCGGCAAGCAGAATGACGCCGAACAGGACATCGAGCGTCTCGACGATGTCACTGGGCGGCAGGAACGAGGTCGCAATAATGAACAGCACCGTCACGATATCGAAGATGAGCAGCGCATAACGGAAGCGCACGCCGTCCGGCGTTGCGCCCTCGTAAAGGAGTCGGACGTTGCTTTTGAGAGACGTGAGGGTCACTGCACCATGATCGCGGTTTGCACGGATGTTGGCAACTCGGAGCGTGTGCCGCAACCGACGACGTCTGTATAGCTAGAGTGGGCCTCGCGATTAGGAACCCGGACCGCGACGCGGTGTTCAGCTCTCTTTGGGGGCTGAATGCTCAAACCCGACGATTGTCGCAAGCTTGCGGAGCAATATCGAGAGCGCGCGAATGATGCCACATCGGCGAAGCGCCTCGCCAATGTGCTTCTGAGCGTTTCCAACGCCTATCTCGCTCTGGCGAGCCAACTGGAGCTCCTTGCGTCCGTCGAACATCAGGAGCACGCGAGGAGAGCCGGTCGGAACGTTCAAGGCTGAGCCGTCAGACGAAAGATGCAAACCGAGCCGGCGGCGGCGGCATGAAGCCTCATCATTGCGGTGCCCCGCGATCGAGTTCGCCCCGCTGATCCCTCGGAGCGAAGCCTCTTGACCTCCGCGGCCTGGTAAGCATACTGGTCTGACCACGATCAGACCAAGAGACGGGGATGGAGTTCAAGCGAGCCGCCGACGGCGAAAAGGGGTTCGAGAAGGTGTTTGCCTTCCTGCGCGAGCGCCTGCTTACCGGCTCGCTCAGGCCGGGCGACCGCCTGATTTCGGAGCGCGAGCTCGCCACCCTGCTCGGCGTCAGCCGGCCAATCGTCCGCGAGGCGCTGCGCGCCCTCACCGTCCTCGGGATCGTCGAGATCCGCGACCGCATCGGCACCGTCGTGACGCGGCCAGATGTCTCGGTGCTGAACGACTTCTTCACCTTCGCCCTCGCCCAGCAGGCCGACATGCTCGAGGACGTCATGCAGGCGCGCGTCGCGATCGAATGCCAGGCGATCCGGCTCGCCTGCGAGCGCGCCAACATCGCCGATTTCGAACGGCTGCAGCGCGCGCTGACGAAGATCGGCGAGACCATCGACGAAGCCGATGCCGGCGGCATGGCGGATTTCGACTTCCACCGCGCGATCGTCGTCGCCTCACATTCGGAGACGCTGAGCGTGCTGCACGCCTCCATGGCGGGCCTGTTGACACATTCGCATCGCAGCCGCCGCGAGCTGGTGCAGGCCTTCCCGTCGATGAAGACCTACCTTGTCGACGATCACCGCCGCATCTTCGAAGCCCTCATTGCGCGCGATCCCGAGCGCGCGGATGCGACGCTGCGCAAGCATTTCGCCATCGGCGACGAATACCGCAGACGCGCCGTCGTCGGCGACATCGACAAGACCAGTGCCTCGGGCTGATCGCGCACAGCCCTTCAATCAAGACGCCAATCAAACAAGAAACGGACTGACGACATGGGACGGAACGACAAGGGCAAGGTCGGCTTCATCGGCATCGGCACCATGGGGCGGGAGATGGTGCGCAACCTGCAGGCGGCGGGCCACGCGGTCCGCGTCTTCGATCTGAACGAAGCCGCGCTGGCCGACAGCGTCAAGGAAGGCGCGACGCGTGCCAAAAGCCCTGCCGATGCCGCGCGAGGCACCGATATCGTCATCACCATGCTGCCCGACACACCCCACGTCGAGGCGACGATCTACGGCGAGCAGGGCCTGCTGAATTTCCCGCCGCCGGGCAAGCTGATCGTCGACATGAGCACGATCTCGCCGGTTGCCGTTCGTCGCATCCATTCGGACCTGCAGAAGACAGGCGTCGGCTTCATCGACGCGCCGGTCTCCGGCGGGCCGGTGGGCGCCAGGAACGCCGCGCTCTCGATCATGGCCGGCGGCGATGCGGACACGTTCGCCAAGGCCGAGCCGTTCTTCCGCGCGATGGGCACGACCATCACCCATGTCGGCGCATCCGGCGCCGGCCAGACCGTCAAGCTCTGCAATCAGCTGATCTGCGGCATCAACATCCAGGCGATCTGCGAGGCGCTCGCGCTCGGCCGCGCTTCGGGCCTCGATCTCAACCTGCTGCGCCGGGTGCTGCTCGGCGGCTCCGCCGCTTCCTGGATGCTGGACAAGCTCGGCCCCGCGATGATCGCCGGCGACGTCTCCGCGGGCTTCCGGATCGATCTGCAGCTCAAAGACCTTCGCCTGGTGCAGGAGCACGCACAGGCCCTGAACGTGCCCCTGCCCGGCACCGCGCTCGTCACCAGCCAATATGTCGATGCGCGCGCCCATGGCGAAGGCAGCAACGGCAACCAGGCGCTGTTCCGCGTCTATGACCGCATGACCAACCAGACCACCGGCTGACCCTGGAACGATGAGCCTCCAACTCGACTTTCCCGCAGTGCTGGAGCGTTGGCCGAGCTTTCTGGCCGGCGCCGTCCTCACGCTTGAGTTGGCATTCTTCGCGACCGTGCTAGGCGCTTTGCTCGGCACGCTCGCGGCGGTCGGACGCGGCACGCACAATTCGCTGATTGCAGGTGCCTGCAAAGTCTATGTCGAGACCATCCGCAACACCCCGCTGCTGGTGCAGATCTTCCTGGTCTATTTCGGCCTCGCCAGCCTCGGCCTGAAATACTCCGCCTTCACGGTGGCGGTGGCGGCGCTGACCATCAATGTCGGCGCCTATACCGCTGAGATCATGCGGGCCGGCTTCGAGGCGATCCCGCGCGGGCAGATCGAGGCCGCCGAGGGGCTGGCGTTGTCGCGCTTCCAGATCTACTGGCACATCATCCTGCTGCCGGCGGTCGAGAAGGTCTATCCTGCGCTCACCAGCCAGTTCGTGCTCCTGATGCTGGCCTCCTCGGTCTGCTCGCAGATCTCGGCCGAGGAGCTCACCGCGATCGCCAACTACATCCAGTCGGACACCTATCGCGCGTTCGAGACCTACATCATCGTCGCCGTGCTCTACGTCATCCTGTCGCTGGTGATGCGTGCCGGCTTCTGGGGCCTCGGCCTCCTCCTGTTTCCGCGCCGGCGCCGGCTCGGCACGCCGTTGTGAGATGACCATGGGCGGACATCTCAACATCAATCACCTGATGTTCCTCGGCCAGGGCGCGCTGTGGACCATTGGTCTGTCGCTGATCGCGCTGATCGGCGGCGGCATCGTCGGCTTCGTGATCGCACTGGCACGCATCTCGCCGCTGAAATCGGTGCGGCTCGCCAGTGCGATCTATGTCCAGTTGATCCAGGGCACGCCGCTGCTCGTCATCCTGTTCCTCGGTTATTTCGGTCTTGCCGCGATCGGCCTGAAGGTCTCGCCGCTGGTCGCGGCCGGTGCCTCGCTGACGCTCTACGTCGCGGCCTATCTCGGCGAGATCTGGCGCGGCTGCATCCAGTCTGTGCCGAAGCCGCAATGGGAAGCCGCCGAAGGCCTGGCGCTGAGCCGCACCCAGCGCATGGTCAAGGTGATCCTGCCGCAGGCGATCCGCATCGCGACGCCGCCGACCGTCGGCTTCATGGTGCAGATCATCAAGAACACCTCGCTCGCGTCCGTGGTCGGCTTCGTCGAGCTGATGCGCTCGGGCCAGATCGTCAACAACTCGCTGTTCGAACCGTTCGCCATCTACGCCATCATCGCCGTCACCTACTTCGCCATGTGCTATCCCCTGTCGCTGTTCAGCCAGAGGCTGGAACGGCAGATGGGTCGTGGCAGGTCCAACCTCGCGCCAGCCTGACATGCAGCAAAACGCCCCCTCCTCCGAACCGATCGTGTCGCTTCACAACGTGCAGAAGAGCTTTGGCGCGCTCCGCGTGCTCGACGGCGTCTCCTTTGCCGTTGCACGTGGCGAGGTGCTCGCCCTGATCGGCCGCTCCGGCTCCGGCAAGAGCACGGCGCTGCGCTGCATCGACCGCTTCGAGAAGGTCGACGGCGGCCAGATCGTGGTCTGCGGGCATCGCGTCGACCGTCCCGACGTGAACTTGCGTGCGCTACGCCAAGACGTCGGCATCGTGTTCCAGAGCTACAATCTGTTTCCGCACCTCACCATCGAGCAGAACATCACGCTCGCGCCCTGCGCAGTGAAGGGCATGGCGACGTCGCAGGCCAAGGATCTCGCACGAAAAGTTCTGGCGCAGGTCGGGCTGGATGAAAAGCTGCACGCCTATCCCGAGCAGCTCTCGGGCGGCCAGCAGCAGCGCGCCGCAATCGCCCGCTCGCTCGCCATGCAGCCGAAGGTGATGCTGTTCGACGAGGTCACCTCCGCGCTCGATCCCGAACTCACCGGCGAAGTGCTGAAGGTGATCGAACAGCTCGCGGCTGACGGCATGACCATGGTGATGGTTACCCACGAAATGGGCTTCGCCAAGGGCATCGCCGACCGGATCGTGTTCATGCATCGAGGCAAGGTCCACGAGACCGGACCTGCCTCGATCCTGACGTCGCCGACCACGCCCGAACTCACGCAATTCGTGGGGACGGGGAACCTAAAATCATAACATGGAGAGGAGAACCAAGGGATGACCAACAGAATGGTGCTGGGGACTGCCGCCGCGTTGTGCGGCCTCATCATGATGGCGGCAACGCCCGCGTCGGCCGATCTGCTCGACGACATCATGAAGGCGAAGAAGATCCGCATATCGACCGACCTCGCCATCCCGCCCTCGGGCATGATGGATTCCACCATGAAGCCGACGGGCTCCGATGTCGAAGTGGCGCAGATGCTCGCCAAGGATTGGGGCCTCGAGCTGGAATTCATCCAGACCACCGGTGCGACCCGCATCCCGAACGTCCTGACCGGCAAGGCCGACATCATCATCTCGACCCTGTCGGTGACGGCCGAGCGTGCCAAGGTGATCGACTTCACCAAGCGCTATGCGACACTGCAATCCGACGTCGGCTGCCTGAAATCGTCGACCGTGAAGGACTGGCCGGACCTGAAGGACAAGTCGATCGGCGTCTCGCGCGGCACCACGCAGGACACAACCTTGTCCAACATGAAGGACAAGGACCTCAAGATCGCACGCTATGACGACGATGCCACCATGGTGACGGCGGCGGTGTCGGGCCAGGTCGACTGCGTCGGCTCGTCCGCGACAATCATCAACCAGATCGGCGTGAAGAATCCCTCGCGCGTGTTCGAGTCCCGGATTCCGCTGGCGACCTTCGACCTCGCGATCGGCCTGAAGAAGGGTGAGCAGCCGCTGATGGACAAGCTCAACGCCTGGATCACCGAGAACGTCAAGAACGGCAAGCTCAACGCCATCTACAAGAAATTCCACGGCGTCGATCTGCCGGCGGACATGCGCAGCTGAACCACGGGGAAAGACACCGTGACAGCCGCGCGCGGCTGTCACGGTCAATGCAAAGATCAAGAAGGACAAAGAATGCGTCTCGTCATCGGATCCGACCACGCCGGCTGGCCGCTCAAACAGACCGTCATCGACCACATCCGCAAGCTCGGCCACGAGGTCATCGACGTCGGCTCCTATGACGACAAGCCGGTGGATTTCCCCGACATCGCCCGCGCCGTGGCGGCGAAGGTGACGTCGGGCGAAGCCGCGCGCGGCATCATGGTGTGCGGCACCGGCGTTGGCGCCTCGATCGCCGCCAACAAGATGAAGGGCATCCGCGCCGCGGTCTGCCACGACGTCCACTCCGCGCATCAGAGCGTCGAGCATGACGACGTCAACGTCATGTGCATCGGCGCGCAGATCGTCGGCGCCTGGCTCGCTGTCGATCTCGTGTCGTCGTACCTGTCCGCCGAATTCTCCACCGACGAGGATTTCCGCCGCCGCGTCGAGAAGCTGCGCGTCATGGACGAGGAAGGCTGAGGGCTCTCCGCCATGATCCTGGTGTTCGGATCGCTCAACATCGATCTGGTCGCGCAGGTTCCGGTGATTCCAGGTCCCGGCCGAACGGTGCTGGCGCCGTCCTACCGGACGCATTTCGGCGGCAAGGGTGCCAATCAGGCCGTTGCCGCCGCGCGGATCGCCGGGCCTGGACGCGTGAGCATGGCTGGCCGCGTCGGCCGGGACGGATTTGGCGACAGCGCGATCGAGAACCTCAGAGCCAACGGCGTCGATGCCGACCGCGTCATCAGAGCCGACGAGCCGACCGGCTGCGCTTTCATCACCGTCGATCAGGCCGGCGAGAACGCAATCACGGTGGCGAGCGGCGCCAACATGACGGCGCGTGCCGGCGATCTTGCGAGCGAGCTGTTCAATTTGGACACCGTGCTAGTGCTTCAGATGGAGGTGCCCTTTGCGCACGCGCTGGAAGCTGCCCGAAGAACCGCCGCGGCCTCCGGCACCGTCATCTGGAACCTTGCACCCGTTCCGGAGCAGATGACGCGTGAGATGGTCACGGAGGTTCTCGCCGTCACCGACTATCTCCTCGTCAACGAGCACGAGGCGCGCGACGCCGCCACCGCCATCGGCCTGGCGTCCGCCGACTACGAAGCCGCAAGCGCCGGACTCGCGAAGTCCGGCAACCTCACCTGCATTGTCACCGCCGGCGCACAAGGCGCGCTCGCCGTGACGGTGGAAGGCACCCGCCTGCGGGCGCCCGCCCAGCGCATCACGCCGGTGGACACGACCGGCGCCGGCGACACCTTCGTCGGCGCCTTTGCGGCGATGATCAGCGAAGGCGTGTCGCTGCAACGCGCGCTCGAAGTGAGTTGCGAAGCGGCGGCTTTGAAATGCCTCAAGGCCGGCGCCCAGACCGGCATGCCCATGCGCAGCGCGATGGGCTCCCTCGCGTAGGACTGATCGCCCGCATCGCTGCCCGCGGCTAAACTCTCCCGATTCCTGGAGGCTGTTTTGGCCTTTCTCTTCGTCCTCAGCGTCGGCCTCGTCGCCGGCACCATCTCCGGCATCGTCGGCACCGGCTCGTCGATCATGCTGATGCCGGTGCTGGTCTATGCCTATGGGCCGAAGGAGGCCGTGCCGATCATGGCGGTGGCCTCCGTCATGGCGAACTTTTCGCGGATCCTGGCCTGGTGGCGCGAGGTCGATTGGCGGGCCTGCGCGGCCTATTCGGTCACGGGCATCCCGGCGGCGGCGCTCGGCGCGCGGACGCTGCTCGCGCTGCCCTCGCATGCCGTCGATCTCACCATCGGCCTCTTCCTGATCGCGATGGTGCCGGTGCGGCACTTTCTGGCGCGGCACGAGCTCAAGGCCAATCTCTGGCATCTCGCCATTGGCGGCGCGCTGATCGGCTATCTCACCGGCATCGTGGTCTCGACCGGGCCGCTCAGCGTGCCGCTGTTCCTGTTCTACGGCCTGTCCAAGGGAGCGTTCCTCGCCACCGAAGCGGCCTCCTCGCTCGGGCTCTATTTCGCGAAGTCGGTGACTTTCGAGCGTTTCGGCGCCCTGACCGGGGGGGTCTTCATCAAGGGTCTGATCGCGGGCGCCTCACTGATGTCGGGCGCCTTCATCGCCAAACGATTGGTGCTGCATCTGAGGCCGGAAACCTTCCGCCTGCTGATGGACGCGATCATGATCGCGGCCGGGCTCTCGATGCTCTGGACCGCAACGCAGCCGTGACCCAGCCGCTACTCAGACGGCGAATTCGGGGGTGATCGATGGGCCGTCAGAGACGACGCGGCTCGCCACGGCCGGCTGCCCGTCGAGCCATTGCAGCACGGCCTCGAGTGGCTGCGGCCGCTGATAGAGGAACCCCTGCCCGAGCCGCACTCCGATCTCGCGCATGGCCTCCGCCTGCTCGGCGCGCTCGATGCCTTCGGCCACCAATGTCAGTCCCAGCGTGGCGGCGAGCGAGGCGATGACGCCGACAATGGCCTTGTCCTCGGCGCTGTCGGGGATCTCGCTGATGAACGCCTTGTCGATCTTCACCTTGTCGAGCGGAAACCGGCGCAGATGGGCGAGCGAAGAGTAGCCCGTGCCGAAATCGTCGAGCGCGATCGTGGCTCCCAGGCGCCGCAGGCGATGCAGCGTTTCGGAGGCGCTGGCGATGTTGTTGATCAGCGACCCTTCCGTGATCTCGAGCTCGAGCATCGATGCCGCGACACCGAAGCGCGCACAGGTCGCGCGCAGCTCGGCGGCGAGCGAGTGGTCGGCAAGCTCGGACGGCGGCAGATTGATCGCGATCCGGATCTGCGGCCTGCCCACAGCGGCCAATCGCTGCAAGGCCCGGCAGGCATCGGTCAGCACGTAGCGGGTCAGCCGCGCATTGTTCCCGCTGCGCTCGATCAGCGGCAGGAATTCGCCGGGGCCGATCACGCCGTGCTCGGGATGGCGCCAGCGGATCAGCGCTTCCAGACCGACGACCTCGTGGCTGTCGAGATCGACCTGGCTCTGGTACCAGACCTCGAACTGGCCCTCGGCGAAGCCGGTGGGAATTGCGAGCTCGAGATCCCTGCGGCGGCGATAGTCGCGCTGAAGCGCTTCGTCCAGCACGGCGACCGTGCCGGGCGCCTTGCTCTTGGCGTGATAGAGCGCGATGTCGGCGAGCGTCGGCAGATGCGACAGTTCCGGATCGTCGGCGTGGCGCACGGCAAGGCCGATGCTGGCGCGCGGCACCACCTGCTTGTCGTGGAGGCGGATCGGCTCGGAAATAGCATCGAGCACGCGTTGAGCGAATGCGTGCGCGGCCTGCTCGTCGCTCACCTCGGGGCGAATGACGACGAACTCGTCGCCGCCGAGCCGGGCGACCCAGTCCTCGGCTTCGACCGCGCGACGAAGGCGCTGCGAAATCTGGACCAGGAACGCATCGCCGGCCTCGTGACCGAAGGTGTCGTTGATGCCCTTGAAGTCGTCGAGATCGATGAAGCAGAACGCGACCAGCGTATCCGGCGCGCCTCCATTCTGGCTCGTCACGGCGAGGCGCTCGGTCAGGGAGCGCCGGTTCGGCAGCCCGGTGAGCGGATCGTGCGTCGCCATGTGCCCGAGCCGGTCCAGCGCGCCGGACGTCGTGTGCTGCATGGCGTTGAAGGCGCGCGCGAGCTGGCCGAATTCGTTCGAGGACGTGACGTCGGCCGGATATGCCCGTCCGTCCTGCTTGCTGCGCTGGATCGCCGACATCATGGCCGCGAGCGGCCGGCCGATGAAGATGTTGGCGGAAATCCGCATGGCGATCAGGGTCGCGAACGTTGCCAGCAGCCCGACGACGAGCAGCAGCATCAGGCGGCTGCCCGCATCCGCGTACAGCGTCGCACGCGAATAGGCGATGGCGATGCGGCCGGCCTGAACGGCCATATTGCCGTTGCTGTAGTGGATCGGGTGCGAGATTTCGGCGACCGACTGGCCTTGGGGGCGCGCCACCACGCGGGCGATCGCAGCGCCGGTATCGTCATAGACGGCCGCCGCCGCAATGGTCTCGTCGTGCATGATCTCGTTGAGCACGCCCGTGACCTGGTCGTAGCGCATCTTCCAGAGCGGCTCGGCGATCAGCTCGGCCCGGCTCTCGGCGACGCGGGCCATGCGGGCGTCGAGTTGCCTGAGCTGCGACCAGAAGCTCGATGCCTCGACGCCGGCGGAGGCGAGCAATTGCACCAGCAGCAGAACGGGCACGGTGGCCCAGATCATCGCGTGGACGACCGAGCGCAAGCGCGGCGGCGCTGCCTGCTCGTTGCGATCCGGCTCGGTCATCGCCTCATCCTTGCGCATCAGTCGGCAACGCCTTCGGCGACCGGCAGCGACGAGATGAGCGCATCGAGGGAAAAGTCATATTGGCCGCAGCGCCCGGCCTTCGCCCGGAACCGCGCGAAGTCGATCCGGTCGAACGCACGGGTCTTGATGAGGTCGGCGACCGAAGCGAGATTGTCGCGCGTGATCGCCGACGTCTTGACCTCGACGCGGGGCGAGACGGCTGCAAAATCGCAGCCATCGGCATAATCGCGCAGGAGAACGACGGACCAGCCGCCGAGCAGGAAATGCCCGCCATCGGTCAGGAGCATGCGGCCCGCCTTGATCTCGCGCAGCGCATCCTCCGACCAGTTGAGGCCGACCACCTGGATGTTCTCGCCGGGCACGAGGCCGGCGGCGATCGCCGCGCGCAGCGCGCCGAGCGCCATCGGATCGTTTCCGGCCCAGATCCCGGCGGGCCGGATCTGCTTGCGCGCGGCCCAGCTCAGGTAGTTTGCCGTGACCCGCTCGGCCTCGGACTTCGTCCAGTTGGCGAACAGCATGCGGTCCACCACGACGTCGGACGCAGCATCCACTGCGAGCGTGAGGCCGGCGTTGCGGGCGATCGAGGCGGGCGTGGTCTCGTCGCCACCGATGCCGAGAATGTGGATCTTGCCGTCCGCGCTCTGCCATTTCTCGGCACGCGCCGCGGTGATCAGCGCATTGGCCATCCGCGCGCCCGCGGTCTGAAGATCGGTCGTGATGTCGCCGAGCCAGGTCTTGAGCTTTTGCCTCGGCGGTCCAAGGCGCACCGCGTCCTCGCCGATCAGCGTGTTCGAAAGCAGCAGCGTCTTGACGCCCGCGGCTTCGGCCGCCTCGAGGATGGGAACGGCGGCGGATTCCTCATTCGACAGGATGAGGAAGTCGGGCTTGTCGGGACGGGCCACCACGCCGAAGCCGAGCTCCTGCATGGTGCGGTGGTTCCGCTCGCTGGTCAGCACCTCGACATGGGCATCGAGCTTGCGGCCGGCGGCCTGCATGGTCTGCGCGACCATGTCCCAATAGACCTCGCCGGACTTGCCAGGATTGACGAAGACAATGTTGAGCGGCTTGGCGATGCTACCGCCAACGGACCCGAAGACGCCGCAGGCCATGCCCGCCGCGAGCAATATTAGCAGGAATCTCGTCAATTTCGCCGCCCCCATTGGTTCCGAGATTGGACCCACGTCCGCTAAGAATTGGCAAAATCGCACCGGGCACAGCGGCGCAGGGCTAACGAAAGGTATATCTCCCGTGCCGAATTGAGATATTCGAAGCGCCGGCGATCGGCCTGCCAATCCGTGCTATCAGCACATCTGAAACCCGCGACTCGCGCTCCCCATGGCCAAATCCACACTTTCCTTCGTCTGCCAGAACTGCGGCGCGGCCTATAACCGCTGGCAGGGCAAGTGCGAGTCCTGCGGCGAGTGGAATACGCTCGCGGAAGAAGACACCAGCGGCAGCGTGCCGGTGTCGATCCGCTCCAAGCGCAAGGGAAGAACCTTCGCGCTGGAGAGTCTCGCCGGCAAGAGCCCGGATGCGCCGCGCCTGTCCTCGGGGATGACCGAACTCGACCGCGTTACCGGCGGCGGCTTCGTGCGCGGCTCGGTGCTGCTGGTCGGCGGCGATCCCGGCATCGGCAAGTCGACGCTGCTGACGCAGGCGACCAGCCTGCTCGCGCGCGCCGGCCACCGCGTCGTCTACATCTCCGGCGAAGAGGCGGTCGCCCAGGTGCGCCTGCGCGCCGAGCGGCTCGGGCTGTCGGACGCGCCGGTGCAGCTCGCGGCCGAGACCTCGGTCGAGGACATCGTCTCGACGCTCTCGGAGGGCGCGGTGCCCCGGCTGATCGTGATCGACTCGATCCAGACCATGTGGACCGACACGGTGGAATCGGCGCCTGGCACGGTGACGCAGGTGCGCGCCTCGGCGCAGGCGCTGATCCGCTTCGCCAAGAAGACCGGCGCCGCCATCATCCTGGTCGGCCACGTCACCAAGGACGGCCAGATCGCCGGCCCCCGCGTGGTCGAGCACATGGTCGATGCGGTAATGTCGTTCGAGGGCGAAGGCTCGCAGCAATTCCGCATCCTGCGCGCCGTGAAGAACCGCTTCGGACCGACCGACGAGATCGGCGTGTTCGAGATGACCGGTCTCGGCCTGCGCGAGGTCACCAACCCCTCCGAGCTGTTCCTCTCGGAGCGCGACCTCGGCACGCCCGGCACCGCGGTCTTTGCCGGCATCGAGGGCACCAGGCCCGTGCTGGTCGAATTGCAGGCACTGGTGGCCCCGACCTCGCTCGGCACCCCGCGCCGGGCCGTGGTCGGCTGGGATCCGAGCCGGCTCTCGATGGTGCTGGCGGTGCTGGAGGCCCATTGCGGGGTCAAGCTGTCCGGCCACGACGTCTACCTGAACGTTGCCGGCGGCCTGCGCATCCACGAGCCGGCGGCCGATCTTGCCGCTGCGGCGGCCCTGGTGTCATCGCTGGTTAATGCGCAGTTACCCACCGATGCCGTCTATTTCGGCGAAATCTCGCTGTCGGGCGTGGTGCGCCCGGTGGCGCAGACCCCGGCCCGGCTCAAGGAGGCGGCAAAGCTCGGCTTCCAGCGCGCCGTGCTGCCCGAATCGGCACGGGGCGAAGCGGGCGGCGACGCCGGACTGTCCCTGAACGCGGTGAACAGCCTGACGACACTGGTGGCCGAGATCGCAGCGCGGGGCTCCCGCCGGGGCGAATCCAGCGCGCCGGCCGAGAAAAATGCCACACCGGCAAGATTCCGCCGCGGAGAGGGTTAGGTGGAGGTGACGCCGGAGGCCCTCGCCGCTATACAGCCGTCACAAAAGCAGCATGGGATTGCGTGGTTGCGGCCTTGCCGGGAACGCCGTCTGCCCTTCTTTTAGGGCGCGGCCAAGCACCGATTCGCTAGAGCACCTTTGAAGTACGAGCGGACCAGACCAGCCGATGCCAGTAACCATCCTCGACCTGATCCTGCTCGGTGTGATGCTGATCTCGGGCCTGCTCGCGATGGTTCGCGGCTTCATGCGCGAAATCCTGTCGATCGCGGCCTGGGGCGCCGCGGCGATCGTGACGCTGTACTCGTTCTCGAAGCTGCTGCCGACCGCCAAGACCTATTTCAACAACGACACGGTCGCGAGCGTCGTTGTCGTGGCCGGCGTGTTCATCGGCACCCTGGTCGTGGTCTCCGTCATCACGGTCCGGATCTCCGACATGATCCTGGATTCGCGGATCGGCGCGCTGGATCGCACCCTCGGCTTCCTGTTTGGGCTGGCTCGCGGGCTTTTGATCGTCGTGGTCGCGTTCCTGTTCTTCACCTGGCTGGTGCCGGACAAGCAGCGCCCCGACTGGGTCAGCGGGGCCAAGTCCCGCGTCGTGCTGCAGGGAACCGGCGATTGGCTGATGGCCCTCTTGCCTGACGACCCCGAGAACACCATCTTGAAGAGATTCAAGAAAAACAAACCAGATGATGATCAAGCTGAATCCGAGCAGCAGCCTTCGGGCAGTGGCGACGGGTACAGTAAGTCGGCTCGTGACGGCATGAAAAAGCTGATCGAGAAACCTGCGGCGCGTTGATAGGGCCCCAAAAGAGAGGCGAGAACGAGATGCGACACCCTGACCAGGACGCCCTGCTTGATCTCGATCCAAACGCCGGTCCAGGCCCGGCGGCGCTTGAGCTTCAGGACGATCTGGAAGGCGATACGCTGCGCGAGGAATGCGGCGTCTTCGGCATCTACGGCCACCCTGATGCGGCCGCCATCACCGCGCTCGGCCTTCACGCGCTCCAGCACCGCGGCCAGGAGGCCGCCGGCATCGTCTCCTACGACGGCAGCCGCTTCCACTCCGAGCGCCGCCTCGGCCTCGTCGGCGACACCTTCTCCCGCCGCGAGGTGATCGACCGCCTGCCCGGCAGCGTGGCGGTCGGCCATGTCCGCTACGCCACGACCGGCGCCACCATCCTGCGCAACGTGCAGCCGCTGTTCGCCGAGCTCAATGCCGGCGGTCTCGCGGTCGCTCACAACGGCAACCTCTCCAACGGCCTGACGTTGCGCCGCGAGCTCGTCAAGAACGGCGCGATGATGCAATCGACCTCCGACACCGAGGTGATCCTGCACCTGGTGGCGCGCTCCAAGCGCGTCCGCTTCATCGAGCGCTACATCGACGCGCTGCGCGAGATCGAGGGCGCCTATGCGCTGGTCTCGCTGACCAACAAGAAGCTGGTCGGCGCCCGCGATCCGCGCGGCATCCGCCCGCTGGTGCTCGGCGAGCTCGACGGCTGCCCGATCCTGACTTCCGAGACCTGTGCGCTCGACATCATCGGCGCGCGCTTTGTGCGCGACATCGAGCCCGGCGAAGTCATTGTGTTCGACGAGAACGGCCAGGACATCCACAAGCCGTTCCCGCCGATGGCGCCGCGCCCCTGCATCTTCGAATACATCTACTTCTCGCGGCCGGATTCCATCGTGCACGGCCGTTCGGTCTACGAGGTGCGCAAGAATTTCGGCGCGCAGCTCGCGCGCGAGAGCCACGTTCCGGTCGACGTCGTGGTGCCGGTGCCAGATTCCGGCGTGCCGGCCGCGGTCGGCTACAGCCAGTATTCCGGCGTGCCGTTCGAGCTCGGCATCATCCGTAACCATTATGTCGGCCGCACCTTCATTCAGCCGACGCAGGCGATCCGCGAATCCGGCGTGCGCATGAAGCACTCGGCCAACCGCGCCGCGATCGAAGGCAAGCGCATCATCCTGATCGACGACTCGCTGGTGCGCGGCACCACCTCCAAGAAGATCGTGCGCATGATGCGCGATGCCGGTGCCAAGGAAGTGCACTTCCGCCTCGCTTCACCCCCGATCCTCTATCCGGATTATTACGGCATCGACCTGCCCGACCGCGGCGGCCTCCTGGCGGCGACGCATTCGCTGGAGGAGATGCGCGAGCTTATCGGCGCCGACTCGCTCGCCTTCCTGTCGATCGACGGCATGTACCGCGCCATGGGCGAGCCAGGCCGCGACCCCGCCAATCCGAAGTTTGCGGATCACTGCTTCACCGGCGTCTATCCGACCCACCTCACCGACCAGACCCAGACCGAGCCGCAGCCGCGGCAATTGTCGCTGCTGGCCGAGGCGAGCTGACGCAAGGGCGCGCCGATGCAGCTGACCATCGCCATTCTCTGCGGAGTAGTGTTGGTCGGCTTTGTTGTGTTCGCCTTCAGACAAGGCATGAAGGTCACCCCCGACGGCTCGGGAAACGGAACCAACAGCGACAATATTCAATCGGGCGGCGGTAGCTAAAGCTTGAGGGCCAAATTCCGTCGTGGCTGGGCTTGTCCCGGCCGTCCACGGCTGTAAAACCCCGCCATGACAAAGCCCCTCGCTGACCGTATCGCTCTCGTCACCGGCGCCTCGCGCGGCATCGGTTTCGCCACGGCAATCGCACTGGCGAAAGCCGGCGCGCATATTGTGGCCACCGCACGCACGCAAGGAGGGCTGGAAGAGCTCGACGACGAGATCCGCAAAGACGGCGGCAGCGCCACCCTGGTGCCGCTCAACCTCACCGATTCCGACGGCATCGCGCGTCTCGGCGCCGGCCTGCACGAGCGCTACGGCAAGCTCGACATCCTCGTCGGCAATGCCGGCGTGCTCGGCCCCTCCTCGCCGATCGGCCATATCGAGCTGAAGACCTTCAACGACGTGATGGCGGTGAACGTCTCCGCGAACTTCCAGCTGATCCGCTGCATGGAACCGCTGCTCAGGCAATCCGATGCCGGCCGCGCCGTGTTCATCACCTCGGGTGCCGCCAACAAGGCCACCGCTTATGTCAGCCCCTACGCGGCCTCCAAGGCCGCACTGGAGACGCTGGCGCGTGCCTGGGCGCAGGAAACCGCAAACACGAAGCTGCGCGTCAATCTGTTCAACCCGGGCCCGGTGCGCACCCGCATGCGCGCCACCCTGATGCCCGGCGAGGATCCGGCGACGCTCGACACGCCCGAGCAGGTCGCAGAATACATCGTGCCGCTGTGCGCGCCCGACTGGACCGAGACCGGCAAATTCTACGATTACAAGACCCGCACCCTGATGAGCTTCCGCGCGCCGGCCTGATTGCCCTCCGACGCCTTGGACGTCATGCTGGCGGTAATGTCCGTACCGCCGAGTTCGATACCGGAAAGCGCATTTAGAAATTCAAGCCGACATCGAACGCGCTGAAATAGCGTCTCAACGCATTTTGCCCAAAAGTTAACCGATGGATGACGCTACGACGCAGCGTCATCCGGCTTTAGGTGCATTGCCGTCGGCCATGGGACACGGTAGAGCGTCAATTGGAATAAGGCTCCCGAAGAGAGCCGTCCGCATATTTGACAATGGAGGAAGCCTTTATGACGATGCCCGCACGCCGCGCCGCGGCTCTTCTGGCCTGTGCCGCTTTCGGCTTTGCCACATCCGCCTTCGCGCAAGACAAGACCATCAAGATCGGCGTGCTCAACGACATGTCGAGCCTCTATGCCGACATCGGCGGCCCGAACTCGGTGGCGGCAGTGAAGATGGCGGTCGAGGATTCCGGCCTGAAGGCCAAGGGCTGGACCATCGAGGTGCTCTCCGGCGATCACCAGAACAAGCCCGACATCGGCGTCAACATCGCCCGGCAATGGATCGACGCCGACAAGGTCGACGCCATCGCCGACACGCCGAGCTCCGGCGTCGCGCTCGCGGTGAGCAACCTCGTCAAGGAAAAGAATGCGGTGCTGCTCAATTCGGGCGCGGCCACCGCCGACCTCACCGGCAAGGCCTGCACGCCCAACACCGTGTCCTTCACCTACGACACCTACATGCTCGCCAACGGCACCGGCAAGGCGCTGACCAAGGCGGGCGGCGACAGCTGGTTCTTCCTAACCGCGGATTATGCCTTCGGCCATGCGCTGGAGCGTGATACCGGCGCGGTCGTCACGGCGACCGGCGGCAAGGTGCTCGGCGGCGTCAAGCACCCGCTGAACACGGCCGACTTCTCCTCGTTCCTGCTCCAGGCGCAGTCCTCAAAGGCCAAGATCATCGGCCTCGCCAATGCGGGCGGCGACACCACCAACGCGATCAAGCAGGCCGCCGAATTCGGCATCGTCCAGGGCGGCCAGAAGCTCGCGGCGCTGCTGCTGTTCATCAACGACGTGCACTCGCTCGGCCTGAAGACCGCGCAGGGCCTGACCTTCACCGAGTCGTTCTACTGGGACCTCAACGACCAGACCCGCGAATGGTCGAAGCGTTTCCAGAAGGTCTCGCCCAAGGGCTCGATGCCCTCGATGACGGTTGCGGGCCTCTACGCCGAGATCCTGCATTACCTGAAGGCGATGGAAGCGCTCGGCAGCAATCCGCGTGACGGCGCCAAGGTCGTGGCCAAGATGAAGGAGCTGCCGACCGACGATCCGCTGTTCGGCAAGGGCCCGCTGCGCCAGGACGGACGCCGCCTCATCCCCGCCTATCTGTTCGAGGTGAAGAAGCCCGAGGAGTCGAAGGGGCCGTGGGACTATTACAAGCTGGTCGCCACCATCGCGCCGGAAGATGCGGCCAAGCCGCTCAAGGACAGCGACTGCCCGCTGGTGAAGAAGTAACGGCGTAGCTGTCGTAGAAGGGGTGTTGACGACGTCATGCCCGGGCTTGTCCCGGGCATCCACGTTTGACGCCAAGGACCGGCATGATCACGCCGAGCGCGACCATGTCGAGCAGGATGGTGACGAAGATGAAGGCGACCGCGCCGCGGCGGGCCGGCGCTGCGTCCCGCACCACCGCCTCGCCGGCACCGTCGCTCACGATGGCCGCTTGCGCTTGTGCGCGAAGGGATTGGCCTTCTCGCGCAGCGTGATGCGCACCGGCGTGCCCGGCAGCTCGAAGGTCTCGCGCATGGAATTGGTGAGATAGCGCAAGTAGGATTGCGGCACGGCGTCGGCACGCGAGCAGAACAACACGAAGCTCGGCGGCCGGGCCTTGGTCTGGGTGATGTAGTTCAGCTTCAGCCTGCGGCCGGAGACCGCCGGCGGCGGGTTGGCCTGGATCGCCTGCTCGAACCAGCGATTGAGCGCCGAGGTAGGCACGCGCCTGTTCCAGATCGCATAGGCGTCCTGGATCGCCTGCATCAGGCGATCGATGCCCTCGCCCATCAAGCCCGAGACGGCGACGATGGGCACGCCCTTGAGCTGCGGCAGCCGATGGTCGGCATCGCGGCGCAGGCCGGAGATCGCGCCGCCGCCCTTGGTCTCCATCAGATCCCATTTGTTGACGGCGAGCACGACCGCCCGTCCCTCGCGCTCGATCAGGTCGGCAATGCGCAGGTCCTGCTCCTCGAAGCGGTTCTGCGAATCCATCATCAGCACGACGACCTCGGCAAAGCGCACCGCGCGCAGTGCGTCCGCAACCGACAGCTTTTCCAGCTTCTCCTCGATGCGCGAGCGCCGGCGGAGGCCCGCGGTGTCGAACACGCGGAAATCGCGGCCCTTCCAGTTGATCTCGACCGCGATGGAATCGCGCGTGGTGCCGGCCTCGGGGCTGGTCAGCAGGCGCTCCTCGCCGAGCAGATGGTTGATCAGCGTCGACTTGCCGGCATTGGGCCGGCCGACGATCGCGACCCGGATCGGGCGCGTCGCGGCCTCTTCCTCCGAGATCGGCGCGTCTTCCTCATCGTCGTCTTCCTCGACGGGCTCGGGCATTAGCCTCGCGAGCGCGTCGTAGAGCTCGCCCATGCCCTCGCCGTGCTCGGCCGAGATCTGGATGGGATCGCCGAGGCCGAGCGCGAACGCTTCCATCGCGCCGGCATCGCCGTGCTTGCCCTCGCTCTTGTTGGCGATGAGCAGCACCGGCTTGTCGGCCTTGCGGGCGAAATCGGCGAAGGCGCGATCGGTTGGCGTCAGGCCGATGCGGGCGTCGACCACGAAGAACAGCGCGTCGGCCTGCGCGATCGCGGTCTCGGTCTGCTCCTGCATGCGCGCGGTCAGCGAGCCCTTGGCACCCTCGTCGAGGCCGGCGGTATCGATGATGGTGAAGCGGAGATCACCGAGCCTGGCCTCGCCTTCGCGGCGGTCGCGGGTGACGCCGGGCAGGTCATCGACCAGCGCGAGCTTCTGCCCAACCAGGCGGTTGAACAGCGTCGACTTGCCGACATTGGGCCGGCCGATGATGGCGATCGTGAAGGACATCGGTCATTCGTGCGCTGGCGGAGCTGCGCCTGTCAATGCAACGGGAAATATTGTTTGAGCATGATCTTTTCGGAAAACCGCTTCACACTTTGCGCTAACGCGGCCCTCCGGGTCCGGATCATGCTCTAGCGCGAGAAGCTGCCGCTCGGCAGCGGTGCTGGGAAGGCGCTCTGCGATTGCTGCTGCGGGGGCCTGGTCGGCTGCGCCTGCTGGGTCGGCTGCGCCTGCTGGGCCGGCTGATCCGGCGGCGGCGCGGTGGTGCGCCTGCGGACGATCTTGTGCTTGGGCGGCGGAGCGGACGTCGCTGGTGCTGCCTCCGGCTGGGCCTCGCCGTCGACCTCGCCGACGGGTGCTTCGGCCGGCGCGGCGGACTGCTTGGTATTCTTTGCCTTGGCCCCCTTTGCCGACTTGGCCGGCTCCGGCTCCGCAGGCAGGGCTGCGACGGCAGGTGCGTTCGGGTCGGGCTGCTGCTGCTGTGCGCCTTTGTAGAGATCCCTCGGCACGCCCTGCTCGAGCCCCGGCACCCCCTCGGGGAAGACCGGCTTGCGGTCGCCCGGCAGCTTCTTCTTGGTGTCGAGGAAGTCGAGCAGATCGCTCGGATCGAAGCTGGAGCAGCCGCCCAGGGCGCCGGTGAAGGCGATCAGGACGGCGGCTGCGATCAAGCGTGGCGTGCGGCGCATCTTGGTGTCTCGTTACGTCAGAGAACCGTCGTCAGCTTTTGGCGACGGGTGGCAACAAAGCCTGGAGCGCCTCGGCGCGGGAGCGCAGGCCGGGCGGCGTTTCGCCGTCTCCGTCAATCGCCTCGAGCCATTTGCGGGCTGCAGTCATGTCGTTGTTACGCCAGGCCGACAGCGCCAGCATCTCGCGGGCGGTGTGGCGGAAGGTCGATTTCGGCGCGGCGGAAGCTTCCAGCCGCTGCTGGATGTCGGCATAGCCGGCGCTGTCGAGCAGGAGCCCCGCGGCGCGGATCTTGGCCAGATCCTGCCACTCGCCGCCAATGCTGCGGTCGGCGGCGATGTCGTCATACATCTTCGCGGCCGCCTTGGGATCGCGGCTCGCGGCCTCGGCCGCAGCACGCAGCCGCGCCAGGGTGCGATAGCCGGACGGCGCCTTGGCGGCGAGCTCGGTGAAGGCTTTCTCGGCGTCCTCGTGCTTGCCCTGCTCGGACAGCTCGGCGGCCTTCTCGAAAGCGGCGCCGGCCGCGGCGGCCTTCTGGGCCTCCAGATACCTATAACCCTGCCAGCCACCGGCGCCGGCGACGATCAGCACCATCAGCGCGATGAAGTAGATCGAATACTTGTCCCACAGCTTCTTGAACTGTTCGCGACGTACTTCCTCGTTGACTTCGTCAAATAATTCAGACACTTATGCCAATCCCATGCCCGTCCGGGTGCGCGCGCCAAGGCGTTCGCGTCAGGAATCCCGTCCCCGTGTGGCGGCGAGGTAGCCTAACGATATGGCGGTGGCAAGGCAAAGCGAGCCCGATCAAGGCGTTAACCACCCGGGACATCCCCGAATGCCCCTGCCCGGCTCAAGCTCCCAGCAGCTCCCGCAGCTGTCGCTTCAGCACCTTGCCGTTGGCGTTGCGCGGCAGCGGGTCTGCCGTGATCGCCATGGTTTCGGGAACCTTGTAGTCGGACAGGCGCTCGGCGCACCAGGCGCGCAGGTCCGTATCGGTCACCGGCTGTCGCGTCACCACCACGGCGTGGACGCGCTCGCCCAGCACCGGGCAAGGCCTGGCAATGATCGCGCTCTCGACCACGGCGGGATGGCCGGCCAACACGGATTCGACCTCGGCCGAATAGATCTTCAGGCCGCCGCGATTGATCATGTCCTTCTGCCGGTCGAACACGCGAACGAAGCCTTCCGCATCGACCGAGCCGAGATCGCCGGAATGCCAGAATCCGCCCGTGAAGCTTTCGGCGGTGGCCTTCGGGTTATTCCAGTAGCCCTTGATCACGGAGGCGCTCTGGATCCAGAGCTCGCCGATCTCGCCGGGAGGCAGCTCGCGCCCGTCCGGGCCAATCACAGCGATGCGCGCGCCGGGACACGGCAGGCCGACGCTGTCGATGTGGCTCTCGGTCAGCTCGCCCGGCATGATGGTCGAGGGCGAGGTCGTCTCGGTCGCGCCGTAGCAGTTCATCAGCTTCAGGCCGGGAATCTTCGCCTTGAGCTTCTCGATGGTGGCGATCGGCATCGGCGCGCCGCCGAAGCCGCCGATGCGCCAGCTCGACAGATCATAGCCGTCGAAATCGGGCTGGAGCAGGCAGAGATTGTACATCGCCGGCACCATCACCGTGTAGGTGACGCGCTCGCGCGAGGCGAGCTTGAGGTAATCGGCGGCCTTGAACTCGGGCATAATGATCAGCGCGCCGCCACAGCGGATCATCGTCGTGATGTTGGCGACGACACCGGTGACATGGCCGAGCGGCACCGCTGCGATCGAGCGATCGGCCCGCGTCAATTCCAGGCAGGACACGAACACCATCGAGGAATGGACGATGTTGCAATGGGCCAGCATCGCGCCCTTCGGCTTGCCCGTGGTGCCGGAGGTGTAGAGGATCATCGCGGTGTCCTCTTCGCTCACCTCGATCGGTGCCGATGCCGGAGCGTTTTCGGCGAGCGAAGAGAAGCTCGACCGCGCGGCATCGTCATCGATGGCAATGCGATGGATCACATCGGGCACGTCCTTTGCGTCGGGCAGTCGCTCGGCGATCGAGGCCTCGTGGATCAGGATCTTCGCGCCGCAATCGGCGAGCACATAGGCGATCTCCGGCTTCTGCTGGCGCGTGCTGAGCAGCACGGTCACCAGCCCCTCATGTGCCGCGGCAAACAGCAGCAGCGGAAACTCGATGCGGTTGCCGAGCAGGATGGCGACGCGATCGCCACGCTGCAATCCGAGCTTACGCAATCCCGCAGCGATCCGCGCCGCCTGCTCCGCTGCCTGCCGCCAGCTCAGCCGAACATTGCCGCAGATCAAGGCTTCGCCATCGGCATTGCGGCCGCGCGCCTCCGCGATCATCGCCCAGAGGCTCGATGGCCGATCGCAAAATGCCGGCACCACCCGCTCGCCAAAACGCGACTCGAGCCGCATCGGCGGGATCTGAGATTGCGACCAGTCCATGGGATGCCCTCGGCTTGTTGCTCTCGTTATCTTCCCCGCACGGTCAGGCGAGCCCCGTCTTGCGCCGATCGGCTATACCCCGATCACGGGCACGCCGATCACCACCGGATGGAACGCGAAGGCCAGGGCCAGATAGGCGACCACGCCGACCGCGACCGCGATCAGATCGTTGGTCGGGCCGCCGACCGGAATCGGCGGGGCACCAGCGTCGGTGCGAGCTTTCAGCGAGATGCGGTCATAGACCGCCCAGGCGAGGAACGAGCCGAACAGGATTATGGAGCCGAGATCGCCATTGGCGAGCAGATGCGCCGCGGCCCACAGCTTGATGCCGGCCAGCATCGGATGCTTGAGCGTCGCATAGATGCGGCCACGCATGTAGGACGCCACCACGAGGATGACTGCAGGCAGCATCAAGGCCAGCGCGATGTGCTTCATCGCCTTCGGGGGATACCAGACGTCGATCCAGCCGGAGCTGCGGTAATGGGCATAGCCCCAGATGATCAGCACCAGCCCCGCCAGCGAGACCAGCGAATAGATGATTTTGTAGGTCCCCTCGCCCAGCCTCGCGATCGCCTGCGCGCGCGCCTTCCGTCTGGTTGTGAAAATATGGGATGCAAAAAACAGCATCAGCCCCAGGATCATGACCAGCAGACCCACGACATCCTCCCCGCAAAGCAGCCCCCGCCACTGAGGTATCATCGATCGGCCGATGCTCGCAACTCGCGCGCTATTTGCCGAGCTCCCGATTGTCGACATAACGGATCGCGATGGGCCGCCCGGCCAACGCTCCGCCGAGCCCGCTGGTCAATTTCAGCGGCAGACAGGCCTTCAGCGATGCATCGATGGCGTTCAGATAGGTCGTCCGGGTGTCCGCCGGCACGCCCGCAGTCGCGTATGTGAGGCGCGGCGGGCCGATCAGGCCGCCGGTCTTGTTAAAGCTGAAGCGCACCGACATCTGCATGCCTGCGCGCGCATGGTCCGATGGCGGCGACCAGCAGCTGCGCAGCGCGGCGAAGAGGTCGCCGATCGTGTCGAGATCGTGATCGGGCTTCCGGTATTTGGCGCGGTCGGCCTCGGCAGGCACGCTCTCGATCGTGAGCTGGAGGTTCTGGCCGTAAGGGTAGTCGATCTCGGGAATACAGGGGCCGGGCTCGAGCGGGCTGCAATAGGATGGCGTGCAGGGCTCGCCGTCGAGCACGCTGCAAGGCTCGTGCGCGAACGGAATCGGATTGATCTGGCGTCGCTGCGCGTCGGCGGCGATCGAGGTCATTGCCAGCAAGGCAAGAACAAGAATGCAGCGCCACATGTACCGGGACCGCAATGGCATTTGCAACAGGTGGCGACGGCTATGAAAGGTTCAAGGCTAGCCGCGATGGTTCGCTTCACTCGACAATCTGATCCGCTTGCGCCACCAGCGTGGGCGGTAAATTCAGCCCCAACGCATTGGCTGTCTTGAGATTGAGCAGGAACTGGAGTTCATTCGGTTGTTGGACTGGCAAGTCTGCGGGACGGGTTCCTCTCAAGACGCGGTCGACATAATCCGCCGAGCGACCGACGAGCTGCGTAATCGAGACTCCGTAAGACATCAGCCCGCCGTCCGTGACAAAGGACGGGAACGGATACATCGCCGGCAGACGATGCGCGGCCGCCAAGTTCAGAATCAATTGCCGATGAACGAGTGGAAATGCGTCGGGAAAGATCAGCAGCCCGCCGTCTGGCTGCTCTGCAAAGCGGGAGATCGCCTGTTCGAGCTCGGCGGCGTTGTGCGCCGGCGCCGGAACGAGCTGGAGCTGGACTGCCGGAATGGCCGCCTGCACGGACGGCATCAAGATCATGGGCGCCGTTCGCGGATTGAAGATTGCGGCAACCCTTCGCATCTCCGGTGCCGCCTGCTTGAGCAGTTGCAGCCACTTGCCGGCCATTTCAGGCTCGAAAGTCGTGAAGCCCGTGATATTTCCGCCCGGCTTGCCCAGACTTTGGACGAAACCGGCACCCACGGGATCGGCAATGACCGTGAAGATGATCGGCAAGGTCGGCGCGCGTCGCCTCAGGGCTTCCACAGAGGGAGTGCCGATTGCCAGAAGCACATCCGGCCGCAACTCCACGAGTTCAGCCGCTTGAGCATCGGCGACATTCGGATCGCCGGCCCACCAGCGATACTCGATATGGATGTTGCGCCCCTGTTCCCAACCGAGTTCACCCAGACGCTGTCTCAGTTTCTGGTAGCCGGCCTGGCTCTCCGGATCGCTCGCCCTACCTCCCGCCAACACACCGATCCGCCGCACATTCCCCTGCGCGGATGTGCTCAGCGGATAGGCCGCCGCGCCTGCAGCGAGCATGATGAATTCGCGCCGCCTCATGACCGTCGACATCGCTATGCGTTGCCGTCCTGCATCACGGAGAACGTCTGGGAAACATTACCCCTTTTTCTTGACATCCTTGACGTTGCTAAACTCGATACCCTCGGCACGCTCCTTGGTGTAGCCGAGGTAGAACTCGTTCCGGGCGAGATAGACGGGATCGCCGTCGACGTCGTCGGCAATGCTCGAATTATTGGCGGCGATGAAGCTGTCGAGCTTCTTGCGGTCCTCCGAGGAGACCCAGCGCGCCAGCTGGAACTCGCTGACCTCGAACTCGACCGGTAGCGAATATTCCGCCTCGAGCCGGGCCTTGAGCACATCGAGCTGCAGCGCGCCGACCACGCCGACCAGCGCCGGGGCGCCGTCGCGAGGGCGGAATACCTGCACCACGCCCTCTTCCGACATCTGCTGCAGCGCTTCCTTCAGCTTCTTCGCCTTCATCGCGTCGGTGAGACGGACGCGGCGGACGATTTCCGGCGCAAAGCTCGGCACGCCGACGAAGTTGAAATCCTCGCCCTCGGTCAGCGTATCGCCGATGCGCAGCGTGCCGTGGTTGGGAATGCCGACGACGTCGCCGGCGAAGGCTTCGTCCGCGACCGAGCGGTCCTGCGCGAAGAAGAATTGCGGGCTCGACAGCGGCATGCTCTTGCCGGTGCGCACGAGTTTGGCCTTCATGCCGCGGCTGAGCTTGCCCGAACACAGGCGCGCAAACGCGATGCGGTCGCGGTGGTTGGGATCCATGTTGGCCTGGATCTTGAACACGAAGGCGCTCATGCGCGGATCGGTCGCCTCGACCTTGCGCTGGTCGCTGTCCTGTGCGCGCGGCTCGGGCGCGAACTTGCCGAGGCCCTCCAGGAGGTCGCCGACGCCGAAATTACGGAGCGCGCTGCCGAAATAGACCGGCGTCAGGTGGCCTTCGCGGAACGCGTCCAGCTCGAACGGCTTCGACGCCTCGGTGACGAGCTCGAGCTCGTCCTTCACGGCGGAGACGTCGAGATTGGCGTTGAGCTTGGCGAGCTCTTCGATCTCGATCTCGAGCGCCGCGCCGGTCTTGGCGCCGCCGCCTTCGAGCAGGCGCACGCCGCCATTGACGACGTCATAGGTGCCGAGGAAGTCGCGGCCGCGGCCGACCGGCCAGGTCATCGGCGTGGTGTCGAGCGCCAGCGTCTTCTCGATCTCGTCGAGCAGCTCGAACACGTCGCGGCTCTCGCGGTCCATCTTGTTGATGAAGGTGATGATCGGGATGTCGCGCAGACGGCACACCTCGAACAGCTTTCGGGTGCGCGCCTCGATACCCTTGGCCGCGTCGATCACCATCACGGCGGAATCGACCGCCGTCAGCGTGCGATAGGTGTCCTCCGAAAAGTCCTCGTGGCCCGGCGTGTCCAGCAGGTTGAAGACGAGGCCTTCGAACTCGAAGGTCATCACCGAGGTCACCACTGAGATGCCGCGCTCGCGCTCGATCTTCATCCAGTCGGATCGCGTGTTGCGCCGCTCGCCCTTGGCCTTGACCTGGCCGGCGAGGTTGATGGCGCCGCCGAACAGCAGCAGCTTTTCGGTCAGCGTGGTCTTGCCGGCGTCGGGGTGGGAGATGATCGCGAAGGTCCGCCGCCTCGCCACCTCGGCGGCAAGCGGGGAACGGGCCGGCGATTCGGCTGTGGTGGCGGCGATGTCGGACATGGCGGGAGCGTGTGGCAGGGAAAACGGGCCTGATCAAGCCTCATTTGGTGATTGCGGAGACTTCCGGCCAGCCCCATATCGGCGCTTGAATATATCAGTCTTGGGGGAGGACGGCCTCCCCGCCCATCAGCACCTCAGCCGCGGGGACGACCCTGCCTTGAATGGAGGGTCGGTCATGGCCTGGAGCATCCTGTTCGTCGCCGGTCTTCTCGAAATCACCTGGGCGATCGGCCTGAAGTACACCGAGGGTTTTACCCGGCTTGTTCCCTCCGCGGTCACGCTTGCGGCCATGGCCGGGAGCGTCATCCTGCTCGGGCTCGCCCTCAAATCCCTTCCCGTCGGAACCGCCTATGCGGTCTGGACCGGCATCGGCGCGGTCGGCACCGCGACGCTCGGCATGATCCTGTTCGGCGAGCCGGCGACGGCGTTCCGCCTCGCCAGCATCGGCCTGATCGTCGCCGGCATCATCGGACTGAAGCTCGTCACTTGACGAGCTGGACCACCCACCAGGTCAGCGCGGCCACGATGGCCGAGGCCGGGATCGTGATCACCCAGGCATAGACGATCGAGCTGGCGACGTTCCAGCGCACGGCCGAGACGCGGCGGGCGGCGCCGACGCCGACGATGGCGCCGGTGATGGTGTGGGTGGTCGAGACGGGAACCCCGAGATAGGTCGCCATGAACAGGGTCACCGCGCCTCCGGTCTCGGCGCAAAAGCCCTGCATCGGGGTCAATTTCGTGATGCGCAGGCCCATGGTGCGGACGATGCGCCAGCCGCCCATCAGCGTGCCCAGCGCCATCGCCGCCTGGCACGACAGCACCACCCAGAACGGCACCGAGAACTCGCTGCCGAGATGGCCCTGCGAATAGAGCAACACCGCGATAATGCCCATGGTCTTCTGCGCGTCGTTGCCGCCATGGCCGAGCGAATAGAGCGACGCGGAGACGAATTGCAGGATGCGGAAGGCGCGGTCGACCGCGAACGGCGTCGAGCGCACCGAGGCCCAGGACACGACCGCAACCAGCGCCATTGCGAGCAGGAAGCCAACCAGCGGCGACAGCACGATCGCCAGCACGGTCTTGGACAGGCCGCTCCACACCGCGGCCGAAATACCGGCCTTGGCCAAGCCGCCGCCGACGAGCCCGCCGATCAGCGCGTGCGACGACGACGATGGAATGCCGAGCGCCCAGGTCACGAGGTTCCAGACGATGGCGCCGACGAGGGCTGCGAAGATCACCTGGGCGTCGACGACCGCGGGATCGATGATGCCGGTGCCGATGGTCTGGGCGACGTGCAGCCCGAACACCAGGAAGGCGATGAAATTGAAGAACGCGGCCCAGAACACCGCGAATTGCGGTCGCAGCACGCGGGTCGAAACGATGGTCGCGATCGAATTGGCGGCGTCGTGCAGGCCGTTCAGGAAATCGAACAGCAGCGCGACGGCGATCAGGCCGACCAGGACAGGAAAAGCCAACGCAGCATCCACGGCGGCCCGCCCTACACTTGCTCGATGACGATGCTGTTGATCTCATTGGCGACGTCGTCGAAGCGGTCGGCCACCTTCTCGAGATGGTCGTAGATCTCGACCCCGACGATGAAATCCATCGCATTGCCGTCGCGATGCTTGAGGAACAGCTCCTTCAGGCCGATGTCGTGGAGATCGTCGACCCGCCCCTCCAGCTTGCCGAGCTCTTCGGTGATGGCCGTCAGCATCGCGACGTTGGGTCCGATAGACTGCATCAACGGCAGCGCGCGCCCGACCAGATTGGCGCATTCGATCAGAAGCCCGCCGATCTCGCGCATGGGCGGCTCGAAGCTGCGAACCTCGAACAGCATGACGGCCTTGGCCGTCTGCTGCATCTGGTCGATCGCATCGTCCAGCGAGGTGATCAGGTTCTTGATGTCGCCGCGGTCGAACGGGGTGATGAAGGTGCGCCGCACCGCTGTCAGCACCTCACGCGTGATGTTATCGGCGTCGTTCTCGAACTGGTTGACGCGCTGGCAAAAGACCGGCGTCTCCTCGCCCCCGTTGAGCATGCCCTGGAGCGCGACTGCGCCTTGGATCACCGTCTGGGCATGCCGATCGAACAGGTCGAAGAACCGCTCTTCCCTGGGCAGGAACGCACGAAACCATCGCATCATGGGAGTAGGCTACCGGTTGGAAAATGGTCAGGCCCGTGAGGGCTATCATAAAACTGTCATAGACCATTTTCGATCCGCGCGCGTGTCGCCTCACGCCCGCGGAGCCGGGTCATCCACCGCTTTCACGCATCAATGAAATTAATGCAACATCAATTACTTAGAGCGAGCGCCGGAAGTAATGCGCGATTTCGCCGACGACGCCGCGGCGGAAGGTGAGCACGCAGACCACGAAGATCGCACCCTGGATCACCGTCACCCATTGGCCGAAGCCCGCCAGATATTGCTGCATGGCGATGATCACGAAGGCGCCGACCACGGGACCGAAAACGGTGCCGAGCCCGCCGACCAGCGTCATCAGCACGACCTCGCCCGACATCGTCCAGTGCACGTCGGTCAGCGAGGCGTTTTGCGCCACGAACACCTTCAGCGCACCGGCAAGGCCGGCGAGCGTCCCCGACAGCACGAAGGCCAGGAACTTGTATTGGTCGGTGCGGTAGCCGAGCGAGATCGCGCGCTGCTCGTTCTCGCGGATCGACTTCAGCACCTCGCCGAACGGCGAGTTGATGATGCGGAAGATCAGGAGGAAGCCGGCGAGGAAGCCGACCAGCACGACATAGTACAGCACCGTCGGCTTGGACAGATCGAGCACGCCGAACATGCGTCCCTGCGGGATGCCCTGGATGCCGTCCTCACCATGGGTGAACGGGGCCTGGAGATAGATGAAGTACAGGAGCTGCGACAGCGCCAGCGTGATCATCGAGAAATAGATGCCCTGGCGTCGGATCGAGATGTAGCCGGTGACGATCGAGAGCACGAACGCCGCGGCGACGCCGACGAGAATGCCGAGCTCGGGCGGCAGCGCCCAGACCTTCAGCGCATGCGCGCTGCAATAGCCGGCCGTGCCTAAGAACATCGCGTGGCCGAACGACAGCAAGCCGCCATAGCCGACCAGCAGATTGAAGGCGCAGGCGAGCAGCGCAAAGCACAGCGCCTGCATCACGAAGAACGGATAGACGCCAGTGAACGGCACCGCTGCGAGCAGCAGCGCCATCACTGCGAATACAATCATCTCGTCGCGCATTGCGCGCGGGGTCACAGGAAGCGTGTCGTCCGTCAGGGTTGTCATCTCAGGCCGCCCTTCCCGTCAATCCCGTCGGCTTCACCAGCAGCACCAGCACCATCAGCACGAACACGACGGTGTTGGAGGCCTCGGGGTAGAAATACTTGGTCAGGCCCTCGATCACGCCGAGCGCAAAGCCGGTGATGATGGAGCCCATGATCGAGCCCATGCCGCCGATCACCACCACCGCGAACACGACGATGATGAGGTCGGCACCCATCAGCGGCCGCACCTGGTTGATCGGCGCCGAGAGCACGCCGGCGAGCGCGGCAAGGCCGACGCCGAGACCGTAAGTGAGCGTGATCATGCGCGGCACGTTGATGCCGAAGGCACGCACCAAGGTCGGATTTTCGGTCGCGGCGCGCAGGTAGGCGCCGAGCTGCGTCTTCTCGATCAGGAACCAGGTCGCAAGGCACACCGCCAGTGAGAACACGACGACCCAGCCGCGGTAGATCGGCAGGAACATGAAGCCGAGATTCATGCCGCCCCTGAGCTGGTCGGGAATGGCGTAAGGCAGGCCCGAGGAGCCGAAATAATTCTGGAACACGCCCTGCACGATCAGCGCGATGCCGAAGGTCAGGAGCAGGCCGTAGAGATGATCGAGCCCGGTCAGCCATTGCAGCATGGTCCGTTCCAGGATCATGCCGAAGATGCCGACGATGATCGGCGCCAGCAGCAGCGCCCACCAATAGTTGATGCCGCCGAGGTTCAACAGGAAATAGGCGACGAAGGCGCCCATCATGTAGAGCGCGCCATGGGCGAAATTGATGATGTTGAGCATGCCGAAGATGACGGCAAGCCCGAGACTGAGCAGCGCGTAGAACGAGCCGTTGATCAGTCCCACCAGTAGCTGAGCGTAGAGAGCCTGCATCGATCCCGCACCCGGTCCCTTCTATTCCTCAAAGACAGGCCGGCGCCGTTGCGCGCCGGCCCGCATCGTTCACCGTTACTTCCTCACCAGCGGACAGGCGCTTTCCGACAGCGGCCGGAAGGCCAGGTCGCCGGGGGTCGTGCCGATCAGCTTGTAATAGTCCCAGGGGCCCTTGGATTCCTCGGGCTTCTTGACCTCGAACAGATAGGCCGGATGCAGCTTGCGACCGTCCGCACGGATCGTTCCCTTGCCGAACAACGCATCGTCGGTCGGCATCTCCTTCATCTTGGCGACCACCTTGGCCCCGTCATGCGGATTGCCGCCCATCGCCTCCAGCGCCTTGAAGTAGTGCAGCAGGCCCGAATAGACGCCGGCCTGCACCATCGAGGGCATCGCCTTGTTCTTCATCCGCTCGGAGAAGCGCTTGGAGAAGGCGCGCGTGCCGTCGTTCATGTCCCAATAGAAGGTCTCGGTGAAGTTCAAGCCCTGCGCCACCTTCAGACCGAGCGAGTGCACGTCGGTGATGAAGAGCAGCAGACCCGCAAGCTTCTGGCCACCCGAGACGATGCCGAACTCGGACGCCTGCTTGATGGTGTTGGTGGTGTCGCCGCCGGCATTCGCCATGCCGATGATCTTGGCTTTGGAGGCCTGCGCCTGAAGCAGGAAGGACGAGAAGTCAGCGGTATTCAGGGGATGCTTGACGTTGCCGATCACCTTGCCGCCCGACTTCACCACGACCGCGGCAGTGTCGCGCTCGAGGGCATGGCCAAAGGCGTAGTCCGCGGTGAGAAAATACCAGGTGTCGCCACCCGCCTTCACCAGCGCCTGCCCGGTACTGTTGGCCAGCATATAGGTATCATAGACCCAGTGGACCGTATTCGGCGAGCATTGCGCGTTGGTGAGATCCGACGTCGCCGCACCTGTGTTGATCAGGATGGAATTCTTCTCTTTGACGATATTGTTCACCGCCAGCGCAACGCCGGAGTTCAGGACATCCATGAAGATGTCGACCTTCTCGACGTCGATCCATTGCCGAGCAATCGTGGAGCCGATGTCAGGCTTGTTCTGATGGTCGGCGGAGATCAGGTCGAGCTTCCAGCCCTTGGCAGCGAGCCCGGAATCCTCGATCGCCATCTGTGCGGCGACGGTCGAGCCGGCGCCACCGAGATCGGCATAAAGTCCTGAATTGTCGGTCAGCACGCCGATCTTGATGTTCTTGTCCTGCGCGACCGCGCCGCCTGCCGCGCCGAGCGCCAGGGCCGTCCCGAGCAACATTGCCGAAATGCTGTGCTTCATAATCCGACCTCCCAATATTCCTTTGATAGTTACTCTCGATCGTTCGGCCTGCTCGGCTACACGCCGAGATAGGTGTGGAGCTTGTCCATGTTGGCGGCAAGCTCCGAATTGGAAAACCCGTCAATGATCTTGCCGTGCTCGACTACGTAATAGCGGTCGGCGACGGTGGAAGCGAAGCGGAAGTTCTGCTCGACCAGGAGGATCGTGAAGCCCTCCTTCTTGAGCCGCGCAATGGTATGGCCGATCTGCTGGATGATGACGGGTGCAAGACCCTCGGTCGGCTCGTCCAGCATCAGGAAGCTCGCGCCGGTGCGTAGGATGCGCGCGATCGCCAGCATCTGCTGCTCGCCGCCCGACAGCTTGGTGCCCTGGCTGTTCAGCCGCTCCTTCAGGTTCGGAAACAGCTCGAAGATCTGTTCGAGCGGCAAACCGCCTTCGCGGACAACCGGCGGCAGCATCAAATTCTCGCGGACGTCGAGGCTGGAGAATATGCCCCGCTCTTCCGGACAGAAGGCGACGCCCATGCGCGCGATCTTGTCGGAGGTCGCGCGGATGATCTCCTGGTTGTTGAACTTCACCGAGCCGGTGCGCTTGCCGATGATGCCCATGATCGACTTCAGCGTCGTCGTCTTGCCGGCGCCGTTGCGCCCGAGCAGGGTGACGACCTCGCCCGCGTTCACGTCGAAGTTGATCCCGTGCAGGATGTGAGACTCGCCGTACCAGGCTTCCAAGTTGCGGACTTGCAGGATGTTCCCGCCGGTCGCAGCCCTGGCCGGAGCCTCGGCGATCGCTGTATCAGGCATGACCGGCTCCCAGGTAAGCTTCCTTGACGCGCTCGTCCTTGGTGAGCTCGGAGTAATGGCCTTGCGCGAGCACCTGCCCGCGCGTCAGCACGGTGATGATATCGGAGAGGTTGGCCACGACGCTTAAGTTATGCTCGACCATCAGGATGGTGTATTTCGCGGAGATGCGCTTGATCAGCGCCGCGATCTTGTCGATGTCCTCGTGGCCCATGCCGGCCATCGGCTCGTCGAGCAGCATCATCTCCGGGTCGAGCGCCAGCGTGGTCGCAATCTCAAGTGCACGCTTGCGCCCATAGGGCATCTCGACCGCCGGCGTGTTGGCAAACTCGTTGAGGCCGACATCGTTCAACAGCTCGCGCGCGCGGTCGTTGAAGCGGTTGAGCACCGACTTGGAGCGCCAGAAATCGAACGAAGAGCCATGCTGGCGCTGCAGCGCGACACGGACGTTCTCGAGCGCGGTGAGATGGGGAAACACCGCCGAAATCTGGAACGAACGGACCAGCCCCAGGCGGGCCACATCCGCCGGCGCCATCGCGGTGATGTCCTGCCCTTTATACAGGATTTTCCCGGCCGACGGCTTGAGGAACTTGGTCAGAAGATTGAAGCAGGTCGTCTTGCCGGCGCCGTTCGGGCCGATCAACGCATGAATGCTCCCACGGCGAACCTTGAGCGCAACGTCGCGGACGGCGAAGAAGCCCGCGAACTCCTTGGTCAAGCCTTCCGTTTCGAGAATGAACTCATCGGCCAAACAGTTTTCCCCCTGCCCGCGCGCGGCGCGTGGCTGTCCTTGTTGCTTCGGCTGTCCGGAGGACTTGCAGCCCACCGGGGCGCCGCCTCCGGGCGCGGAATATGCCGGAGGTGACGGGGGTTAGGCAAGGCGGAAAGCTGAGCAGGTCAAGCCTCCGGCGGGGGTACAAATGCTCCCTTAGTCGCAGAGGTCGATGTCGTGCCTGCCCGGCCTTTCCGGTTCGCAAGGCACCGGCCATCAAGCCGTCGTTAACGGTCTTTCGTCTCCCGCGCCAGCCTTCATCGAAAATTTTCCCGCAAGCCCGATCATCCCAGGGTTTTCACGCGCGGAGAATATTGTCTTGGATTTTGCAAGCGCCGCTCCCTCCGTCGTCAAGTCGATCCGCCAGCGTGATCTCCTCAACACGTGGCTGCGACTTTATGCGCGCCAGCAGATCGCTCCCGCGATCTGGGAGTATCAGCCCGCGCGGCTCGAGGAGGAACTGTCGGATCTCATCTATTATACGGTGGAGCTTTCGACGCCGACGCCGCGCCTGGTCATCCAGAGCGAAGGCACGCGCATCTCGCGCGCCTATGGGCATACCGGCAAGGGCGTTTCGCTCGATGATTACGTCGGGCCGCGGCTCGCACCATACGTGATGCCGATCTATCATGAATGCGTCGCGCGCGGCCTTCCGATCTACAGCGTTGCCGACGTCGACGACGCCTATGGCCGAATCGTCGCGTATGAGCGGCTGCTGCTGCCGTTCCTGACCGAGGGCAGGGTCAGCCACATCATCGCGTCAGTAAAGACCTTCTGCGAGGACGGCGGCTTCGAGATCAAGAATCTGATGCGCGGAAATGACGCGCTGCCGCGCCCGAAGCTGCGGGCCGTGATCGATCGCGAGCTGTTTCATCGCGCCCCCGGCCGCATCGCACCCGCCGATCCGGTCGAGTTCTCGGACCAGCCGGGCCGCGCCATCTCCAACGAGATCATTGAGCTGAACTAGCCGTCAGCGCGCCTTGCCGCCGACCTCCTTGGCATAGATATCCAGCTTGAAGCCGACCAACAGCTTGCCGCCGATTTCGAGCACCGGCCGCTTGATCATCGATGGTTGCGCTAGCATCAAGGCCAGCGCCTTCTTCTCGGTGAGGCCTTCCTTGTCGGAGTCGGGCAGCTTCTTGAAGGTCGTCCCGGCGCGATTGAGCAGGGTCTCCCAACCGACCTTGTCGCTCCACTGCTTCAGCCTGTCCTTCTCGACACCCGCCGCTTTGTAGTCGTGAAACGCGTAAGCCACGCCATGGCCATCGAGCCAGGCGCGGGCCTTCTTCATGGTGTCGCAGTTCTTGATGCCGTAGATGATGGTGGGCAAGACGGTCCTCGCGCATGGCGTAGCGGTGATGTGCGTGGCGTTGTACGAAACTCCGCGTCGCGCGACAATGTCGCGAGACGCGTCACCCCACCGAACGGACATCCCATGCACGTCACCCACGATCCCGCAGCGGCGGCCGCACCGACCATCGACTTCGACACATTCCTCGCGGTCGACGTCCGTGTCGGCACCATCGTCGACGCCAAACCGTTTCCGGAAGCGCGCAAGCCGGCCTGGCGGCTGTGGATCGATTTCGGCCCCGCCATCGGCGTGCGCAAGAGCTCGGCCCAGATCACCAAAAACCACCCGCTCGAAAGTCTCGTAGGCCAACAGGTCGCGGCCGTCGTCAATTTTCCGCCGCGCCAGATCGGCCCGGTCGTCTCCGAGGTGCTGACACTCGGCTTCCCCGATGCCAACGGCAAGGTCGTGCTGGTGCAGCCGAGCAAGCCGGTGCCGAACGGCGGACGGCTGTTTTAGCCTCGGGGCCTTGTCAGGGCCTTGCCGGAATGTTCAGCCCGCGCTGCACCGCCGGACGCGCGAGGCCGCGTTCGAGCCAGGCGCCGACCGCCTTGAACTGGGCGAATTCGACGAGATCGCCCGCGCCGTAGAAGCCGATGAGATTGCGCACCCAGCCGAGCATGGAGATGTCGGCGATGGTGTAGTCGTCATCCATGAACCATTGCCGGCCGGCGAGGTGCGCCTCCATCACGCCGAGCAGGCGCTTGGACTCGTCGACGTAGCGTCCCAGCGGCCGCTTGTCCTCGTAGTCCTTGCCGGCAAATTTGTGGAAGAAGCCGACCTGGCCGAACATCGGCCCGACGCCGCCCATCTGGAAGTGCAGCCATTGCAGGGTCTGATAACGCCGCGCGGCATCCTGCGGCAGCAGCTTGCCGGTCTTCTCCGCGAGATATTGCAGGATCGCCCCGGACTCGAACAATGGCAGCGGCCTGCCGCCGGGGCCGTTCGGATCGAGGATCGCCGGGATCTTGCCGTTCGGATTGAGCGAGATGAATTCGGCCGTCTTCTGATCGTCCTTGCCGAAATCAACGAGGTGGACTTCGTAAGGAAGCCCGATCTCCTCCAGCATGATCGAGACCTTGACGCCGTTCGGCGTCGGCAACGAATAGAGCTGGAGCAGTTCGGGGTGCTTGGCGGGCCAACGTTTGGTGATGGGGAAGACGGACAGAGCGGACATCGGGATCCTGGGCGCATGGACTGAGGCGTGCTCAATCTAGGCAAGATACCGCACCGCGCAAGTGACTTCCGGCTGTGCTTAGGGCGGCAGCGTCGCCATCGTTACGAACGGGGGCAATGCGTCACGCTGCAGCCGAGACTCGATGAATCGTTGACCCGTCACCAACAGCAGGGCCGTAAAGGCGATCGCGAGCATCGCGGTCGCCAATTGGCACACGTCGTACATGGTATTATGTCCCTCACAGCCTCTGGCGTAGAACGTCGGCTCAGGCGCCATGTTCCGAGGCGGCACTAAAATATTGCCGTTTTTTCCCGATCCTACTGCGAAGCGATCGTGCTGTTCCGGCGGCTTGCGCGGGGACCAATGGTCCCCTCGCGCGTTGTCACGCGATGAACATCGAGAAGCGCGCCCTGCTCGACCACGCTGAACGCTGTCGCCGCGTCGCGAACGATCTCGCGCACAGCAAAGCCGCGCAGCGGTTGCGGACGATGGCCGACGAGTATGAAGCGAGAGCAACGAGGCTGGACGACGACAGCGGCAGCGCGCATCCAGGTCACAGCAGCCGCGTGCACCTCGAAGGCGACGTCGAGGGCTGATCGCCGTCAGAAGTTGATCTCCATCCGTAGTCCGCGCGTATCGACCGCGCCGTCACCAACGGAACGCGTGCTGTCGCGCGCTGCGACGGCGCAGGCACAGGCGTCGATGAGATCGTCGCGACCGATCCCGGTGCCGTGGCGAAGCGTGAGCCATCTCTCGACCTCAGTGAAGCCGCGCTCTCTCAAAAGCGCGATGCGCTGCTCTCGCCCGCGCGGCGAGGTCTTCGGTTCGAGCTGCACGCGCCGTGCCAGATTCCAGAAGATCAATTCCGGATGCGCTTCGCCGATCGTCGCCTGCCGCGCCGGCGTCATGGCCTCGTCGACCTCCCTCATCTTGTCCCTGATATTCCACAGTTGCGCCGATACGCCCCTGCCCTCGCCTTCGCGCTTCCAGTAATGGCGATTGGCCGCCGCCATGTCCGGGAATCTCCAGAGGTCGCGACGCGCACCGAGAAACACCGCAGGGCCGATCAGTTCGCGCGCCCGCACATCGCAGGCGCGGTAGCCGCTCGGGTTCAGTCCGATCGGCATGTCGATCATCGCGCGGGCGTGCGGCATTGCGAGCAGACGCGTCAGGCCAGGCGAATAATCGAAGCCTTGATCGCCACGCTCGTCGATCCACGCTGCGACCCACCCGAAACGAAATCCGTCGAGCCCCAAATAGGTTTGGCAAGTCATGCGTCCATCAATTTCAATTTCCGCGCGCGTCTCGCTTGACATCCGCAAGTTGCGGGCGTATGTCCCGCGCCCTCGCAAGCACTTCCGTTTGCGACAGACACCATGAACCGAGCGATGTCGTACCGCTACGAAAGAATTGTCCACACGCCGAATAGCCCCAAGCTATTTGATTGCGCATGCACGGCGCATGGGAGCGATCTTGCCTGACCGCAAGATCGATCGTCCGCTTCTCACGGACCCTCCCGAGCCTGCCGCTCCGGAGGGTTTTTTGTTGCCCGCCGCGCGGCCCAACCGAACAACCCGGCATCGGCCGGAACGGGAGACCCGGATCCCGGGGCTCGCGCTGGAGAGGCGCGTGTCCAAGTGCGCGGGGCCTGCCGGAGGGAACGAGGCGATGAGCCGGACACCGATGGCAGAGCGAACCCAGCGGGTTCGCAATGTGCGGCGCGTCGACAGCGCCGCGATCGAATTTTTGTAACTCGGTTTGCCGCGACGATCGCGGCTCAACCGATGCTGGTGGTGAAGATGTCGGATACTTCTCCACACGGCACAGCGGGTATGCCTCCCGCCTGTGACACACGCACCGGGATGCGGCCTCGGAAAAGGTACGCACGCGGCCCGGCGCAGGATTTGTTCGCAAGGATAATCCTGTGTTGTCGGTCACTGACGCCGACATCGCCCGTTCCCCAGCGTACCCATCAACGGCCGATGCGACAGCATCGGCCTGGCGGTGGTGAAGATGTCTGTTACTTCGTGGTGAAGGCGCGAAAGCGCCGAGCAGGTTCGAACCCTGCGCGCCGAAAGGCGGATCGCCCGCAAGGGCAGCAACAGCATCGATCGTTCCCCGCCAACCCCATCACGATCCGTGGTGAAGATTTCTGTTACTTCGCCTGCAACGCGAGAGGTCGCGGGTTCGAATCCCGCCCGGTGTCCCATGCACCGGTAGCTCAGAGGATAGAGCGCTTTCCGTCGAGCTTCGGCTCGTCGGGTACAGCAATCGCCTGTTCCCGGGTCGTGTCCTCTTAACCACCGCCGGTGGTGAAGAGTGCTGTTACTTCGTAATCACAGCGGCGGTGCCTCGATCTTCTTCGGAGATTGAGCCCGCTCTGCGAAGCTCCGAGAGGAGCAGTACAGCCTCGCTTGTTCCCCGGCACCCCTTTCATGTCCCCATCAACCCAAGAGGAGGCCGTCATGGTCAGGCTCAACAAGATCACTCGCGCCTTCACGCGGGAGGGCGCTCGCGCCGTGCGCTTCACGCCCGAGATGGAGCTGAAGCGGGCACTGATGAACTGCCTCCTGTGGGAGGACCAGTTTTACGAGGACGGCGTTGCGATTGCCGATCGCATCAAGGCGCTGGTGCCCAAGGTCGCGCCGGAGCGCGTCGCGCGGCTCGCGATCGAGGCGCGCGAGGTGATGAAGCTGCGGCACGCGCCGCTGCTCGTCATCCGCGAGATGGCGCGGAACGAGAAGCACCGCGCCCTCGTCGCGGACACGCTTCACCGGGTGATCCAGCGTCCCGACGAGATGACGGAGCTGCTCGCGATCTACTGGGCGGATGCGCTGGGGCCGATGCAGCAGCGCAAGCGTCAGCCGGTCTCGGCGCAGGTCAAGAAGGGTCTTGCCCGGGCGCTGACCAAGTTCGACGCCTATCAGCTCGCCAAGTGGGATCGCGACGGCGCGGTGCGGATCAGGGACGTGCTGTTCCTGGTCCACGCCAAGCCGAAGGACGCCGAGCAGGAGAAGGTGTGGAAGCAGCTTGTCGATGGCGAGCTCGCCTCCCCCGACACCTGGGAGGTTTCGCTCTCGGCCGGCAAGAGCAAGCGCGAGACCTTCGAGCGGCTGATCGCCGAGCGAAAGCTCGGCGGCCTGGCGCTGCTGCGCAATCTGCGGCTGATGCAGAACGCGCAGGTCCCGCGCGAGATCATCGCAGGCGCGATCGAGGCGATGCGGACGGATCGTATCCTGCCCTATCGCTTCATCACGGCGGCACGCTATGCGCCGGACTTCGAGCCCGAGCTCGAGGCTGCGATGCTCAAGTCGGTCAAGGACCATGTGCGGCTTCCGGGCCGCACCCGGCTCCTGATCGACGTGTCGGGCTCGATGTTCGCGACGCTCTCCGCGCAGTCTGAAATGACGCGTGCGGAGGCGGCGTGTGGCCTTGCCATCCTCGCGCGCGAGATCTGCGACGAGGTCGAGATCTTCACCTTCAGCAATGAGGTCGTGAAGGTCCCGCCCCGCCGCGGCTTCGCGCTGCGGGATGCGATCATCAACTCGCAGCCGCATGGCGGAACCTATCTCGGCAAGGCCGTGACGGAGATCGACCGCAAGGGCGATCGCCTGATCGTCTTCACCGACGAGCAGAGCCACGACCAGGTGCCCGAGCCGAGGGCGCGCGGCACCATGGTCAACGTGGCCTCGTATCAGCACGGTGTCGGTCACGGCGCCTGGACCCGCGTCAACGGCTTCTCTGAGGCCGTAGTCGCGTGGATCGCGGCGTCGGAGGCGGCGTTGAACTGATGCCCGACGACAACGGCCCCGGACGCGAGATGCGCCCGGGGCCAGCGAAATCTCTGAAATGATCCGCCCGCCCGTTATGATGCGCGCGGAATGACAAGGATCTTGGACCATGCGACGACCCGATCCCTACATGGAACGCGCCCGCGAGCTCTGCCTCGCCGCCGGTGTCGATCCCGACTCGCGCGTCGGCGAAGGACGCGGCCAGCCGGCCTGGTGCCTGTACAAGGACGCCGCGCGCAAGGAGCATCTTGCCCGCGAGGCCAATGCGACCGCGAGCTCGATTGCCGAATTCCGGACGCAGGACGCCCGTTTCCAGAATGCGCCGCTGAAGGTATTCGGCCCGCACGAGGACGCCACGATCGCGCAGATGCGCAATTGCATGGCGATCGGCAACGTCGTCTCCGGCGTGATTTGCGCCGACGGCCATCTCGGCTACGCCCAGCCGGTCGGCGGGGTGATCGCCTATGAGAAGCAGATCAGCATCTCCGGCGTCGGCTTCGACATCGGCTGCGGCAACATGGCGGCCCGGCTCGACACGCGCTTCGACGACATCGCGGAGATCGCTCCCACGATCATCCGCGACGTCGCCAAGGTGATCTCGTTCGGCGTCGGCCGCGCCAACGCGGAACGGGCCGAGCACGACCTGTTCGACGACGGCGACGCCTGGCGCGAAAGCGACATGGAGGATTACCGTCAGAAGGCGGTGAAGCAGCTCGGCACGGTCGGATCGGGCAACCACTATGTCGACCTCATGCGCGACGAGGAAGGCTTCGTCTGGATCGGCGTCCACTTCGGCAGCCGCGGCCTCGGGCACACCTCCGCGACGCGCTATCTCAAGGCCGCTGGCGGCAAGGACGGCATGAACGTCCCGCCCGCTGTGGTCGACGAGGACAGCGAGCTCGGCCGCCGCTACATCGCGGCGATGCAGCTCGCCGGGCGTTATGCCTATGCGGGCCGCGAGTGGGTGGTCGAGCGCGTCCGCCGGATCATCGGCGGCAGCGTGACCGAGAGCGTGCACAACCACCACAATTATGCCTGGCGTGAGACCCACGACGGCAAGGATTTGTGGGTGGTGCGCAAGGGCGCGACCCCGGCGTTTCCCGGCCAGAAGGGGTTCGTCGGCGGCTCGATGGGCGATGATGCCGTGATTCTCGAAGGCGTCGACAGCCCGGAAGCCAAGGCCTCGCTCTACTCGACAGTGCACGGGGCCGGCCGCCTGTTCGGACGACGGGAGGCGAAGCGGCGCTTCTCGCGCGACGAGATGGACCGCTGGCTGAACGAGCGCGGCGTCACCTTGATCGGTGCCGACCTCGACGAGAGCCCGATGGCCTATCGCCGCCTGCCGGACGTGCTGGCGCAACACGCCGGCACCGTGCGCGTGCTGCACACGCTGCGGCCGTTCGCCGTCGCCATGGCCGGTGAAGGCGAGTTCGATCCTTGGAAGGACTGAGGCGACACCGTGGGCGGGAGGCGATGTCTCCCGCCCACATCACTCCACGGCTTTCTTAAATTCAATCGTTTCTCATCTCGTCAGATATTCGCGCATCAAGGCGCGGGCGCGATGCAGCCGCGCCTTCACGGTCTGCCTGGTCATGCCGAGCGCGGCGGCAATCTCATCGATCGTCATCTCCTTGACGTCGCGCATCAGCGCGACATCGCGATAGTGCGGCGGCAGCGCCTCGAAGGCCGCGGCGACGTCGAGCCGCAGATCGGCCTCGGGGCGCAACAGCAGTGCGGCCTCCGCCTCGCCGCCATCGACAGCCGGCATAAGGCCGGCCCGGAGCGCGAGCCGCAGGCATTCGCGCCGGACCACGCTGAACAGCCAGGCCGACAATGCCAGCAGCGAGCGGATCGTGCCGACGTGGCGGAACAGGATCCACAGCGCCTCCTGCGTCGCATCCTCGGCGTCCGCCGAGCTGCGGCAGGTCGCGCGCGCATAGCGACGAATATCCGGCTGCGTCGTCTCGAGCAGACGCGCAATCGCCTCGGCATCGCCGAGCCGAGCTGCCTCGAACAGATTTGGCGAGATCGCCGCCGCGCTCACGACGCCCCTCCCTTGCCGATGCCCGCCATTGCGCACATCGGGCAATAACCGACGAGACCGGTCAGCGCGAAGCCGGCACCACCGAGCGCGACCAGCCATGCCGTCGCGCCGGCAAGATAAACGACCCCCACGACCGCGACCGCGATACCCAGGACGACCCGCACCGCCTGATGCAGTCCGCCGATGTTCTTTCGATAGAATCCCATCACATCCTCCGACATGGGCCGAGACCGATTGCCTCGACTAACAAGAGGACGCGACGGCCAGGAAGGATTCGCGCCGACGGAAGATTTTTTGCGATCAGCCTCCGACCGCCTGATAGGCCAGGCGCTTGAACTCGAAGAAGAATGGATTCCAGAAGCCCATATAGCGCTGGGCCATCAGCACGCCCGCCGTATTGGCCTCGGGGCAAATCCACCAATGGGTGCCGGCCAGGCCGCCCCATTGGAATTCGCCGGTCGAGTTCGGCGGGTCGAACGGCGTCGGCGCGAAGGTGATGGCGCCGCCGAGGCCAAAGCCCTTGCCGGGAATCGGCCCGAGATTGGCGAATCGGATGGTCTGGCCTGCGGGCAGCTGGTTCGTCATCATCTGCCGCAGCGTCTCCGGCTTCAGCAGCGCATCTGACCCGGGCAGCAGCGCACGCAGCAGTGCGAGCATGTCCGGCAAGGTCGAAACGAGACCGCCGCCGCCCGAGAGCCGCGGCAGCGGCCGCCGATAGGCTTGCGGGTAAGGCAGATGGTCGGCGCGTGTGAGGCCGGGCTTCATTGGGTCGAGCACGTCGGCGCCGTTGTAGAGCGCGACCAGCCTGCCCTGCTGTGTCTCGGGGACATAAAAGCCGGTATCGGTCATGCCGAGGGTATCGAAGATGCGCGCCTTCAGGAAGGCGTCGAGCGGCTGGCCCGAGACGACCTCGACCACACGGCCGAGCACGTCTGTCGCCACGGAATATTCCCAGGCCGTGCCAGGGTGATAGGACAGCGGCAGGTCGGCGAGCCTGTCGATCATGTCGCTGAGCGGCGTCAGCGGATTGAGCACGCGCGCCTCGTTGTAACCCTTGAACAGCACCGTGCCGGGATCGAAGATGCCGTAGCTGAGGCCGGAGGTGTGGGTCAGCAGCTGGCGGATCGTGATCGGGCTCTTCGCCGGCTCGACATCGGCAAGGCTCGAAGCGCCCTGCTTCAGCACCTTGCGACTGCCGAGCTGCGGCAGGAATTTTTCGACTGCGTCATCGAGGCCGATGCGGCCTTGCTCGACCAGCAGCATGATCGCGCAGGTGACGAAGATCTTGGTGTTGGAGAACGCGCGGAAGATGTGGTGGGGCCGCAACGCAGTGTTGGCCTCGCGGTCGGCAAAGCCGACGCATTGCTGATCGACCACTTCGCGGCCGCGCAGCACGGCCCAGGATACGCCGGGAATGATCTCCTGATCGACGTAGCGCTGCATTGCCGTCCGTACGGCGGAAAAATCAGGCGTTCTGGCGTCCATGTGCTCCCCCCAATTGTGGTTGGAATCGATATAGCGCGATTTCTCAGGATATGAAGCCCGCAGTGCAGCTCATCCCTGCTTCATCAGCACGGTCACCTGCAGGCGGCGCCGAATCCGCATGCCCTGCCGCTGGTACAGCGCGATGGCAGACGTATTGCTCGAGAACACGTGCAGGAACGGAATTTCGCCGCGCGCCTCGATCTGGCGCGCGATGGCGGCGAGCAACGCCTGTGCGTATCCGCGACCGCGATGATCGGGATGCACGCAGACCGCCGTCATCTCGGTGAAATTGCCCGGCTTCATCCGCTCGCCGGCCATGGCGACCAGCTCGCCGCGAGCGCGGATGCCGAGGAAGGTGCCGAGCTCGTGCGTCCGCGCCGCGAACGGCCCGGGCTTGGTCAGCTCGGTCAGCGCCATCATGGCGGAAACGTCGGTCGCCCCCAGGCGGACGATCTCGGCATCGCGCGGCGAGGCGTCGGCGGGCGAGCCGATCAACTGCTCGCCGGGCTCCGCGAGCAGCACCTTGAAGCCGGCGGGAATTTCGACCGGCTCGGGCGTGAACAGCACCGCGACTTGCGAGCCCGACATGAGATCGCCGAGCGCCGCAAAACTTGCCGCGGACATGTCCGCCATATCGGCAAACGGCGTCATGTCCACGGGATAGCGCAGAGCCCGCGGGCCGCCTTCGGCGAGATGCTTCTGGCTCGTCGTCAACGCGCTCCAGATCGGGCGATCCAGCAGCGCCTCATCGCTCGCGGACATCAGCCTAATCCTTGTCGAAGCTGACGATGACGGCGGCATTGGCGATCAGGATGGGATCGTTGGCCACTTCCGTGGCCGAGGGGATCTCCAGCCCGCCCTTGACCGCGGTGACGGTCACGGTGCCGTAAGGCAGCTCCTTGGCGACGGCTTCCTTGTCGACGGCTTCTGGATTCGGCACGCCGATCGTGACGTCCACGAACATGTCGTTCGCGGTCTTGCCGATCATCCGGAAGAAGCCGAGGCTGGAATGCCTGATGGCATCCGACACCGCCCGCTTCGCCGCCTTGGTGGCGTCCCTGCCGTGGACGTCGACGCCCATGCCCATCTCGGTGACACAACGAATGCGAGGCATGCTTTATTCCTGTGGCTGGTTGGGTAGTGGAGAGTTTCGACGATCGGCACGCCCAACACAAGTGTGGTTGTCATGTTGAACCGAGTCGTGCGCCACAGGCTCCGTCATTGCGAGCGCAGCGAAGCAATCCAGAATCTTTCCGCGGTGACAGTCTGGATTGCTTCGTCGCAAGGGCTCCTCGCAATGACGAACGGTGAGAGCGTCGCACAAAATTCACGCCTTCGCCTTCTCGTGCGCCCGCAGCTCGTCCACGAGCACCCGGACGTTCTCCGAATAATCGACCGGGACCACGACCAGATGCACGCCGCCCTCCCTGAAGGCGGCATCGAGCGTCGGGCCGAAGCTGTCGATGCTTTCGATGCGATGACCCTTGGCGCCATAAGCCTTGGCGTACATTGCAAAATCCGGATTGCCAAACGTCATGCCGTAATCGGCAAAGTGATCGACGGCCTGCTTCCAGCGGATCATGCCGTAGGCGTTGTCCTCCAGCACCAGCACGACCAGGTTGAGCTTGAGGCGGACCGCCGTCTCCATCTCCTGGCTGTTCATCATGAAGCCGCCGTCGCCGGCAACCGCAAGCACGCGGCGGTCGGGATAGAGCATCGCGGCCATCATCGCCGACGGCAGGCCGGCGCCCATGGTCGCCAGCGCGTTGTCGAGCAGCAGCGTGTTGGCGACGCGGGTGCGGTAGTTGCGCGCAAACCAGATCTTGTACATGCCGTTGTCGAGGGCGACGATGCCGTTCTCGGGGATCACCTGGCGGATGTCGTGCACGATACGCTGCGGCGTCGGCGGCCAGCGCGCCTCGGTGGCGCGATCGGCGATGTGAGCAAGGATTTCCTCCCGCAACGGCAGCAGCGCCGCGGCCTGCGGCAGCTTGCCTTCGAGCCGATCCGCCAGCAGCTCCAGGCTCGGGCCGACGTCGCCGACGACCTCGGCATCCGGGAAATAGACCTGCTCGACGCTCGCCGGCGTGTAGCTGACGTGAATGACCTTCGGGCCCGAGGGGCCCATGATGAATGGCGGTTTCTCGATCGGGTCGTGGCCGATGGCAACGATCAGGTCGGCAGCATCAATGGCATCGTGCACATAGTCGCGCTCGGACAAGGCGGCAGTGCCCATATAGAGATTGGTGCCGCCGGGCACGGTGCCCTTGCCCATCTGAGTCGTGAAGAACGGAATGCCGGTCCGCCGCACGAAGCTTGCGATGCCGTGTGTCGACCGCGGCCGGCTGGTCGCCGCGCCCATCATCACCAGCGGGCGCTTGGCGGCCATGATCATCTCGGCGGCGCGGTCGAGCGCGGCGCGATGGGCGACCGGGATTTCGATCGGATGGACCGGGATCACGGGGACCGCAGGCACCTCGTCCCCGGCAACGTCCTCGGGCAGTTCGAGATGCACCGGCCCGGGCCGCTCCTCCATCGCGACGCGAAAGGCGTCGCGCACCACGGTCGGGATGCTGGAGGCGCTGACGATCTGCCGCGACAGTTTCGTGAGCGGCTTCATGGTCGCCACCACGTCCACGATCTGGAAGCGGGCCTGGCGGCTGCTCATGATCGGCTTCTGGCCGGTGATCAGGATCATCGGCATGGCACCGAGATGCGCATAGGCGGCGCCCGTCGACAGGTTGAGAGCACCGGGGCCGAGCGTCGACAGACAAACGCCGGGCTTGCCGGTCAGCCGCCCGTGGGTTGCGGCCATGAAGGCCGCGGCCTGCTCGTGCCGGGTCAGGACCAGCTCGATCTTGGAGGCACGCAGCGATTCGACAAGATCGAGATTCTCTTCGCCAGGAATGCCGAAGATGCGGTCGACACCCTCATTCTCCAGGGCGGCGACGAACAGGTCCGATCCCTTCGCTTTGCGTTCCATCCCGCCCAATGCCGCCTCCGCTCGTTGTGAACCCAGACTCCCCGAGCGGCCGCATGGTAACGGCTCGCGACACGGGAACAACTCACAAAGAGTCGCGCAACTGCAACTCGATCAGCTCTCGCTCGATTGACAAGCCGCGATATCTGACTAAAGTCAGACATCATGCTCGATCCCGTCTCCCGCGTTCGCCGCTTCAACCGCGCCGTCACCTCTGCGGTCGGAGCGCTCGATACGTCGTTTCTCGGGCGCGGCCGGCCGCTGGGTGCCGCGCGCGTGCTCAATGCGATCGGGCACGGGCGATCGGACGTGGCGGAGATCCGGGACTATCTCGGTCTCGATTCCGGGCTGATGAGCCGGCTGCTCCGCAGCCTCGAGGACGAGGGGCTGATCGAGACCGCCGCACGCGAGGACGATGCGCGGCGGCGCATGGCAACGCTCACACGGGCGGGCCGGCGCGAGTTCGCAGCCTACGAGGCGCTGTCCAACGCGCAGGCAGAGGGCCTCCTCGCGCAACATTCGCAACGCGAGGCGTTGCTGGCGGCGATGGACCTGATCGCCTCCGCGCTGACGCGCGAGCGCGTCGCGCTGGAGCAGATGGATCCGCGCTGCGAGCAAGCGCGCTACTGCCTCGGCGAGTACTATGCCGAGCTCGGCCGCCGCTTCAGCCAGGGCTTTGACGTCTCGCTGTCACGCGACCCCGACGCCAAGGACATGCGCCGCCCGCGCGGCACATTCCTCGTTGCGATGTCGGACACGCTGCCGATCGGCTGCGTCGGCTTGAAGGGCACCGATCACGGCTACGCCGAGATCAAGCGGCTGTGGGTTGCTCCCGCCGCGCGCGGGCTGCGGCTCGGCCGCCGCCTGATGGATGCGGCCGAGAGCGCCGCGCGCGAGCTAGGCATCGCGCTGCTGCGGCTCGACACCAACAGCGCGCTGCCCGAAGCCGGTCAGCTCTATCGCAGCACGGGCTGGCGCGAGATCCCGCGCTTCAACGACGATCCCTATCCGGACCTCTTCTTCGAAAAGCGCCTCTGATACTGGACCGGTTCGCGGTCCTCGCGCGTTGGTCGAGGCCGTTGGAGCTTCGATATGACAAGGGACGACCTCGCCGACATCTACCGCGCCTACATCACCTGCCTGAATCGGCGGGATTGGCCGGCACTCGGACAATTCGTGCATGATGAGGCCGCCCACAACGCGCGGCCCCTTGGGCTTGAGGGTTATCGCGCGATGCTGGAACAGGATGTTCGGGAGATCCCCGATCTGCAGTTCCATATCGAGATGCTGATCTCCGATCCTCCCCGCATCGCCGCCCGATTGAAGTTTGACTGCACACCGGTCGGGACATTCGTTGGTCTTGCCGTCAACGGGCGGCGCGTGTCCTTCTGCGAAAACGTCTTCTACGAATTTCACGACGGCAAGATTCGGCAGGTCTGGTCGGTGATCGACAAGGCCGCGATCGAGGCGCAGCTCTGACGCCACGCCTCGATCTCGAATTCACGCCGCCGCCGGCGCCACCTCGCCTTGCGGCTTTGGGAAGGGGCGGAACGTCATGGCCATCAGGAAAGCACCGAGGCCCATTGCCCAAGAGGCGATGTAGAGCCAGGCATAGCTGGAGAAGGCGTCGTAGATCAGGCCGCCGGCGAGCGGGCCGGTCGCCATGCCGAGGCTGCCGGCCATCGCCGTGCCGCCGATCACCGTGCCCATCATCTTGAGCGGGAAGTTCTCGCGGATCAGAACGGCGTAGAGCGGCATGGTGCCGGCATAGATGAAGCCGAAGATGGCGCCGACCGCATAGAACGTCGTGAGCTGTTGCGCGAAGACATAAGCGAGCGCGCCGAAGGCCTGCAGCAGCAGGCCCGAGACCAGCACGCGCTTAGCGCCGAAGCGGTCGCCCATCAGCCCGAAGGCGATGCGCCCGCCGAGGCCGGCAAATCCCTCGATGCTGTAGATCGTCACCGCTGCGACAAGCGGGATGCCGCAGCTCACGGCATAGCTGACGGTGTGGATGATCGGGCCGGAATGCGTCGCGCAGCAGAAGAAGTTGGTGGCGAGCAGGATCAGGAATTGCGGCGAGCGCAACGCCTCGCCCATCGACATCTCGTTTTGTCCGGCGGTTTCGCCGGCGGGCACGGCCGGACCTTGCGCGAGCGCCGGCGGACGGCGCACCAGGAACGAGACCGGGATCATGATGGCGCCGACCACGAGCGCTATGATCTGCATCGAGGTGCGCCAGTCGTGGCCGGAGACGAGCCAGGCCGCCAGCGGCGACATCGTCATCGGCGCCATGCCCATGCCGGCGGAGACCAACGACACGGCGAGGCCGCGATTGGTGTCGAACCAGCCCGTGACGGTCGCCATCATCGGCGCGAAGATCGCCGCGCAGGCGGCGCCGACCAGGAGGCCGAACACGAACTGGAACACGATCAGCGACGTCGCATAACTCGCCGCGAACAGGCTGAGCGCCAGCACGACCGATCCGGTCAGCACCACCGGCAGCGGCCCGAACCGGTCGGACAGCGTGCCCCAGGCCATGCTGGTGAAGGCCATGGCCAGAAAGCCGATCGTCATCGCGCTGGAGATGCCGGTCACCGACCAGCCGGTGTCCTTGGTGATCGGCTGGAGGAACACCGGCAGCGAAAACATGCCGCCGATCGCGACGCAGCCAAGCACGCCGCCGGCGGCGACGATCACCCAGCGATAGTTGGAAGAAGTCATTTCAGTCTCCCGTCAGGTCTGTCTCGCGTGGAAGACGAACGGGAACTGCGCCCGCCGACAGACCGGCGTCATTTTTGCCGCACGCTTTCGTGACCTCGCAACAAAACTCGAAAAACAACCCCATGCACAGTAGCGGCGCCAGCGGGATCAATGACTTACTGGACCAGGAACTGCCAACCTGGCGCCTCCCCTCATCTACGGCCGACATCATCAGGCGATTTGACACGTCGGGCAAAACAACTGCATGATGACATCATCCCACAGACCTTAATCTCGTCCACGAGTCCGTCGTGATGATCCTTCGCGCCGCCGCGATCATGCCCCACGGTTGTGCTTGACGGTCTGTTGTGCGAATTGCAGGAATTCCTCAATGCCAAAGATCGACGTCGCCACCGTGTCGGCCCGCAAGGGCTCCGGCTATCCGGCGCCTTTCAATGCGCCGTGCGCCGAGCGCATTCGCAAGCGGCTCGGCGATGCCGGAGGCTTGTCGGATTTCGGCGTCAACCTGATGCGGCTGCCGCCGGGCACCTGGTCGAGCCAGCGGCACTGGCATTCGCACGAGGACGAGTTCGTCTACATTCTCGAAGGCGAAGTGACGCTGATCGAGGATGGCGGCGAAACCGTGCTGCACGCCGGCGATTGCGCCGCCTTCCCCAAGGCCAGCGGCAACGGCCATCACATGATCAACAGGTCGAGCGTGACGGCGGTCTATCTCGAGATCGGCTCACGCTCGCCAGCCGACCTCATCACCTGCTCCGAAATCGACATGATGAGCCCGGCATCGGACGGCCGCTTCCTGCACAAGGACGGCACGCCCTATCCGTAAGTGACATTGCGGCTCACAGGGCCGCACTACGGCGCCAGTTGCCGACCGTGAGCCAGACGGCCGAAACCAGGAAATAGATCGCGCCGACCGCGGCATAGCCCGCGACATTCGCAATCGACGGCACCGCAGGCGTCGCGGCCTGGAAGATGAAGAAGCCGCCCGCCAGGGCCGACTGGCCACCGCTGAGCACCATGGCCCATTGCGCGCCGAAACGCTTCCAGCGCCGCACGGCCGTGCCGAGCTGGAGCAGTCCGGACAGGATCGCCCAGGCTCCGAAGATTCCGAGCACCCAGTTCATGCTGACCTGCAAGGCCAGGATGACCGCAATGGTGGTGGCGAGGCTGACCAGCACGTTCAGGCCCTGCGTGCGGTTCTGGCTCAAGCCACCGCTCCAGAGCGCGTCGAGATAATTGGCGGCAGCGTCCCAGGCCGGATAGGCAACGAGCAACGTCGCTGCGATCACTGCCGATGACGGCGCGATCGCGAGGGCCGCAATGACCCAAGCGACGGAAAACGCGGCACGCATGAAGTAGTACCGTTTCAGCCATTCCGCCTGGTCGGCGCCCAATGCCATCTCGCTGGTTCTCATTTTCTGCTCCTTACCTACTAGTTGGTAGTTTACGGACGACGCCGAAGCACCGTCCTGCCCGGCCTGTGCCGATCTCGTCAGTGCCTGGTGGAAAGCCGCTCCAGCAGCGGCCGGGTGATTGTCCCGAAGATTTTTGGATCGCCATAGGCCCGCGCCGACAGCATCGCGCCGTGAACGGTTGCCAGGAATCCCTCCGCCTCGGCCCGCGCCGTGCCAGAGAGATGGAGCCGGCCTTGCCGCTTGCCGCGCTCCATCACCGAAACCAGCCACGACGACACGGCGCGGAAGTGCGCGCGGACTTCGAGCGCCACTTCCTCGGGTAGGATCGGAAACTCGCTGGCAAGGAGCGCGCAGACGCAGAAGGGAGCCGTCGCATCCTTGATGCACGCCTCCCAATAGGCGATGTAGCTTTTGAGCTGCTCGGCGGGGTCGGCGACATTGCGCTCGAGCGCCGACAGCCCTACCTGGGCCTCCTCGCGATAGCGCGACACCAGGGTGCGGACCAGATCGACCTTGCTGGCAAAGTGGTGGTGGATGCTCGGCTTGCGGATGCCGACGACATCGGCGATGTCGGCGTAACTGAAGCCGTTGTAGCCGCCAGCGACGATCAGCGTGCGGGCGCAGGCAAGAATGTCGTCGGCGGTCGAGGAAGCGGTGCTCATGGCGCTTAGCTACCTTCCAGTAGGTAGGCGGTCAAGCGAGGATGCTTCAATGATCCGTGAGTGAGTGGTAGGAGCCCTGCATGACCATCCGCCCGATCGTGCGCTATCCCGACCGCCGGCTCGCGCTGCCGGCCCGCCCCGTCACCGCGTTTGACGATTCCTTGCGCGAGCTCGCGCAGGATCTGCTCGACACGATGCGCGCCGCGCCCGGCATCGGCATCACCGCGCCGCATATCGGCGTGCCCTTGCGCGTCGTGGTGCTGGAGCTCGACGCAAAGGACGGCCCGCAGACCTACGTCAATCCGGAGATCAATTGGGTCTCGCCGGAGATGATCATGCATCGCGAAGGCAGCGTCTCGATGCCGGGGGTCAATGACGAGGTGCAGCGCCATGCGCGGGTGCGGATCAGCTATCGGGATCTCGACGGCAACATGCACACCGAGGAGTCCGAAGCCTTGCGCGCAGTGTGCCATCAGCACGAGATCGACCAACTCGACGGCATGTTCTGGATCCAGCGGCTGTCGCGGCTGAAGCGGGAGCGGCTGGTGAAGAAGTTCGAGAAGATGTCCCGGAACTCGTAGGGTGGATTAGCGCAGCGTAATCCACCAATCTGAGTACGACAAAATGAGAGAGATGGTGGATTACGCCGCCCGCTGCGCTTCGCAGCGGCCTGCTAATCCACCCTACGCTACTGCCTGTGTGGGACACCCCGGATTACGCTGCGCTCCATCCGGGCTACGGAGCCCGATTACGCCCTCTTCCCTGTCCGCTTGATGATCGGCGCCTTACGACGCTCTCGCTTGCCGCGCGCGATCTCGGTGGCGAGCGCGTCCAGCTTCGGCTCCCAGAAAGTCCTGAACTGGCCGACCCAGGCATCGACCGCTTGCAGCCCGGCGGCGTCGACCGAGTAGAGGCGCCGTTGCGCCTCGGCGCGGACGCTCGCAAAGCCGCTCTCGCGCAGCACCTTGAGGTGCTGCGAGACCGCGGCCTGGGTGATGCCGAACTCGGCACCGATGACTTCGACGACCTCGCCGGATGCCATTTCACCGGGCGCCAGCAGCTCGAGGATGCGGCGGCGCACGGGATCGGCGAGGACTTCGAAGGCGTGCATCAGCTTCCTGTGCCGGGATGAACGATGTCGGGCGGCGTCTCGCCGCGATAGAACGCGATGGTGCGGTCCGAGCGCTGCTTCGCCTCGTCAGGATCGACCCCGCTGGCGACATGCGCCGCACGCCAATATTCGCCGCTCGTCGTCATGAAGTCCTTGCCCTCCGGCGAGACCATCCAGGCCTCCGCCGTTTCATGATCGACCGATGCCCCGGTCGCAAGATATCGCTCAAGTCCCGCAAGCGCGAGGTCCCAACCGATACCGACCGCACCCGGACCGAACTGATTCCAATGATCCTCGATGATCGCGGTGTGCTCAAGCGTCAGGCGCGCCTGGCTCCGCTCGGCTTTCAGGCTGACATCGATCCAACTCGTGGCGCCGCCGAATTCCCAGGTCGCGGCGAAATGGGTCGGCGGCGTGCAGGACGTGATGGTGCCGCCGGCATTGCCCTTGACCTGGTAGCGTCCGCCGAGCCGGAGGTCGCCCTCGACCGGCGCAAACCAGCGCGGGATCCGCTCCCTGCTGGTCACGGCGTCCCAGAGGTCGTCGACGCTGGTGTCGTAGAGCCGCGTTAGCGTCACCGCGCTCGCCGGCTTGCCGTCTCTCTCCAAGCTCCTCACCGAGCGCGTCACAAGCCCCAAGACCCTGGCGACGTCGATCTGCATTTTCGGTTCTCCCTGTGGTTCATCCGCCGAACAAATATCGATCGCGACTAATATAAGTCAATACTTATATTGCGCGACGTTCCGCTGCGTCAAACCGCCCCCGAGGCGGAACCAAACAACGGCCACGGCGTCTACCGGTGCCCTCCCCAGCCCCACAAGACGGAATGACCTCATGAAAGTTCGCAAATTCGCCATCGCCGACGCCTCGCTCGAGCGCTCACCGGGACAGGACGGCGATATCTTCGTCGCTAACATGGTCGACCAGCGCCACGGCGGACCTATCACGATCGGCTTCGGCCGCTACGCGCCGAACCAGAATCTCAAGGAGACGATGAAGGTCGACGATGTCATGATCGTCCTCGAAGGGAAGCTGTCGGTCACGAGCGACGGCAGCACCGTCACCGCGGGGCCCGGCGAGATCGTCCATATGCCGAAGGGCGAGACGGTCACGATCCGCTCGCACGAGCAAGGCGCCGTCACCGCCTATGTCACCTATCCGCATTGGCAGGAGGGGTGACGGCTCCGCTGAGCCGCTCGCAGCCCTACCCGCCCGCCATCAGCCCGTAGGATGGGTAGAGCGCAGCGAAACCCATCAGCTTCTTTACGGAAAGCACGATGATGGGTTTTGTTTCGCTCTACCCATCCTACGATTGCCTACCCGCCGGCCATCAGCGCCTTGGCCAGCGCCATGTAGGCCGGCAGCGTCACGGGATCGTTGGCGGCGTTGCCGGCCATGGGATGCGAGGCGTAGCGCGCGATCACCATCTCGGCCTTGGGATCGATGTAGATGCCCTGGCCGTAGACGCCGCGCGCCATGTAGGCGCCGTGGTCGTTGTGCGTCACCCACCATTGATTGCGGTAGGAGGCACCCGGCAGCGTGGTGTAGCCGGCCGGCTTGAATTTTTCGGGATCGCCGCCGCGCGCGATGTCCTCGACGACCTGCGACGGCACGATCTGGCGACCGTTGAAGCGGCCGTGATTGCGCATGGTCTCACCGAAACGGGCGAGATCCCGCAAGGTCGTGGAGAGGCCTCCGCCGCCGCTCTCGGTGCCGATGCGATCGACGTGATAATGCGCATCCTCCTCCGCGCCCATCGGCTGCCAGATGCGCTCGGACAGGAGGTCGGACAGCGTCAGGCCGCTGGCGCGCCTGATGATCCACGCGAGCACGTCGGTGTTGACGGTCTTGTAGGCAAAGGCCTTGCCGTGCTCGCCCTGCTTCTTCTGCGCGATGAGGAAATCGAAAATGGTGGTGGGGCCGTCATAGCCCGGAGGGATCGGCGCCATGCCGTTGGCGCGCCTGAGGCCCCACACGTCCGAGTTCTTGTCGGTATAGACCTCTGTGTAGAGCAGCCCCGTGGTCATATCCATGACCTCGTGCACACGCGCATCGCCGAACGCGCTTGGCTTCAGCTCCGGCACATAGTCCGTGACGGGCGCCTGCGGGTCGATCCTGCCCTCGGCGACCAGAATCCCCGCAAGCACGCCGGTGAACGACTTCGTCACGGACATCGCGATATGCGGCTTGTGCGGCTTCAACGCGCCGAAATAGCGCTCATAGATCAGCCTGCCCCGATGCAGCACCGCGATGCCGTCGGTGTAGGTCTCCTCCAGCATCTTCTCGAAGGTCATGGGACGCCCGTCCATCGTGGTCGAGGCGACCGCGCCGATGTCATGCTCCGCGCGCGGCAGCACCGATGCCGGCCCCGCCCCGCGCCAGACATTCACCGTCGGCACCAGCTGGCGGATGTTGCTCCAGGCCCAGCGTAGCTCGGGGAAGCTGCGGAACGAGCCGTCCTGGAAGGTGATGAGGCGGTCGGGGGATGGCGGGAAGCCGCGCATATAGCCGAGGGTTTCGGGGGCGGTTTCAGCGGCAGCAGGCTGCTGGCTGGCGGCAGTCGCGACGGACATTAAGCGGGCTCCTTGGAGACGATGCGGATGTCGTATCACGGGAGCACAGGTCGGGCATCCGACGTTTGTGCCGGGGAGCCACGCACAGTCGGGATGGCGTGGCCAAGCATGGCACGCGAACGGCTCGCAGCGCCGCACTATGCCGAGAGGAGTGGCAGCCTGCCGATCCTGCCCGCTCCGGATTCCTCATCCCGCCTTGAGCAACCACCGGATCGGCAATGCGACCACGAAGAGCGTGGTGACACCTGCAGCCCACAGCGTCACGAACCATAGCAGCTGCCTCCAAGTCCGCGATGCGCGCAGCATCAGTGATACCCCTCGCCGTGCCGCACCTTGCCGCGGAAGATCCAATAGACGTAGCCGGTATAGACAAGGATCACCGGTACCAGCACCGCCGCGCCAACGAGCAGGAATAACTGGCTGCTGGGATGCGTGGCTGCCTGCCAGATCGTAATCGAGGGCGGCACGATCATCGGCCACATGCTAATGCCCAGCCCGGCATAGGAAAGCAGGAAAAAGCCCAGCGCGCACAGGAACGGCATCCCATCCTCACCCTTTGCGAGCGCGCGATGAAAGCGCCATGCCAGCAGGGCCAGAAGGATCGGCACAGGCGCTGCGTAAAGCATGTTCGGCAGCGTCAGCCATCGCTCGCGAAACGCAGGGCTTTGGATGACCATCATCAGTGATATGAGGGCGATGAAGCCGAGTGTCGCAAATCCGAGAACGCGTGCGTAGTTGCGGCAGCGTGCCTGAAGCGCGCCGTCGGTCTTCCATATCAGCCAGCACGCGCCGAGCAGGCCGTAGCCGACGACAAGGGCAACACCGGTCAAAACCGAGAAAGGTGTCAGCCAGTCCCACCACCCGCCGGCGTAAGCACGCCCCTCCACGCGGATGCCCTGCACGATGGCACCAAGGCAAACGCCCTGGAGCAATGCGGCCGCAAAGCTGCCCCACGAGAAGGCGCGGTCCCACCATATTTCACCAGCCGACGTCCGCGCTCGAAACCGCATTTCGAAGGCTACTCCGCGGAACACCAGCGCCAGCAGCATCAGAATGAGCGGCATGTACAGCGCAGGAAAAATCGTCGCGTAGGCCAGTGGAAACACGGCGAACAATCCGCCGCCACCGAGGACGAGCCAGGTTTCGTTGCCGTCCCAGACCGGTGCCACCGAGTTGACCATGACATCGCGATCGGGCCTCGCCACCTCGGCCGGAAACAGGATGCCGACGCCGAGGTCGAAGCCGTCCATCACGACGTAGAGCAGCACGGCCGTGGCGATCAGGAGCGCCCAAATCAATGTGAGGTCGATGCTCATGGCCGGATCCCCGCTTGCCGCGGCTCTGCTCTGTGCGTGTCTGACCCTGCTATCAAGGCTGGCGCCGGCGTGATGCCGGCCGTGCGGACCGGCTGGCCTTGTGGCGGTCCGTGCTCGCCGGCTTCAGGGGTCTGGCGGAAGAGGTGAAACAGATAAGCAATCCCCGCGCCGAAAACGACAAAGTACACGACAACGAATGCCGCCAGAGACGCGGCCACGGCCGGCGCTGCGATCGGCGCCACGCTATCGGCGGTCCTCAGCAGTCCATAAACCGTGAATGGCTGGCGTCCCGCTTCCGTCACCGTCCATCCAGCCGTCACAGCAATCAGCCCCGACGGCCCCATGGCCACGGCAAAGCGATGCAGCCATGGCGTGTCGTACAGGGCGTCGCGCCAACGCAGAACGAGCGAGGCCATGCCGAGCACGATCATCAGAATCCCCAAGCCGACCATGATGCGGAACGCCCAGAAGACGAGCGGAATGTTGGTCGGCCAGGTGTCTTTCGGGAAAGCCTTGAGCCCCTTGACCTCTCCATCAAGGCTGTGCGTGAGATAGAGGCTCGCAAAGCCTGGAATGGCAATTTGGCCGCGCGTCACCCCGGCTTCGGCGTCCGGCATTCCGAACAGGATGGAAGGCGCGCGGCGCTCGGTCTCGAAATGGCCTTCCATGGCCGCGACTTTGACCGGCTGATGGTGATACGAATTCACGCCATGCAGATCGCCGATCAGGAGCTGGATCGGCGCCACGATCGCGGCCATCCACATCGCCATTGAAAACATGATGCGTGCGCGTTCGTTCATCCTGTTCCGCAGCAGGTGCCAGGCGCCCACGGCTCCCACGATCATCGCGGTCGTCAGGTAAGCCGCCGTCACCGTGTGGGCGAAGCGATAAGGGAACGACGGATTGAAGATGATCGCGAGCCAGCTCTCGGGAATGAACTGGCCGCCTGGTCCCGTCCCGTGTCCCGCCGGCGTCTGCATCCAGGAATTTGCGGCTAGAATCCAGAAGGCCGAGAGCAAGGTGCCGCCCGCGACGAAACAGGTCGCGACGAAATGCAGGCGCGGACCAACGCGTCCCAGGCCAAAGAGCATCACCCCAAGGAAGCCGGCCTCGAGAAAGAATGCCGTCAGCACTTCGTAGCCAAGGAGCGGCCCGAGCACCGGCGATGTCTTGTCGGCAAACACCGACCAGTTCGTGCCGAACTGGTATGACATGACCAAGCCCGACACCACGCCCATAGCGAAAGCGACAGCGAAAATCTTAAGCCAATAGCGGTAGGTATCGAGATAGGCGCCGCGGCCCGTCCACAGCCACAGCCCTTCGAGCACGGCAAGATAGCTCGCCAGTCCGATGGTGAAGGCCGGAAACAGGAAGTGCCAGACCACCGTGAAGGCAAACTGGAAGCGCGCAAGATCCAACGCGCTGGGCAGCAAATCGGACATGGCTCCGCCCCCGTCATCAAGTGCGGCCCGCAGCTAACGCTTTCAACCTACGCTTGTTCCAGCTGCCTCGAACATCCGATGTCGAGGGTTTTAAGCATTCTGCGGGCACTGTCCTTGAAGGCTATCCTCGGCACATTACCATCTCAATATGCCGGAATGTCCTACCCCGCGCACGGCCTGCAACGGACGAGTTGCGGTTGAGTTCGACGCGCGGAGGCCGTTCTGCCGGCTTCGAAGAGCCGGCGCAGAGCTTATTTGATCAATGCAAGTTGCTGACGCGCTGCCGTTGGGCAAGCCTCACAAGGGGCCATTGTCCTTGAGCAGTTGAACTTCATCACCCGTAATCCAGCCGAAAACCTTCAGCAGCCCATCATTCTGCTCAAGCAGATAGGCATTGGTAAAAGGCACGTCGATACGCCTGCCATCCTTCTCGAATTCGCTGCTCCAGCCCACGTGGACGAGGCAATGTGTTTCATCGATTGAATGCATCTCGATCTCGGAGACGGTGACCGCCTTGTTTCCGATCTGACGGTAGCGCTCGTATCCTTTTGAAATCCGCTCGACAAAAGCGTGATCGTTGTCCCCTGCCATGACACCCTTTGGTCCTGCAGCGATATACTGGGTGGAAAAAAGCGAACGGAAAAACTCCTCATCAAGAGTACCGTCCAAGCCATCTCTGAAGGCTTGGGCATATCGTTCAAAGAACTGTTCCACTTCGCTTGTCGAGATGGTCATCGCAGCTCCTCCTTCGACTTCGAGAAAATGTTGCCAGATCCGCCGCAAGCTGACGGTGCGCTACCTATCGATCTTGGCAAAGATGGACACTGTGCCAGCGACGCGAGTCTTGCCGGCGCTCGCAAGCACCAGCTTGAAAACGAAGAAGCCCGCATCTCTGCGGGCGTTCCAGGGTTTCACCTTTCTGGTTCCGGGCCGTGCCAACCAACCAGATCACTCCCACTCGATCGTCCCAGGCGGCTTGCTCGTCACATCATACACCACGCGGTTCACGCCCTTCACCTCGTTGATGATGCGCGTCGCGGTCTCCCCTAAGAACTTCATGTCGAACTGGTAGAAGTCCGCAGTCATGCCGTCGGTGGAGGTGACGGCGCGCAGGCCGACCACGTAATCGTAAGTGCGGCCGTCGCCCATGACGCCGACGGTCTTTACCGGGAGCAGCACCGCAAAAGCCTGCCAGATCTCGTCGTAGAGGCCGTGCTTCCTGATCTGGTCAATGTAGACGGCATCCGCTTTGCGCAGGATGTCGAGCTTGTCCCGGGTGATGTCGCCGGGGCAGCGGATGGCGAGGCCCGGGCCCGGGAACGGGTGGCGACCGACGAAGATTTCGGGCAGGCCGAGCTCACGGCCGAGCTTGCGCACCTCGTCCTTGAACAGCTCGCGCAGGGGCTCGACGAGCTTCATGTTCATGCGCTCAGGGAGGCCGCCGACATTGTGGTGCGACTTGATGGTGACGGAAGGCCCGCCGGTGAAGGAGACGCTCTCGATCACATCAGGATAGAGCGTGCCTTGCGCCAGGAAATCGGCGCCGCCGATCTTCTTGGCCTCAGCCTCGAACACCTCGATGAAGAGGCGGCCGATGGTCTTGCGCTTGGTTTCGGGGTCGGTGACGCCCTCTAACTCGCCCAGAAACTGCTTCGAGGCATCCACGTGCACGAGCGGGATGTTGTAATGGTGGCGGAACAGGTCGACGACCTGCTCGGCCTCGTTGAGGCGCATCAAGCCGTGATCGACGAACACACATGTCAGCTGGTCGCCGATGGCCTCGTGGATCAGGACGGCCGCAACGGCCGAATCGACGCCGCCGGACAGGCCGCAGATCACCCTGCCCTTGCCGACCTGCGCGCGGATCTTGGCGATCTCCTCCTCGCGGAAGGCGCGCATGGTCCAGTCGCCGGTGAGGCCGGCGATCTTGCGCACGAAGTTGCGGATGAGCTTGGCGCCGTCGGGCGTGTGCACCACTTCGGGGTGGAACATCAGGCCGTAATATTTGCGCTTCTCATCCTGGATGATTGCGAAGGGCGCGTTCGGCGAGGTGCCGGCGACGGAGAAGCCCGGCGGCATCCTGGTGATGCGGTCGCCATGGCTCATCCAGACCTGGTTCTTGCTGCCTGACGACCAGACATCGGCGAACAGCTGGCTCTCGGCCTTAACCTCGACATCGGCGCGGCCGAATTCGCGGTGATGGCCGCCCTCGACCTCGCCCCCGAGCTGGGCCGCCATGGTCATCTGGCCGTAGCAGATGCCCATCACCGGCACGCCGGAATCGAAGATGAGTTGCGGGGCGCGGGGCGAGCCGGCCTCGTGCACCGATTCCGGGCCGCCGGACAGGATCACCGCTTTCGGCTTCATCTCCTCGAAGGCGGCCTCCGCCTTGTTGAACGGGACGATCTCGCAATAGACGCCGTCCTCGCGCACGCGGCGCGCGATCAGCTGCGTCACCTGGCTGCCGAAGTCGACGATGAGAATCTTGTCGTGCGCCGAGGCCACCGAGGGCGTCGACGCGGAGCGGTCGTTCTGTGCTGCTGTCATGGCCAGCCAATACGCTGGCGGCGCGCGGGCCGCAACCGCGGCGGTGGCGCGCCCACATGCTTCTTTGGGCATGGACACGAAGCACTTAGGTAAGTAATATTTACCTAATTTGGTCAACGCAAACGTCGTCGCAACGCTAACGAGCGCTCCAAGAAGAAGCGGCCACATCGGGGCGACGATCAACGCCTCGCGCCCGCAATGACGGAGGCAACAGGGTGCGCTAACAACAGCGGCGCCGGCTCCGAGACAGGATCGCCCCCATGAAACTCCCAACCTCCCCCTTCACCGTCACCGACTGGAGCAAGGTTGAGCCGACCACGCATCCCGGCGAGAGCGGCGAGGCTACATGGCGCACGCTCAACATCGGCGAACTCCGCGTGCGGATGGTGGAGTACTCGCCGGGCTATCTCGCCGATCATTGGTGCGACCGCGGCCACGTGCTCTACGTGCTGAAGGGCGAGCTCGATAGCGAGCTGCGCGACGGGCGCAAATTCAAGCTCACGGCGGGAATGAGCTACCAGGTATCGGACTTCGGCGACGCCGCGCACCGGTCCTCGACGACGACGGGCGCCACGCTCTTTATCGTCGACTGAGGCGCGCCGACGGTTAATTTGCACCGCAAAATAGCAAAGTCGCGCGACGTTTCGGGCCGCGGGTGGTGCCTTGAAGTGGCCCCAAATTCTCGCTATATTGTGATCATCGATACTTGGCCGAACGACTGGGCCGCTTCGCTTCGTTGCTGACGGGCGCGCACGCTTCAGATGAATTCTCCAAACATCGACTCATCAGGGACTATGGGCGCAATGCTGCGTACCGGTCTGCGTGCGTACCTCTCTAACTAAACAAGGAAATTCCCATGGCTATGGGCACCGTGAAGTGGTTCAACACCCAAAAGGGTTATGGTTTCATCCAGCCGGATGACGGCCAGAAGGACGTGTTCGTTCACATCAGCGCCGTCGAGCGCGCTGGCCTCTCCTCCCTCAACGAGGGTCAGAAGGTCTCGTTCGACATCGTCGCCGACCGCCGCAGCGGCAAGTCGTCGGCTGACAATCTCCGCGTCGGCTAACGCCCTCGCACCGTTCTGACCGCGGACGTACCGGCAGAACGTTGGAACTCGAAAGCCCCGCGACCGGGATCGGTCTGCGGGGCTTTTGTTTTTGATGTCATTCCGGGGCGCCCGCAGGGCGAGCCCGGAACCCATGGACCCGCGGAGACCGCCGCACGATGGATTCGGGGCTCGCGCTACGCGCGCCCCGGAATGACAACGTCGATCAGCCCGTCTTTTTCAGCACCGACACGAAAAACCCATCCGTCCCGGTCCGGCGCGGCGTCATCAGCCAGCCCTCGGCTGACTGCAGCGCGGCCTCGCCAAAGGCTTCCGCCTTGTCCCAGAGCACGCTTGCGGTCTGCTCGGGCGGGACGACCGAGAACTCGCCATGTCGGCCGACGAACGCCCTCACCTGCTCGCCGTTCTCCTCCGCCAGCACCGAGCAGGTGATGTAGGCGATGCGGCCGCCCGGCTTGACCAGCGGAACCGCGCGCTCCAGCACCTCGGCCTGGTCGCGCAGGCGGATCTCCAGCGCACCGGGCCGCATGCGCCATTTGGCATCGGGGTTGCGGCGCCAGGTGCCGGTTCCGGTGCAGGGCGCGTCGATCACGACGAGGTCGGCGGTGCTGCGGATGTCAGCAAGCGAATCGGCCTCGCCCTTGGGCGTGCGGATGTCGGCGTTGTGGACGCCGGCGCGCGACAGCCGCTCATGGATCGGCGCGAGCTGGCGCTTGTCGCGGTCGGTCGCGATCAGCCGGCCCTTGCCCTGCATCAGGGCGGCCAGCGCCAGCGTCTTGCCGCCGGCGCCGGCGCAGAGATCGATCACCTGCTCGCCCGGTTTTGCCGCGGTGAACTGGGCCGCAAGCTGCGATCCCTCATCCTGCACTTCAATCGCGCCCTTGATGAAATCCTCCTCCGCCTGGATGCCGGGGTTGCGCGCATCGGCCGAAAGCTCGATGCGCAGGCCGGTTGCGGACCAGGGCGTCGGTTTTGCATGAAGATGAGAAAGCCCCTTCAGCACCTTGTCGCGGTTGGATTTTAGCGTGTTGACGCGCAGGTCAAGCGGCGCCCGGCTCGCCATCGCGGCCGCCTCCGCGACGCGGTCCTCGCCGAACACTTTTGCAAGGTGCGGGTCGAGCCATTCCGGGTAGTCGCCGGCGACGGCGGCAGGTGCGTCCTGGAGGGAGCGCGAGGCGAGCGCAGCCTGCTCGGCCTCGGACAGCGGCGCCGGCGCAAAGCGGCTGCCGTCGAACAAGGCGCCCATGGTCGCCGTGTCCATGTTGCGCTCGAGGCGGAGCATGCCGATTAGCCGGGCCCGCGCGGTATCAGAATCCATCAGCCAGGCGCTCGAGGCGTAGCGGCGCAGCACATCCCAGACGAGGCCGGCGATGGCCGCGCGGTCGCCGGAACCGGCGAAGCGGTGCGCGGTGCCCCACTCCTTCAGCGCCTTCGCCGCGGGCACGCGGTCCCTCTCGATGGTGTCGATCAGTTCGATGGCTGCGGACAGCCGGGCAGCGGGGGTCATTTGGGTTCTTTCAAGTGGTGCGCAGCGCCTAGATCAGCAGCAAAAGCTTCAGCGCGAAGTAAATCCACATCGCGAGCAGCACCAGCACGCCGGCGAGCCAGACCGTGGAGCGGCGGCCGAGATCGTTGGAGGAAACGAACACGCCGGCATGGGCAAAGCGCGTCACCACGAACACCCAGGACATCAGCACGATGAAGAGATCGGCGCGGCGCAAGGGCAATGCCAGCGCAATCAGGACATAGAACAGCACCGGCAGCTCGAACTGGTTGCGGTAGCAATTGGCGATTTGTGTGGCGCCCTTCGGCCAGTTCGGCTCGCCGAGCGCAATGTCACGGATCTTGGTCTCGCCGGAGACCAAGGTCTTGCGGCGCGCCAGGACCATGCCGATCAGCAGCCCGAAGGTGAGAGCGACCTGCACGAAGACCGGCAGCAGGACCATTTGAACGGACATCGGAACTTTCCCGGGAGGCGAAATGCCGCCGACGTCATTAGCCGCGACCTTTGGCGCTGACAATGAACGACTTGAACCGGCGTTCCCGCTCTGGCGACCAACCGCAGATTGTTAAAGCGATTTCGGCCCCTTGGGCCGCGAGGCGAGCCAGCCATGAATTCCTTGTCCAGCTTGTTCAGCGAAGCCGCCGCGGGCCAGCTCGGCCTCCTGATGTCGGCACTGTCGGGGATCGCGACAGCGCTCGCGGTCGCGCTGGCCATGACGGTCTACTTCCGCCTGAGTTACAGGACCTGGCGCGACGTCATCAGGCATGGCCTGTCCGCCTTGGCCGCGCTCGCGCTGTTCGCCTTTGCCGCCTACGACATGCGCCATGCGGCGCTTGCCTATCTCGGCCTCAATCCCTCCAAGCCGGCCGTCGAGTTCGAGATCCGCATGCCCCGGGAGATGCTGACGGCGGTGAGTGACAGCCAGATCGAGCTGCACACCGACCGCAACCAGACATTGGCGCTGGTGGACGGCGTGCGCGACCTCTCGGACGGCAAGGCCGTGCTGCGCGGCGCAGTGGTGCTCAACCACCGCACGGCCGATCGCGTTCTGGTCGTGAACCTGTCAGGCAAGGGGGTCTTCGAGTTCCGCCTCCGCCTGCCGGCCGAGCCGCATCGCTCCGGCCAGTTCGGCCCCTGGCACCTCGCCGACCGCATTGCCGCCCCGCTCGCCGGTGCCGTCGCCCCGCAGGACGGCTACACCATCCGCTACCGCGTGCTTTAAACTTTGTTCGCTGCGATCCATGCCCGCCCCGTCATCGTTCCGACGCGCGGCGACGGGTAGGATGATCGCATGTCCGAATTTCGTCTCACGCAGATTTCCGACACCCATCTCGGCCGGCGCTTTCCCGGCCTGATCGCCAACTTCGCGGCGATCAGCGAGCATATCGACGCCGGTAGGCCTGATCTCGTCGTCAACACCGGCGACGTCTCGTTCGACGGGCCGACCAGCCGCGACGACGTCGAGTTCGCGAAGAGCCTGCACGACGCGCTGCCCGTCACCTGCCGCTATCTCCCCGGCAATCACGATATCGGGGACAATCCGACCGCGACCGGGCCGGCGCCGAAGCCGCCGGTCAGCGAGACGCACCGCCAGCAGTTCTGCGACATCATCGGCGAAGATCATTGGGTGTTTGACGCCGCGGGCTGGCGCTTCATCGGCCTCAATTCGCTGGTGGTGAATTCGGGCCTCGCCTTCGAGGCCGAGCAGCTCGACTGGCTGTCTCAGGAAATCTCGCGCGTGAACGGCAGGCCGGTCGCGCTGTTCCTGCACAAGCCGCTGTTCCTCAACCTGCCCGACGACGCCGAGACGCCGGAGACGTCGATCCGCTACGTGCCGCAGCCGGCGCGGGCGCGGCTGATCGAGATGTTCGGCAAGGTCGACCTGCGTCTCATCGCCAGCGGGCACGTGCACCAGCGCCGCGACTTCACCTTCCGCCACACCCGCCACGTCTGGGCGCCGTCAGCGGGCTTCGTCATCAACGATCAGCGCCAGGACCGGATCGCGATCAAGGAAGTCGGCCTGGTCGAATACCGCTTCCAGCCCGACAGTCTCGAGGTCCGCCACATCAGGGCGGCCGGCCAGGTCGATGTCGATATCGAGGAGCTGCTCATCCAGATGGGCGACAGACACTGATAAGATCGGCTGCGTGCAGTAGGCGCGCTTGATGTCCGCCTGTCACTCAACACCTAGCGCAGAGCCGGACACGCGTGCTCCACATCCCGAACCCGTAAGCGAGGCCTGTCTAGTGGTTCTGGAGCTTCGGCTCGCGACCAACAGGAACATCGCTGGCTCCGCGCGCATTGAAGGACGATCAGACTACGTCGATGGAGGCCCCATGACCAGGACAACGCTGAATGAAGCGAGGCTGACCAATTTGGCCACGGCTTGCGCGGCCTTGGCACTCGTCCTCACGATGGTTCCGGCAACGGCGCAGGAGGCTGGGCGCTCGAGAGTCGGCACACTCACGTGCAACATAGCGCCCGGGGTCGGCATGATTGTTGCGGGACAACGGCAGCTGAGCTGCATCTATGCATCGGCACGAGGCAGGGCGCGCGAGGCTTACGAAGGCACCGTCAGCACGCTTGGTCTCGACATAGGAGCCACGTCCGGCGGTCAGCTCGTTTGGACCGTGTTTGCGCCAACGACAGTTCGCCGGGCAGCCTTGGCCGGAACTTATGCGGGCGCGACCGCCGGCGGCACTGTCGGCGCCGGAGTTGGTGCCAACCTCCTGGTGGGCGGCTCGGATCGTACGATCGCCTTGCAGCCGGTGTCCGTCCAGGCGCAGACAGGTGTGAACGTCGCAGCAGGCATATCAAGAATGGAATTGCGGCCGGTTGCTGCGCCTGCACGCGGCAAGGCCCAGTGACGGCCGTCGCTGCCGATCTCAGGAGTTCGTCATTGAGTTGACGACCTCCACGATGGCGGCGGGGTCTGCGTACGTGACCATATGCCCGGCATTTGGAACAAGGTGAAGATCGGACCGAGGCAGTGCTTGATGTAAATCCTGCGCTTGTCTGAATTCGATCACTTGGTCCTCTGTTCCGTGGAATATCTGCACTCGCTCGCCGATGGCTGGATAATAAGCTTGGAATTGTGTTGCAGTTGGAATGAGGAGTGCACTTTCCTCCGCAGCCGCCCTCAACTGTGTGGGCCTGAGCACCAAAGACGCTGGAAATTCATTCCTGAACGTCTGCGGGACAGAACGGGGCGCAAAGATCTTGCGAAGAGCTCCTGGCAGGACGGCCCACGAAACGATCGGCGCGACAGTGTAACTGACCAGGTCGCCCAGGACCGGTATGGCTGGACCTGACATCAGCCACACGTCCAATCGGCCGGTCGGGAAGTAGTACCCTGACGCAAGCACAAGACCCTGGGTCGGATAATCCTTTCGCACGGCGAGAGCGATAGCGACCAAGGCGCCCCAAGAATGGCCGAGCACAACCGGATTGCGGATTCCAAGTTGATTGAGCGCCTTCGCCAACAGAGCGGCTTGAGCTGCCGCGGTCCATATTCGGAGCCGCGGCCGCTGACTATAGCCAAAGCCTGGGCGATCGAAGCACACCACGCGATTGGTGCGGGCAAGAAGATCGACCAGACCGCTGATCGTGAAGTCCTGGATCATGGATCCGTTGCCATGGAGCAGCACGACGCAAGGAGCGGCCGGATCCCCTCGATCGACATAGTGGAGCACTACGCCGTCGCATTCGAGGAACTTGCCGATTGGTGGATTCCTCCACTCGGCCAGTTTGGAGAAGCCGATGTTACCGACGACGAGAAGCGCCAATAACAAGGCAGCGATGAGCAACACGGTTTCAGCGGTGGTCATTACTGACCCTTGATGATCGAGGGTATGAACATGAGACCCGCGGTGCCAAGCAAGTGAACCAATCCATGGAGTAATTGGAAGTTGAAGCGCTCGTTCCTGCGCGCGATCGCGGAGGATTGATTAAAAATGACGTGCCCCGGAACGGTCGAGAAATGCCCACGTTGGCCGCTAAGGATCGCACCTGTGACGGAGAGGATCCGACGTCACCAACAATAACCAAGGAGCAACAGATGGCTAATCCACGCCAGGAGGAAAAGTCTACGCAAAGCCCTGAGGACACAATGCGCCGCGCCGCCGAAAGGACCGCTGAGCAAACCAGACGGATCGGCTTAGCTACCGCTGAGGCCAGCGAGGAGGTAGCCCAAGCCAGCAGTCACCTGCTGCAACAGAATGCCGAGATGTTGCAAAACAGCTGGCGCTTCGGCGTCGACATGGCCACTGTGATGTTGGGCCGGTCTGCTGATCAGCTTGGTCGCACGTTCGGTGTGACGGGCAATGAAACGGAGCAGGCAACAGAACGATCCGTCCGCAACGCTGAAGCAATCATGTACTCTACAACCGCGGTCGTCAAAGGAATGAACGGCGTCTCACGCGAGTACTTCGATTTCGTTCGACAGCAGATCGAGAGGACCATGGACCGTATGAATGAACTCTGGCGCTGCCGAACTCCGCAGGATTTGGCGGCTGTGCAGACCGATCTGATGCGCGATTCGATCAGAAGCGCCCTCGATACCAGCCGCCGGATGGCGGACATGTCTTTGAAGGTGGCTGACGACGCAGGAAACCATATTACTCAGAGTATCGAACGCATGCGGCACGCCGCCTAAAGCGCGATGCGATTAAGATGAATCGTCATCGCGCTTTAGGTTACTGTTTGAGCATGAGCTTTTCGGAAAACCGCTACCCACTTTTCCGAATCATGCTGTAGCGCGCTGTCACAGCCATGGCGCACATGTGCTGTACCTCAGCCGCTCGTGTGTTGCGGCCTCGCGGAAGACTCAAGCCACGCTTTTGAGATCCTGCTGGATCGCGGCGAGCAGCGATTGCAGCGCAGCGCTGTTCACCGGCTTCGCCTCGGTGCCGGCTGGCTGAGCAGCGGGGCGCTGCGCAGCTTTCACGGGACGCTTCGGGAATGGCGGTGGCGCGGGCATCGCGGCCGGGGCGAATTCGCCCTCGTCCTCGGCGTGAACGAACTTGCCATGGATGACGTCGTCGCGACGGCCCATGATGAACATGGTCGCCCAATAGCCGACGGCCAGGAGGATGACGCAGAAAATACCAATCTCTAACATCGCAGCACCTAAAATATCCGCGATGATTCAATGCCTTCGTCCGGCCGTCAATGAACAGGCGGTCACACCCGCGGCTTTTGCGGGCAGGTGTGACCATTTGGTGACTCTTTCTTAACTATCCCCACGCGGCGTGTCCCCGCGGCGCCACATGAGTCTCATTCCCTGTCGCCTAAAGCGCGATGAATGCGCCTCGCGCATTAGGTTGTTGTTTGGGCGTGATCTTTCCGGAAAACCGCTTCGCACTTTTCCGGATCATGCCTAGGCCTTGTCCGGCCCGACCCGGACCAACTGCTTGCCGAAATTGGCCCCCTTCAGCAGGCCTATGAAGGCCCCGGGGGCGCTTTCCAGGCCCTCGGTGACGAACTCCTTGTACTTGACCTTGCCGTCGCGAACCCAGCCGGACATGTCGCGCAGGAAGTCGCCATGACGGGCGGCGAAGTCGGAGACGATGAAGCCGCGGAAGGTCAGCCGCTTGGTCAGCGTGGCGCGCATCAGGCTGGCGGCCCATTTCGGCGGCTTGGCCTCGGTGTCGTTGTAATGGGCGATCAGGCCGCACACCGGCACGCGCGCAAACGGGTTGAGCAGCGGGAACACCGCCTCGAACACCGCGCCGCCGACATTCTCGAAATAGACGTCGATGCCATCTGGGCAGGCGTCCTTCAGCTTGGCGGCGAGATCGGGATCGCGGTGATCGATGCAGGCATCGAAGCCGAGCTCCTTCACCACGTAGTCGCACTTGTCCTTGCCGCCGGCGATGCCGACCGCACGGGCGCCCTTGATCTTGGCGATCTGCCCCACCGCCGAGCCGACCGCGCCTGACGCACCGGCAACGACGACGGTCTCGCCCTGTTGCGGCTTGCCGATGTCGAGCAGGCCCGTATAGGCGGTCATGCCGGGCATGCCGAGCACGCCGATCGAGGTCGAGATCGGCCCGAGCTTGGGGTCCACCTTGATCAGGCCCTTGCCATTCGAGATCGCATGAGTCTGCCAGCCCGAGCGGATGCGCACGATGTCGCCGACCGCGAAATCAGGATTGTTTGAGGCCGCGACCTCGCTGACCGCCTCGCCTTCCATCACGCCGCCGACCGGCACCGGAGCTGCGTAGGACGGCCCTTCGCTCATGCGCCCGCGCATATAGGGATCGAGCGACAGCCAGATCGTGCGCAGCAGGACTTCGCCCTGCCCTGGCGTCGGAACGGCGAATTCCTCCAGGCGAAAATCAGACGGCTTGGGTTCGCCGACGGGACGCGCGGCGAGAACGATGCGTTTGGCTTGGGCCATGGCTTCCTCCACTTTTCTGTCATTGCGAGCGAAGCGAAGCAATCCAGCCGCGTCAACACAAAAGGACTGAATTGCTCCGCGGAGCAAGACCGAAGACGTGGATGGCCGGGTCAGCCCGGCCATGACGATGGAGAGAGCGAAGCGCCTAACCCCCGCCCGGATAATTCGGGCTCTCGCGCGTGATCGTCACGTCGTGGACATGGCTTTCGCGCAGGCCCGCGCCGGTGATGCGGACGAACTGGGCCTTGTCGTGCAGCTCCTTCATGTCGCGCGCACCGACGTAACCCATCGCGGCGCGGAGGCCGCCGGCGAGCTGGTGCATGACGTTGCCGACCGGGCCCTTGTAAGGCACCTGGCCCTCGATGCCCTCAGGCACCAGCTTGAGCGTGTCCTTGATGTCCTGCTGGAAGTAGCGATCAGCCGAGCCGCGCGCCATCGCGCCGACCGAACCCATGCCGCGATAGGCCTTGTAGGAACGGCCCTGCCACAGAAAAACTTCGCCCGGCGTCTCGTCGGTGCCGGCGAGCAGCGAGCCGACCATGGCGATGTCGGCGCCGGCGGCGAGCGCTTTCGCAAGGTCGCCGGAGAACTTGATGCCACCGTCGGCGATAACGGGGATGTCGGCCTTCTTCGCCGCTTCGACCGCATCCATGATCGCGGTGAGCTGGGGCACGCCGACGCCGGCGACGATGCGCGTGGTGCAGATCGAGCCCGGGCCGATGCCGACCTTGATGCAATCCGCGCCCGCATCGATCAGCGCCTGCGCGCCCTCCGTGGTGGCGACGTTGCCGGCGACGACCTGCACCGAGTTCGACAGGCGCTTGATGCGGTTCACCGCCTGCAGCACGTGACGGGAATGGCCGTGCGCGGTATCGACGACGACGAGGTCGACGCCGGCATCGATCAGCCGCTCGGTGCGCTCGAAGCCGGTATCGCCGACCGTGGTGGCGGCAGCGACGCGAAGACGCCCCTGCCCGTCCTTACAGGCGAGCGGATGGGCGACCGCCTTCTCCATGTCCTTCACGGTGATGAGCCCGACGCAGCGATATTGATCGTCGACGACCAGCAGCTTCTCGATGCGGTGCTGGTGCAGCATCCGCCGCGCCTCGTCCTGGTTGACATTCTCACGGACCGTGACGAGCCCTTCACGGGTCATCAGCTCCGAGACTTTTTGCCGGCGGTCGGTGGCAAAGCGCACGTCGCGGTTGGTGAGGATGCCGACCAGCTTGCCGGGCGTGTTCTTGCCGGCGCCGGTGACGACGGGAATGCCGGAGATGCCGTGGTCGCTCATCAGCTTCAGCGCGTCGTCGAGCGTGGCATCGGGGCTGATGGTGAGCGGGTTCACCACCATGCCGGACTCGTAGCGCTTGACCTGCCGCACCTGGGCGGCCTGCCCTTCGGGATCGAAATTGCGGTGGATGACGCCGAGGCCGCCGGCCTGCGCCATGGCGATCGCCATGCGGGCCTCGGTGACGGTGTCCATGGCCGAGGCCATGATCGGGATGTTGAGCGGGATGGCACGGGTGACGCGGGAGCGAATGTCGACCTCGCCCGGCATGACGTCGGACAGGCCAGGCTTCAACAGCACGTCGTCGAACGTAAAAGCTTCGCGGATGCCCTGAAGTTGCACCGTGGCCATCTGCCAACTCCTTCCTGCGGCCATTGCCGCAAAATGGTAATGGATGAGCGCCGCCCTCGGCGTCCCTTGCGGCAACGCCTTGAGAATCGGAGCCCATCGGTGGGGTTGACGCGGGTCGATAGCACGGCCGCGTGACGAATCAAAGCAATTCGGGCCGCTGGCCAGCCATGCACAGGGGTTTTTGGGCCGATTCAGCGGGGTTGGGCTCGGTACGCCGTCCCCTCCGCCGTCATCCCGGGGCGCGACGAAGTCGCGAACCCGGAATCCATCTGGCAGCAACGCTGCGGCCCAATAGATTCCGGGCTCGCGCCAAGGGGCGCGCCCCGGAATGACGGCGGAGCGAGAAGCGGCGCCCCGGCAGGACGGAGGCTGCGGGTCACACCGTTGTTACGCGGGATTTAGGTGCCATGCGTCGATCCGCAATGGCCGGCGGCGGACGCTGGTGATAAGCCGCAACTCCACCCCTCCTTCCGATTTCATACCCTCATGGTCGACAAGCAACGCGTCATTCCGCTGATCGTGGCCACGGCTCTCTTCATGGAGAACATGGATTCGACCGTGATCGCCACCTCGCTGCCGGCGATCGCGGCCGACATCGGCACCAGCCCGCTGACGCTGAAGCTCGCGATCACCTCCTATCTGCTGTCGCTCGCGGTGTTCATTCCGGCGAGCGGCTGGACCGCCGACCGGTTTGGCGCGCGGTTGGTGTTCGCGATCGCCGTCGGCGTGTTCATGGTCGGCTCGGTCGGCTGCGCGCTCTCGACCTCGGTCACCGATTTCGTGTTCGCGCGCATCCTGCAAGGCATGGGCGGCGCGATGATGACGCCGGTCGGACGCCTCGTGCTGCTGCGCTCGGTCGACAAGAGCGCGCTGGTCAACGCCATGGCCTGGGTGACGGTCCCGGCCCTGATCGGTCCCGTGATCGGCCCGCCGCTCGGCGGGTTCATCACGACGTATGCGTCCTGGCACTGGATCTTCCTGATCAACATTCCGATCGGGCTGCTCGGCATCTTCATGGCGCTGCGCTTCATCGATCCCATCAAGAGCGAGACGCAGGAGCCGTTCGATCTCTACGGCATGGTGCTCTCTGGGCTGGGGCTCGCGGGCATTGCCTTTGGCCTCTCCGTCGCTGGCCTCAATTTGCTGCCGTGGAGCACCGTTGCCGCGTTGATCGCGGGCGGAGCGATCTCGATGACGCTCTACGTCATCCACGCGCGGCGGACCGGATCGCCGGTCCTGGACTTCTCGCTCCTGAAGCTGCCGACGCTGCGCGCGGCCGTGCTCGGCGGCTTCCTGTTCCGGCTTGGCATCGGCGCGCTGCCGTTCCTGCTGCCGCTGCTGATGCAGATCGGCTTCGGCCTGTCGCCGTTCCACTCCGGCCTCGTCACCTTTGCCTCCTCGCTCGGGGCGATGGGCATGAAGACGCTGGCGGCGCGGATCATCCGCACGTTCGGCTTCCGCAATTTGATGACGGTGAACGCGATCATCAGCGCGTTCTTCCTCGGCGTCTGCGCGCTGTTCACGGTGACGACGCCGCTGCTCATCATCATGGTCATCCTGGTGGTCGGCGGCTTCTTCCGCTCGCTGCAGTTCACCGCGATCAACACGGTCGCCTATGCCGACGTCGAGACCCCGCAAATGAGCCGCGCCACCACCCTCGTCAGCGTCAACCAGCAGCTCGCGATCTCGGCCGGCGTCGCCGTCGGCGCGGCCTGTGTCGAGACCACGATGTGGTTCAGCCATGTCAGCGAGCTCAACGCCACGGTGTTCGCGCCGGCCTTCGTCGTGGTCGCGCTAACCTCGGCGGCCTCGAGCTGGTTCTTCTGGCAGATGCCCGCGGACGCCGGCCACGAGATTTCGGGACGCAAGGCGGTGGAGATCGCGAGCCGCAAGGGTGCCGGCAAGGGCGCAGAGAAGGCCGCGGTCAAGGCAGCGAGCGAGGATACGCAGGACGTGCGGGATCAGCGGCTGGGATAAGGCGTTGCTTGCATCTGCAGACGGGCCAAAGCACAGGTTCCCTGCCGTCCGCGGCCTACCTGGAGCCCCACATTGAACGCTCCCATTAAATCTCGCAGATAAATCAGTCTCGATTAAATTTGATTAGACATTAATGCAACTTGTAATTTAATACCGCCCGCCTGCAGAGAGCAGTGCTGCGGCAAAGGAAGCCTACGAAAGAATGATGCAGACCCGAGCCGATGAGGCCCGGCGGAGCGCCGACACGCGAATGCGTGAAGCGGCAGCGCGAAGCGATATTCATTTTTGCCGCGCTTCGCGAAATTCAATCCATGCGCCGAATTCCATTGACTTTGAAATTTCATATCCAAGGAGGAAAACATGGCGAATACCATACAAACAAAAAGCCAGGTCGCTCACCGATTGCTTCGAACCGACGGAACTCTCGCCGCAGATTCTCATCTATTCGACTGGATCTCCCTCCTGGACCCCATCAACAGTTTGATCATCGGCAGCAGGCACGACGATGTCCTGAGCGCGCACGCCGAGGGCGACATTGTCTTGGGACTTGCCGGCAATGATCATCTGGATAGCGCATGGAACCGGACAGCATTGATCGGCGGCAGCGGCAACGACAATCTGACGACCAATGTCGTCGTCCCGCTGCAGGGTGATACGTCCCTGCATGGACTCGCCATTCAGTTCGGGGGGACAGGCAACGACGCCCTCCATGCGACCGTAACTCTGCAAGGTGGGAACGCGCCTCAGGGCCCGGAGCAGGTCGCCGATGTGCGGCTCGATGGTGGCAGCGGACACGACACCATCAGCGCCACCGCGAATGTGGCGCTTCCTGTAGTCGCAGATGTGACGGTGAGGACCGATCTGATCGGCGGAAGCGGCAACGATACCATTCACGCCGTTGCCGATGGTCGAAATACCCTTGGCAATAGCATCGCCCTGAACACCATTGACGGCGGCTCGGGCGATGACCGGATCACCGCTCATGCCGAAACTGCATTCTTCGCCCTCCACGGCACAGCCTGCAACGTACTCTTCGGCGGCGCCGGCAACGACGAGTTGAATGCAAGCGCCCATGGCGTATCCAATCAGACCGATCTGGTCACGAATGAGCTGCACGGGGGCCACGGCGACGACGTCCTGCACGCCTTCAACCTGACCGATTCCAATACCAGGGCTCCGGTGGGCATCAACCAGCTCTGGGGCGATGACGGCAACGACACCCTCGAGGCGATCCACTCCACCGATGGGGAGAACGCCGTCACGGATGTCACGAATTACCTGGATGGCGGGGCAGGCAATGACAATCTGGTCGCAGACTCCACCGCGCTCGGCGGGTTTGTCCACGCACTGAATCAACTTGAGGGAGGCAGCGGACGAGACAATCTCACGGCGCACCTCCACGCCGTCGCTCACGGTGGGTTCGGTCCGGCGCAGGCTCTATACGATGTCGCGAACGTCCTGAATGGTGGTGCCGGAGATGACCAACTCACCGCGTTTCTTTCGGCAACTCCTGATCCTACGGTTACAGACGATTCGACTGCCGAGAACCGTCTGAATGGCGGCGCTGGAAACGATGTTCTGACCGCAACTGTTGCGCCAGGTTCGCTCGGATCGAGCGTCCTTGCTGGCGGGGCAGGCAATGATCAACTCACAGTGTTTGGTGGGTCGGGAAATGTCCTCAATGGAGGCGATGGCAAAGATACGCTCGTGAGCGGCATCGGGAACGATAGCATGTTTGGCGAATCCGGCGCGGATACGTTCGTCTTTGCCGCCCAGAACGGGCATGACATGGCCATTTTCGAACAGGGCCAAGATAAAATCGATCTCAAGGGCCTGGCCGCGAACGACATCCACGGTTTTGAGGACTTGAATATCGAGGTCACCGGGGCAGAGACCATCATTCACTTCGATGCAAATAACGACCTCACGATCGTGGGCGTTGTGAATCTCAACGCAAATGATTTTCTGTTCGCCTAGTCGGAGGCCAAAAAACTCCGACCGACAAGACTCTTGTAAAGAATGACCTACAGACCGAAGCCGCGTTGCATGGTGAGAGCGGCCGATTGATCGCTCTACCCTGATCGAGAGGGTATATCAGACTCGCTCCTCGTACCGCCCCGAAATCCCGTCGCCAGCACGTAGCGCTCCGAGGAGTCCTGCCGGCTCGCGGCCGGCTTGACGTGACGCACGGTGGCGAAGTCGCGCTTGAGCTGGGCGAGCAGCTCGGCATCGGCGCCGCTCTGGAAGGTCTTGGCCAGGAACGCGCCGCCGGGCTTGAGCACATCGCAGGCAAAGGCCGCCGCCGTCTCGACCAGGCCGACGATGCGGAGCTGGTCGGTCTTGCGATGGCCGGTGGTGTTGGCGGCCATGTCGGACATCACGACGTCGGCCTTGCCGCCCAGCATCGCGGTGAGCTTCTCAGGCGCGTCGTTGTCCATGAAGTCGAGCTGCGCGAAATCGACGCCCGGAATCTCGGGCATCTCCAACAGATCGATGGCGACGACCTTGCCCTTGCCTTCCAATGAGCCGACGCGCTTGGCGGCGATCTGGCTCCAGCCGCCGGGTGCTGCGCCGAGATCGACCACGGCCATGCCGGGCTTTAGAAGCCGGAACTTGTCGTCCATCTCCAAGAGCTTGAACGCGGCGCGCGAGCGATAGCCCGCCGCCTTGGCCTTGGCGACATAGGGATCGTTGAGTTGCCGCTCCAGCCACAGCTTCGACGACAATTTGCGCTTGCCGCCGGTCTTGACCTGAACGTGCAAGCGGCCGGTGGTGTCCTTGGCCATACTCACCAGCTCCTGAGCGCGCCGTCCTCGCGCATCATCTCGACCAGCATGCCCTCGCGCAAGCCACGGTCGGCGACGCGCAGGCGCGGCAGCGGAAAGGCGCGGCGGATCGCGTCGAGGATGGCGCAGCCCGCCAGCACGAGATCGGCACGCTCGACGCTGATGCAGCTGTTGGCGGCACGCTCCTCGTAGCTCATGCCGAGCAGCTTGTTGATGGTCGCGGTGATGTCGGCATCGTTCATCCAGATGCTGTCGATGCGGCGGCGGTCATAGCGCGCGAGGTTGAGATGGATGCCGGCCAGCGTCGTCACCGTGCCCGACGTGCCGAGCAGGTGCATGTCGGCGAGATCGCGGCCGTGCTCCTCGGCGAACGGCGCGACGTGGCTTGCGACCTCCTGCTCCATGGCGGCATAGATCTCCGGCGTGACGTCACGCCCGCCGAACTGCTCCGCGAGCGTGACCACACCGTACGGGATCGACATCCAGGCCTTGATGCGCGGCTCCGGGTTTTCCGGGTCGCGCTCGATCCGCACCAGTTCCGTCGAGCCGCCGCCGATGTCGAACAGGATCGCGCCCCGCCCCCTGGGGTCGACCAGCGGCGAGCAGCCCAGCACGGCGAGCGCGGCCTCGGTCTCGCGGTCGATCACCTCGAGCTCGATGCCGGTCTCGGCCGCGACACGGCTGCGGAAGCCTTCCGCGTTCGAGGCGGCGCGGCAGGCTTCGGTCGCGATCAGCCGCAGCCGACGCGCCTTCCGCAAATTGATCTTGTCGCGGCAGATGCTGAGCGCGGCGATGGCGCGCTCGATCGCGGCGTCGCTGATGCACCCCGTCGCCGAGACGCCCTCCCCGAGCCGGATGATGCGGGAGAAGGAATCGACCACGCGAAAGCCGTCCTGGGTCGGACAGGCGATCAGCAGCCTGCAATTGTTGGTGCCGAGGTCCAGCGCCGCATAGACGCCGGTTCCCGGCGCCTGCGCGCCGACGGCCGGATTGGTGGCCAACGCCACCGCCGCCATCGACCCCTCCAGCTCGCTATGCGGCGCATGGCCGTCGCGGAGCCGCGTGTGGTCATTCATACAAACTGTCTTTCCGCGGCCGGTCGGGCCGGTCTGGAATTGATTATTCGCCTGAAACATTAGCAGCGCGGCAGGCCTGCGCAACAACGCATCACATGGGACCATGTCCAATCGTGCGTTGTCGTGAACGGGGGTGGTGGGTTATTTGAGGGAGTCCGGTGCTCCGCTGCCGCGAAAATGCGCAAATGCCGGCTTTTCAGGTCAATTCCCATGCAAGAACACACCAAATCGTCGACGCTCGAGAACGCTATTGCACTGCAAAAGTATGGCGTCGGGCAACCGGTCCGCCGCAAGGAGGACGACACGCTGGTGCGCGGCAAGGGCCGCTACACCGACGATTTCAACCTGCCGAACCAGGCCTATGCCGTAGTCGTCCGCTCGACCCATGCCCATGGCATCATCCGCGGGATCGGCCTCGATGCCGCCAAGGCCATGCCGGGCGTGCTGGGGGCGTGGTCCGGGAAGGATCTTGATGCCGCCGGCTATGGCCCCTTCACCTGCGGCCTGCCGCTGAAGAGCCGCGACGGCTCGCCCCTGCTCCAGACCAACCGCCAGCCCCTGGCGACCGACAAGGTCCGCTTCGTCGGCGATCCCGTCGCCTTCGTGGTGGCCGAGACGCTGGCCCAGGCGCGCGACGCGGCCGAGGCGGTCGAGCTCGACATCGAGCCGCTGCCGGCGGTGACCGACCCCGAGGCAGCCGCCAAGCCCGGCGCGCCGCAGCTCTATGACCACATCCCTGGTAACGTCGCACTCGACTACCACTATGGCGACGTGGACAAGGTGAACGCAGCCTTCGCGAACGCCGCCCATGTCACCAAGCTTGACATCGAGAACACCCGCGTCGCCGTGGTCTCGATGGAGCCGCGCGTGGGGCTTGCCTCCTACGACAAGAAGACCGAGCGCTACACGCTTCAGGTGCCGACCCAGGGCGTTGCCGGCAATCGCGCTAACCTCGCGAAGAACCTGAAGGTGCCGAACGAGAAGGTGCGCATCCTCACCGCCAATGTCGGCGGCTCCTTCGGCATGAAGAACATCAACTATCCCGAGTACATGTGCATTCTGTATGCGGCGAAGGCACTTGGACGCCCGGTGAAGTGGCTGGACGAGCGCTCGACCAGCTTCCTCTCCGACAGTCACGGCCGCGCGCAGAAGATCCATGCCGAGCTCGCGCTCGATGCCGAGGGGCAGTTCCTCGCGGCAAAGCTGTCCGGCTACGGCAATCTCGGCGCCTACATCACAGGCGTCGCGCCGGGGCCGCTTTCGCTCAACACCGGCAAGAACTTCTCCAGCGTCTATCGCACGCCGCTGATGGCGGTCGACATCAAGGTGGTGCTCACCAACACCACGCTGATGGGGGCCTATCGCGGCGCCGGCCGGCCCGAGGCGAACTATTACATGGAGCGGCTGATCGACCGCGCCGCCGACGAGATGGGCATCAACCGGCTGACCTTGCGCAAGCGCAACTTCATCAAGCCGAACCAGATCCCGTTCGCGGCGTCCTCCGGGGTCACCTACGACAGCGGCGACTTCCAGGCCGTGTTCAACAAGGCGCTCGAGATCTCCGACCACGAGAACTTCGCCAAGCGCAAGAAGGAGAGCAAGAAGGCGGGCAAGCTGCGCGGCATTGCGGTCGGCTCCTATCTCGAGGTCACCGCGCCGCCCAGCCCCGAGCTCGGCAAGATCGTGTTCGATCATGACGGCACCGTGCAGCTCATCACCGGCACGCTCGATTACGGCCAGGGCCATGCCACGCCGTTCGCGCAGGTGCTGTGCGAGCAGCTCGGCGTCCCCTTCGAGAGCGTCAAGCTCGTGCAGGGTGACAGCGATATCGTCCACACCGGCAACGGCACCGGCGGCTCACGCTCGATCACTGCGACCGGCCAGGCCATCGTGGGGGCCGCAAAGCTCGTCATCGAGAAAGGCAAGCGCGCCGCCGCGCACATGCTGGAAGCATCCGAAGCCGACATCGAGTTTGCCGACGGCAGCTTTACGATCGCCGGCACCGATCGCAGCATCGACATCATGGAGCTCGCCAAGCGTCTGCATGACGGCAAGGTGCCGGAGGGCGTGCCTGACAGCCTCGATGTCGACCACACCAGCGAACCGGTCGCCTCCGCGTTCCCGAACGGCTGCCACGTCGCCGAGGTCGAGATCGACCCGGACACCGGTGTGGTGCAGATCGTGCGCTACAGCGCGGTCAACGATTTCGGCACGGTGATCAATCCGATGCTGGTCGCAGGCCAGCTCCATGGCGGCGTGGTCCAGGGCATCGGCCAGGCCCTGATGGAGCACATTCGCTACGACGACAGCGGCCAGCCGATCACGGGCTCGCTGATGGACTACGCCCTGCCCCGCGCGGAGGACGTCCCCAACATGACGGTCGGCGACCACCCGGTGCCCGCCACCACCAATCCGCTCGGCAGCAAGGGCTGCGGCGAAGCCGGCTGCGCCGGCAGCCTGTCGACGGTGGTGAACGCGGTGCTCGACGCGCTGTCGGAGTACGGCATCAAGCACATCGACATGCCGCTGACCCCCGAGCGGGTGTGGCGCGCGATCCAGGAGGCGAAGGCCAAGGCGGCGTAACAGACGAGGCTCCCTCCGTAGTCATGGCCGGGCTTGTCCCGGCCATCCATGTGTTAGGGGCGCCATGCCGCTCCATACCCACGACTGTCATCGCCCGCGAAGGCGGGCGATCCAGTACTCCGAGACGGCAGCGATTGACCGAGAAGCTGCGGCGTACTGGATACCCCGCCTTCGCGGGGCATGACACCGACTTTGGAGTGACGAGCTTGGCCTTTCCTCTCCTTCGCTACGCCGCCGCCTGCTCGCGCGGCTGGTAGATCGCGGTGTGCTGGCAATGCGCAATCGGCGTCGTGCCGTTGGCGACGACCAGCGCGTCGAGCTCGACGAAGCGGTGGCCCTTCTTCTCGTAGTTTGCGGTGACTTTTGCCCGCGCGGTAATGTCGTCGCCGGTACGTACCGCAGACAGCAGCTGCATGCGGCTTCCGACATGGATCCAGGGGCCCAGGATGGTGTTGTCCACCAGCACGCGGTTCATGACGCGTTGGATCAGGCCGGGATGGCCGAGCCCCTCGCGCGCGAAGATCGGATCGGCCTCCCTGACGTCAGTGAGATAGTCGGCCGCATCCTGCCCGGCCCAGCGGCGCGGTGTCGTGCCCAGCCATTTGCCCAACTCGAATGTCGCAGGACTGACAGGCTTGCGCTCGGCGGCGGCGGGGACTTCGAGATATTCGCTCAACGACACCGCCGGCACCGCCGCCGGCAGCGACGCCGTTCCCGTGGCACACAGCTCGGTGCGACTGAACACCTCGATAGTCAGCAGGCCGTTGTGCTCGGTGGCATCGACATCGGCGGTCTCGCCGTCATAGACCGGCTTGATGAAGCGGGCCTCGACCAGCCCGCGAGAGAGGAAATCGCGGCCCCAGCGCGCGATCGGCACGTGCATCATGTAGGCGAAGACGTCGACGCCGGGGACCAGCCCGCCGGAAAAGCCGAAGCGGCGGGCCACATTGTCGTCGTGCATCTTGTTTTCGGACTGCTTGGCGGTGTTGTAGGCCTCGACGCGGTAGGTTTCGAGCCGGTTCGGCATGGCTTGGCTTTCCCGTATTCTTATTGTTTCAGGAGCGATCGTAGGCTCCCGGGAACAGCGGTCAATCCCCTCGCCTTTGCGGCCCGAATGCGGTACCACGCGGCGGAATGACCGAGACCCCGACCCGCATCTATGTCGACGCCGACGCCTGTCCGGTGAAGGACGAAATCTATCGCGTCGCGATCCGGCACGGCGTGCCCGTGAGCGTGGTCGCCGGCAATTTCATCCGCGTGCCACAGGACCCTCTGATCGAGCGCATTGCCGCGGGCAGCGGCATGGACGCCGCGGACGACTGGATCGCCGAGCGCGCCAGGCCCGGCGACGTCGTGGTGACCTCGGACATTCCGCTGGCCAGCCGCTGCGTGAAGGCGGGCGCCGACGTGATCGCCCCGAACGGCAAGCCGTTCACAGAGGAGTCGATCGGCATGACGCTGGCGGTGCGCAATCTGATGACCGATCTGCGCTCGGCCGGCGAAGTCACCGGCGGCCCACGCTCGTTCTTGCCACGAGACCGCTCCACCTTCCTCTCGGCGCTCGACCAAACGCTGCGCCGGATCCAGCGCCGCCGCGCAGATCAGGCCGCAACGAGCCAAGGTTAACCATGGCGCCGCCGCTGATCCAACTCAAAGACATCAGGCTGACCTTCGGCGGCACGCCGCTGCTGTCAGGCGTCGAGCTCAACGTCGCGCCATCCGAACGGGTCTGCCTGATCGGCCGCAACGGCTCCGGCAAGTCGACCCTTTTGAAGATCGCAGCCGGCCTGGTCGAGCCTGACGCCGGCACGCGCTTCGTGCAGCCCGGTGCGACGGTGCGCTACCTGCCGCAGGAGCCGGATTTCGGCGCGCACAAGAGCACGCTCGCCTATGTCGAGTCCGGGCTCGCGCCGGGGGACGACCAGCACCAGGCGCGCTATCTCCTGGAGCAGCTCGGCCTCACCGGCGAGGAGAACCCGCACAACCTCTCCGGTGGCGAGGCGCGCCGCGCGGCGCTGGCCTTTGTGCTGGCGCCCTCGCCCGACATTCTGCTGCTGGACGAGCCGACCAACCATCTCGATCTCGCCACCATCGAATGGCTGGAGCAGGAGCTCGACTCCAGGCGCAGCGCGCTCGTCATCATCAGCCATGACCGCCGCTTCCTCACCAATCTCTCGCGCTCCACCGCCTGGCTTGACCGCGGCAGGATCAAGCAGATCGACCGCGGCTTTGCCTCGTTCGAGAGCTGGCGCGACGAGGTGCTGGCCGAGGAGGAGCGCGACCAGCACAAGCTCGACCGCAAGATCGTCGACGAGGAGCACTGGCTGCGCCACGGCGTCTCCGGCCGCCGCAAGCGCAACGTCAAGCGGCTCGCCAATCTGCATGCGCTGCGCGCCCAGCGCCGCAACTATCGCGGCACCGCCGGCAGCGCCAACCTCGCAGCCAGCGAAGCCGAGCAGTCCGGCAAGCTGGTGATCGAGGCCAAGGGCATCACGAAGTCCTACGGCGAGCGCAAGATCGTCGAGAATTTCTCCACCCGCATCCAGCGCGGCGACCGGCTCGGCATCATCGGGCCGAACGGCGCCGGCAAGACCACGCTGGTCAATCTGCTCACCGGCGGCATGCAACCTGATTCAGGCATGGTGCGACTTGGCGCCAATCTGGAGATGGCCACGCTCGACCAGCACCGCGAAAGCCTCGATCCCAAATCGACGCTCGCCGAAGCGCTCACCGGCGGCCGCGGCGATCAAATCACGGTCGGCGGCAAGCCGAAGCACGTCGTCGGCTACATGAAGGACTTCCTGTTCGCGCAAGAGCAACGCGGCACACCGCTGGAGGTACTCTCGGGCGGGGAGCGCGGCCGGCTGATGCTGGCGCGCGCGCTGGCAAAGCCGTCGAACCTCCTGGTGCTGGACGAGCCGACCAACGATCTCGATCTCGAAACGCTCGACGTGCTCGAGGAGATGCTCGGCGACTACGAAGGCACCGTGATCTTGATCAGCCACGACCGCGACTTCCTCGACCGCGTCGTCACCTCCGTGATCGCGCCCGAGGGGAACGGCAAGTGGATCGAATATGCCGGCGGCTACAGCGACATGCTGAGCCAACGCGGTGCGGACCTCAAGCGCGAGACAGCGAAGGCGCAAGCTCCCGTGGAGAAGAAAGAGGAGCGCGCCACGGTCCCCTCGTCCGCGCCCAAGCGCAAGCTCAGCTTCAACGAGAAGCACGCGCTGGAAACGCTGCCGAAGAAGATGGAAACGCTGCACGCCGATATTGCAAAATTGCAGCGCGTGCTCGACGATCCCGGTCTCTATGCGAAAGATCGCAAAAAATTCGACGACACCTCGGCTGCCATCGCCAAGGCGCACGAAGAACTGTCCGCCGCCGAAGAGCGCTGGCTCGAACTCGAAATGCTCCGCGAAGAGATTGAACAGGCATAACTCATGACAACAACTCTTGCAGCCAAGATCGCCCGCGAATACGGCACACCCTGTGCCGTCATCGACATGGATAGGGTCGAGCGCAACATCGCGCGGATCCAGAAGGCCTGCGACGACGCCGGAATCGCCAATCGCCCCCACATCAAGACGCACAAGAACCCGACCATTGCCAAGATGCAGGTCGCGGCCGGCGCCAAGGGCATCACCTGCCAGAAACTGGGCGAAGCCGAGATCATGGCCAATGCCGGCATCGACGACATCCTAATCAGCTACAATCTGCTGGGCGATGAGAAGATGGCGCGGCTCGGCGCGCTGCAGGCGAAGGCCAACATGACGGTGGCGGCCGACAATTCGACCGTCGTCGCCGGCCTGCCTAAGGCGGCTGCGGCGTCAGGCCGCCCGCTCTCGGTCGTGGTCGAATGCGATACCGGGCGCAAGCGCGCAGGCGTCGAAACGCCGGCGGAGGCGATTGCGCTGGCGCGCGAGATCGCTTCGTCCAAGGGGCTCGAATTCGCCGGCTTCATGCTCTACCCCACTGAGACCGGGTGGACGGATGCGCAAAGATTCTACGACGAGGCGCTGGCCGGCGTGCGCGCGCACGGGCTCGACGCCAAGATCGTCTCGACCGGCGGCACGCCGAACCTCGTCAATATCGGCAAGCTCAAGGGCGGCACCGAACATCGCTTCGGCACCTACATCTACAACGATCGCATGCAGGTCGCCGCGGGCTCAGCGACCTGGGATGATTGCGCGCTGCATATCTATTCGACGGTGGTGAGCCGCGCCGCGCCCGAGCGCGGCATCTTGGACGCCGGCTCGAAGACGCTGACCACGGATACCGGCGGGCTCGACGGCCACGGCCTGATCCTGGAGCATCCCGAAGCCAGAATCGCCAAATTCGCCGAGGAGCACGGCTTCCTCGATCTCTCCCGCAGCAATACCCGGCCCAATGTCGGCGATGTCGTCCGCATCGTGCCTAACCACGTCTGCGTCGTCGTCAACATGATGGACGAGGTGGTGATGGTCCGCGGCGAGGAGATCATCGGCACGCTGCCGGTGGCCGCGCGTGGGAAGCTGCGGTAGGGGTACGCGCACCGTTGCCACGGCCGTCATTGCGAGGAGCTCTTGCGACGAAGCAATCCAGACTTCCGCGGAGGAGGGATTCTGGATTGCTTCGCTGCGCTCGCAATGACAGGGGTTAGCGTTTGAGCCACTCCAGCACGCCCCTGCCCGCGGCAGCCCCAGTCGCGAAGGACGCCTGCAGGAGATAGCCGCCGGTCGGCGCCTCCCAATCCAGCATCTCGCCGGCCGCAAACGTGCCCGGCAGCTTGCGCAGCATGAATTGCTCGTCGAGCTCGCCGAACGTGATCCCGCCTGCCGTCGAGATCGCGCGATCGATCGGCGGCACTCCGGTGAGCTGAACCGGAACAGCGTTGACCAGATCTGCGAGCTCCGCCGGCGAGAACGCGGCCAGCGGCCGGCCGGATGCGATGGCGGCTTCCTGCATCAGGCCGATGCCGACCGGCGACAATTGCGCGGCCTTGCGCAGGAAGTTCGCCAGCGATTGCTTGCCGCGCGTGCCTGACAGCCGCGTGGTCAGCCCGGCTGTGTCGAGATCGGGCCGCAACGCGATCATCAGCGTCGCCTGCCCGAGACTCAGCACGGCCTCGCGCAGTTCCGCCGAGAGTGCGTAGATCGCGCCGCCTTCGATACCGCTGCGGGTGATCATCGCCTCTCCACGCACCGTGTGTGCGCCGATCGTCAACGCCACGCCCTTGAGCGGCTGGCCTTCGAAACGGTCACGGAACACTTTGGACCACGCGACCGTGAAGCCGGAATTGGCCGGCCGCAGCTTCGAGACGGCAATGCCCTTTGCAGCGAGGATATCGACCCAGCGAGCGTCCGAGCCGAGCCGCGGCCAGCTTGCGCCGCCGAGCGCGAGCAGCGTGGCGTTCGCTTCGATGGCGGAGACGCCTTTCGGCGTCTGAAAGATCAACCGACCCTCGCCGTCCCAGCCGATCCAGCGATGGCGAAAAGCAAAGCGGACACTGGCATCGAGCCGCCGCAGCCAGGCGCGCAGCAAGGGCGAGGCCTTGAACGTTTTCGGAAACACGCGTCCGCTGCTGCCGACGAAGGTCGGCTCGCCCAGCGCTTCGCTCCAGGCCCGCAGTGCATCCGGCGAGAATGCCTCGACCGCCGCCTGAACCTTCGGTGCGGCCTCGCGATAGCGCGTCATGAACTGCTGCAGCGGCTCGCTGTGGGTGAGGTTGAGTCCGCCGCGGCCGGCCATCAGGAATTTGCGTCCCGCTGATGGCATCGCGTCATAGACGGTGACGCGGGCGCCGCCTGACGCCAGCACCTCCGCCGCCATCAGCCCGGCGGGACCGGCGCCGATCACGGCGATATGGGGGGCGGTAATGGTCATGGCGTGAGTTTAGGCCGAGCCGCGTGCCAAACCAAAGGTCGTCATGCCCGGGCTTGTCCCGGGCATCCACGAGAGCGATGTTCGCGGATACGAAGACGTGGATGGCCGGGTCAAGCCCGGCCATGACGACTGAGACTGAGATTCGCTTAAAGCTTGATCCCCGCCCGCGCAGCAGCCTGGGCAACGTATTTCTGCGTCTGCTCGAACGCGCCCTGCAGGGCCCTGGCCTTCGACATGTCACTGATTTCGGCGAAATGCGCGGCGATCGCATCCGGCGTCCACTCGCTCTCCGGCAGGTTGATACCTTCGCTCTCCAAAATCTTGATCACCGCAAACGAGCCGGCGCCCGCGCCCATGATGGTGCGGGTCGGTGCATCCTCGCTCAGCATGTACTCGACCGCAGGCGTGATCGCGTTCGGCTTCATCAGCTGCAGCGCCTGCGGCGGCAACAGCTCCTCGGTCATGCGGGTCGCCGCGGTCGGCGAGATGATGTTGACGCGAATGTCGTTCTTGCGGCCCTCCTCGGCGAGCACGTTCATCAGGCCAACCATGCCGGATTTCGCGGCGCCGTAATTGGCCTGGCCGAAATTGCCGTAGAGGCCCGAGGACGACGTCGTCAGCACGATGCGGCCGTAATTGCGGTCACGCATGCCGGTCCAGGCCGCCTTGCAGCAATAAAAGGTGCCGACGAGATGCACGTCGAGCACCTTCTGGAAGTCGGCCACCTCCATCTTGCCGAACGACTTGTCGCGCAGGATGCCGGCATTGGCGCACAAGAGGTCGACGCTGCCCCACTCCTTGGTAGCGCGCTCGACCATGGCGGTGACCTGCTCGAAATTGGAGACGTCGGCGCCGTCGGCCATCGCGGTGCCGCCGGCCTTGCGGATCTCCTCGACCACGGCCTCGGCCGGCGACAGCGAGCCGCCGCTGCCGTCGCGCGCGCCGCCGAAATCGTTGACCACGACCTTCGCGCCGCGGCTCGCCAGCCCCAGCGCATGCGCCTTGCCAAGACCATTGCCCGCGCCGGTGACGATGGCGACGCGTCCGTCGAACCTGATTGCCATGAGTGCGTTTCCCAGATGTTAGCCGTCATGGCCGGGCTTGACCCGGCCATCCATCAAAATCGACAGGCTTTTGAGCAGCGATGGGTTGCGGGGTCAAGCCCGGCAAGGACGGCACGGGGCCTACTCGAAATAGATCAACCCAAGCCAGTCGGCGACCAGCGCCGGCTTGTCCTCGCCCTCGATCTCCACCGTGACGTTGGTGCGGGACTGCAATTCGTTCGGCTTGCGGAGCTTGGCTTCCGCCAGCACGAAGCGGCCGCGCACGCGCTTGCCTGAGCGCACCGGCGAGATGAAGCGCAGCCTGTCGAAGCCGTAATTCACGCCCATCGTGGTGCCCGCAATCACGGGCATCACCTCGTAGGACATGATCGATAACAGCGACATCGTGAGAAAACCATGCGCAATGGTAGTGCCGAACGCGGTTTCCTTCTTCGCGCGTTCCGGATCGACGTGAATGAACTGGTGATCTTCGATGACGTCGGCATAGCTGTCGATGCGGGGCTGGTCGATCAGATGCCATGACGACACGCCGATCTCCTTGCCGACCATGGCCTGATAGGCCTCGAGCGTAACAGGCGGCTTCTTCCAGACTTCGTTCATGGTAACTCCGATTGCCGTCATTCCGGGGCGCGCGAAGCGCGAGCCCGGAATCCATTTGACAGCAAGCTCTGCCGCAAAATGGATTCCGGGTTCGATGCTGCGCATCGCCCCGGAATGACAAGCTCCACTACGTTTCGCTCCGTGTCTTCGCCAGCTCCGGAAAATCCTCCTCGCGGAATTCCCGGCCGCGCAAGGGATCGCTGCGATCGTCGTCGCGTTCGAGCCGTCGTAGCTGGACGCGGCGGATCTTTCCAGAGATCGTCTTCGGCAGCTCGGTGACGATTTCGAGGCGGCGGATGCGCTTGAACGGGGCCAGACGCGCGTGCAGGTGCTTGAAGATCGATAGCGCGGTTTCCGACGAGCGTTCTGCACCCGCGGTCAGCAGCACGAACGCCTTGGGGATCGCGAGCCGGATTGGATCCGGGCTCGGCACCACCGCAGCTTCCGCGACCAGCTCGTGCTCGAGCAGGACGCTCTCCAGCTCGAACGGGCTGATGCGATAATCGGAGGATTTGAAGACGTCGTCAGAGCGGCCGACGAAGGTCAAGTAGCCGTCCTCATCCGCGAACACGACGTCGCCGCTGCGATAGAGCGCGCCTGCGGCGCCGGACAATTTGCCGTCGTCGCCCTGATAGCCCTGCATCAGGCCGGCGGGGCGGTCGGCGCCGAGCACCAGCGTCACCTCGCCCTCCTTTGCGGGATGACCGTCGGCATCGCTGATTTGCACGCGATAGCCCGGCAACGGACGGCCCATCGAGCCGATCTTGATCGGCTGGCCCGGCGAATTGCCGGCGAGCGCCGTGGTCTCGGTCTGGCCGTAGCCGTCGCGAATGGTGAGGCCCCAGGCCGCCTGCACCTGATCAATCACCTCGGGATTGAGCGGCTCGCCGGCGCCGCAGACCTCGCGAAGCGCCACCTTGAACGAGGCCAGATTCTCCTGGATGAACAGCCGCCACACCGTCGGCGGCGCGCACAGCGTGGTGACACCGCAGCGGCCGATGGTGGCAAGCAGCGCCTTGGCATCAAAGCGCGGCTGGTTGACCACGAACACGGTCGCACCCGCATTCCACGGCGCGAAGAAGCAGCTCCAGGCATGCTTGGCCCAGCCGGGCGAGGAGATGTTGAGATGGACGTCGCCGGGCTTCAGCCCGATCCAGTACATCGTCGAGAGATGGCCGACGGGATAGCTGCGCTGACTGTGTCGCACCAATTTGGGTTTTGCTGTCGTACCCGAGGTGAAATACAGCAGCATCGGATCGTCGGCATTGGTCGGACCATCAGGCGCGAAGCTTTCGGAAGCTTCTGCTGCTTCGTCATATGCAAGCCAACCGTCGGAGCCCGCGCCGACGACGATGCGAACGACATTCTCGGCGCCTAGGCTCGTGAATTTCGCGACCTGGTCCTGCGCGGCGACCACTGCCCTTGCCTTGCCGCGATCGAGCCGGTCGCGCAGCTCATCGGCGGTCAGCAGCGTCGTGGCGGGAATGACGACCACGCCGAGCTTCATCGCGGCAAGCATCGTCTCCCACAGCGGAACCACGTTGCCGAGCAGCAGCAGGAGATGGTCGCCGCGCCTCAGGCCCTGCGCGCGGAGGAAGTTGGCGACCTGGTTGGAGCGGCGCGACAGCGCCGCGAAGGACAGCTTCGTCTGCTTGTCCTGGGCGGCATCGACGATCCAGAGCGCGGGCCGATCCTTGCTGTCCGCATTGGCCGCGAGCTCGGCGTCGAACCAGTCGAGCGCCCAGTTGAAAGGAACCGGATCAGGCCAGCGGAAACCTTTGACCGCAGCCTCGTAATCCGTGCGGTGTTGCAGAAGGAACGCGCGTGCTTCCTGGAATGTGGTCATCAAGCTTTCCCGGCTAAACTCCTAACGTGCTTGATAATTCCGGAAAAATCCACCCCGCCCTGGCCGGCTGCGTCGAAAGACTGATAGATCTCCTGCGCATGCTTGCCGAGCGGCGTCGCCGCGCCCGCAGCCTTGGCCGCATCCTGCGCCAGGGTAAGGTCCTTCACCATCAGCGCCGAGGCAAAGCCCGGCTTGTAATCGTTGTTGGCCGGCGAGGTCGGCACCGGGCCCGGCACCGGGCAATAGGTCGTCAGCGACCAGCACTGGCCGGACGAGGTCGAGGCCACATCGAACAGCGCCTGATGCGAAAGCCCGAGCTTTTCAGCCAACGCAAAGGCCTCGCTCACCGCGATCATGGAAATGCCGAGGATCATGTTGTTGCAGATCTTTGCGGCCTGGCCGGCACCGGCGCCGCCGCAATGCACGATCTTCTTGCCCATATTCTCGAGCACGGGCTTTGCCGCGGCAAATGCCTTCTCCTCGCCGCCGCACATGAAGGTGAGCGTCGCACCCTTGGCACCGCCCGTGCCGCCGGAGACCGGCGCATCGACCGAGAGCACGCCGTGCTTGGCGGCGAGCGCATGCGCGGCCCGCGCGCTTTCAACGTCGATGGTGGAGCTGTCGATGATCAGCGCACCCTTGGTCATGGCGGGCACGACCTCGTTCCAGACGCCGAGCACGTGCTTGCCTGCGGGCAGCATGGTGACGACGACATCGGCGCCCTTCACCGCGGCCGGGGCGCTGTCGGCGATGCTGGCGCCATCGGCCTTGGCCTGATTGCGCGAGGCTTCGACGAGATCGAACGCCACCACCTTGTGGCCGGCCTTGACGAGGTTGGCCGCCATCGGGCCGCCCATGTTGCCGAGACCGATGAATGCGATCGTGGCCATTGTCGTTTCCTCCCCTGTCGCGTTGTTAATTGAACTTCAACTCGTCCGCGCCGATCTCGGCGAGATAGGGCGCAAGCATCTCCGGCGTCACATGCTCGATTGCTCGCGGCGACCAGGTCGGGTTGCGGTCCTTGTCGATCACGGCAGCGCGCACGCCCTCACGGAAATCATCGCTCAGAAACACTTCCAGCGCGGCGCGGTATTCGCGCACCAGGCACTCTTCCAGGCTCGATGATTGGCGAGCAAGCCGCAGCAGCTTGAGCGTCACCACCATGCCGCGCGGCGATTTTTCGTTCAGCGTCTTCAACGTGGCCAGCGCGAACTCGGAACCATCGCGTGTCAACGCAGCGAAAACGTCCTCCATGCGATCGAAGCCGAACAACGCATCGATGGCCGGCTGCCTGGCGGCGACCGGCCCCGCAGTCTCGCCGGAGGCGAAGCCGTCGATGAGCTTGCTGACATCGGCTGCGGTCGCACTGGACCGCAGCTTGGTCAGCGCCTCGCGCAGCTCCGGCAATCTCACGGCCGGCACCACCCAATCGGCAAACTTCGCGTAGATCGCGTCCGGCCCGTTCATGGTCTGGCCGGTCAGCCCGAAATAGGTGCCGATCTCGCCCGGCGAATGCGACAGCAGATAGGTGCCGCCGACATCGGGGAAGAAGCCGAGGCCGACTTCGGGCATCGCGAGCTTCGTCCGATCGGTGACGATACGGTGGCTGGCATGGGCGGACAGACCGACACCGCCGCCCATCACGATGCCGTCCATGAAGGCGACATAGGGTTTTGGAAATTTCTTGATCCGGGCATTGAGGATGTACTCCTCGCGCCACAGGATCTTGCCGAGATCGCCATTGACCTTCGAGCTTTCCCAGAGCGCGCGGATGTCGCCACCGGCGCAGAGGCCGCGCTCGCCGGCGCCTTCCAGCAGGATCACGGCAATTGCAGGATCAGCCTCGAAGCGGTCGAGCGCCTTGTCGATGTCGCGAAACATCTCCAGCGTCACGGCGTTGATCGCCTTGGGACGATTGAGCCTGATGATGCCGGCCGCGCCTTCGACGCGCGCGACCAGATCGCCCTCTTCCGCTCCGCTCATCGCGCGCCCTCGATCAGTTTGCGCGCCACGATGAGCCGCATGATTTCATTGGTGCCTTCGAGGATCTGGTGCACGCGTAAGTCGCGCACGATCTTCTCGATGCCGTATTCGCTGAGGTAGCCGTAGCCGCCGTGGAGTTGCAGCGCATGGTTGGCAACCTCGAACCCGACATCGGTGCCGAAGCGTTTCGCCATCGCGCACAGCATGGTGGCATCGGGGTCCTTGCGATCAAGTGCCGCGGCGGCGCGCCACAGGAAGGTGCGCGCGGCCTCCAGCTCGATCGCCATGTCGGCGAGACGGAATTGCAGCGCCTGGAATTCGTCCAGCCGTTTGCCGAACGCCTTGCGCTCCTTCATGTAGGTGCGCGCCTTGTCGAGTGCTGCTTGCGCGCCGCCCAGCGAGCACGCCGTAATGTTGAGACGGCCGCCGTCGAGACCCGCCATCGCGATCTTGAAGCCTGTGCCCTCCTCGCTCAGGCGATTGGCCACCGGCACGCGGGCGTTCTCGAACATCACCGCGCGGGTCGGCTGCGCGTTCCACCCCATCTTGCGCTCATTGGCGCCGAACGAGACACCCGGTGTCTTGCCGTCGATGACGAGCGTCGAGATGCCGCCGGGGCCATCGCCGCCGGTGCGGACCATCGCGACCAGAATGTCGGTGCCGCCGGCGCCGGAGATGAACTGTTTCTGGCCGTTGAGCACATAATGATCGCCGTCGCGCACCGCGCGGGTGCGGAGCGCTGCCGCATCGGAGCCGGCACCCGGCTCGGTCAGGCAGTAGCTCGCGATCAGCTCCATGGTGCAGAGTTTGGGCAGCCATTGGTGGCGCTGGGTGTCGCTGCCGAAGGCATCGATCATCCAGCTCGCCATATTGTGGATGGAGATGAAGGCCGAGGTGGTCGGGCAACCCGTCGCCAGCGCCTCGAAAATCAGCGCCGCGTCGAAGCGTGTCATCGCGGAGCCGCCGACATCGTCGCGGATGTAGATGCCGCCCATGCCGAGCGTGGCAGCCTCGCGCATCACGTCGACGGGGAAATGCTTCTCCTCGTCCCAGCGCAGCGCGTGCGGCGCGATCTTTTCCGCCGCAAACGCCAGCGCCATGTCGCGAACCGCGATCTGATCCTCATTCAGAGCGAACTGCATGCCGGGCTGCTCTTTCTTTCGTCATTGCGAGCGAAGCGAAGCAATCCAGACCGTCTCCGCGGAAAGATACTGGATTGCTTCGTCGCTACGCTCCTCGCAATGACAGGCTGGGCTACAGCCTTACTTCATCAGCGGAATCGAGAACTCCGCGCCTTCCTTGACGCCCGACGGCCAGCGCGAGGTCACCGTCTTGGTCTTGGTGTAGAAGCGGATCGAGTCCGGGCCGTGCTGGTTGAGATCGCCGAAGCCCGACTTCTTCCAGCCGCCGAAGGTGTAATAAGCGATCGGCACCGGGATCGGCACGTTGATGCCGACCATGCCGACGTTGACTCTGGCCGCGAAGTCGCGCGCGGCATCGCCGTCGCGGGTGAAGATGGCAACGCCGTTGCCGTAATCGTGGTCGGACGGCAGCGCCAGCGCCTCGTTGTAGTCGTGCGCGCGCACCACCGAGAGCACCGGGCCAAAGATCTCTTCCTTGTAGATCCGCATGTCCTTGGTGACGTTGTCGAACAGCGAACCGCCGAGATAGAAGCCGTTCTCGTAGCCCTGCATCTTGAAGCCGCGGCCGTCGACGGCGAGCGTCGCGCCTTCCTTGACGCCGATGTCGATGTAGCTCTTGACCTTCTCGACCGCCTCGCGGGTCACGAGCGGACCGTAATCGGCCGACGGATCGATCGAGGTGCCGATCTTGAGCGACTCGACGCGCGGGATCAGCTTTTCCATCAGCCGGTCGGCGGTGGACTTGCCGACGGGGACCGCGACGGAAACGGCCATGCAGCGCTCGCCGGCGGAGCCGTAGCCGGCGCCGATCAGCGCGTCGACGGCCTGGTCCATGTCCGCGTCGGGCATGATGATCGCGTGGTTCTTGGCGCCGCCGAAGCACTGGCAGCGCTTGCCGGTCTGCGCGGCGCGCTCGTAGATGTATTGCGCGATCGGCGTCGAGCCGACGAAGCCGATGGCCTTGATGTCGGGATCGTCGAGGATGGCGTCGACCGCCTCCTTGTCGCCGTTGACGACGTTGAGGATGCCGGCCGGCAGGCCCGCTTCCATCATGAGTTCAGCGAGCAGCATCGGCACGCCGGGGTCGCGCTCCGACGGCTTGAGGATGAAGGCGTTGCCGCAGGCGATCGCCGGCGCAAACTTCCACATCGGGATCATCGCCGGGAAATTGAACGGCGTGATGCCTGCGACGACGCCGAGCGGCTGGCGCATCGAATAGATGTCGATGCCGGGGCCAGCGCCTTCGGTGTATTCGCCCTTCATCAGATGCGGAATGCCGCAAGCGAATTCCGCGACTTCTAGGCCGCGCTGGATGTCGCCCTTGGCGTCGGGGACGGTCTTGCCGTGCTCGCGCGCGAGCAGCTCGGCGAGCTTGTCGTAATCGCGCTGGACCAGCTCAACAAATTTCATCATGACGCGGGCGCGGCGCTGCGGATTGGTCGCGGCCCATTCCGGCTGTGCCGCGCGCGCGTTCTCGACGGCGGCGCGGACTTCGGCCTTGGACGCCAGCGCCACCTTGGCCTGGACGTCACCGGTCATCGGCTCGAAGACGTCGGCAGTGCGGCCCGAGGTGCCCTTGACCTCCTTGCCACCGATGAAATGTCCGATTGAACGCATGGAATGGTCTCCTTCAGGCCGAGCGTGGTCGCTTTGACAAATCCTATTGACCTGCATTTTATAGGATTCAAGTCTGAGATAATGCACCATAGATGTGCGAAAATGCCGGATCAAGGCGCTATCGATTGGGACGACTTTCGCTTCGTGCTGGCCATCGTGCGGGGCGGCTCGGTGTCGGCTGCGGCAAAACAGCTGGGGGTCGACCATGCCACGGTGATCCGCCGCGTCGACCGGCTGGAGAAGCACCTCTCGGCCAAGCTGTTCGACCGGCGCAAGACCGGCTACCTCCTCACCGAGGCCGGCCAGCGCGTCGCCGACAGCGCCGAAGCCATGGAATCGACTATTGTTGCCAATCAGGAGCAGGTCGGCGGCTCCGTGGCGCGGCTGACCGGGACGGTGCGGATCGGCGCGCCTGATGGGTTCGGCACCGCCTTCCTGGCGCCGCGGCTGACGCCGTTCGCGGACCGCTATCCCGATCTCGATTTGCAACTTGTGGCCACCGCGCGGCTGTTCAGCCTCTCCAAGCGCGAGGCCGACATCGCCATCAGCCTGACCATGCCCAAGGAAGGCCGCATCGTCGGCCGCAAGCTGCTCGACTATCGCCTTGGGCTCTACGCGGCCCCCGCCTATCTCGACCGCTTCCCGAAAATCGCCTCGCGGCAGGATCTGACGCAGCACCGCTTCGTCGGTTACATCGAGGAACTCCTGTTCACGCCGGAGCTCGACTATCTGCCGCAGGTGTCGCCGCGAATCTCGGCGCGCTTCCGCAGCGCCAATCTGATCGCCCAGCTCAACGCCACGCTCTCAGGCTTCGGCATCGCGGTGCTGCCGCATTTCATGGCGAGCGACTATCCGCAGCTCGTCGCCGTGCTGCCCGACGAAATCTCGATCACGCGGACGTTCTGGATGCTGATGCACGCCGACAGCAAGGACCTGGCGCGGATCAGGGCCGTGGCGGATTACATCTCGGAGATTGTCGAGCGCGAGCGGGCGTTGTTTGCTGGGCGGTGAGCGACGGTCTCGTAGGGTGGGTTAGCCGAAGGCGTAACCCACCTCTTCCGTCTCCGCGGACGAACACAGTGGTGGGTTACGCCAAGCGAATGCGCTTCGCGCAATCGCATGGCTAACCCACCCTACACGGCATCTCGCCTAATTCTGTTTCGCCTTCTTCGCGGCCGCCACCTTCGACTCACGCTTCGCTCCCTCGAGCGCGTGGTCCCGGCCGGCCTTCAGCATCTCGTCGGACAATTCGCTCGAGCCGGCGATGCGCGCCAGCAGCATGGTTCCGGCCATCGTCGCGAGCGTCGCGATCGCCTGCTTGCGTGCCGCCTTGCGCGGCATGTTCGGGATGGTGTCGGTCAGGGCCTCGATCATCTCATCCAGCTTGCCGGCAAAGGCCTTGCGTGTCTTCGGGCTCTCGCGGGCGATCTCGGCTCCCAGCGCGGGAATCGAGCAGCCGTGACCGGGATTGTCGCGATGCAGCGTGGACAAATAGCTTTCCGCGATCAGCGCCAACCGCTTTTCCGGAGCGACCTCGCCGGTGAGCTTGCGCCAGTGTTCCATCGAACGGTCCATCGCGTAGGCAAAAGCCTCGATCACCAGCGCCTCGCGGGAATCGAAATGCGCGTAAAAGCCGCCGTGGGTCAGGCCCGCCTCCTTCATGAGGTCGGCGACGCCGATACCGTGGGCACCCTTCTCCCGCAGCCGCACCGAGGCCTTCTTCACGATGCGATCGTGGGTTTCCTGCTTGTGTTCCCGGGAATAGCGCATGCGGATCTCATTGAATGTCGGAGATCATCTCATAACACGCAAATGCCGAGATGGGTGCATTAATTCATGTCAAGTTGTGCCGATCATGGAGAAGGTCGCAGTTGCATGGACCGCAAGTGCGCCCTTGCCGTCCCGCACAAAACCCTCGGTGTAGCTGGTCTGGCGTCCTAGCTTGATCACCTTGCCCTCGGCCGAAATCAGCCCGGAACGCACCGACAGGGGGCGCAGATAAGTCAGCTTCAGATCGAGGGTCACCGAGCTTTGTCCGGCCTCCAGCCTGGTCGAGATGGCGCATCCCATGGCCGTATCGAGCAGCGCTGCGGCGGTCGCGCCATGGAGAAGTCCGATGGTGTTTTCGAGATCCTCGCGCGGCTCCAGTTCCATGACGATCCGGCCCGGCTCGACCACGGCCATGGTGAAACCTATCAGCTTGGCGAAGGGCGGCGGCGGCAGGCGGCCGTCGCGGATGCCCAGCATGGCATCCATGCCCGACAGACCCATCGCCGCCCGCGCCACCGGCGCAGGCACCTGCCAGTCCACTACGCGTTCCCGCCTCTGCGTGGGCGAAAACAGGTCGGGTTGATCGTCACCGGTCATGGCAGCCTCTTTAGATGATATGCGTCATGCTATGCCACGGACTTCACGCTGGCAACCCGCCCTCCCCGCCGCTTGACAAGACGTACGTTTCGGCCCGGAAGTGATCCCGACCGGCGCGCCCCGCGCATGTCCACGAAACCTTTCGAGATCCCACGATGGAAATGCTCAACAATCATTGCGGCGTGACGCGCGATGCGCGCGGCGTCGTGCATGTCGCGATCTGCAACGCCGGCCCGCTCAACATCCTCGGCTCGCCCGTGACCGACGCCGTGCGCGAAGGCCTGGAGCAGCTCGCATCCGACCGCAGCATCCGCGTCGTGGTGCTGCGCGGACAGAGCGAGAAGAGCCTGATCGGCGGAGCCGACATCAAGGAGATGGCCGGGCTCGACCAGACATCCGCCGAGGCCTTCATCAGCCGCCTGCGCGATCTCTGCGAGGCGATGCGCGCCTTCCCGGCCCCGGTCATCGCACGCATGCCGGGCTGGTGCCTCGGCGGCGGGCTCGAAGTGGCGGCGGCCTGCGACTTCCGCGTCGCCGCGCATGATGCCCATTTCGGCATGCCCGAGGTGCGTGTCGGCATCCCCTCGGTGATTCACGCCGCGCTGCTGCCGCGCCTGATCGGCTGGGCCCGCGCGCGCTGGCTGGTGATGACGGCCGAGAACATTGATGCCCCGACGGCGCTGGCATGGGGGCTGATCGACAAGGTCGCCGCGCCCGGCGAGCTGGATGTCGAGGTCGAGCACGTGGTGAACGCCTTGCTCGAATGCGGCCCCCAGGCGCTGCGGTCGCAAAAGGCGTTGTTGCGGCAATGGGAGGAACTGCCGCTGACCGAGTCGGTGAATTTGAGCGTGAAAGTGTTCGGCGAGTCGTTCCTGACGGACGAGCCGACGCGGCTGATGGGCGCGTTTGTCAACCGGAAGCGGTAGACGCGAGGAAGCAACAGCGCAGCCAAGAAAAGACGGTGTCATGCCCCGCCTAGTGCGCAATTGCGAACGGGGGTGGGGCCCCCAGTACGCCGCGCCTTCTCGGTTCTAGCCGCGTGGCCTCTGGAATACTGGATTGCCCGCCTTCGCGGGCAATGACAGCGTACTGTGGGGAAGCAGCCCCCCAACCGCACGACCAAATCTCATCCGACCCACGACATTTTCTCATCCCTGCCGCGGTTGCATTTTTTGCGCCGCATCATATGATGATCATAATCCTACAAATCATCGCCAGGGAACCCCATCATGGCCGAAGCCGCCGATCCCGTCGTCATCGTCTCTGCCGCACGCACCCCGCTCGGCCGCTTCATGGGGCGAGTTGTCGTCGCTCCCCGCGCACAAGCTCGGCTCGCACGTGATTGGCGCGGCGCTGGAACGCGCCAAGCTCGCGCCCGAGAAGGTCGACGAGGTCTTCATGGGCTGCGTGCTGCCGGCAGGCCAAGGTCAGGCGCCGGCGCGGCAGGCAGCACGGAGCGCCGGTTTGCCCGATGCGACCGGCGCCACCACCGTCAACAAGGTCTGCGGTTCCGGCATGAAGGCGACCATGCTGGCGCACGACATCATCCGCGCCGGCTCGGCCGACATCGTCGTCTCCGGCGGCATGGAGAGCATGAGCAACGCGCCCTACCTGCTCGCCAAGGCGCGCGGCGGCTATCGCGTCGGCCACGACCGCATCATCGACCACATGATGATGGACGGCCTGGAGGACGCCTACGAGACCGGCCGTTCCATGGGCGATTTCGGCGAAGCCACGGCGGAAGCCTATCAATTCACCCGCAGGGATCAGGACGCCTATGCGATGGAGACGCTGAGTCGCGCCCGCAAGGCCGTCGAGGGCGGCGCGTTCAGGGCCGAGATTGCGCCGATCACGCTGACCGAAAAGGCCGGACCGCGCGTGATCGCCAATGACGAGCATCCGCTCAAGGTCGACCCCGCCAAGATCCCCGGATTGAAGCCGGCGTTCCGCGCCAACGGCACCATCACGCCGGCCGCCTCCTCCGCCAATGCCGACGGCGCCGCAGCGCTGGTGCTGACGAAGCGCGCGCTTGCTGACCGGGGCGGCCTGCCTGTTCTCGCCGAGATCAAGGGCCACGCCACCCACAGCCAGGAGCCGCAATGGTTCACCACGGCGCCGATCCCGGCGATCCGCAAGCTGCTGGACAAGGTCGGCTGGAGTGCGGGCGATGTCGACCTGTTCGAGATCAACGAGGCCTTTGCCGTGGTGGCGATGGCGGCGCAGCGCGACCTCGGCATTCCCGGCGAGAAGCTCAACGTCAACGGCGGCGCCTGCGCGCTGGGCCACCCCATCGGCGCCACCGGCGCGCGGCTGATCGTGACGCTGCTGCATGCGCTGGAGGCCAACAACCTCAAGCGCGGCATCGCCGCACTCTGCATCGGCGGCGGTGAAGCCACGGCCATCGCGGTGGAACGCCGCTGACGCGGACGTCCGGAAACGAGGGAACTCTGTCATTTGCGACAGATACATCCCGTGTCATTCTCTAGACTGACGCAGGTCTGTCTCGGCCTGCCCATCAATGTTGAGGCCCAATGATCTCGAACTGGCTCGCGGCAGCACTGTCCCGCCGTAACATTCATTACGGTTGGATGATGGTCGGCGTGACTTTCCTCACCGCGCTGATCAGCGCCGGCACGGTCGGCGCGCCCGGCGTGTTCATCGTTCCCCTGCAGAAGGAGTTCGGCTGGAGCACGGCGGAGATCTCGTCCGCGCTGTCGATCCGCTTCATCCTGTTCGGACTGATGGCGCCGTTCGCGGCCGCCCTGCTCAACCGCTATGGCCTGCGCAACGTCACGCTGGCGGCACAGCTGATCGTGGTCTCGGCGCTCGTGCTCTCGCTCGGCATGACGGAGGTCTGGCAGCTCATTGCCCTCTGGGGCGTGGTGATCGGGATCGGCACCGGCATGACGGCCTTGGTGCTCGGCGCGACCATCGCCACGCGCTGGTTCGCGGCACGACGCGGCCTCGTCATCGGCATCATGACGGCGAGCGTTGCCACCGGCCAGCTCGTGTTCCTGCCGCTGCTGGCAAGCCTCACCGACCGCTATGGCTGGCGCCTCGCGCTCGGCCTCGTCTGCATCATGCTCGGTGTTTCCGCGCTGGCCGTGCTGCTCGCGATGCGTGACCGCCCCAGCGACGTCGGCCTGCGGCCGTTCGGCGACGAAGGCACCGCACCCTTGCCCGCGCCGCCCGTCAGCCACGGCTCGATCACGGGCGTTGCACTCGGCACGCTGCGCGACGCCTCGACGTCGATGACGTTCTGGATCCTGTTCGCGACCTTCTTCATCTGCGGCGCCTCCACCAACGGGCTGGTGCAGGTGCACCTGATCCCGATGTGCCTCGATTTCGGCATCCCGCAGGTGCAGGCGGCGAGCCTGCTGGCGGCGATGGGCATCTTCGACTTCTTCGGCACGATCATGTCGGGCTGGCTGTCCGACCGCTACGACAATCGCTGGCTCCTGTTCTGGTACTACGGCCTGCGCGGGCTCTCGCTGATCTTCCTGCCGTTCAGCGATTTCTCCTTCTACGGCCTCTCGGTCTTCGCGATGTTCTATGGTCTCGACTGGATCGCGACGGTGCCGCCGACGGTGCGGCTCACCGCGCAAAAATTCGGGCCCGAGCGCGCCAATCTGGTGTTCGGCTGGATATTCGCCGGCCATCAGCTCGGCGCCGGCGCCGCGGCGTTCGGCGCGGGGTTCTCGCGCACAGTCTACCAGAGCTACCTGCCCGCCTTCTTCATCGCCGGCGCGCTCTGCGTGTTCGCGGCCTTGATCGTGCTGGCGCTGTCGCGGCAGCCGAAACTGCAGCCGGCGGCGGCCTGAAGCCGGCTTACGACCCGATCGTGATGGTGACGCCTGACCCGGCGGCGTCACCATCCGCAGGTCGCGCTCGGCCACATTCCCATTAGACTCCTCGCGCCAAACGTGGACAATGCCCTCCGCACGTCATCGTGCGCAGTGCACACCAAGATGCGCCAGAGGAAACAATGCCGGCTGCCTTCCCATCGTCCCCGCCCGTCATCCCAACCGCCCCCTTGACCGCCGAGATGCGCGATGCGTTGCGCGCGATCGTCGGCGAGAAAGGCCTGATCGAGGACGAGCACGACAAGCAGCCGTTCGTGACGGATTGGCGCGGATTGCTGGTCGGCAGCGCCGGCGCGGTCATTCGCCCTGGGAGCACCGAGGAGGTCTCAAGCGTGGTCCGGCTCTGCCATGAGCAGGGCGTCGCGATCGTGCCGCAGGGCGGCAACACCGGTCTGATGGGCGGGGCGACGCCCTGGCCTGCGCACACCGGCATCGTGCTGTCGCTCGGCCGGATGAACCGCATCCTGGATGTCGATCCCGTCGGCTATTCGATGACGGTCGAGGCCGGATGCGTGTTACAGACGCTTCAGGAGACCGCAAGCGAGCACGACCGCTTCCTGCCGCTCAGCCTCGGCGCCCAGGGCTCCTGCATGATCGGCGGCAATCTCTCGACCAACGCCGGCGGCGTGCAGGTGCTGCGCTATGGCAATGCCCGCAATCTCGTGCTGGGGCTCGAAGTCGTGCTGCCGAATGGCGAGGTCTGGGACGGATTGCGCGCGCTCAAGAAGGACAACACCGGTTACGACCTCAAGCATTTGTTCATGGGCGCCGAGGGGACGCTGGGCATCATCACCAAGGCCGTGCTCAAGCTGTGGCCGGCGCCGAAGGACGTCTGCACGGCGTGGCTGGCGGTCCGCGATCCCCGCGCGGCGCTGGAAATTCTGTCCGAGGCGCACGCGGCATCCGAGGACAATGTCGGCTCCTGCGAGCTGCTCAGCCGGGCGGCCATCGACCTTTCCCTGCGCCACATTCCCGGCACGCAGGATCCGCTGAAGGCGGACACGCCCTGGTACCTGCTGCTGGAATGGTCGTCGGCGCGCCCGCGGCAGGACGGAACCGAGGGCATGTCCGGCAAGATGGAGCAGTTTCTCGCCGATCAGCTCGAAGCCGGCCGCGTGCTGGATGCGGCGATCGCGCACACATTCGGTCAATCGCGCAACATGTGGCGCATCCGCGAAGCCATGGCGGAGGCCTCCCGCGCCGGGGGACCGGGGATCAGTTTCGACGTGTCGGTGGCGATCTCCAGAATCCCGGAGTTCATCGACAAGGGCCTCAGGGCCGTGCTCGGCATTCTCCCGACCATCCGGCCCTATCCGCTCGGCCATATCGGCGACGGCAATCTGCACTTTTCGTTCATGGGGCCGAAGGGCATGGACCAGCAGACGCTGAACCAATACACGGCCGCCATCACGCGCGCCGTCAACGATCTCGTCACCTCCATGGGCGGCTCAATCTCGGCGGAGCACGGCATCGGCATCGACAAGCTCGACGAGCTCAGCCACTACCGCTCGAAGACCGAGCTCGACATCATGCGCGCCATCAAACGCGCGCTCGATCCGCACAACATTATGAATCCCGGCAAGGTGCTCCGACTGTGATCGGCTCGGCGCCCGGCGCCAACAATTTGTTTCGGCGTTGGCGGGTCGCAAAGATGTTGCGACCCGTCCGCCGTTTTTGGAGTGCTATCCGCTGGCCTCAAGCCACCGAGCCGCCGCGCGGGTTGACAATCGTATACCCTCGCAGCGAACGCGCGTGGATTCGCGTCGCGCGCCCACCCGAGTTGGCGTCATAGGCCATCCAGACGTCGCCTCCGAGGTGCTGCTCAAGGACGAACACGTGTCCTCGTCGCGCAGCAACCATTCCCGGCGCGGGTGATGTCCTGGGAAAGCGGAGCCAATTGGACGCAAGATTTAATTCCGGCACGATACGGCCGAACACGCGCAGAGCCGCGCCGCAGCCGCAGAACGACGAAGGGCAACCGGCCGGACGGCCACCGACAATGCGAGTGCCGTGGGCACCGGAGACGGCCGCCGGCGTGGTCGTGCTCCCAGCGTCAGTCACCGTCAGTTGTGTCGAGCGGTACGCTTGCAGTGTGGGCCTGGAAATCAGCGAAGATCTGGAAGCCAGTGAGGGCCTGGCAGCCCGCTCGCGTCGCGTCTGCGAATAGGAGAAGTCGCAGGGCATGGTGACGTTGCATTCAGGAGCTTGATGAATGCGATAAGGGCGCGCTTCCGAAGCGACAGAACCCAGGGCAACGAAGACGCACGCAGAAAATACTCGCTTGAACATTGCAGGACTCCAAATGAGAGACCCTGCCCCGGGGCAAAGAGACCAATAACAGTTTGGCTGAAATGGGCCTAAAGCGCGGCTGAAACGGGCTGCGATCGTGCGCCACGACTGCACGACCTCATAGCCTACACGTAGCGCCTGAGATGATTAACTCGCAGCGCTCGAATGCTCGATCAGCGCGTCAAGCTCGCGGCATGCAACCAAGTCAGACCGCGCGAGGCAAGTATCGATCAGGGCTCCTCCTCCCCGCACTGCCCGGATCGCCAAAACTCGCTGCCGCTCATTGCATCATTGCGGCCGCGATCTTCTCCGCCGACATCAACACCGGAAAGTTGGTGTTGGCGCATGGCACCACCGGGAAGATCGAGGCATCGACGACGCGCAGCCCCTGCACGCCCTTGACGCGGCCCTGATTGTCGACCACCGCCATCGGATCCTCAGTGCGGCCCATGCGGCACGAGCACGAGGCGTGCCAGACGCCGATCGTCGCCTTGCGCACGAAGGCTTCCAGCGCCTCGTCGTCGTTCATCACCTGATCGAAGGTGAAGCCTTCGACGACGAAATTGTCGATCATGTAGTGACGCAGCGCCGCCGGCCCGTCCATCAGGGTCGCGGCAATCGTGGTGAGAATCTTGTTCCTGGTGTTGACCACGCCGATCTTGCGGACGCGATCGGTATAGGCGGCCGGAAACGGCTTGTCCGTCACCTTCCTGACCACCTCGCTCATCTGGATCGCCGCCATCTTGCGGAAACCGCTCATCAGGCGATCGAGATCGCGGCGGTCGGACAGCAGGTTGAACTCGACGATCGGCTCTGCCGAGGGATCGCGCGAGGCGAGCTTGACCTGTCCGGTCTCGGAATAGGTCTTGTTGACGAAGGTCAGGAGCGAGCCGATCTGCGCGCCGACGGCGTGCCAGGCCGATTTGCTGATGACGACGACGAACATGTCGCCCTTGGGCACATCAGGCAGCCCGGAGGAATAGCGCAGGCCGAGCTGCATGTGACGCCTGGTGTGCTCGTTCATGCGCGCGCCGCGGCGGACAAAGGACGACAGCGAGATCGAGGGATGATCCATCAGACGTTGGCCGACGCCCGGCAAGGCCGCCAGCACGGGAATGCCCAGGTCCTTGAGGTGACCGACGGGGCCGATGCCGGCGCGGAGCAGATGCGCCGGCGAATGAATGGCGCCGCTGGAGAGAATGATCTCGCGTCCGCGGAATTCCTGCTCGCGTCCGTCGACCATCGCCTTCACACCGACGCAGCGCGTGCCTTCGAACAGCAGCTCTCGTACCTGCGTGTTGGTGGAGATCGCAAGGTTCACACGTGCGCGGGTGTCGCGATCGAGATAACCCATCGCGGCCGAGACGCGCTGCTCGGCCTGGTTGGAATGCGTCACGGGGAAGAAGCCGTCGACGAATTCGCCGTTCTGGTCGGCCACGAATTGATGGCCGGCCTGCTGGAAGGCCTGCGCGAACGCCTCCGAATGCCGCGTCCAGTGCTCGCGCGGGATGCGGCGGACAGGGATCCTTCCGTCCTTGCCGTGATACGGTCCGTCGAAATCGAGGTCGCGCTCCACCTTCTTGAAGAACGGCAGCACGTCAGCCCACGACCACCCCTCGGCGCCGCGCGCCTCCCATTCATCGTAGTCGGTCGGCGCGCCGCGGTTGGCCATCTGCCCGTTGATCGACGAGCCCCCGCCCAGCACGCGCGCCTGCTCGTATTTGCGCAAAGGAGGCCGCGACTCCTCGGGATTGTTGTGGCTGACGACCTGGGTCGTCACCTTGAGCTCGGTCCAGTGAAAGCGCGGATCGAAATAGGCGGTGCCGGGATAGCTGTCCCTGATTTCGGCTGGCTCGTTGCCGGGTGGCGTGTCCTGACCGGCTTCGCAGAGCAGGACCTTGTTGGCGCTCCTGGCGGAGAGCCGGTGGGCCAGCACGGACCCCGCCGAGCCGCCGCCCACGATGATGAAGTCGTACACGATTGGCGCTTCCTCTTGTTCTTGTTGGCGGAGCTTACCGCGTTATTGTTTTGCCGTGGAAGTGTCTTGGATTGTGTCGATGCCGCACCTCGTGTCCCGGACGCAGTGCAACGCTTCAAGCGTTGCGGCGCTGAGCCGGGACCCAGGAGGCTCCGGATTCGCTGTGGCATGGGCCCCGGCTCTGCAGCGCACTGCTGAACTGGACGATGCTTCGCATCGCCAGGGCAGCGGCGCGCTGCGTCCGGGGCACGAGCGTCATGACTTGGCACAAGGATGCTACGGCCTGATCGTCATATTCTCCGGCGGCCCCGGCTTTCGCAGCGGCTCCGCGAGCCGGGCAAACTCGCACAGCAGCGATCGCGTCTTCCTGGGATCGATGATCTCCTCGACCCAGAATTTTTCGGCCGAGCGGAACGGCGAGCGGAGCTTGTTGAGCCGCTCCTCGATCTCCTTCAGCTTCGCCGCCTTGTCTTCCGCCGCGTCGATGTCGGCGCGGTAGGCGGCTTCGATGCCGCCTTCGAGCGGCAGCGAGCCCCAATAGGCCGAGGGCCAGGCATAGCGGATCGAGAAGCGGTCGGCCGGCTGGTGCACGACACCGGCGACGCCGAAGGCGTTGCGCAGGATCACGGTGCACCAGGGCACGGTGGTCTGGTTCACCGCCGCCATGGCACGCACGCCGTGGCGGATGGTGGCGGCCTTCTCCGCATCAAGGCCGATCATGAAACCGGGGCAATCCATGAGATAGACGACCGGCAGGTGGAAGGTCTCGGCGAAGTCGACCCAGCGCACCACTTTCTGGCAGGCATCCGCGGTCCAGGAGCCGCCGTAATGAAAGCTGTCGCTGGCGAGCAACAGCACCGCCCTGCCCTCGAGCCGCGCGAGACCGACAATGATCGGCTTGCCGAAGTTCTTGGCGACCTCGAAGAACGAGCCCTTGTCGACGACGGACTCGATGATCGGCCGCATCTTGTAGACCTGCTTGCGGTTGCGCGGCACCGCGTTCATCAGCGCTTCGTCGCTACGTTCAGGACTGTCCGTGCAGGGCAAGGTCGGCGGCAGCTCGTAGACCGATGACGGCAGGTAGGAGAGGAAGCGCCGCGCGCAGGCGAACGCCTCCTCCTCGGTGTCGACCGCATGATCCACCGCGCCGGCGCGGGTCTGGATATCGGCGCCGCCGAGCTCCTCCTTGGTAAGGTCCTGCCCCAGCGCCTTCACTACCGGCGGACCCGCGACGAACATCGCGGACTTCCGCGTCATGATGGAATAGTGGCTGGCGGCAAGACGCGCGGCGCCCAGGCCCGCCACCGAGCCGAGGCCGAGCGCGACCACCGGCACGCGCGACAGATTCTCCGTCGTGAAGCGATACCAGCGCGTGCCGCCGATGCCGCCGGGCAGATTGGCCGCGCCCTTGGTCTCGATGGTCTTGACCGAGCCGCCGCCGCCGGAGCCTTCGATGATGCGGACGATGGGCAGGCGGAAATCGTGCGCCATCTCCTCCGCCATCAGCGGCTTGGCCGAGATCGACGCATCCGCCGAGCCGCCGCGCACGGTGAAATCGTCGCCGACCACGACCAATGTGCGGCCGTCGACGCGCGCGCGGCCGAACACGCAATTGGCCGGCGTGAGCTTCTTCAGATCGCCGCTGGAATCGTACTCACCGATGCCGGAGACGGCACCGATCTCGTGAAAGCTGCCTTTGTCGATCAGCTTGTCGATACGCTCCCGAACAGTCAGCCGGCCCTGGTCATGCTGTCGCTTGACCTTGTCAACGCCGCCCATCTCCCGCGCGAAGGCTTCGCGCCGGGCGAGCTCGTCGAGTTCCGGCTTCCAGTTCATTCACTCCCTCCGAATGGATCGGCTTGTTATTGTTGTGCACGGCCATGGCGACCGGCTTACGCGAGATACGGTTGTTGAAGGCGTCGCCTTCCGCGCCTTCCATCAGGCTGCCGAGCGAGCGGCCAAGCTGGAGCATCAGCGGTGCGACTTCCTCGTGCAGACGCTGCTCGTCATACATCGCCGACAGAAGGCCGATCGTGATGACCACGAAGGTCTGGTACTGCGGCGACCAGATCGGCACCGCGAGGCCGTTGATGTGCGGGCTCCACAGGCCGCAGGCGACGACATAGCCGCGCTCGCGCAGCATCTGCCGGTTGGCCTCGATGCGGGGCTTGAGAATCTTCGCAGCCTCGGGCGCTTCCCGCTCCATGTCCGCGACGAAGGCATCACCCACTTCCGGCGCGAGCGCCGCGGTGTAGGCCGCGCCCGCGGCGGTCGAGGCCATCGAGATGCGGCTGCCGGTGCCCTCGTGCAGGCCGAGCGCAGTCGCCGAACGCGCGAACTGGAGATAGACGAGATGGAAGCGGTCGGGGACGACGAAGCCGACCGTGCCCGGCAGCTGCTCGGCGACTTCCTGCAGCCGCTGGCGAATCATGCTGCGCAGCTGCGCGCCCTTCATCATCGAAGCACTCATCGCCACCGCGCTCGGGCCGATGCGATACTTCTGGTCGCGCGGGAGATACACGAGCTGGCCCATGCGGGTCAGCGTATGCGTGAGCCGCGATACCGTCGAGCGCGGCAGACCGCAGCGATTTGAAATCTCGAGATTGCCGAGTCGCGCCTCGTGGCCCTCGAAGCATCGCAATACGTCGAACGCGCGCGACACCACCTGGATCACATCACCCTCACCGGCTTCGCCAGCGAGCGCACCTTGCCTGCTCAACCGCTCCGAACGTCGTCCCATGATCCCTACCGTTGTGTTCCGCTGTGCGGAATTAAATTCCACTTGCAGACGACGCTACCTCAGGCATTTTGCGACGACAACAAAAAGGCGATGGCATGCCAGAAATTAAGATCGTCACGGAGGTCGCGGGACGCATCTGCGCAACTCCCGTGCAAGTTGGAGGAACCGTCGCGGATGGCGATGACGTTGTGGTGGTCGAAGCGATGAAGATGGAGATCCCAGTGCCCTCGCCCGCAAACGGCACCCTCACATCGCTTCTGGTAAAGGTCGATGACGTCGTTGCGGAGGGACAGGCGATAGCGATCGTCGCGAGCTGAGCGTCTTATCCGGTCTTTTCCGCGACAATGTGTCAGTCGCATTCCCACGCGCGCTGTATGGCGTTGCCATCGCTTGATCGCGGTGACATGATCGGTTTCAAACAAAACGTTGTTTCAAACAAAGAATGAAAATCTTCGCGGCAAAGCGAAGATCATTGGAGGGAAACATGCTTCGTGGGCTGCTCGTGCTCGCGCCTGCTCTGGTGGCGGGCATTTCTTTTGCGTCTACACGCTATTCGTCCGCCGAAGACATCAAGCTGCCGGCGACATTGACCTTCACCGCCTATGACACCGGCACCGCCGGATTCAACATCGCGGTCGGCGTCGGCAAGATGATGAAGGACAAGTACGGCACCGACGTGCGCGTGCTCCCCGCAGGCAACGACGTCGCGCGCCTCGCGCCGCTGCGCGCCAAGCGCGCGGTTTCCGCGGCGATGGGGTCGGGCACCTACTTCGCGCAGGAAGGCGTGTTCGAGTTCGGCTCGAAGGAATGGGGTCCGCAGCCGCTGCAGACCCTGCTCTCGACCGTCGACTGCAATTGCGCCTCGCTTGCGGTGGCCGCCGACACCGGCGTGAAGGAGCTGAAGGACCTCAAGGGCAAGCGCGTCGGCTTCGTGGTCGGCTCGCCCGCGCTGAACCAGAACTCGCTCGCGGTGCTCGCCTTCGCCGGGCTGACGCAAAAGGACGTCAAGGCTGTCGAGTTCGCCAGCTACGGCGCGATGTGGAAAGGGCTGATCAACAACGACGTCGATGCCGCCTTCGGCACCACCATCACCGGCCCCGCCAAGGAGGCCGAGACTTCGCCGCGCGGCCTGATCTGGCCACCGCTGCCCGCCAAGGACAAGGAAGGCTGGGCGCGGATGCAGAAGGTCGGCTCGTTCTTCTTCCCGCAGCTTGCGACTTGCGGTGCCGGCATCTCGCCGGAGAAGCCGATCGAGCTCGGCAATTATCCCTACCCGATCTTCGTCGCCTACGCCTCGCAACCGGCCGACCAGGTCTATGCGATCACCAAGGCGATGATCGTCAACTACGACGCTTATAAGGACTCCGCGCCCGGCGCCGGCGGACTCGCGGCCAACCGCCAGACCAAGAACTGGGTGGTGCCGGTGCATCCCGGCGCGGTGAAGGCGTTGAAAGAGGCCGGCCAATGGAGCGACGCTCAGGAGGCACACAACAACCAGCTGATCAAGCGGCAGGAGGTGCTGGCGGCCGCCTGGGCCGATTACGGCAAGTCCAATCCGCCGTCGGACGACAAGGCGTTCCTCGACGGCTGGACGAAGGCGCGTGCCGCCGCGCTAGCGAAAGCGGGCATGCCGAACGGGTTCGAGGAATAGAGTGAGGTGTTGTTAGGCGTGATCGTTGCCTCGCGAGAAGTGCGCCCCCTCTCCCGCTTGCGGGAGAGGGTTGAGGAGAGGGTGCCTCCGCGCTGGGATTCCCCCAGAGGAGAAAGCCCTCACCCGGCGCTTCGCGCCGACCTCTCCCGCACGCGGAAGAGGTTGAGCGCGCGGCCAGAGCGGTTCAAACAACTGCCGTTTGCCTGATTGCGTTCACCAGCCCACGCGCGGGATCGATGATGTCCTCTTCCACTTCCACCGTCCCGCAAGACGAGCCCAAGCGCGTCGTGTTCGATGATCCCCATGGCGCCGCCGGCAACATGCAGGAAGCGGAAGTCACGCGCGTCCGCACGTTGCGCGGCGCGTGGCGCTGGACGCTGATCGTTGCGACCGCGGCGACGATCCTGCTCTGCATCAACCAGCAATTCTCGCTGCGCTTTTTCATCGGCTTCACCCAGCTCAACACGGAATATTTCTATCTCCTGATCGCGTTGATGCTGCCATTCACGTTCCTGATCTTTCCGGGCACCGGCCGCGCGCCGCTCGACCGCGTTCCCTGGTATGACCTCGTCTTATTCGTCGTGACCTTCGCGGCGGCGCTCATACTGATGGTTAACGTGCGCAAGGGGGCGGAGGCCGGCTGGGAATTCGGCGGCGCGCCCAACACGGTGATCGCCGCAGGCCTCGTGATGTGGGTGATGCTGATGGAAGCGTTGCGCCGCACCGGCGGCTGGAGCCTGCTCCTCAGCGTGCTGCCCTTCACCGTCTATCCGCTGTTCGCGGAGGCTGGCTGGCTCGGGCCGTTCCGTGGCACGCAATCGACGCTCGAGCAGGCGACCGCCTATCACGTGCTCTCGGGCGAGAGCCTGCTCGGCATTCCCATCCAGGCCTTCGCCGACACCGTGATCGGCTTTTTGGTATTCGGCACCGCGCTGATGATGACGGGCGCCGGAAAATTCTTCATCAACCTCGCCTTCGCGCTGTGCGGCACCTTCCGCGGCGGCGCGGCAAAAGTCTGTATCTTTGCCAGCGGCCTGCTCGGCATGATGTCGGGTTCGATCATCTCCAACGTGCTCACCGCCGGCACCATGACCATCCCCGTGATGAAGAAGAGCGGCTTTCGCGCCTCCTATGCCGCCGCGATCGAGGCCTGCGCCTCGACCGGCGCCGTGCTGGCGCCGCCAGTGATGGGTGCGACCGCTTTCGTGATCGCCCAATTCCTCAACGTCAGCTACGCCGATGTCGCCCTCGCTGCAATCATTCCGGCCGTGCTCTATTACGTCGGCCTCTTCATGCAGGTCGATGCCTACGCGGCGCGCCACAAGCTGAAGGGTATTCCCCGCGCCGAGCTGCCGCGGATCATGGATACGATCAAGGACGGCTGGTACTACGTCTTCGTCATCGCGCTTCTGATCGTGATGCTGCTCTATTTCAAGCGGGAGAGCCACGCGCCATTCTACGCCACTGCGCTGCTTCTCGTGCTCAACCAGTTCTTCTCGAAGGACACGCGCTGGACATTTGCGACGATCGGCAAGTTCCTAGAGGTCAACGGCCGCACCTTCGTCGAGCTGGTCGGTATTCTCGCCGGCTGCGGCCTGCTGATCGGCGCGTTCTCGATGACAGGTGTGGTGTCGAGCCTTGCCAACGACCTCCTGCACATTGCCGGCGACAACGCCTTCCTGCTGCTCGGCATGTGCGCGCTCACCAGCCTCATTCTCGGCCTTGGGCTGACGACGACGGCCTGCTACATCTTCCTCGCCATCCTGGTCGCGCCGGCGCTGGAGAAGCTCGGCCTCAACCGCATGGCCGTGCACATGTTCATCTTCTACTGGGGTATGCTGTCATCGATCACTCCGCCGGTCGCGATCGCCTCCTTCGCGGCCGCCGGCATCGCCGGCTCGCCGGCCATGAAGACGGGCTGGGAATCGATGTGGGTCGGCAGCATCATCTATTTCCTGCCGTTCTTCTTCGTGCTCAATCCGGCGCTGGTGCTGCAGGGACCAAGCCCCTATCTCGCCGGCCTCGGCCTGATGGGCCTGGCTGCCTTCGGTACGCTGTTCATCTGCGGCGGCATCCAGGGCTACCAGCCTTTCGTCGGGGACTTGCGCGGCACAGGCAGCCTGGAATGGCCCATCCGTGTGCTGCTGGTGATCGGCGGCTTCGTGGTGGCGACCCCCGGCGGCGGCATCATGCCGCTGTCGCAGATGCAAGTGACGCTGCTCGGCCTTGGCATCCTGCTGCCGACGATCCTGATCGCGCTTCTCTTGGTCCGGCGCCCGCCTGTGATGCCGGATGGGTTGCGCGTGCCCTGATTGCGTTGCACAAGGGAGGCGATGAAACCGCTCTCGCCTCTCGCCAGCGCTTGGACCCGTTCGAAGCCGCCCCTGCTGCGGTTTCTGGACAATTGCCTCAGCGAATTCTCCGCCGAAACGTCGGGCCATGTCGCCGATTACATTCCCGAGCTCGGCAAGGCCGACCCTGCCTATTTCGGCATCAGCCTGGCGACGCTGGACGGCCATGTCTATGAAGTCGGGGACAGCCGGGTGCCCTTCACCATCCAGTCGATGTCGAAACCCTTCGTGTTCGCGCTGGCACTGGACCTGCTCGGCGCCGGCAAGGTCGAAGGCGCGATCGGCGTCGAGCCCTCCGGCGATCCCTTCAACTCGATCCGGCTCAATTCCGAGAACCATCCGTTCAACCCGATGGTCAATGCCGGCGCGATCGCCTGCACCGGGTTGATCTACGACAGCAAGGGCGCGGAGGCTTTCGAGCAGATCCGCCTTGCGCTCAGCCGTTTTGCTGGCCGCGACCTTTCCGTCGACGACGCCGTCTATGCTTCCGAGAGCCAGACCGGCGACCGCAACCGCGCCATCGGCTATCTGCTCAAGACCAACGCGGTGATCTCGGACAACGTCGCCGGCGTGCTCGACGTCTATTTCCGGCAATGCGCCGTGCTGGTGACCGCGCGCGATATCGCGGTGATGGCGGCAACGCTCGCCAATCGCGGCATCAATCCGGTCACCGGCGAGCAGGTGCTGAGCGCCTACGCGATCTCGCGCACACTTTCGGTGATGACGTCGTCGGGCATGTACGACTATGCCGGCGAGTGGATCTACCGCATCGGCATCCCCGCCAAGAGCGGCGTCGGCGGCGGCATCCTGGCCGCGCTCCCTGCCCGCCTCGGCCTCGGCAGCTATTCGCCAAAGCTCGACAAGCACGGCAACAGCGTGCGCGGCATCAAGGTGTGCGAGGCGCTGTCCTCGCATTACGACCTGCACATGCTCAACCGCAGCGACGACGCACGCAACGCCGTCATCGCCGACTACGACATCGGCAAGAGCCCGTCGCGCCGCGTGCGCCGCCCGCAGGAGCGCGAGATCCTGGCGGCCCACGAGCAGGAGGTGCGCATCATCGAACTGGTCGGCACGCTGTCGCTGTCGGCGGTGGATTACGTCTCGCGCCGGCTCGCGGGACGACCGCGGCCGCAATTCGTGATCTTCGATCTCCACCGCGTGACCTCGACTACGCGGGCCGGCGCACGACTTGTGGCCGAAGCGTTCGAGGAATTGGCCGCGCTGAATGTCACGGTGGTCTTGTCGGGCGTCCGGCGCGCCTCCAAGGAATGGAATACGTTACGAGAATGGACCGCTGAGCTGAAGAACGTGCGCGATTTCTATCTGCTCGACACTGCGATCGAATGGGCCGAAGACCAGATCGTCTATCGCTACGGCGGCTCGATCGATTTTCACGAGACCACCGAGCTAGCCGACCAGCCGCTGCTGACCGGGCTGAGCGAGGAAGAGCTGACGGATCTCGCCTCGCTCTGCACCATCAGGACCTATCAATCCGGCGCCAAAATCCTCACGGCCGGCGACCCCGCCGATGCCCTGTACTTCCTGCGCAGCGGCGCTGTGCACGTCACCTTGCCCGATGGCGTCAGGCTGGCGACGCTCACCGCCGGCATGGCGTTCGGCGAGATGGCGCTGCTGGAACAAACCCGCTCCGCCGACGTGTTCGCCGACATGGCAGCGACGGCATGCGAGGTCCCGCTGAAGGATTTCGAGCGCTTCCGCAAGCAGCACCCCCGCGCCAGCGAATGCGTCATGCGCAACCTGGCCCAGCTCCTGGCCGACCGCCTGATCGTCGCCAACGCCAAGGTGGATATTCTGACCTCGACGTGAGCGGTTCATGCGCAACAGATCGTCATGCCCGGGCTTGTCCCGGGCATCCACGTTCTCCGTACCGATTGGCAAGTCGTGGATGGCCGGGACAAGCCCGGCCCAAACGCCGGACTTCCCAGCTCAAGCTTACATTAACGGCTCGCCGCTTCGCTGATGCGTCGCCTTATCTTGGCGGCACTGGCGTTGAGCAGCGCGGACGGCTGCTGACCGGTGGCGGCGCACAGGCAGGCCCAGTAGTAGACGACATCGCCAAGCTCTTCGACGAGACCGGCCTTGTCGAGCCAGTCGTCGCGCAGGAGCTTCTTGATGTGCTCGGCGACCTCGCCCGCCTCAGCGGCAAGGCCCAGCCCGAGATAAGACAACCGCTCGTTCGACGGATGCTCGTCGACTTTGGCAATGGTTGCGGCCCAGGCCGCATATTCATCGATTGTCATGAGCATCCCTCGCAAGCCGAGCTTTGGATCAGCCCACCACTTCGGTGACGGGCTGGAGGTCGATCTCGAACGTCTCCAGGAATTTTGACGTCATGATGTAGAAGCCGACCGAGAGCTGGAGCTCGACCAGCGCCGCTGGCGTCAGCTTCGATGCGATCGCCTTGAAGGTCGCATCCGTCGGCTTCGTCAGCTTCACGATCTCGTCGGTGAAGGCGAGCGCGGCGCGCTGCACCTCGTTGAAGCAGGATGCGGCCTGCCAGTTCTCGAGCGCCTCGTTCTGCTCGTCGGTGACGCCGACATTCTTGCCGATGCGCTTGTGCGCGACGATCTCATAGGGTGCCTCGCACAGGATGCCGGTACGGGTGATCGCAAGCTCGCGCACGATGGGGTCGAGCTCGCCCTTGTGCCTGATTGCGCCCCCGAGGCGGCAATATTGCTCAAAGTAACTCGGCGAATGCGCCATCATCCGGAAGATGTTGGCATGGCGGTTCTTGTCGAGGATTTCGCGGGTGCGGTCGGATGCCTTGGACGGGTCGCTGTACTGAATGCGGGCCATGATTTTCCTGAAGTTTTCCCTGATCTTTTGATGCTTTTTGTCGCCATTGGCGAAGGTTCCCGAAGACTCTATTCGCGTGGGGACGCACGAGCAACATCATCGAGTCAAATTGCCGCCGCATTGCTGATCGACCCTGACACAGTCGATATTCGCCGCGGGGGGACAAATCGCGGCGGATACTCGCAAGGGGTGTTCCGAGTAAAAACAATTGGCCGTCGTATGCGCTCACCGCGCAACGATGAGTCACGCCCAAGTCTAGGGAGAAAACGGCATGAAGGAAGCCACCAAGGGGGCGGCCTCGGGAGCGCTCGCGCATATGCTGGCGGTGACGGCGATGCTCGTCATCGCCAGCATCTTGTTCTACGGGCGTTAGAGTATTTCGATTGCGCATGATCTTTTCGGAAAACTGCTTCACACTTTTCCGGATCAGGTGCTCAGCGTTTTCGTCATTCCGGGGTGGCTCTCGCACAAGCCAAGCCCAGAATTCCCGTTCCAGGCTCGGTCGCATGACCGCCCCCGAATGACGGATCCCCTCTGTTGGCGTGTAGCCCGGATGAAGCGCAGCGCAATCCGGGAAGTCTGTCCGCGAGGTGCGAATCCCGGATTTCGCTGCTCCATCCGGGCTACATTCGCGTTTCCCTATTTGGTTTGGGCAAAGAACGGCACCAGATTGCCGGCAAACGGCTTGAAGCTTGCGATGACCGAATCGCCAATGGCGAGGTCATGCTCGCCATGGGCCATCATGCGAAAGCCCTCGGCGCAATCGACCAGCAGGATGTTGTAGGGCACGTGCGCGCGCGTCTCGGGCGTTGCCGCGCGGCAGACCAACGAGGTCGCATACACCCTGCCCTTGCCACTGGCGCGCTGCTCGCGCGGGTCCGATTCGCCACAAGCTGCGCAGAAGGCCCGATGAAAATACTGTACATGCCCGCATGCGGTGCAAATCTGGTAGGTGATGGCCTCTTCACCCTTGGTCCAGTCCGCCAGACGCTCGCTCATCTGACCCGCTCCAGGAACATGCTGACGTGAGACGACAGCACGCCGCCATCGCCGTGCAGCAGTACAATCGAGGCGTCGCGGACTTGGCGGCTAGCCGCCCGCCCCGTCATCTGCAAATGCGCCTCGACGAGATGCGCCATGGCGCCGCCGACGCCGCAATGGCCGTAGCTGAGCAGGCCGCCATGGGTGTTCAGCGGCATCGCGCCGTCGCGGCTGAAATGGCCGGCGCGTACGCGCGCGGCCGCCTCGCCGCGGCCGGCGAGACCGAGGTCTTCCAGCAGCATCGCGAGCGTGATCGTAAAGCTGTCATAGATCGCGGCGTAGCGCACGTCGGAGATCGCGAGACCCGTGGTCGCCTTTGCACGCGCGACGGAGATCTCGGCGCCAAGCTCGCTGAGGGCGGGCGCTGCCGTGACATGCTGATGCGTGTGGGCCTGGGCGCAGCCGCGGATACGCACGCCCGCTTCCCCGGTTCGCTCGCGGCTGACAACGAACGCCGCGCCGCCGTCGGAGACCGGGCAGCAATCGAGCAGCTTGAGCGGCAGCGCCACTGGCTTGGAGGCCATGACGTCGGCGACATTGATGGGATCGTGGAATTGCGCGCCGGGATGGGTGCAGGCGTGGGCACGCATCAGCACCGCGAATTCGGCGAGATCCTCTTCGGTCACGCCGTATTCGTGCATGTATCGGTTGGCAACGAGGCCGTAATAAGCGGGAATGGTCGGTCCTAACGGCACCTCGTAGTCGGGATGGCCGACCTGCGCCAGCGCCTGGATCGAGGCATCGCGGCTCTGCCCGGTGAGCCGGTTCTCGCCAGCGACCACCAGAACGTTCCGGCAGACGCCTGACGCGACGAGATGATGTCCAAGCATCGTCATCGCAAGACCCGTGGCGCCGCCGACCTGGACGGCATGAGCGTAGGACGGGCGGATGCCGAAATGCTCGGCGAAGACGGTGGCGAGCATGATGTGCGGGGAGACCGTGGAATAGCCGCAGAGAATCCCGTCGATGTCGGTGCGCTCGAGGCCGGCATCGTCGAGCGCGGCTTGCGCGGCCTCGCTCATCAGGTCGAGCGAGGAGGAGCCCTCGTGCTTGCCGAACGACGTGAGGCCGACGCCGGTGATGAAGCTCATGGTGCCATTTCTCCACCGTCATTCCGGTGCGCGACGAAGTCGCGAGCCCGGAATCCATCGAACGGCATGTGCGGAGGATGAATGGATTCCGGGCTCGCGCCCAAGTGGGCGCGCCCCGGAATGACGGATGAGAGAAGCGTGGTCATCTCCACTCTCCCTACTCCGGCGCCACGCGCGTGACGCCGTCGCGCACCATGGCTGCGATCTCGTCAGCGGAATAGCCGATCTCGCGCAAGATCTCCGCGCCATGCTCGTTGAGCCGCGGCGCCAGGCGTACCGGCTCGGCTTCGGTCTCGGACCAGGTCGCCGTCACCTTCATGCTGCGGATCGGACCTTCGGTCGGATGGGTCACCACCGGGAAAAAGCCGGTCGCCTCCAGATGCTCATCGTGCAGGATCGAGGCGAGATCGTGCATCGGCATGACAGGCACGTCGGCTTTCGTCAGCAGGTCGATCCATTCCGCCGTGGTCCGCGTCTCGAAGATGCGGGCGAGCTCGGCATACACCACATTGATATTGGCGGCCCGGCCGGCGAAGGTTGCAAATTTGGGATCGGCGCGCAGCTCGTCGCGCCCCGTGGCCTTGAAGAAGTTCTCCCACTGCTTGTCGTTGTAGACGATGACGCTGAGATAGCCGTCCGAGGTCTTGTAGGGCCTGCGGTCGCGCGAGAGATGGCGGGCATAGCCGCCCTTGTCGAGCGGCGGCTCGAACGTGAGCCCGCCCATGTGGTCGCCCATGACGAAGCCGGCCATGGTCTCGAACATCGGAATGTCCAGACGCTGGCCGCGGCCGGTGCGGTCGCGGTGCACGAGGCTGGCGCAGATCGCGCCGACCGCGGTGAGTCCGACGATACGGTCGACCAAGGCGTTCGGCACGTAGCGCGGCACGCCGTCGCCAGTCTGCGCCATCAGCGCTGGAAGCGCAGTCGCGCCCTGGATCAGGTCGTCGTAAGCGGGTTTTGCGGCATAGGGCCCGTCCTGGCCGAAGCCGAACACGCCGGCATAGACCAGGCGCGGGTTGATGGCGGAGACGACGTCGTAGCCGAGCTGAAGCCGCGCCATCGCCTGCGGGCGGACGTTGTAGACCAGGACGTCGGCGTCCTTCAAAAGCCGCAGCACGGCTTCGCGCCCCGCAGCCTTCTTCAGATCGAGGCAGATCGAGCGCTTGCTGCGGTTGGTGTTGAGAAACACCGGCCCCATGCCGGCGTGACGCATCGGGCCGATCAGGCGGGTGACGTCGCCGTCCAGCGATTCCACCTTGACGACGTCGGCACCGTAATCGCCGAGCATTTGGGTCGCATAAGGGCCCATCAGCACGGTGGTCATGTCGACGACCTTGATGCCTTTCAGCGGCCCCATCGTTCGCTCCCGATTGCGCCGAGCCCAACTGCCCACGCGATTTCGGTCCAGCTAACGGCAGTGCCGCCGCTCGCGCAAGGGCGGGCGGCGTATGGCGGCATGCGCCGCGGGGCGACGTCGGCCGCTATTTCTTCTGACGGGATTCCCGGATCTTCAGGAGCCGGTCGAGTTCGTCATTCTGCTGATTGATCCGGTCGGCGATGCGCGACTCGTTCTGCTCGCCGGAGGCGGCAGCGGCCTGCTCGATGAGCTGGCGGATATTGTCTTCGAGGATCGCGATACGATCGTTGAGTGCGTCCATCGACAGTGAATCTTCGTAGTTAGTGCTCATGATGCATTTCCCGCAAAATCAATCAGAGCATTAAGGGGGCCGCGCGAGCCCACCATGATCTAACGCAAAGAAATAAGGCGGGCATGGCGTATGGCGCCTTTGCCCACCCTACAGGATCAAACTACTTCAGCGGCTCCAGGACGGAGACGTAGTTGGCGACGGCCGCGCCACCCATGTTGAAGATGCCGCCGAGCTTGGCGTTCTTGAGCTGCATGCCCTCGGGCGCCTGGCCCGCGAGCTGCATCGCGGTCATCACATGCATGGAGACGCCGGTGGCACCGATCGGATGGCCCTTGGCCTTCAGGCCGCCTGACGGGTTGACCGGCAGCTTGCCGTCCTTCAGCGTCCAGCCTTCTTTGATGGCGCGGGCGCCCTGCCCCTTCGGCGTCAGACCCATCGCTTCGTACTCGATCAGCTCGGCGACGGTGAAGCAGTCATGGGTCTCGACGAAGGAGAGATCGGACAGCGTGACACCGGCCTTCTCCAGCGCCCGCTGCCAGGCGACCGTGCAGCCCTCGAACTGCAGGATGTCGCGCTTACTCATCGGCAGGAAGTCCTGGGCGTGCGCAGTGGCGCGGAAGCCGATCGACTTGGTCATGCCCTTGGCCGTCTCGGCATCGGCCAGCACCAGCGCAGCGGCGCCGTCGGAGACCAGCGAGCAGTCCGTCCGCTTCAGCGGGCCGGCGACATAGGGGTTCTTCTCGCTCTCGGCGCGGCAGAAGTCGAAGCCAAAGTCCTTGCGCATCTGGGCGAAGGGATTGGCGACGCCGTTCTTGTGGTTCTTGGCCGCGATCAGCGCCAGCGCATCGGACTGGTCACCGTATTTCTGGAAATAGGAGCTGGCGATCTTGCCGAACACGCCGGCGAAACCGCCGACCGTGTCGCCGTCCTCAGGGAGGTAGGAAGCCTTGAGCAGGTTCTTGCCGATCTCGGCGCTCGGCGTGCGCGTCATCTGCTCGACGCCGACGACCAGCACAATCTTGGCCGCCCCTGCGGCAATCGCGCGCAGGCCCTGATGCACGGCAGCAGATCCCGTGGCGCAGGCGTTCTCGACACGGGTCGCCGGCTTGAAGCGCAGCTTGGGATCGGCCTGCAGTACCAGCGACGCCGTGAAATCCTGCGGCGAGAAGCCGGCGTTGAAATGCCCGAGCACGATCTCGTCGACATCACCGGCCGAAATGCCGGCATCCGCCAGCGCCTCATTGGCGACGCGGGTGACGAGGCTTTCGACGGTTTCGGTGTCGAACTTGCCGAACGGCGTATGCGCCCATCCGACGATGCTGGCGGTCATGGTCATTTCTCCCTGGAGGCCTCTTCCTGAGCTAAGTCTTAGCCCAGGGATGGCAAGACTTCACGCGGCTTTCAGCGCCTTGAGGGTCCGCTCGCAGATGGCAGTTATGCCGGCCCAGTTCCCGGCCCGGATTTCCGCCGTCGGGCACAGCCAGGACCCGCCGACCGCAACGACATTGGGTTCGGCCAGCCAGGTCGCGGCATTGGCCTCGCCCACCCCGCCGGTCGGGCAGAACCGCACGTTCGGGAACGGCCCGCCGAGGGCGCGCAGGCCCTTGATGCCGCCGGCCTGCTCCGCCGGGAAGAACTTTGCGACGTCAAAACCGTAGGACAGCGCCATCATCAGTTCCGAGGCCGTGGCAATCCCCGGCGCGAACGGCAAGGAGCTGTCGGTCGCGGCCTTGAGCAGATCGGGGGTCAGGCCCGGGCTGATGCCGAACGCGACGCCGAGCTTCTCGACCCGGCTGAAGTCGGACGGGTTGAGAATGGTGCCGATACCCACGACCGCCTCGGGGACCTCGGTCATCATCGCGCGCGCCGCCTCGATCGCAACGGGGGTGCGCAAGGTCACCTCCAGCGTGCGGACACCGCCGGCAACCAGCGCGCGCGCCAGCGGCACCGCATCCTGGATGCGCTCGATGGTGAGGACGGGAATGACGGTCGCAGCCTTGAACAGCGCGACGAGGTGGTTCTGTTGGGCAGCCGTGGTCATGGGTCTCGATTCATTTGGTCGCTGTCTAATTGTTGGCCTGGCGGGACGCCGCCGGCCGGTGCCGCTTCTTCGGCGGCATGGCATAGCCCGGAATGATGGCGCCGGGATAGCAGATCACGAGGCTGGCGAGCCGATGTCCTGATAGGGCCGCCTCCACCGGCTCGGCGCCGGCGAGCCGGGCCGCGATATAGGCCGCGGCGAAGCTGTCGCCGGCGGCGGTGGTATCGACCACGGGCTTGGTCATGGGCTCGGCGCGGACCTCGCTGGCGCCGCCGGGGTAGCGCAACAGGCTCACCGGCTCGGGCAGACGGAACACCAGTTCCGGGGTTGGGATACGCGCCATCAGCTGGTCGTGACTTTCGCCGGGATGGAGGGCGAGCAGATCCTCGGTCGAGGTCAGCACGATGTCGGCGGCTGCGAAGGCGGTCGCAAACACCTCCCGCGCGATATCGCGGTCCGGCCAGCCGCGCGCGCGGAAATTGGTGTCGAACACGAAGCGAGTGCCGAGCAGGCGCGCGCGCTTGATGGCGCCGAACAGGCGCTCGCGCCCGGCCGCGTCGTAGATCGAGAGCGTGATCGCAGAGAGATAGACGACGTCGTAGCTCATCAGCGAGTTGAGCAGCTCGTCCGTCTCCGGCAGGCCCATCAGCTGGCGCGCGGCCGCACTGTCGCGCCAATGGAAGAACTGGCGCTCGCCCTTGCCGTCCGTCTGGATCATGTAGAGGCCGGGCAGCTTGCCCGCGAGCCGCACGACACGCCGCGTGCCGACGCCTTCCGCATTCCAGGCAGCGACCATCTCGTCGCTCAGGGCGTCATCGCCGAGCGCGGTGAGATAATCGACCTTGACGTCCAGCCGCGCCAGATACACCGCCGTGTTGAGGGTGTCGCCGCCGAAGCCGCGTGAGTACAGGCCACCGCCCTGCCCCTGCCCGGCGGACGCGCCGCCCTGGGCCTGCCGCAGCTCGACCATGCATTCGCCGATGCAAGCAACGCTCGCCATCATCAGGGCCCGCTCAGTCCGAGCTCAGGCGACGAAATTGCCGCCGAGCTCGTCTTCGATGTGAATGCGGATGATATCGTCGAACGTCTTCTCGGCGGTGGTGAAGCCGAGTTCGCGCGACCGCCTGGCATCGAAATTGCGCGGCCAGCCGCCGACGATGCCGACAATGAAGGGATCGGGCTCGCGCTTGATGCGCGCGGCGACCTTCTCGCCCGCAACCCGCTTCAAGGCGGCGATCTGCTCGCCGACCGTGGCCGACAGGCCCGGCATGGTCAGGTTGCGGCGCGGGCCGACAGTGGCGAGATCCATGGTGCCGGCGTGAAGCAGGAAGCCGACGGCCGAGCGAGGCGTCGCGTGCCAGTGGCGGACGTCCTCGGAGACCGGGAGGATCGCTTCCTTGCCGGCGAGCGGTTCGCGCAGAATGTTGGAGAAGAAGCCCGATGCCGCCTTGTTGGGCAGGCCCGGCCGGATGCAGATGGTCGGCAGGCGGATGCCGATGCCGTCGAGGAAGCCCCGGCGGGAATAATCGGCGAGCAGAAGTTCGCCGATCGCCTTCTGCGTGCCGTAGCTGAGCAGCGGGGTATGGAAGAACTCGTCGCCGATCGCATCGGGAAACGGCGCGCCGAACACTGCGATCGAGGACGTGAACACCACGCGCGGCTTGTAGCCGCCGCCCGCAAGGCGTATCGCATCGAGCAGCATCCGCGTGCCGTCGAGATTGATGCGATAGCCCTTGTCGAAATCGAGCTCGGCCTCGCCGGAGACGATCGCGGCGAGATGGAAGATCACGTCGGGGCGACCTGCGATCAGTTTCTCGGCGGCACCGGGGACTGCGAAATCGCCCGACACGGTCTCGACCGGGAAGCCGGCCTTCTCCGGCTTCCTGGGCTCGACCACGTCGTGCATGGTCAATTTCGTGATGTCGCTCTTGCCGAGCCGGCCGTCGCGCAGCAGCCGTTCACAGAGTTTGCGGCCGACCATGCCGGCGGCGCCGAGAACCAGAATGTGCAAGAGCTCAACTCCTTCTTATTGGCCGAAGCGCGCCGCTCTTGAAACAATTGGCGCGCCCCTCGGCAAGCCCCGCGATCATTCCTTCACGGCGCCGGTCATCGCCGACACATAATGCTCCACGAAGAAGGCGTAAAGGATCACGAGCGGCAGCGAGCCGGCCAGCGCGCCCGCCATCAGCGAGCCCCAGCGGTAGATATCGCCGTCCACGAACTCGTTGACGATCGCGACCGGCACCGTCTTGTTGCTGGTCGATTGCAGGAACGTCAGGGCGTAGATGAACTCGTTCCAGCACAGCGTGAAGCAGAAGATGAAGGCCGAGATCAGGCCGGGAATGGCCAGCGGCACGACGATCTTGACCAGGATCTGCCAGCGGCTCGCGCCGTCGATCAGCGCGCATTCCTCGAGCTCGAAGGGGATGGTCTTGAAATAGCCCATCAACAGCCAGGTCGAGAACGGGATCAGGATGGTCGGATAGGTCAGGATCAGCGCCAGCGGCGAATCGAACAGGCCGTATTGATACACGACCGTGGCGAGCGGAATGAACAGGATCGACGGCGGTACCAGATAGGCGAGGAAGATCAGGCCGCCGACGAGATTGGCGCCCTTGTAACGCAAGCGCACGATGGCGTAGGCGGCGAACACCGAGGCGATGATCGAGAGCACCGTCGCGCAGATCGCCACATACATCGTGTTCCAGAGCCAGTACGGATAGTAGCTCTCGAACAACAGCTTGTGGAAGTGCTTGAAAGTCGGATTCCAAGTCCAGAACGGATTGTACTTGTCGAGGTCGAGCAGCTGCTCGTCGGGCTTCACCGAGGTCAGCGCCATCCAGTAGAACGGGAACAGCAGGACGACGACGATGATGGCGAGCGGCAGGTACAGCGTCACCAGCCTGCGCGGCACCGACTGCAGATAGCTCATGCCCTCGCTGTGATCATCCTTCGCGACTGTCGGAGCCGAGCTATGCAGGACGGCCTTGAGATCGATCCGCGAGGTGGGGAGATCAGTCATTGTTTTCTCCCTGCTGCCACTTGCGACGCTGCAGGCCGAACCAGGACACCATGATGGCGGCGAGCAGGAACGGGATCATCGCACTGGAGATCGCGGCGCCCTCGCCGAGCTGGCCGGCGATGATCGCACGCTGATAGGACAGGGTCGCCATCAGATGAGTGGCGTTGACCGGGCCGCCACGCGTCATCGCCCAGATCAACTGGAAGTCCGTGAAGGTGAAGAGCACCGAGAAGGTCATCACGACGGCGATGATCGGCGTCAGCAGCGGATAGGTGATGTAGCGGAAATTCTGCCAGCGCGTAGCGCCGTCGAGCGTCGCCGCTTCATAGAGCGAGGGTGAGACGGTCTGCAGGCCTGCGAGCAGCGTGATCGCCACGAACGGCACGCCGCGCCAGATATTGGCGAAGATCACGCAAATGCGTGCCCAGGTCGTGTCGCCGAGGAAGTTGATGTTCTGGTTGATCAGGCCGAGCTGCTTCAGCGACCAGGAGATGATCGAGAATTGCGAGTCGAAGATCCACCAGAAGGCGAGCGCGGAGAGCACCGTCGGAACGATGAAGGGGATGAGCACCATCGCGCGCAGCATCGCCTTGAACGGCATGTGCTCGTTGAGCAGCAGCGCGAGGTAAAGGCCGATGCCGAATTTGAAGGCGCTGGCGACGAAGGTGTAGAGCAGCGTGTTGAACACCGACAGCCAGAAGATGGAATCGTCCCACAACCATTCGTAGTTCTCGAAGGCGATGAACTGTCCGACCCTGCCGATGCGCGTGTCGGTGAAGGACAGCCAGATGCCCAACCCCAGCGGATAGGCCAGGAAGAAGATCAGGAACACCATGGCCGGCACCATGAACCAGAAGCCGAGCCAATTGCGATTGTGTTTAAGCTGGGCCCAGGCGCCAGCCTCGGTCATCTGAGGCTTGGCCCGGGGAATTGCGACATCAGCCATGCCCGATATCCCTGATCGAAATGTTGACGGGCGGGCGGCCGAAGAGGCGCCCGCCCCGTGACTGTTCAGCGATAGATGCGCTTCAGCTGGCGCTCGGCTTCCGCCATCGCGCCCTTCGCATCCTTGGCGCCGGTGCAGTAATTGGCGAACATGTCGACGACGATGAAGTCGGCGATCGCGGTTGCCGCCTTCTCGCCGACGGTGCCGATGCCCGACGCCGGCAGCGTGCGCTTGGAAGCCTGCGAGAACACGGCGTTCTTGGGATCGGCCGTCCAGATCGGCGCCGATTCATAGGCGTTCAGGGTCTGCGTCAGATAGCCCTGCGCGCCGGCCAGCCACTTCTCGTAGTTCTCCTTCTCCAGCATGAAGGCGACGAAGGCCTTCGCAGCATTCGGATATTTGGTGAAGTTGAAGGCAAGGATCGGCAGCGCCAGCTGCAGCTCGGTCGGCTTGCCGACCGGACCGACCGGCCAGAGCGCGTGATAGGTGTCCTCGGTGAGCTCCTTCTTGCTGGGATCGGTCTTGGCGGCGACGTAGATCGAGATGCCGTTCGCCGTGCAATAGAGCTCGCCGGCGAGATACGCCTTGTTGTTGGAGGAATCGTTCCAGGACGCCGTGCCCGGAATGAAGCTGTCGTACAGCGCCTTGCAATATTCCAGCGCCTTCGCCGTCTCCGGCGAATTGATGACGATCTTGTCGTTCTGGTCGACCGTGTAGGCACCGTGGCCCCACAGCACCCAGTGCAGCCAGGAATTGCCATCGCCCGAGGCGTGACCGAGCGCGAAGCCGGCCGGCGTGTTGTTGGCCTTGAGCGCCTTGCACATCTCGAGGAAGCCGGGGAAGTCCTTCGGGAATTCCTTGAAGCCAGCCTTGTCGAGCGCCGACTTGCGGTAGGTCATGTAACCGCCGTTGGTCGCGACGGGAATGCCGAGCCAGTCGTTGCCGAGCTTGCAGGTTTTGGCCGCCGCATCGGTCCAGCCGCCGTATTTGTTGCCGAGATAATCGGCGACATCGTTCATCTTCAGCACTTTGGTCGGGAAAAGCTGCGGCAGGGTGTGCAGACCCCAGGCGAGATCGAGGCCGGAGCCGGTATTGGCCGCAACCGAGGCCTTCGGCTGCACGTCCTCGAAGGACTCGCTGAAGGTGTTCATCTCGGTGCCGGTCGCGGCCTTGAACGCCGCCACCATCGCGTTGAACGCATCGTCCTCGGCCGGCACGAAGCGCTTCCAGCGCATCACGGTCAGCTTGGCGCCCGGCTCGGCCTTCCAGGGCGCGCTCTGCGCCCAGGCCTTGGCGAAGTCGAACAGTGCCGGCCCCGTCAGCATGCCGGTCGCAGCCAAAGCGGTGCCGCCTTGAAGCAGAGACCGGCGGGTAAAGTCTTGCATGTTGTCCTCCCTGTGATGCTTTTTGTCGTCTTATGCCTTGTCGTCTGATGCGTTAGGCGTTCATGCGTTTGCCCGTCGCATCGTCGAACAGATGGACCAGCGATGGCTCGGGCTTCAGCCGCACCTTGTCGCCCGGATTGAACTGGTGACGCTCGCGGAAGACCGCGACGACCTGCTCGCCGCCGAGCTTGGCAAACACCTGCGTCTCCGAGCCGGTCGGCTCGACGACGATGATCTCGGCCTCGGCGCCGTCATCGGCGATGGTGAAGTGCTCCGGCCGCACGCCATAGACCGCAGGACGGCCGTCGGAATTGGCGGGCGCGGTCTTGAGCGGGAGCTTGACGCCGTTCGGTCCTTCGAAGCTCGCAACGCCGTTGACGCGCACATGGCCTTTGAGGAAGTTCATGGCAGGCGAGCCGATGAAGCCGGCGACGAACTGGTTGTCGGGCTTGTCGTAGAGCTCGAGCGGGGTGCCCATCTGCTCGACGATGCCGTCATGCATGACAACGATCTTGTCGGCCATGGTCATGGCCTCGATCTGGTCGTGGGTGACGTAGACGGTCGTCGTCTTCAGCCGCTGGTGCAGCTCCTTGATCTCGGTGCGCATGGCCACGCGCAGCTTGGCGTCCAGGTTCGACAACGGCTCGTCGAACAGGAACACCTGCGGATCGCGCACGATGGCGCGGCCCATGGCGACGCGCTGGCGCTGACCGCCGGAGAGCTGTCGCGGATAGCGGTCGAGCAGCGGCGACAGCGCGAGGATCTCGGCGGCGCGCTTGACGCGCTTGTTGATCTCGTCCGAGCTGGCATTCCGCAACTTGAGCGAGAAGCCCATGTTGTCGGCGACCGTCATGTGCGGATAGAGCGCGTAGTTCTGGAAGACCATCGCAATGTCCCGCTCCTTGGGCTGGACATTGTTGACGACGCGGTCGCCGATCGAGATCGTCCCGGAAGTGATGTTCTCGAGGCCGGCGAGCATGCGCAGAAGCGTCGACTTGCCGCAGCCGGAGGGGCCGACCAGGACGACGAACTGGCCGTCCTCGATCGGAATCGTCACGCCGTGCAGGACTTCAAAATTGCCGAACGATTTCCGCACGTCGCGGATTTGCACAGACGACATCTAGCTCCCTCCTCGAAAGTCGACGGCGCCTCTCGCGCCGCGACCGTCTTGTTTTTCGGACTTTACCGAACCAGGCCCGATATTAGCGGGCAACATTGTCGGTACTTTGTGCGGTTTTGGCAATTTGTCTTTGGTTAGTCGTTGCTGGTAGCGCTGTCAACGTTCCTTTGTTTGCGGGACTGACTGTGTTAAGAGCAGCTAATGGGTCGAAAACGCACCAAGTCAGGCAAAATCCGGCTGGCCGAAGTGGCCGAGCTCGCCGGCGTCAGCCCGATTACCGCGTCGCGCTTTTTCCGCAATCCGGAGGCCCTGTCGGTCGCCAAGCGGACGCGGGTCGAGAGCGCCGCCAAGGAGCTCGGCTATGTGCCCAACCTTGCCGCGCGCGCCCTCGCCTCGCAACGCACCGAGGTCATCGGTGTCCTGATCCCATCGCTCACCAACAACGTGTTCTCGGACGTGCTGCGCGGCATCTATGACGCCTCCGAAGGCAGCCGCTACTCGATCCAGTTGTCCAACACGCGCTACAGCATTCTCCAGGAAGAGAAGTTGCTGCGTCTGTTTCTGGCACAGAAGCCGGCCGGGCTGATCGTCACCGGCATCGACCAGACCGCGGAGTCCCGCGCGATGCTTCAGGCCGCGGACTGTCCGATCGTGCAGATCATGGAGATAGGCCCGGACCCGGTCGACATGATGATCGGCTTTTCGCACTATGATGCGGCCCGCGCGGCGATCGCGCATCTGTTCGAGCAAGGTCACCGCAAGGTCGGCTTCGTCGGCGCGAGGATGGATCCCAGGGTGCAGCGGCGGCTGGACGGATATGTCTCGGCCATGAAGGACGCCGGATCGTTCGACCAGCGCCTGGTGGTCACGACGGCGACGCCGACCTCGGTGACGCTCGGCGGCGCCCTGTTCACCGATCTGCTGGCGCGCGAGCCGGACATCGATGCGGTGTTCTGCGCCAACGACGACCTCGCGCTCGGCGTGCTGTTCGAATGCCGGCGCCGGGAGATCACAGTCCCCGGGCAGATCGCGATCGTCGGCTTCAACGATCTCGAATTCATGGCCGCCGCCGTCCCCACCCTCACCAGCGTCCGCACCAACCGCTATGAGATGGGCAAGACGGCCGCCACCATGCTGATCGACGCGATCGAGGGCCGCCGCCCGGAGCAGCCGGTGCTCGATCTCGGCTTCAAGGTGATCGAGCGGCAAAGCTCGTCGGCGCGACGTTCGGACAGCAGGCCAGCCGTATCGGGCGCGGGCGCGGCGAACAAAATGATAGCGTTACCAAGCAGCCACGACTAGTATCTGAATCGTGAGGAAACGACCCGCCAGCGGGAAGGCAGATCATCGCGCGCGCCGTTGGGCACCGCACATGCCGACACCATGGGACGGACGGTAGTCGCGTTTGCATGCAGGAGAAACCAATGACAAAGAAACCAACCAACGGGCATGCCGCCGGCAGCAACGGTACCCGCCGCCATCTTCGCTCGCAGGAATGGTTCAACAACCCGCACAATCCGGGCATGACCGCGCTCTATATGGAGCGTTACCTGAATTACGGCCTCACCCGCGCCGAGCTGCAATCCGGCAAGCCGATCATCGGCATCGCCCAGACCGGCAACGATCTGTCCCCCTGCAACCGCCATCATCTCGAGCTCGCGCACCGCGTCCGCGAAGGCATCCGCGAGGCCGGCGGCATCGCGATGGAATTCCCGACCCATCCCATTCAGGAGACCGGCAAGCGACCGACCGCGGCGCTCGACCGTAACCTCGCTTATCTCGGCCTCGTCGAAATTCTCTACGGCTATCCGCTCGACGGCGTGGTGCTGACCACCGGCTGCGACAAGACCACGCCGGCCTGCATGATGGCGGCGGCGACGGTGAACCTGCCCGCGATCGTGCTGTCGGGCGGCCCGATGCTGAACGGCTGGCACAATGGCGAGCGCACCGGCTCCGGCACCATCGTCTGGAAATCGCGCGAGCGGCTCGCGGCCGGCGAGATCGACTATGAAGAGTTCATGGAGATCGTGGCCTCCTCGGCGCCCTCGGTCGGCCATTGCAACACCATGGGGACGGCCTCGACCATGAACGGGCTTGCCGAAGCGCTCGGCTTCTCGCTGCCGGGCTGCGCGGCGATCCCGGCGCCCTATCGCGAGCGCGGCCAGATCGCTTACGAGACCGGAAAACGCATCGTCGAGATGGTCTGGGAGGATTTGAAGCCTTCCGACATCCTGACCCGCAAGGCGTTCGAGAACTGCATCGTGATCAATTCGGCGATCGGCGGCTCGACCAACGCGCCGATCCACATCAACGCCCTCGCCCGCCATATCGGCGTCGAGCTGTCGATCGAGGACTGGCAGAAGTTCGGCCACGACGTGCCGCTCCTGGTCAACATGCAGCCGGCCGGCTTCTATCTCGGCGAGGAATTTCACCGCGCCGGCGGCGTGCCCGCCGTGGTGCGCGAATTGATGAAGCACAAGCGCATCCATGAGGACGCGGTCACGGTCAACGGCCGCGGCATCGGCGAGAACTGCAAGAACGCGCCCGCTCCCGACAACGACGTGATCTGGGCTTACGACAAGCCGCTGGTGAAGGACGCCGGCTTCCTGGTGCTGAAGGGCAATCTGTTCGATTCCGCGATCATGAAGACAAGCGTGATCTCCAAGGAATTCCGCGACCGCTACCTCAGCAACCCGAAGGACCTCAATGCCTTCGAGGGCCGCGCCATCGTGTTCGAGGGGCCGGAGGATTATCACGAGCGGATCGACGATCCCTCGCTCGACATCGACGAGCGCTGCGTGCTGTTCATCCGCGGCACCGGCCCGATCGGCTACCCCGGTGGCGCCGAGGTTGTGAACATGCAGCCGCCGGCGGCGCTGATCAAACGCGGCATCCTGTCCCTGCCCTGCATCGGCGACGGTCGCCAGTCCGGCACTTCTGGCTCGCCCTCGATCCTCAACGCCTCGCCTGAAGCGGCCGCCAATGGCGGGCTTGCCATCCTCAAGACCGGCGACAAGGTCCGCATCGACCTCAACAAGGGCAGCGCCAACATCCTGCTCTCGGACGAGGAGCTGAAGAAGCGCCATGCCGAGCTCAAGGCCAGCGGCGGCTTCAAGCATCCGCCGAACCAGACGCCATGGCAGGAGATCTATCGCAACACCGTCGGCCAGCAATCGACCGGCGCCTGCATGGAGCTCGCCACAAGGTATCAGAACGTCGCAGGCACGTTCGGTGTGGCGCGGGATAATCACTGACAACTTCCGTCATTCCGGGGCGCGACGCAGTCGCGAACTACGATGCGCACTTGCGCATCTGAGAATCCATAACCACGATCGGGAGTATGGATTCCGGGCCTGCGCCTGACGGCGCATCCCGGAATGACGACCCCAATTCAAAGGAGTGAACAAAATGGCAGACCGCCTCAAGGGAAAGCGCGCCGTCGTCACGGCTGCCGCGGCAGGCATCGGGCGCGCTTGCGCCATCGCGTTCGCGCGTGAAGGCGCAACCGTCATCGCCACCGACATCAACGAAGCCGGCATCGCGAGCCTGACGAACGAAGGCATCGCCGAGGTCGCAAAGCTCGACGTCCGCAACACCGCCGACGTCAACGCCTTCGCCAAGCGCGTCGGCAAGATCGACATCCTGCTCAACGCCGCCGGCTTCGTGCACCACGGCACCATCCTGGAATGTTCGGAAGAGGACTTCGACTTCTCGTTCGACCTCAACGTCAAGTCGATGCACCGGACCATCAAGGCTTTCCTGCCCGACATGATCGCAGGCGGCGGCGGTAGCATCGTCAACATCTCCTCCTGCGCCGCTTTGAGGCCGCCGGCCAACCGCTACGTCTACAGCTCGTCAAAAGCGGCAGTGTCGCTGCTGTCCCGCGCGGTCGCGCTCGACTTCATCACCAAGGGCATCCGCTGCAACTCGATCTGCCCCGGCACCGTCGAGACGCCGTCGATGCTCGACCGCGCGGCAGCCCAGGGCCCGCAGGGCAAGGAGATGTTCATCTCGCGGCAGAAGATGGGCCGGCTCGGCACCGCCGAGGAGATCGCGGCGATGGCGGTCTATCTCGGCAGCGACGAGAGCGCCTTCACCACCGGCGTCGATCTCGTCGTCGACGGCGGCTACATGCTCTGACGCAGAAAGGCCTCCGGCATGAACAAGATCGATCTCAACGGCCGCATTGCCATCGTCACCGGCGGCGCGCAAGGCTTTGGCCGCGCCATCACCGAGCGCTTCGTCGCCTCCGGTGCCAAGGTCGCGATCTGGGACTTTGACGCCGCGCTGGCCGAGAAGACGGCAAAGGAGATCGGCGGCGAAACGAAAGTCTTCAAGGTCGACGTCACCGACACGGCGGCCGTCGAGCAGACACGCGATGCAACGCTCAAGGCCTTCGGCAAGATCGACATTCTTGTCAACAACGCCGGCATCGCCGGCGTCAACAAGCCGGTCTGGGAGACCGACCTGGAGGAATGGCGCAAGGTGCTGCGCATCAACCTCGACGGCCCCTTCATCGTCTCCAAGGCGATCGTGCCCGAAATGCTCAAGCAGAAATACGGGCGGATCGTGAACATCGCCTCGATCGCCGGGAAGGAAGGCAACCCGAACGCCGCGCATTATTCGGCGTCCAAGGCCGGCCTGATCGCGCTGACGAAGTCGCTCGGCAAGGAGCTCGCCGGCCACGACATCCTCGTCAACGCGGTGACGCCGGCCGCGGCGAAGACGGCGATCTTCGACCAGATGACGCAGCAGCATATCGACTTCATGCTGTCGAAGATCCCGAAGGGCCGCTTCGTGCTGGTGGAGGAACTCGCCGCGATGGTGAGCTGGCTTGCGTCGGAGGACTGCGCGTTCTCGACCGGCGCGGTGTTTGATATTTCCGGTGGGCGGGCGACCTATTGAGGACATCATGATCCGGGAAGGTGGTTGCCTGTGCGGCGCGGTGCGGTTCAAGGCGGAGGGCGAGCCGCTCAACGTCCGCATCTGCCATTGCCGCATCTGCCAGAAGGCGATGGGCTCGCCCTACTTCGCCCGCGCCCAGTTCGACCAGCGCGCGCTCAGCGTCGAGGGCGAGACTGCACGCTATGCATCGTCCGAGAACATCGACCGCGTGTTCTGCAAGCAGTGCGGCACGCGCCTGTTCGCCTGGCGGCGCAACGGCACGCTGGCGGGCGTGGCGCTCGCCACTTTCGATGATCGCAATGCCTTTGCGCCGACCGAGCACATCTGGGTGTCGGAAAAGCTCGCCTGGGTGAAGCTCGACGACGGCTTGGTGCAATATCCCGGGACGATCCCGGCGTGACTTTGCGCGACTGCACGGCGGCCGGCCGAAGCATTCATCTGCAGCGTGGCAATTCGGAACCGGCCACCCTATGTTGAGCCGAAGCGTTGCTGCGCCGGTTTGGTCAGGACGGCTGCAAGGCCGCTAGCTAACCGAAATGGATGAGCTGTGAACATTTCCTTGTACGACCTGTCGGTGTGGGTGCTTCCCCTCGTGCTCGCCATCACCTTCCATGAGGCCGCGCATGCCTTCGTCGCGGACCGGCTCGGGGACAACACGGCCGCGCAGCTCGGCCGCGTCAGCTTCAATCCTATCAGGCATATCGACCCGTTCGGCACCGTCATCCTGCCGGCGATGCTGCTGTTCGCGCATTCGCCGTTCCTGTTCGGCTACGCCAAGCCGGTGCCGGTAAACTTCCGCAAGCTGAACAATCCCAGGCTCGACATGGTCTGGGTAGCGCTGGCCGGACCCGCCACCAACATCCTGCTGGCGCTCGCCACCGCCCTCGCCTTCCATGCCCTGCCGCTGGTGCCCGCGAGCGCGGCGAAATGGGTTGCCGACAACCTCAAGAATGCCCTCATCATCAACGCCATCCTGGCCGTCTTCAACATGATGCCGATCCCGCCGCTGGACGGCGGCCGAGTTGCGGTCGGGCTGCTGCCGCGGGCCCTCGCCTTGCCGCTGGCCCGGCTCGAGCCGTTCGGTATGTTGATCCTGATCGGGCTCCTGATCCTGCTGCCGCTGGCGGGCTCGCAGTTAGGTCTAAATCTTGATGTTATTTCAGCAATACTGCGGACGTTGACCGGTTATGTGATTCAGGCTGTTCTCTTCCTGACCGGCAATGCGTAGTTGAACCGGAACACCCGAACACGAGCCGAAAGGCCAGAGGCCGACTTGGTCAAAGCTGCCGATATGCTGATCGCGCGACGCGCCGACACCCGCGCCCGCGCCGATTTTGCCACCTGGAAGATGATGGCTAAGCTCAACGGGGCGTCCGCGCTACCTCCGGAGGCCCAGGAGTTCCTGAGCAGCTACAGGAACCTGCTGGCGCAGATGAGCGAAGGCGAAGCCACCGAGGCCACCATCGGTGCGATCTACAAGGCCTATTACGTCGAGATGGGTGGCGCTGGAACGCCGCCCGACGTCCGTCCGCGCGAGGCCGAGCCGGCAGCGGATAATGTTACCGCTTTCCGGCGCCCGGCGCCGAAGCCGAAAAGCGCTGGTTTCTTCGGGACAGGCGCGGCCAGCGGAGCCCAGAAACGGCCCCTCCCCGTGGCGCTGATCTTCGCCTGCCTGGTGGTGGTCTATGTCGGGATCCGGCTCTACTGGCGTTGAGCCGACTTCTTGTTGGCGATCTTCTTCGATTTCTCAGGGGCGAAGCTGATCTCGAGGGTGCGCTCGAAACGCTCCTCGGTCAGTTGAACCGGAGGCGGCTCGAAAGGATCCGCCTTGCGAACCATCGAGATCGCAGCTGCATCGTAGGCGGCGTCGCCGGACGACGCGATCACGTCGACCGAGACCACATTTCCCTTTCGGTTGAGCGCGAAACTCACCGTGACCTTCTGATTGGCGTTCTCTCTGCCTTCCGGATTGATCTGGTGCTGCTTGATACGCGCACTGATTTTCTTGTTCCAGTCCACCGTGATCTTCAGGATGTCCTTGCCGAGCCCAACCACCGGCGCCAGGGCCTTTTCGGCCTCGCGCGTTGCGTCCTCGAACGTTTGCCGGGCCATATCAACCTGCTTTGGGGCAGCCTCCATGGCGGGCGTTTCAACGGCAGCCGCCTTCGGATCGTCGTCCTGCTCCTTCTTCGCAACCTTTTCGCTGACAATGCGATCGGGATCCTCGGCCTCTTGCGGTCGATCTTGAGGAAGTTCCGTCTCCTTCAGTTCGGCCTTCTGCTCCGGAAGCTCCGGGCGCTCCTCTTGTGCCGCGGAGTCGTTTGGTCCGGTCGGCAAATCGGATTCCTGAGCCTCTGGCGAAGCCATCTCGACGGCGAACTCGGCTCCGGCCGCGCCGAGACCATCGCCGTCGTCGTCGCCGTGCAAATGCGCCAGCGCGAGCGCAGCACCGCCGAGATGCAGGGCGAGCGCGGCCGCCGCCGCCAGGATCCAGAGCTTCCGGGATGGTCTCGGTTCGTCCGCCATCGTTCCGTCTTCTTAAGGCTGGGCGGCGCCTGCCACAGGCGCCCCCGGTGCGCCTTCCAGCGCGACCAGCTTCACCCGCGTATAGCCGCCCGAGCGCAAGAGCTCCATCACGCCCATCAACTCGCCATAGGGCACCGAGCGATCAGCGCGCAGGAAAACGTACTTGTCCTTGCTCATCTCGGAAAGGCCGTCGAGGGTTCCGATCAACTCGGCCCGGTGAACGGCGTTCTCCCCGATCGCGAGCGTCAGATCGGGCTTGATGCTGAGATAGGTCGGCTTGTCCGGCTTCTTCTGCGGCGTCGCACTCGACGTCGGCAGATCGATCGGCAGGTCGACCGTGGACAGCGGCGCGGCGACCATGAAGATGATCAGCAGCACCAGGATGACGTCGATGAACGGCGTGACGTTGATGTCATGCGTTTCCGAGAAATCGTCGTCGTCATCATTGTCAGCGAGCGAAACGGCCATGGTCTACTCCGCCGCGCGCGAATGCACGCTGCCGTGGCTGCGGTCGAGATCACGCGACAGCAGTCGCCCCGCCGCGCCCGAGGCGCGGCTGACGAGCTCGAGATAGCCTTTCGTCACGCGCGAGAAGTGGTTGTAGATGATGACGGCGGGAATGGCGGCGACGAGGCCGATCGCGGTGGCGAGCAGCGCCTCGGCGATGCCGGGCGCGACCACGGCGAGATTCGTGGTCTGCGACTTCGAGATGCCGATGAAGCTGTTCATGATGCCCCAGACCGTGCCGAACAGGCCGACGAAGGGCGAGGTCGAGCCGATGGTCGCTAGCACGCCCATGCCGATCCGGATGCGCCGTTGCTCCGCGCGCACGATCTCGGAAAAGCTCGAGGCGGCGCGTTCCTTGATGCCGGCATCGCTGGACAGGCCAGCCGACATCCGCGCTTCGCGCAACGCCGCCGCAAGGAACGACGGCAGGATGCCCTCCTTGGTGCCGAGCGCCATCTGCGCTTCGGCAAGCGAGCGCGCCTCCGCAATCTTCTTCAACGCCGAACGCAGCTTGCCGGAGGCGACCGACAGCTCGATCGACTTGGCGATGAAGACGGTCCAGGTCATCAGCGAAGCGAAGGCGAGCCCGATCATCACCGCCTTCACGATGACGTCCGCCGACATGAACATCACCCAGGGCGACAACTCCTTCAGGGCCGCCGCCTCGGGCTTCGCACTCGCGGGATTGGCGGCCACCGGGGCGGCGCCCACGACGGCGGGAGCCGTCGAGACCGCAGGCGCAGCTGCCGGGGGGGAGGTTCCGGCAGCGGACGGCTGAGCCGTCGATGGGGCCGGTGCCGGCGGGCTCTGCGTCTGGGCGAAAACGGGGGATGCGAGCCAGGCAGACGCCAGCATCAAGGCTGCGGCAAGGCTTGCTTGGATGGAGATGGTCTTCATACTTCGGCCCAGTAGCGAATGAGATTGTGATGGATACCCGTCAATTTGACCGTTTCGGGATCGTCACGCCCGAGCCGTTCCACCAGCGCCTGTATCGCGGTGTCGAGGCCATAGATCATGCTCCGAGCTTGGTCGTCCCGTATCATGCTCTGAAGCCAGAAGAAAGACGCAACCCGCGTCCCCCTGGTCACGGGGGCGACGAGAGGTGCTGGAGGATAGAGCACAAGGCCCTCCAATTCCTGTCGTTCACACGCGTCGAACGAATGTCGCCTGTTGGTATCGGCCACACAATTGCGGGTCAATGCGTGCCGTTCGCGAGAACCCTTGAATAGATCAAGATCAAAACGATTCTAAACTGCCCCGCTCTCTGAGCGAAGGATGCGTCCCTAGACGCAAATCGATTGCTGGCCACTCGATCGCCGCTCTGGGTTTCATCAGCCACAGCAACTCGTCGACGGTCTTCGCAACGGCGCGCACGCGATCGGTGCTGTCCATGCCGGCGATGTTGGCGCCGTTGACAACGGCTTTGATCTCGTCGCGAAAGTCGGTGAGGAAGCACAAGGGATCGCGCTGCTCGTTGGCGACACGCGCGATCAATCCCTCGATCAGCATCTGGCACGCGATCAGCTTGCCGTTCAGCTCGTCCAGGCTTTGCTCCGTCGATGCGGCGCCGAAATGGACGATGCCGAAATCCATGATAACCGAAACGGCTACGAGGCGACTTAGCACCGTTCTTGCGGCAGATCCGAATGACGCCGCGGCGCGGGGGGCCGATCGGTCCCGAGCACACTGCTCCGCGTGCTGCGCAAGACTTGCACGCCGGCCGGTCGCGGTGGGAAAACGCGGCATTGCACGTCGCCGCGCCAGCGAGCAGCCTACACGGTGCAAAGCTTTCCAATTGTTTAGGATTCTCACCCGATAGTGCTGTTTACTCTGGAAGTTGGCGTGTATTATACATCATGCTGGAACCGTACGATTGCCCCGATATTCGTAGCCGAGGGCATACGAGCCGATACGAGACGACATGAACAAGTCCCGGCCGATCCTTTGGCTTCCGATCATCGCGGCCGTGGCTTCCGCCGGCTATTATGGTTGGCAGAAATTCGGCACGTCCGAGGCGGGAAAAACCCAGACCGCACAAAAAGGCCCGCCTCGCCCCTCCGCCGTCCCGGTCAGCGTTGCGCCGGTTCAGAAGACCGACTTTCCGGTCTATCTCACTGGTCTCGGCACGGTTCAGGGCTTCAACACGGTCCAGGTCCGAAGCCGTGTGGATGGCCAGATCGACAAGCTCGAATTTAGGGAAGGCCAGATCGTCAAGCAGGGCGATCTCCTGGTTTCGATCGATCCCCGCCCCTATCAGGCCACGCTTGACCAAGCCAAGGCCAAGAAGGCGCAGGACGAGGCCAGTCTCGCCAACGCCAATCTCGAGCTCCAGCGCGCCACGAAGCTCGGCGAATTCGCCACCGCCCAGCGCGTCGACACACAGCGCTCCACCGTCGCTCAGCTCACCGCCCAGATCGCCGCCGACGATGCCGCGATCTCCAACGCCCAGACTCAGCTCGATTACACCCAGATCAAGGCGCCGATCACCGGCGTGGCAGGCCTGCGTCAGGTCGACATCGGCAACATCGTCAACGCTTCGTCGCAGACCGCCATCGTCACGATCTCGCAGGTCGAGCCGATCGCCGTGATCTTCACCGCGCCGGAAGACCAGCTCCCCTATATCAGCGAGGGCCAGAAGGCCGGCGCGCTCAAGGTGATCGCCTTCACCACCGACGGCAAGAGGACGCTGGCCGAGGGCAAGCTCGCGGTGATCAACAACCAGGTCGACGCGACCAGCGGCACGATCCGGCTCAAGGCGGTGTTCGACAACAAGGAAAGAACGCTGTGGCCGGGGCAATCGGTCTCGACGCGGCTCCTGGTGCGAACGCTGAAGGATGCGACGGTCGTTCCGGATGACGCGGTCCAGCGCTCCACCAACGGACTCTATGCCTATACGGTCAACCAGGACAACAAGGCCGAACTGCACAAGATCAAGGTCAGCTATGGCATCGACGGTCATTCGGTCATCGAGGAAGGATTGAGCCCCGGTCAGCAGGTGATCGTCGGCGGACAGTTCAAGGTGCAGCCCGGAAGCCTGGTGTCGACGGCGGTAGCAAGCTCGGATCCGACTCAGAACAAGGTTCGACAGCAATGATCGGGGGCGGGATTTCGGCGCCTTTCATCCGATATCCCATCGGCACCTCGCTGCTGATGGCCGGCATTCTCTTCGTCGGCCTGGTCGCCTATCCCCTGCTCCCGGTCGCGCCCCTGCCGCAGGTGGACTTTCCGACCATTCAGGTCACCGCCAATTTGCCCGGCGGCAGCCCCGAGACCATGGCTTCGTCGGTGGCGCAGCCGCTCGAGCGGCAATTCGCCCAGATTCCTGGCATCGCGCAGATGACCTCGACGAGCTATCTGGGCACGGCGTCGATCACCATCCAATTCGACCTCAACCGCAACATCGACGGCGCCGCCAACGACGTACAGGGTGCCATCAACGCGGCCAGCGGCCAGTTGCCGAGGAACCTGCCGTCGCCCCCGACCTACCGCAAGGTCAACCCCGCCGACGCGCCGATCCTGCTACTGTCCGCGACATCGGAGACGCTGCCGCTGACCAGCGTCAGCGATGCCGTCGACACCCAGCTCGCCCAGCAGATCAGCCAGCTCTCGGGCGTCGCCCAGGTCTTCATCGGCGGCCAGCAGAAACCCTCGATCCGCATTCAGGTCGATCCCGCAAAGCTGGTCGCCAAGGGCTTGTCGATGGAGGATATCCGCAGCCAGATCGCGATCACCACGGTCGACAGCCCCAAGGGCAATATCGACGGCGAGAAGCGGGCCTATACGATCTACGCCAACGACCAGCTCACCCACGCGAAGGACTGGAACGACGTCATCATCGCCTATCGCAACGGCGCTCCGTTGCGAATCCGCGATATCGGCCAAGCGGTCACCGCTGCCGAAGACGCCAAGCAGGCGGCGTGGGCCAACGGCAAGCGCGGCGTGTTCCTGGTGATCTTCAAGCAGCCCGGCGCCAACGTCATCGAAACCGTCGACAGGATCAAGGCGACCCTCCCTCGTCTCGTGGCGGCGATCCCGCCCGCGATCAAGATCGAGCTCATCAGCGACCGCACCGCGACCATCCGTGCCGCTGTCGAGGACGTCCAGTTCACGCTGCTCTTGACCATTGTGCTCGTGGTCATGGTCATCTTCATCTTCCTGCGCAGCTTCTGGGCGACCGTCATTCCTACCGTCACGGTTCCGCTGGCGCTGCTGGGCGCGTGCGCCCTGATGTGGCCGGTGGGCTATTCGCTCGACAATCTGTCGCTGATGGCGCTCACCATCGCGGTCGGTTTCGTGGTCGACGACGCCATCGTGATGCTCGAGAACATCACGCGCTACATCGAGGAAGGCGACTCGCCGATGGAGGCCGCCTTCAAGGGCTCCAAGGAAATCGGCTTCACCATCGTCTCCATCAGCATCTCGCTGGTCGCGGTGCTGATCCCGCTGCTCCTGATGGGCGGCATTATCGGGCGCCTGTTCCGCGAATTCGCCGTGGTGCTGGCGATGACGATCTTCGTTTCGATGTTCGTATCGCTGACGCTGACGCCGATGATGGCCTCACGCTTCCTGCGCGCCCATGGCGAGGTGCAGCACGGCCGCTTCTATCAATGGAGCGAGCGCGCCTTCGACGCGATGCTGCGCGGCTACGAATATGGGCTCGATCACGCCCTCGCCTGGCGGCGCACCACGCTCGCGATCTTCTTCGTCACGCTCGGCCTGTCGATCTACCTGTTCGTGCTAATCCCCAAGGGCTTCTTCCCGCAGCAGGACGTCGGCCTGATCACGGCCACGTCTGAAGCCTCGCAGGACATCTCGTTCAAGGAGATGGTGAGACGCCAGGAGCAACTCGGCAAGATCATCCTGGCCGATCCCGACGTTGCCAGCGTTGCCATGTCGATCGGCGGCAGCGGCCGTGCCGGCAACAACGGCAACCTGTTCATCACGCTGAAGCCGCGCAATGAGCGTGACGCTTCGGCCCAGCAGATCATTGCGCGTCTGCGTCCGCAGTTCGACAAGGTCCAAGGCGCCCGCCTCTACATGCAGGCGGCCCAGGACGTGCGGCTCGGCGGCCGACCCACGCGCACTCAGTTCGAATTCACGCTGCAAGACGCCAATCTGGACGAGCTCAACGAATGGGCGCCGAAGATCCTCGCCAAGATGCAGACGCTGCCGGAGCTGCGCGACGTCGCGACCGACCAGCAGACGCAGGGCACAACGGTCCAGCTCAAGATCAACCGCGACACCGCCGCCCGCTACGGCATCCAGCCCCAGCTGATCGACGATACGCTGTATGATTCCTTCGGACAGCGGCAGGTCACGCAATATTTCACGCAGCTCAACACCTACAAGGTGATCCTGGAAGTCCTGCCGGAGATGCAGGGCGATCTCGAGACGCTGAACAAGCTCTACGTGAAATCGCCGCTGACCGGCGACCAGGTGCCGCTGTCGACCTTCGCGAGCTGGACCACCGATCCGGTCCGCCCGCTCTCGATCAGCCATCAAGGCCAGTTCCCGTCGATCACGATCAGCTTCAATCTCGCGCAAGGCGTCGCGCTCGGCCAGGCCACCGAGGCCGTGCAGAAGGCGATGGCGGAGCTCGGGACGCCGCCCACGCTGAATTCGAGCTTCCAGGGCACCGCGCAGGCATTCCAGCAATCGCTCGGCACCGTGCCGCTCCTGATCCTCGCCGCGCTGGTCGTGGTCTATCTGATCCTCGGCATTCTCTACGAGAGCTACATCCATCCGATCACGATTCTGTCGACGCTACCCTCGGCCGGCGTCGGCGCGCTCGCGATCCTAATGGCGGCCGGATTCGACTTCAGCCTGATCGCGCTGATCGGCATCATCCTCCTGATCGGCATCGTGAAGAAGAACGGCATCATGATGGTGGACTTCGCGATTGCCGCCGAGCGCGACGAGCACAAGACGCCGGAGGAATCGATCCGCCAGGCCGCACTGCTGCGCTTCCGCCCGATCATGATGACGACGATGGCGGCCCTGCTCGGCGGCGTGCCCCTCATGCTCGGCCACGGCACCGGAGCCGAAATCCGCCAGCCGCTCGGCTACGCCATGGTCGGTGGCCTGATCGTCAGCCAGGCGCTGACGCTGTTCACCACGCCGGTCGTCTATCTCTACCTCGACAAGCTCAACAACTGGTTCTCGACTTGGGGCCGTTCGGACGACGAAGGCGAGGAGACGCCCGAGCACGGCAGCGTCAAGGAAGCCGCCGAGTAAGCTAGCGCCGCGCCTGCCGCGACGCTACAGCGAGACCCCGGTTCGCAAATGCGGTTTCCCATGCCTGTGCAATCCAGACTTGTCGCCCTTGTCGCTGCTGTCCTGTTGTCAGCGGGCGCAGCACACGCCCAGCAGGGCGCCAAGAAGAACGCCGCGCCCGCCCCGGCCGCGCAGCCCGCGCCTGCCCCGACACAGGCGCAGGCTGACGGTGCTTCCGGACAGCCCGGCTGGATCGTCCGCTGCACCAGCGCAAGCCGCGACGCGCCGCTCGAATGCGCGAAGGAGCAGAATGCGGTGCTGACCAAGACGGGCCAGACCGTCGTCCTGATCAACATCCGCATCGCGCCCGACACCCGCACGCCGATCGCGCTTCTGCAATTGCCGCTTGGCCTTAACCTTCCGGTCGGGGCCAAGCTCCAGGTCGACGAAGGCAAGACGTTCGATCTCCAGATCCAGACCTGCGAGAATCGCGGCTGCTACGCCTCGACCCCGGTTGCGCCGGCCCTGCTCGCCGCCTTGCGGTCGGGCAAGCAGCTGAAGGTCTCTTTTCAGAACATGGCCAAGGAGACCATCGCGATCCCGATGCCGCTCGGCGATTTCGCGGCGGCCTACGACAAGATCAAGTAGCGGGCTTCCTCACGTCACGATGTCGCTCGCCCGGAGCAGCGTCGTGAAGCCGCCATAGATCATGCGCTTGCCGTCGAACGGCATGCCCTCGAACTTGATGCGCGGGTCCGCCATCACCTTCTTGTTGATGGCATCGCGGCTCTCGCGGTCCCGATAGACGATCCAGGCGAACACCACGACCTCGTCCTCCTTCGCGATCACAGCGCGCGGAAACGAGGTGAGCTCGCCATAGGGAACGTCGTCGCCGATGCATTCGACGTAATCGAGCGCGCCGTGCTCCATCCAGATGGCGCAGGCTTGCGTCGCCAGCGCCTTGTAGGCCTCGGTATTGTCCTTCGGCACGGCGAGAACGAAACCATCGACATAGGGCATTTGCGGATCTCCTTGGGTTGTCCAGCCCAAGGACGATCCAGCGCGCGGCGATCCGACTTGGAAATGCAAATACTAGGTGAGGCAAACCGTCGCGAGCAGCGAGGCAGCCCATCAACCTGCCTGCCATCCTGCCCAGGGACCGGAATCATGCCTTTGCGAAAGCGCCCGGAACTGGCTGGGGAACCTGGATTCGAACCAAGACAAACAGAGTCAGAGTCTGTTGTGCTACCGTTACACCATTCCCCAACGGAATAGTCGAACAAATTCAAAGGCCTGCTTGATTTGTTCGACTGTGGCCGGGAAGCGCATCGCGCCAATCGCGGCTCAGGCGTGGCAGCCTTCTACCCGCTCGCATCTGGGCTGGCAAGCGCTGCGGTGGACGGATCGGGTCAGGGCGCGTTTGATCAGACGACGATGTGGTCGAAGTCTGCGGCGATCCGGGTGTTCGGGAAGATTTCTGCCGCCTCGGCGAGAATCTCTGCGTCTTCGTAGCGCCCCGACATATGCGTCAGCACGAGCTGTCCGACCTCGTTCGCGGCGGCAAAGGAGGCCGCTTCTGCCGCGGTGAGATGGCCGTAATTCCGCGCGGTCGGCGCGTCGCGATCGAGGAACGTCGCCTCGATCACCAGCATGTCGGCGCCGGCGACGTATTGCGACAACCCCTCGGTGGTCTCGGTGTCGCCGATCACGACGAGCTTGCTGCCGCCGCTCACAGGACCCAGGACCTCTTCCGGATCGATGGTTCGGTCGGCAACCACGATCGGTCGGCCGGCGGCCAACTCGCCGCGCAACGGACCGTCGGGGACACCGAGCGCGATGAGGCGATCAGGCCGCAGATGACGGCGCGCGGGGCTTTGGAAGATGAAGCCGAAGCTGTCGGTGTCGCGGTGGCGGACCGGAAAACAGTCAACGGCGAATTCACCGGTATCGATAGCTCGTCCCTCGGTCAGCGCTTCGAACTGGACGGCGATCGGCGCCCTGCCCGCGCCCCACAGGCCGGCGAGCATGCGGGTGACGAGGTCGAGCGTGCCCGCGCCGCCGTGAACGGTCATTATCTCGGACGTCTGCCGCAAGCCGAGCGTCGAGAACAATCCGGGGATGCCGAGCACGTGGTCGAGATGGGCGTGGGTGAGCAGGATGCGGTCGAGCCGCCGGAAGCCGGCGCCGCTGCGCAGCAGCTGGCGCTGCGTGCCCTCGCCGCAATCAACGAGGACGCGCTTGCCTGCGGCTTCCACGAGGAGCGCCGGATGGTTGCGCTCCGCCGAGGGAACGCTCGCCGATGTCCCGAGAAACGTCAGGGCGAACATGGTCGTCGATATCCAGCGACCGCCCTTCTCCGCGTCAATAGGTTGGCGGTCTCACCGTCCCCAATGCCACGCGAGCAGCAGCGCGTACAGGGCCATCGACGCGGCATAGAGCACGGCAAGCAGCACGAAGCCGGCGATCTGGCGACCGAGCGTCGCCTTCGGCGTCACCCACCAGTCGAGCGCCTTGAAGGCGGCGGGCACCAGCCACCAGCCGAGTAGCTGGGTGCTGACGAGATTGCCGAGGAACAGCGACAGCCAGACCGGCACGCCGTTTCTGTCGATCAGGGGCGCGCTGATGAAATAGCCCCAGAGGTAGACCACGGGATAAAGCACCAGGAGAACGATCAGGTTGCTCTTCCAGATGAAACCGGGCCCTTGCTCCGGGGCCGACGTCTTGCCGGCCGGGAACCAGAAATTGAAGCCGTAGCTCGCCCGCCTCACGTGCATTCCGGCATTGAAGCGCTCGCCCTCCTTCAGCAACGTCTGCCGTAACGGCGAGTCGAGCCAGGCATTGAGATTGGCGTCGCTGTCGAAAGACAGGATGATGATCCATTCGTCGTGCAGGCCCGGAATCGGCCGCTCGATCTTGTGCCGCAGAAATCCCTTGAACTCGGCCTCCGCGGCCTGGATGCGCTGCTGCCATTTCAGGAACGCGTCCTCGAGCCCATCAGGGACTTTGAATGAGATGACGGCCGAGACTGCGCTGTCGCGCGGGACGCCGGTGTCGGGCAGGATATGGACGTCCTCCGAACCGACGAAGAAGCGCTGCACCTCCGCGATCAACTTCGCCCGCACCTCGCTCTGCAGCCAGGCACGTGCCGCAGCCGGGCTCGCGAAACGCAGGATCGTCACCCAGTCCACATGCGCCGGCGGTTGCGGCGGCACCACCTCAAGGCCGAGAAAGCCTGGCCAGACCTTGAGCGCCTCGCCGACCTCACCGTTCCACCGGGCGAACGCAGCAAAGCCGTCGTCGGCGATGCGCCGCTGAATGACGAGAGCGACCGGCTGGCCGGCTGTTTCAGGAGATGCGCTCATTGGCAGCGGTCCGCCTCAGCCTTTCTTGTAGAGACGCTTGCCCATCACCCAGGTCTCGTCGACGCAGCGATCGTCGCCGACCATCATGACGGCGAACAGCATGCTCGCGGCCTCGTCCATCGTGCGCGGGGCGGCGCCGTCGGCGATCAGCGATTGATGCCACGCTTGCGCGACCTGCCCGCCGTTCGGATCGAGCGCGACGAAATCGGCCTCCTTGCCGGGCTCGAAATTGCCGAGCTTGTCGTCGATGTAGAGGCCTTCGGCACCGCCGAGCGTAATCGACCAGAAGCCGCGATAGGGCGAGAGCTTGTTGCGCTCGGCTTCCGCGAGGTCCTTGCGCGCGGGATCGATGCTGCCGTCGAGCAGCGTGTTGTTGCACATGCCGACCTTGTAGGCGTCGTCGAGCACGGAGATCATCGAGAAGCGGTTGCCGCCGCCGACATCGGTGCCGAACGACATCTTGACGCGATGCTCGGGATCGGTAGCCCGTCCGAGGCGGAACAGGCCGCTGCCGAGGAACAGGTTCGAGCACGGGCAGAACACCACCGCCGCGCCCTTCTTCGACATGCGGCGGAACTCGTTGTTGGAGAGATAGACGCCGTGGCCGCCGGAGAATTTCGGACCGACCAGGTCGAACTTCTCGTAGATGCCGAGGTAGTCCTGGCAGTCCGGATGCTCGACAAGCACGCCGCTGCATTCGGCCGGATTCTCGGAGATGTGAGTGTTGACCCAGCAATCCGGATGCTCGTGCTTGAGGCGCTGACACGCCTTCAGCAGCTCCGGCGAGGCACCAAAGGCGAAGCGCGGCGTGATGGCGTAGAGATTGCGGCCCTTGTTGTGGTACTGCGCGATCAGCCGCTTGCTGTCGCGATAGAAATTCTCCGGTGTATCGATGAAATCGGCCGGCGCGTTGCGATCGATTCCGGTGAGGCCCGCGATGACGCGCATGTTGCGCCTGCTCGCTTCCTCGAACAACTCCTCGGTCGAAACGGGCGAGGAGCTCGTGAAGGCCTGGCAGGTGGTGGTGCCTGAGGCGAGCAGCGCATCGAGGAAACGCTTCACGCCCTCGCGCGCGTAATCGCGATCCCGGTATTTGAGCTCTTCCGGGTAGACCCATTTCTGGAGCCACGGCAGGAGCTGCTCGCCATAGGCCCCTAACACGCGCGTCTGCGGCAGATGGATGTGGCCGTCGATGAAGCCGGGAAGGATGATGCGGTCCTTGATGTGGGTGACCTCGACGCCCGGATGGGCGGCGGCAATCCTGTCATAAGGACCGAACGCCTTGATCACGCCGTCAGTGACGACCATGAGGCCATCCTGGTGAAAGCGCGCGGCGGCCGGCTCGTTGCCGACGTGCTTCCAGGGATCGTCGACGAAATCGAAGAACGTGCCGCGAATTCCGACCGTGGTCATGATTTGGTTCCTTATTTAACTGTGTGTCGCTTGCCGCGCCGAGGGCAGCGAGATCGCGAGCAGCGTCCCCGCAATGGCGCAGAGGCCGAGATAGAGCCATCCGATCGGCGCCTGCGTCGCTTCGGGCAACACCGCCGTGATCGCCATGGCACCGCTCACGGCGAGATAGCAGAGCGCGCTGATGAGGCCGCCAACCAGCCCGTGGTCGCGTTCGAACAGGCCAAGCGCCATGCCGTACATCATCGGGCACAGCACGCCGCAGCCGCCGAGCACCAGCGCGCCGCCGATCGCGATCGACGCAAAATCGAGGCCGAGGGTCATGCCCGTCACGGTCAGGACCACCGCACCGGCGAGGAACAGCGCGAAGGCGCCGAAGCCCAGCAAGCGCGCCGGCATGAAGCGTGCGAAATGCGCGCAGCCGAGCTCGCCGGCGAGATTGACCCCGCCAAGCCCGAGTGCGACGAGGCCGTAGATGGCCGCCGAATAGCCGAGACCGGTCTGGTAGAAGAACGGCGCAACGACGCCGAACGCCAGCTGCGCGCTGGCCGCCGCGGCAAAGACCAGCACGAAGGCGAGGAAGCCCGGGCGGACCAGCGCATCGTGCAAGATACCGGCAGTGCGGCGCGGATCGAACGGCGCGCGCCGCTCTGCCGGCAATGTTTCGGGCAGAAGAAACGCGACGATCACGGCGACGATCGCCGCAGCGATGGCAACGACGACGAAGACGCCGCGCCACGAGGTCAGCTCGACGATGAAGCCACCGGCCGCCGGCGCCAGCACCGGCGCAAGGCCCCAGGCGGCACCTAACAGGCCGGAGATCGCGGTGAGCTCGCGGCCGCGGAAACAATCAGCTGCGACCGCATAGGCGACGACGAGACAAGTGCAGCCGCCGATGCCTTGCAGGAAGCGCAAGCCAAGTAGCAGCGAGGCCCTTGTGGCGAGCGCACAGGCGATGCTCATCGCGATCAGCACCGACAGCCCCGCGAGCAGCACGTTTCGGCGGCCAAGGGTGTCCGAGGCGATACCGACCGGCACCAGCGCCAGAGACATGCCGAGCATGTAAGCGGTGACGGTGTTTTGCATCGACGCCGCGTCAGCTGTGAGATCCACCACCATCTGTGGCAGGCCCGGCGTATAGGCATCGAGCGGAATCTGGCTGAACGGCACGACGCACAACAGGATCGGCACGATCCCACTCCTGGCGCGACCGGCGTCCGAAGCAAGTGCAGTCATGGCTTACGCCCCCTCGATGCCCGCGGGTCCTATCTTTTCGTGCGCGCAATGAGAGGCGACGACGCAGGTTGCCGGTCTTGACGCGCGGAACGTGCCAGAACTGTATGTAAAAACTCTTAGAGGTTCCCGTATCGATACGGTTCGCGGCGCTGGATGATCAGGCTCCGGGCACGCTCAAACAAAAATGCGAAAACAACCCCATGCACAGTACGAATGATTGAAGAATTTCGCGCCGCATGGTGCGGGTCCTGCCGGCGAAGGCCGTTTGACACGTCGGGCAGAACAGGCGCAAAGTTGCATGATCGCCGATCGTGAATCCGCAACTCGCGCCGACGCCGTTAACCGGTCGGAAGCCATGGCTGCTATGAAACGTGAGCCGGCCTCGAAATCGGCACCACTGTCGATGGCGCGAGGCTGAACTCTATGCACGCGCCCGATCGCAGTTTGCACGAGGCCATGCTTGTCCGGCAGATGGATCGAGCCACGGCAGGCATCGGCAATCGAGGTTGGAAATGACTCTCCTCAGAAGTGACGGCGTGTGGTTGAACGAACCGAAACGATGGACGGCAGAGGACGATCGCCTCCAGGTCGTGACGGAAAAAGGCACCGATTTCTGGCGAGAAACCCACTACCGCTTTAATCGTGACAGCGGGCATTTCCTGGGCTTTCCAACCGGCGAGGCATTCACCGCCAGCTTACGTGTACAGGGCGACTTCCAGGCGCTCTACGATCAGGCGGGCATCATGGTGCGCATCGACGCGCGACATTGGGTCAAGGCCGGCATCGAACTGTCGGACGGCCGCGCCATGCTTGCAAGCGTGCTAACCGACGGGCGATCGGACTGGGCAACGGCACCCTATGAGCATGATGCCGGAGACTTCTGGGTCCGCGCAACCGTCGCCGACGGCGTCCTTCGTCTACAAGTCTCGGCCGATGGCAAGACCTGGCCTCTCATGCGGCTAGCGCCGTTTCCGGCAGCAAGCTCCTATCTTGTGGGCCCGATGGCCTGCACGCCCGAGCGGGCGGGACTGGAAGTCGTGTTCTCGAACTTTCGTCTGACACCGCCGCTTGGAAAGGACCTGCACGACCTGAGCTAAGCGGCCTTGTGATCTATCGCGCTCCCGAGCGGGCAGATCGTGGCTCCGCCGACTGCGCCGCGACCGCCTGCACGGCGACATCAGCGACCTGCCGCAGCGCTTCACGATCCGCGCCCGAAGATGCCATCACGCCCATGCCGACCGACACCGCCGAGATATAGCGCGCGAGCGCGGCCGGATCGGCGCTCTCCTTGAGATCGCCCTCCGCCTTGGCGCGGATGAAGCGGTCGCGGAGCTGGTCCTCGTTCTGGGCGCGGCGCGCGGCGAGCTCGAACGGGACGTTCTCGGAGCCGGTGCCGCAGGCGATGCCGCCCTGCACGAGCAGGCAGCCGGGCGGATTGGCGGGATCGGTCTGCTTGTCGGCGATGCCCATCAGCATCCGCTCCGCCACCTCGCGAGCGGTGGGCGCTGCGACCACCTCGTCCATCCAGATGTTGCGCAGCGTGGTGTAGCGGTCGAGCGCAGCCTTCAGCAGGCCTTCCTTGTTGCCGAAGCAGGCGTAGAGACTGGGCGGATTGATGCCCATGGCCTCCGTGAGCTGGGCAATGGTCGCGCCCTCATAGCCATGGCGCCAAAACACTTCCATCGCCTGGTCCAACGCCGTTTCGGCGTCGAATTCGCGGGGGCGTCCCATGCCCATGTGCCTGTCTCCTCGGATTCGGCGTGCTGTCTCAGCCTAACGCCGGATCCTATCTATTTGTTCTAGCTTTCTTTTTCTTGTGTCTTCCAATCGTCGCGGTATCGGCGTACAATTTTCTTAGTGATTGGTACATAAGTATCTTGCACTGCGGTATCCAGCTCCACATCTGTAGTGAACACTACATATCTGGAGCGCGCAAATGCATCCCTCCCAAAATACCTCCCGTACCGGCCATTTCCGCCGCCTTCTGGGCGGCGTCGCCATCGTGGGCGCCCTCGCCGCGGCCGGCTCGATCGTGACCGGCCGCTATTTTCATGCGGCGCAAGCGACCGCACCGGCGGCAGCGGCCGAGCAAGCTGTTTCCGTCACCGTCGCGATGATCGAGCCGCGGCAGACCGTGCTGTGGGACGATTTCTCCGGCCGGCTCGAGGCGATCAACCGTGTCGAGCTCCGCCCCCGCGTTGCGGGTGCGATCATGTCGGCGAACTTCACCGAGGGAGCGCTGGTGAAGGCCGGCGACGTGCTGTTCAAGATTGATCCCGCCCCCTATGCTGCCGAGGTCGACAAAGCTGCCGCCCAGCTCGAGGCCGCCAAAGCGCGCGTCGTCTTCACCCAAAGCGAGCTCGAGCGTGGCGCACAGCTCGTCGGCAACGCCGTGGTCACCCGGCGGGACTACGACCAGCGCGACAACGCCAATCGCGAAGCAATCGCCAACGTCAAGGCGGCCGAGGCGACGCTGCAGACCGCAAAGCTCAATCTCGACTACACCGAAGTGCGCGCCCCCGTGGATGGCCGCGTCGGCAAGATCGAGGTCACCGTCGGCAATCTCGTCGCCGCCGGCACCGCCTCGCCGGTGTTGACCTCGCTGGTCTCGGTCAATCCGATCTACGCCTCGTTCGATGCGGACGAAGAGGTGGTGCTGCGTGCGCTGAACTCGATCGCCGATGCTTCCGGCCAACGCGGCAAGCTCGACCAGATCCCGGTCGAGATGACGACCTCGGGCGGCCTGTCCGCGAAGGGCAACATCCAGCTGATCGACAACCAGGTCAACGGCCAGAGCGGCACCATCCGTGTCCGCGCGGTGTTCCGCAACGACGATGGGCGTCTCATCCCCGGCCAGTTCGCGCGCGTGCGCATGGGCCAGCCGAAGCAACAGGCGCTGGTGATGATCGACGAGCGCGCGATCGGCACCGACCAGGACAAGAAGTTCGTGATGGCAGTCGGCGACGACAGCCGCGCCGTCTACCGGCCGGTCACGCTCGGCGGCGCCGTCGATGGGCTTCGCATCGTCACCTCGGGCCTGAAGTCCGGCGACCGCATCGTCGTCAATGGTCTGCAACGCGTACGTCCGGGAGCCCTCCTCAAGACGGAGGTGGCGGCGATGGGTGCACGGGGGCCGCAGCAGGCGTCGAACCACAGCAACCAGGACGTGGTGCAGCGTTAATGCACCCCGTCATCCCGGGGCGCGCATCGCGCGAACCCGGGATCTCGAGCGTACGAAACTCCGAACACATCACCTCTGGATTCCGGGTTCGCGCTTCGCGCGCCCCGGAATGACGAGTGGAGGTCTCGGAGAACATCAGGATATCGCCCAGGGGCAAGGCCATGAATCTGTCAAAGTTCTTCATCGATCGTCCGATTTTCGCCGGCGTGCTGTCGGTCCTGATCTTCCTTGCCGGCCTGATCTCGCTGTTCGCGATGCCGATCTCGGAATATCCGGACGTCGTGCCGCCCTCCGTCGTGGTGCGCGCGACCTATCCCGGCGCCAACCCCAAGGTTATCGCGGAGACAGTGGCGACCCCGATCGAGGAGCAGATCAACGGCGTCGAGAACATGCTCTACATGTCGAGCCAGGCGACCACCGACGGCGCGATGACGCTGACGGTGACGTTCCGGCTCGGCACCGATCCCGACAAGGCGACGCAGCTGGTGCAGAACCGCGTGCAGCAGGCCGAGCCGCGCCTGCCGGCAGTGGTGCGCCAGCTCGGCATCATCACCAAGAAGTCCTCGCCCGACCTCACCATGGTGGTGCATCTGTTGTCGCCGAACGGCCGCTACGACATGACGTACTTGCGCAACTATGCCGTGCTCAACGTCAAGGACCGGCTGGCGCGGATCGACGGCGTCGGCGACGTCCAGCTCTATGGCGCCGGCGACTATTCGATGCGGGTCTGGGTCGATCCGCAGAAGGCGGCCGAGCACGGCCTGACCGCAAGCGACATCGTGCGCGCCATCCAGGCGCAGAACGTCGAGGCCGCCGCCGGCGTGGTCGGCTCCTCTCCGAACGTCAAAGGCATCGATCTCCAGCTCTCGGTCAATGCCGAAGGCCGGCTCGCCAACGAGGAGCAGTTCGGCGACATCGTGGTCAAGACCGGCACGCGCGGCGAGGTCGTTCGTCTGCGCGATGTCGCGCGCATCGAGCTCGGCGCGTCCGAATACGGCCTGCGCTCGCTGCTCGACAACAAGCATGCGGTGGCAATCCCGATCTCCCAGGCGCCGGGCTCCAACGCGCTGCAGATCTCCGACAACGTCCGCGCCACCATGGCGGAGATCAAGAAGAACATGCCGGAGGGCGTGTCCTACCAGATCGTCTACGACCCGACTCAGTTCGTTCGCTCCTCGATTGAAGCCGTCATCCACACGCTGTTGGAAGCCATCGCTCTCGTGGTGCTGGTGGTGATCCTGTTCCTTCAGACCTGGCGGGCCTCGATCATCCCCCTGCTGGCCGTGCCGGTGTCGATCGTCGGCACCTTCGCCGTGATGCACGTGTTCGGCTTCTCGATCAACGCGCTCACCCTGTTCGGACTCGTGCTCGCCATAGGCATTGTCGTCGACGACGCCATCGTCGTGGTCGAGAACGTCGAGCGCAACATCGAGTCCGGGCTGTCGCCGCGCGATGCCACCTATCAGGCCATGCGCGAGGTCTCGGGCCCGATCATCGCGATCGCGCTGGTGCTGATCGCCGTGTTCGTGCCGCTCGCCTTCATCTCCGGCCTCACCGGGCAGTTCTACAAGCAGTTCGCGCTGACGATCGCGATTTCGACGGTGATCTCCGCCATCAATTCGCTGACGCTGTCTCCGGCGTTGTCGGCGCTGCTGCTCAAGGGCCACAACGAGCCGAAGGACCGGCTGACGCTGATCATGGAGAAGAGCCTCGGCTGGTTCTTCCGCGGGTTCAACAAGGCGTTCACGCGGTCTTCGGAGAACTACAGCGGCAGCGTCGGCAAGGTGATCTCGCGTAAGTCCGCGATGATGGGCCTTTATGTGGTCCTCGTCGGCCTCACCGCATTTCTGTTCCAGCAGGTGCCTGGTGGATTCGTGCCGGGCCAGGACAAGCAATATCTGGTCGGCTTCGCTCGCCTGCCCGATGGCGCCACGCTCGACCGCAGCGAAGAGGTGATCCGCAGGATGAGCGACATCGCGCTGACCCAGCCCGGTGTCGAGAGCTCGGTAGCCTTCCCGGGCCTGTCGATCTCCGGCTTCACCAACTCATCCAATGCCGGCATCGTGTTCTCGACGCTGAAGCCGTTCGACGAGCGCAAGGATTCCTCGCTCAGCGGCCCTGCGATCGCGGCCGAGCTGAACAAGAAATATGCCGGCATCCAGGAAGCCTTCATCGCCATGTTCCCGCCGCCGCCGGTCAACGGCCTCGGCACCATCGGCGGCTTCAAGCTGCAGATCGAGGACCGCGCCGGTCTCGGCTATGACGCCCTGAATGAGGCCACCAACGCCTTCATCGCGGCGATGCAGAAGGCGCCGGAGATCGCCGGCGTGTTCTCCAGCTTCCAGGTCAACGTGCCGCAGCTGTTCGCCGACATCGACCGCACCAAGGCGCTGCAGCTGGGCGTGCCCGTGACTGAGGTGTTCAACACGCTGCAAATCTACCTCGGCTCCTACTACGTCAACGACTTCAACAAGTTCGGCCGCACCTATTCCGTCCGCGTCCAGGCCGACGCACCGTTCCGCGCCCGCGCCGACGACATCAGGCAGTTGAAGGTGCGCTCGTCGTCCGGCGACATGGTGCCATTGTCGGCGCTGCTCAACATCCGCCAGAGCGCGGGACCGGAGCGCGCGATCCGCTACAATGGCTTCCTCTCGTCCGACATCAACGCGGCGGCCGCGCCGGGCTTTTCATCGGGCCAGGCGCAGGAAGCGGCGACGCGGATCGCGGCGGAGGTGCTGCCGCCGGGCTTTGCCTTCGAATGGACCGACCTGACCTATCAGGAGTTCATCGCCGGCAATTCCGGCATCTGGGTGTTTCCGCTGGCGATCCTGCTGGTGTTCCTGGTGCTGGCCGCGCTCTATGAGAGCCTGACCCTGCCGCTATCGATCATCATGATCGTGCCGATGGGCTTGCTCGCCGCAATGTTCGGCGTCTGGATCTCCAAGGGCGACAACAACGTCTTCACCCAGATCGGCCTCATCGTGCTGGTCGGCCTCTCCGCCAAGAACGCGATCCTGATCGTCGAATTCGCGCGCGAGCTCGAATTCGCCGGGCGCACGCCGATCCGGGCTGCGATCGAAGCCAGCCGCTTGCGGCTACGCCCGATCCTGATGACGTCGATGGCGTTCATCATGGGCGTGCTGCCGCTGGTGCTCTCGACCGGCGCGGGCTCGGAGATGCGGCGCGCGATGGGCGTTGCCGTGTTCTCGGGCATGATCGGTGTCACCGTGTTCGGCCTGTTCCTGACGCCGGTGTTCTATGTGCTGCTCAGAACCGTCACGGGCATGAAGCCGCTGGTTCATCACGGCAGTGACATCAGCGCAGCGCCGGTCCAGGGGCCTGCCGAGTGAACAGCGTCCCGCCGCGGCACGCCCCCGGCGGGACCATCATTTCCGGTTCTCCTCGCAGAATTTCAGCGCCGCCAGCGCCTCGCCGGCCCGCGGGATCTGCATCTCGATGCTGTCATCCTCGTCGTCCTCGAAGTCGAGCGTGAGGCGCTTAGCCTTTGCGAGGCGGTCCATGATCGACTGGTCGTAGGCGAAGATGCCGCGCACCGTGGTCTTGTCCATGACCTCCCACTTGGCCTTCTTCATGATGTCGGCATCGTCGGTGCCGACATCGGCCCGGAGGATCTCGCCGACCTTGTCCCATTCCCAACCGTCGTAGATCATCACGATCACGATCGCCTGCTCCGAATAGGTGATCACGATGACGTAGTCGCGGTTCTCGTCATCCTTGTCCTTGTAGCCGCGGCTGGCATTGCAATGGGTGTCCTGCGCCCGCTTCTCGATGGTCCAGTCGCCGACTTTGGATTGTTGCGCAAGCGCGGGCCTCGAGCTCGAGGCGGTTGCGCTCAAGACGCAAGCGAGAATTCCGGCGGCAAGAAGAGATCGTTTCATGTCGGCCTCCAGCGCGTTCCCCGCGCCGAGATGACCACCTCTCCCGGCGGCTCGCAAGAGGGCGAGGCGAACGGCCGGCGGCCGTCCTATCCCCGCCGTGGCACGATCGCGATCGGAGTGAAGGTGTAAACCTCCTCGCCGTTCTGGTTGAACATGGTCCATTTCACCAGCGCGATGCCTTGCGGCTTCGATTTCGACGGCGTCAGGCTCATGACCTCGCCGACCAGATGCAGGCGGTCGTTGGGCCGCACCGGCATGGTCCAGCGCAGGCCGTCCACACCGGCGCCGATCAGCGGATGCGGGCCGAACGGACGGGTCTGGATCGCAAGGTTCATCGCGATCGCGGCGGTGTGCCATCCCGAGGCGGCAAGCCCCTTGAACAGGGTCTGCTTCGCCGCCTCGTGGTCGAGATGCATCGGCTGCGGATCGAACTCGGCGGCAAAGCGCTTGATGTCGGCCTCGGTGACCACGACTTCGGGGGATTTGAACTGCATTCCGATGGTGAGATCGTCGAACCACTCGACCTGCGCCATGATTTTGCCTCGCAAAATGACGTGCCGCTCCCGAAGAGACGGCTCAAAATCGACTGAGCCATGAGGGATATAGCGGGCCCGCAGCGCACAAACCAGCGCAAGGTTCCTGACGAAACCCCTTTCCCGATGCGACGAAACACGCCTGAAACAGATGGCGGCTTAAGTAGTTGTCAAAATAAATACAGGGACGGCCACCATGCAGTTCATCCTCGACCTGATCTACGAATATTCGTGCTGCCAGAACCTCGTTTCCCAGCCGCTGCAGGAGGACGAGCTATGATCGAGCTGATCTCAGCCCTGCTCGCGCTGTGCAGCATCGGCGTCTTCGCGGCGCATGCGTTCGACGCTTACCGCACTACCCATTCCTGACCGTTCTGACGCTAAAGCGCGATGCGATTAGGATAAATCGTCATCGCGCTTTAGGTTGTTGTTTGAGCATGATCTTTTTGGAATACCGCTCCGCACTTTTCCTCCGGATCATGCTCTAGAAAGGTCGCCGGTAGAAGTGCTCGGAATGCGTCGCCGGCGGAAACCGGTTGGCGAGCGCAAGCGCCCCCCTCTCGTCCGTCTCGAGCGCGATCTTCTGCGCCAACATCACATCGCCCGGTACCAGGAAGCCTGACGGGACGAAGCACCACCCCATCGTGGCGCGCCCCTCGCTATCGACCTCGTGGACGTTGGCGGCTGTGCCGTAGTGGATGCGATAGGTCCGGCCGGTGTCGCAACCGACGACATCGAAATACCGAAATTGCTCGAATTGCGCGCGCTGCGCCGGTGACAGCCATTCGGCCAGAAGCCGGCGGCCGCGCGCATCCGGCGTGTTCTCGCCGAAGAAGCGGCGATAGAGTTCACGCAGCGCATGCAGGCGCGCACGCGCCGGCGCGCGGAGCCAAACTGCCGCGATCATGAGCAGCTCAGTTCAACCGCCGACCAGGCGGGGATAGAACAGCGTTTCCTGCGCGGTCGGATCGAACGATCGGATCCGGGTCACTTCGCCGGGTCCGGTTCGAAGCGCGGCGGTGAAGCCCGCTCCGGTCAGCTCACGAAAGCGCCGTTCGGCTCGCGCCAGCGCTTCGGCATTGCCAGGATCAAACTCGTGGCGCGTATCGCCAGTTTGGTCCATCACGATCTGGGTAGCCATGTTGAGTCTCCTCATGCCCAGCCCTGAACTTGATCAAAGCAAACCTCGTGCCGTCGGTTCCAGAAGGCAACAACTTTCTCTCGCCGTCGCATCACACGTCGCTGAGCAAGAGCTCAGCGTGAGGCCGCGGCACTCCCGCCCTCGTCGATCTGCCGGCCCATCAGCGCGATCGCCTTCTGATAGACACCAGCGGCATTCCAAGCCTCGATGGCAGCAAAATTGGGCTCGCCCGGCTGGTATCCGGCTCCCGCACGCCAACCATGGGCTTTGAGGAAATTCGCGGTCGAGTTCAGCGCATTGGCCGCAACTTCGAGATTGCCGGTGCCGTAGGCCAGAATGCTCTTGGGCATGAACTGGGTCTGGCCGACCTCGCCATGCATGGAGCCGCGGGTCGATCCCGACAGCGTACCGCGGTCGATCAGCTTCAGGGCGGCATAGAGCTGGTCGGTGAAGAATTCGGGACGGCGGCAGTCATAGGCGAGGGTCGCAATCGACGACAGCATGTTCTGGTTGCCGCGCTGGCTGCCGAAGCCGGTCTCCATGCCCCAGATCGCGATCAGCGGCCCGGGCGGGACGCCATAGCGCTGCTCGATCGAGGCGAACAAGGCGGCCTGCGACTGCTTGAGCTGCCGGCCCTTGGCGACGATGGTGGTGGCGCCGCGCTTGGCCAGGAACTGGTCCAGCGTCAGCGAGAAGCTGCGCTGGCCGCGGTCGGCCGCGATCGTGGCGCTGGCATAGTTCGTTTGCATCAGCGCCGACAGCGCGGTGGGGCCGATGCCCTTGCCCTGCGCCTCCGCGCTGAACTCGCGCTTCCAGGCCTCGAAGCCGGCCGGCGAGCTGCCGCATTGCGCGGCCTCGGCGGAGGATGCCAGGCAACCGAGCAGCGTCATTGCGCCAAGAACCGCTCCCGCAACAGCCCTGCCCCTGATCATGCCCGACCTCTCCTGTCCTGTACCGCTCGGCGGCGCAATCTTACCCGCTGGAATGCGCCGACTCCATGGCCCGATCATAGGACAATTCGAGGCCTTCCAGGTTGCCCTCTTTGCGCCATTTGTCGAGCAGCCGCAGGAATGCCACCGGCCCGCGCCAATATTGGCTGTTTCTTGCCGCGATCGGATCGAACACGCCTTCGTTATTGTAGTAGCCCGGCGTGCATTCGGCGAGATAGGTCTGCCGACCGAGCGCGGCCTTGACGACCTCCTCGACCCAGGCGTTCTCGGCCGCAAGCGTCGGCTCCAGGGTGCGTGCGTTGCGCTCGCGCGCCTGCTTGATGACATAGGCGATGTGCTGCGACTGCTCGTCGATGATGTGCGGAAAATTGGCGCTCTGGCCGGCCTGCACGGTGACGATCAGGAAGCAGTTCGGAAAGCCGCGGCTGTAGAAGCCGTGCAGCGTCTTGACGCCGTCCTGCCAGCGCTCGGACAGGCTCATGCCGTCGCGGCCATAGACCTCGAAGCCCATTCGGCGCGCGTAATCGGTGCCGACCTCGAAGCCGCTGGCATAGATCAGGCAGTCGAGTTCGTAGGCCTTGCCGCCGGCGACGACGGCATTCTCGGTGATGCGTTCGACGCCCTTCCCCCCGGTATCGACGAGATGCACATTGGGACGGTTGAAGGTGTCCAGATATTCGTCGTGGAAGCACGGCCGCTTGCAGAACGCCTTGTACCAGGGCTTGAGCGCAGCCGCGGTCGCCTCGTCCTTGACCACGGTGTCGACGCGCGCGCGGATCTCCTCCATCTTGCGGTAGTCGGCCTGCTCGATGACCTTCAGCGCTTCCTCAATCGAGGTCACCGGCTGCTTTTGCCGGCGCGGTGCCAGCAGGATTTCGCCGAGCAGGCCGGTCCAGCCGTCCTGCACCAGGTCCTGCTCGAACGGCTCGCCTGAAATCACGGCGGTAAAATTGTCCATGCGCTCGCGCTGCCAGCCTGGCTTGAGGCTCTGCGCCCAGGCCGGGTCCGTCGGACGATCGTCGCGAACGCCGATTGCGGACGGCGTGCGCTGGAACACATAGAGCTCCTTGGCGGAGCGGCCGAGATGCGGCACACATTGCACGGCGGTGGCGCCGGTGCCGATGATGCCGACGCGCTTGCCGGCAAGACCGGTAAGGCCACCATCCGCGTTGCCGCCGGTGTAGCCGTAATCCCAGCGGCTGGTATGAAAGCTGTGACCTCTGAACGTCTCGATGCCGGCAATGCCCGGCAGCTTCGGACGGCTGAGCGGACCGCCGGCGAGGATGACGAAGCGCGCTCGGATCTGGTCGCCCCTGTTGGTCTCGACCAGCCACCGCGCTTCCTGCTCCCGCCATGTCATCCGCGAGATGACGGTCTGAAACAGCGCGCGCTCGTACAACCCGAAATGACGGCCGATGCGGCGCGAGTGCTCGTAAATCTCCGGCGCCCGGGCATATTTGCGCACGGGCATGTAACCGGTCTCTTCCAGCAACGGCAGGTAGATATAGCTCTCGGTATCGCAGGCGGCGCCGGGATAACGATTCCAGTACCAGGTGCCGCCGAAGTCGGCTGCCTTTTCCACGATACGAAAATCCGCGATGCCGGCCTCGCGCAATCGCGCGCCACACAGCAGGCCGCCGAAGCCACCGCCGACGATGAGCACTTCGGTCGCTTCGTTGATGGCCGCGCGCGCAAATCCGGGATCGGCCCAGGGGTCGTCGAGATAACGGCCGAACTCGCCCGCAACCTCGACATACTGCGCCTTGCCCTCGGCGCGCAGACGGCGGTCGCGCTCGTCGCGATAACGGGCACGGAGGGCGGAAATATCGACCGTAGAAGCGCCGCTTGCATCGGTCTTGTGTCTTTCCGCTGACATTCGATTCCTCCCGCGCATGCTGCTTCGTCGGCAGCTCACCGCACGTTAGCGCCGAAAAAGCGCGGCATGCAATCACGCTGATAGTTTTTTGCGTGAACGCTGCGTGACCTTCCGCTAACCTCGAGCGCAAATCACGAGCCTATGCCATGCAACGACATGGCCATCCGGAGGGAGACCATGCAGGGATTGATGATGGACATGCCGCTGCTGATCAGCGGCCTGATCCAGTATGCGGCCGATTATCATGGCGAAGCCGAGATCGTCGCACGCGAGATCGAGGGCGACATCCATCGCTACACCTACGCCGACGCCCATCCGCGCATCAAGCGCATGGCGCTGGCGCTGAAGCGGCTCGGCATGAAGCAAGGCGACCGCGTCGGAACGCTGGCCTGGAATACACACCGGCATTTCGAGATGTTCTACGCCGCGCCGGGCATGGGCTACGTGCTGCACACGGTCAATCCCAGGCTTTTTCCCGAGCAGCTCGTCTACATCATCAACCACGCCGAGGACCGCCTGCTCTTCATCGATCGCGCCACGCTGCCGCTCGTGGAGGCGATCGCGCCGCAGCTAACGACGATCGAAGCCTATGTCGTGATGTCCTCGCGCGAGCGGATGCCGGAGACGAAGCTCGCGAACGTGCATTGTTACGAAGAGCTTCTGGGACGCGAGAACGATGCCGGCTTCGCCTGGCCGGAGTTCGACGAGAAGTCCGCCTCCACGATCTGCTACACCTCGGGCACGACGGGCAATCCAAAGGGCGTGATCTATTCGCACCGCGCCGCGATCCTGCAGACCATGACCTGCTGCAACTTCGACTTCCTGCCGGGACATGTCGAAGGTGTGCGCGAGGTGATGATGCCGATGGCGCCGCTGTTCCACGGCAATGGCTGGAACATGCCGTTCACAGCGCCCTATACGGGATCGAAGCTCGTGCTGCCCGGCCGCAACTACGAGCCGGACAAGCTCTATGAATTGCTGGAAGGCGAGAAGGTGACGCTGTCGGCGGGCGTGCCGAGTTTCTGGCTGATCCTGCTCGATTGGCTCGGGCGGACCGGCAACAGATTCTCGACCTTGCGCGCGACGTTGTCGTCGGGCTCGGCCCCGCCGCGCGCGATGGTGGAGAAGCTCAAGCGCGAGTACAATGTCGATTACATCCAGGCCTGGGGCATGACCGAGGCGCTGGGCTGCTCGATGCCGGGGCTGCGGCCTGGCTCGGAGCATCTCAGCGAGAAGGAGAAATTCGACCGGCGCCAGGTCTCCGGCCGCGCCTGCTTCGGCACCGCCTTGCGCATCGTCGATGATGCCGGCAACGAGCTGCCGCGCGACGGCAAGACCGTCGGCCATCTGCGCGCCCGTGGCCCCTGGGTCGCCTCCGGCTACATGAAGCTGGACGAAGGCCTCGACCGCGACGGCTGGCTGATCACCGGCGACATGGCCGTGATCGACCCACAAGGCCACGTCACGCTGACCGACCGTTCCAAGGACGTGATCAAGTCCGGCGGCGAGTGGATCTCCTCGATCCAGCTCGAGGACATCGCCCTGTCCCACCCCGACGTGCTGCAAGCGGCCGTCGTCGCGATCAGCCACGAGAAATGGCAGGAGCGCCCCCTGCTCCTCGTCGTCCGCAAGAAGGGCGCGACCGTCGACGGCAAGGCGCTGCTCGAGCATATGCGTCCGAAGATCGCGAGCTGGTGGCTGCCGGACGCCGTCGAATTCCTCGACGAATTCCCGATGACCGGCACCGGCAAGGTGCTGAAATCCGCTCTGCGCGATAGGTTCAAAGAGTACCGGGTCGCGTGACCCGCTCGCCGTCGATCAAGGAGACCAGAAAATGCTCTATCCGATGTCGCCGAAAGTCGTCGAGCTCAAGCGCAGGCTCGAAAGCTTCATGGACCGGCACATCTATCCGAACGAGGAGCGCTTCTACCGCGAGGCTGAAGAGCTCGGGCCGTGGAAGGTCTATCCGGTCGCTTAAGCCGCTGGCGCGCGCGGAGGGGCTGTGGAATCTGTTTCTGCCCGAGAGCGATCACGGCGCGGGCCTCTCCAATCTCGAATACGCGCCACTGTGCGAGGTGATGGGCCGTTCGCACCTTGCTCCTGAAGTCTTCAACTGCTCGGCGCCCGACACCGGCAACATGGAGGTGCTGGAGCGTTACGGCAGCGAGCAGGACAAGGAGCGCTGGCTGAAGCCGCTGCTCGCGGGCGAAATCCGCTCCTGCTTCGCCATGACCGAGCCGGCGGTCGCATCATCCGATGCGACCAACATCGAGAGCTCGATCGTACGGGACGGCCACCATTACGTCATCAACGGGCGCAAATGGTACACCACCAACGCGACCGACCCTCGCTGCAAGATCTGCATCTTCATGGGCAAGACCGACCCCGACAATCCCGACCGTCACAAGCAGCAATCTATGATCCTGGTGCCGATGGACACGCCGGGCATCGAGGTCAAGCGTCCCCTGCCCGTGTTCGGCTTCTACGGCGTGCCCGACCGCGCCTCCGAAGTAGTGTTCACCAATGTGCGCGTGCCCAAGGAAAACATGCTGCTCGGCGAGGGCCGCGGCTTCGAGATTGCGCAGGGCCGTCTCGGGCCCGGCCGCATCCATCATTGCATGCGGCTGATCGGCCTTTCCGAACGCACGCTGGAGAAGATGTGCCGCCGCGTGCGGAGCCGGGTCGCCTTCGGCAAGCCGGTCTCGGAGCAGACGGTGACGCAGGAGCGCATTGCGGAGGCGCGCATCATGATCGAGCAGGCGCGGCTACTGACGCTGAACGCGGCCCATGCGATGGACACGGTCGGCAACAAGGTGGCGAAGGCAGAGATCGCAATGATCAAGGTCGCCGTGCCCAACATGGCCTGTCAGATCATCGACTGGGCCATTCAGGCCCATGGCGGCGGCGGCACCTCGAACGATTTCGGCCTGACGCAGGCCTACGCCACCGCGCGCTTGCTGCGACTTGCCGATGGACCCGATGAGGTCCATCGCAACCAGATCGCGCGGCTCGAGCTGAAGAAATACTCGAACGCCTAAGAAAGGCGCTCTTCCTTCGCTTCAGTTCACCACATAGACGTCAGGATCGGCGCTCGAGCTCGGTTTCTTGAAGGCGTTGCGCAAGGCTGATGACATCGGGACGTTGTAGTTGAGGCCGTTCGGCGGCGTCGGCGATTGCAGCCACTTCCTGTAGAGCGCCTCGATCTCGGGGCTGGCATAAAGCTCCGCGGTGGCGCGATCGGCGAGCGCCTTGAACGGCGCATCCTCCCGCCGCAGCATGATGCCGTAGGGCTCAGGCTTGGAGAACGCCTCCTCGCTGATCACGTAAGCCTGCGGCTCCTTCGACCGCGCGATCGCCACCGCGAGCTGGACGTCGTCGAGCGCATAGGCCTGGGCGCGGTCGGTCTCCAGCAGCAGGAACGCCTCGGCCTGGTCCTTGGCCGGCATGATGTTGATGCCGAGATTGCGCTCGGTGTTGACCTTGGCGAGCTGCGTCAGGTTCACAGATCCCGCGACCGCCGTGACCGCCTTGCCCTTGAGATCGTCGATGGTCTTGATGCTCGCCGCCTTCCTGGCCGCGAACCGCGTCGCGCTGAGGAAGTGCGTGTTGGTGAAGGCAACCTGCTTCTGGCGGTCGGCATTGTTGGTGGTCGCCGAGCAATGCAGGTCGAGCGTGCCGTTGACCATCAAAGGAATCCGGTTCGAGGACGTCACCGCGACAGTCTCGACCGAAATGTCTGATATGCCGAGCTGCTTCTTCACGGCTTCGACGATACGGAGGCAGATGTCCATGGCAAAGCCGACCGGCTTCTGGTTGCCGTCGAGATAGCTGAATGGGACGGAGGCCTCCTGATAGCCCAGCGTGATCTTCTTGGTCTCCTTGATCTTCTGGAGCGTGCCCGCGAGGTCTTCGGCTGACGCCGCGCCTGCAAGACTTGTCAGGGCAAGGAAAAGAACGGGTAGACGCATCAGTTGCTCCTCAATGGGGTCGTCGGCCTTATCGCGAGGGGGGTGATAACCGACACATGCAGCGTCCGCCAGACGGGACAGCGACTACCAGCTATCGCGCTTTTCAATACTGGCCAAACGGACGCTGCTTCACTGGCACGTCAGCTGCTGCTCGAACCAGCCGCTCAACCGATCCGACAGGGACGGCCACATCCGCCGGAAGCTGTCGAGCTTGCCGACATTGGCGCGGTACATCGCCCGCGATTCGCGCTCGATGGCCGGAAGGTCGACGCCCATGCAGACCCCGTCCCGCGCGATCGTCCTGCCGGCGACGACCACCTCCTTCACCAGCGACGCATTGCCGCGCGCGAACAGCAGCGCCATCGGGTCAACCGACATGATCTGGTCTCGATCCAGCCGGTCAAGATCGATCACGACGTAATCGGCGGGATTGCCCGCCGAGAGCTCACCATTCCCGGGCGCCCCGGTCGCATGGCGTCCGTTGCGGATGGCGAGCGAAAACATCTCGGCCGGCGTCCATGTCGCCTTGAAGCCGAGGCCGCCATGGACCATCTGCACCAGCCGCATCTCGCGCAGGATGTCGTCATCCTCGTCCAGCGCCAGACCGTCGACGCCCACAGTGATGGCGCAGCCGCATCTGTGCGCGGCGGCGATCGGGGCGAGGCCCGAACGCAGATGCATGTTCGAGCTGAAATTGGTGACGATGCGCGCGCCGGAGGCCGCGATCATCTCGAGCTCTTCGGGACGGGCGTGAATGCAATGCGCCAGCGTCAGCCGCTCGGAGAGAAAGCCGACCTCGCGAAGCCAGCGCACCATGTCCGGAAAGTGCTGGTCGGCCCAGGCGCGCTGATAAACTGTTTCCAACAGATGCATGTGAATGCGGCGACCGGTCCGCGCGGAGTTCTCCGCGACGGCCTCCAGCAGCGGCTTCGAGCACCATTGCACACCGGCCGGCCCGAGCTGCACGTCGACCATCGGTCCGGCGATGGCTGCGGCAATTGCGTCGGTCAGCTCGATATAGGCCTTCGGCGACAGCGGCGCGCGAACGAAGAGATCCTCGATCGTCTTGCGATCGTCCCCGGGAAGCCCTGAAAGCACCGGCTCGGCATCACCGTAGACGATGGGATTCTGGTCGCGCACCGCCATTGCAAACGCCATGCGAATCCCGACGTCGGATGCGGCTTTCGCGATGGCCTTGGCCTCGTCCAGCAGCGGCATCGTCCCGCTCGGACGCGTGTAATGGACCATCATCGCCGCGCAGCCTGCCTTGGCGGAACGGGCCAATGCCGAGGCGGCGGTCAGATAGGGATCGACCGGCGAGCCCAGTGCGGTGCGCAGAATCCAGCTTTCCAGGGGCATGCCGACCGCACCGAAGGACGACGGCGTGGCACGGGCATGATCATGGGCGTTGACGAAGGCTGGGATGACGAAGGAGCGAGGCGCCGGCCCCGCTCCTTCCGAGATTTCGGTGATGACGCCGTCGTCGTGCCGCAGCACGACGTTCTCGCTGACGCCACGGTCAGGGCCACGGAACAGGCTGGTTGCCGAGACCTCCGTGGCCATGGCTGTTCCTCCAAGTTCAGTTGGCAGTGTACACCAGCTCCCGCTCCGCGCGCGGCGGCAGGAATTCGCGCGAGAACACCTCCGCCGGCGTCGGCGCACGGGCGAGCTGATAGCCCTCGACCACGATGCCGATCGCGCGCGTCATCCGGTCGTCCTTGATGTCGCCGATGCCGATCTCCTTCATCTCCGGCGAGACGATCAGCTTCTCGAAGGAATATTGCAGCCGGCGCTTCTCCACCTCGGCGTTGATGAGATTGTCGTAGTTCAGCGCCGCCTTCATGCCGGCATTCTGGTCCTTGGCGATCGCGATCGCACCCTTGTTGATGGCGCGCACCAGGCCCGCGACGGCCTTCGGATTCGAGGCGATCAGCTTGCGGGAGACCATCACGCCGTTGGAATAGAGATCGAGGCCATATTCACCGAAGGAGAACCATTTGAAGTCCTTGTCCGGATCCTGGCGGTTGAGCACCAGATTGAAATAGCTGGTGATGTTGAAGACGAGGGCCGCATCGATGTCGCCCTTGATCAGCATCGGCTCCTGCAGGTTCGGCGCCATGTTGGAGATCTTGATCTTCTCACCGTCGAGACTATTCTTGCGCGTGAACACCGGCAACAGGCGCGTCGTCGGCGTGCCCTGCGCACCGCCGAGCGTGCGGCCTTCGAAATCCTTGATGGTGTTGATGCCGCTGCTCTTCTTGGCGACGATGGCGAACGGCGGCTGGTTCCACATCATGTAGACCATGACGGGCGCCTCCTGCGGCTTGGTCGAGGCGTTCTGGATGATGGCGTTGACGTCGCCGAAGCCGGCGTCATAGGCGCCCGACATCACGCGCGTGACGGTGGCGCCGGAGCCCTCGCCCTGATCGATGACGACGTTGAGGCCTTCCTCTTTGAAGAAGCCGTTGTCCTTGGCATAGAAGAAGGCAGCGTCGCTGCCCTGGGTTTTCCAGCCTAGCGTGAACTTGATCGTGGTCTCCTGCGCGGTGGCGGCGCCTGCGGACAGCGCCAATCCAAGCAGTGCGGCGGTTAACTTCCTCAACATCGAGACCTCCTCAGCTTCGTTGCGTGACGGTTCAAGAAATCAGGTGGCGATCACGTCGTTCTTGCGCGTGGCCCAGCCGGTGACCTGTCCTTCGATCAGCGAGAACACGACGTAGAGCGCGACACCGAGCCCGGCGAGCACGAACAAGCCCGCGAACACCAGCGGCACGTTGAAATTGGAGGACGCGGTCATCATGACGTTGCCGATGCCGCGGTTGGAGGCGACCGTCTCCGACAGCACCGCGCCGACGAAGGCATAGGAGATCGCAACCTTCAGCGAAGCAAAGAAGAACGGCATGGTGCGCGGCAGACCGACATTCCAGAGGATGTCGAGCTTGCTGGCGCCGAGCGCCTTCAAGACGTCCTCGAGCTCGGGCTCGGTGGTGGCAAGGCCGGTCGCGATGTTGACGACGATCGGGAAGAAGCAGATCGACAGCGCGGTCAGTACCGCCGGCACCGTGCCGGAGCCGAACCACAGCACGAAGATCGGCACCACAGCGACCTTGGGGATCGAGGAGAAGCCGATCAGCAGCGGATAGCAGGTGTCGTAGGCCGTCTTCGACACGCCGATGATCGCGCCGAGGGCGACGCCGAGCGCGACGCCAAGCACGAAGCCGAGCATGGTGGTGGCGAGCGTCTGCACGATGTGCGGCCACAGCACCGGGAAGCGCTGGACCAGCGTCACGAAGACCTGCGAGGGCCGCGGCAGCACCAGATCGGACATGCCGGTCATCAGGCAAAACAGCTCCCAGGCGACGAAGAACAGCACGATCAGCCCCGCCGACCACGCTTTCTGCCTGACATCGATCCCGAACATCAGCCTGCCCCCTGCTCAGCGGCGCTGCGCGCATCCTCGATGAAGGCGCGCAGCTTCTGGTTCAGCGCGACGAAATCCGGCTCGAACGTCATCGCGACCGTGCGCGGCCTCGCGAATTCGACGCGGCTGTCGTCGAGGATGCGGCCGGGGCGCGCGCTCATCACGCAGATGCGGCTGGCAAGGAAGCCCGCCTCGCGCAGATCGTGCGTCACCAGCAGCACGGTCGGCTTGTGCGTCATCCAGAGATTCTGGAGGATCGCCCATAGCTCCTCGCGGGTGAACTGGTCGAGCGCGCCGAAGGGCTCGTCGAGCAGCAGCATGCGCGGCTCGTGGATCAGCGCGCGGCAAAGGTTGGCGCGCTGGAGCATGCCGCCGGAGAGCTGCCAGGGATAGCGATTGCCGAAGCCCTTGAGGCCGACCTGCTCCAGCAGGGCATTGGCCTTGTCGCGGAATTGGGTCTTGCGCAGCTTGCGGAAATTCGAGCGGAACGGCTCGACGATCTTCAGCGGCAGCATGATGTTCCGCTCGATCGTCATCCACGGCAGCATGGTCGGGTTCTGGAAGGCCATGCCGACCCGCATCGCCCGGGCCGCCACCTCGCGGCCGCCGACGATGACGACGCCGCTGGTCGGCTGCACCAGGCCGCTGACCAGCCGCAAAATGGTCGATTTGCCGCACCCGGATGGGCCGACCAATGCGACAAACTCGCCGTCGGCGATCTTGAGCGTGGTCTTCGACAAAGCAGGCACGGCGCGGTCGCCGCGCCCGAAGGTCACCGAGGCCTCCGACAGCTCGATGGCGGTCGTCGCAGAGCCTTCGGGAACGGGCTGGCCGTCGAACTGGGCGTTGGGTTGCATGCGCATCACGGAAAAAAGTGCATGCAAGCTGGATGCCAGCGATCGAGCCCCGCGAAATCAAAGGCCTAGCCGAAACCCGCGCCAAACCGCCGGATTCGATTTAGGCAGTCAGGAGGCCAAACTGCATGCAATTGGAGCGCTGAATCGGCGCGAGCCTGTGCTAAAGAGAGATGTCACTCCCATGGGATTCGCCGATGGCGGCGCGCGCCAGCAGCAAGACTTCGGAATCGTCGGACAAGGTCAGCGTGATCTGCCGCGCGCTCCGGCGCGCCATCATCGAGCAGGCGCTGGAGCCCGGCGCCAAGCTGCCGGAAGATGCGCTCGGCGAACGTTTCGGCGTCAGCCGCACCATTGCCCGCCATGCGCTAGGTCAACTCGCCGCCGAAGGCCTGGTCGAGCTCCGCCGCAACCGGATCGCCGTGGTGGCGACGCCGAGCTGGCAGGAAGCGCGCGATGCCTTCGACATCCGCATCGAGCTCGAACGCCTCGTCGTGCGCCAGCTCGCGGGCAAGCTGACCAAGGCGCAGATCGCCGAGCTGAACGCCCATGTCGATGCCGAGGATCGCGCCCGCGGCGGCACGGATGCGGTGTCGATCCGGCTCGCGACCGAATTCCACATTCTGCTCGCCCATATGACGAACAGCCCGATTCTGGTGCGCTATGTCAGCGAGGTCGCCTATCGCTGCTGCCTGACGCTGTCGCTGTACAGCCGGCCGCATTCCACCGAATGCGCCATCAACGAGCACCGCGCCATCATCGCGGCGCTTGCCAAGGGCGATGCGGCCAAGGTGATGGAATTGATGCATCATCACCTGGATTCGGTGGCCAATCGTGCGCTGGTCGCTCCCACTCCGCAGCGTGGCCGCGATCTGCTCGACATCCTCGCACCCTATGCGGACGAGGTGACGAGCAATCGGGTGATCAAGCTGCCGAAGCTGGCTCGACGGAGTTAGGCCTCGATGCCGCGCTGGACGAGGATGCGCTCGGCGCTGTCGTTCCAGACATCCATCTTCACGATCTGCCCGTCCCTCACGACGAAGCGATCGACATAGCGGTTGCCCTCGAACGGCGTGCCGTCCATCCATTCGCCATAGAGTGTGCCGACGCTGTAGACGACGGTCTCGTCCGTGCCCGGGCAGACGTCGAACCGGTCCATCTTCTTCTTGACCCAGCGATAGCGTTTCGCGTTGAAGCCGGTCGGCCCGCGCGGATGGTCGAACGCGCGCCCGCCCGTGAACGTGATCACCGTGCCCGGCTTCATATAGGCCGCAGCGGCGTCGGGATCCGGTATCATCGAAGCGGTGAGATAGGCTTCGACAATCTCGGCGTCGGTCATCGGGCTTTCGGCTTTTGCGGCAGTAGACATCGCGGGATTCTCTCCGGATGCCGCTATCTTACAATCCGGGCCTCAAAGTGCATGCACAATTTTTGGACAATCCAGCCCCAGCATTGCACACAATCTGGAGCTGCCCGCCCCCACGGCTTCCGCTAGGCTGCCACGGCTGAATCCAACGCCATGACCACCCAAGCCACCTTCGACCTGATCTTCCGCAACGCGCTGTTGCGCTCTTCCGCCGCACCGGTCGATATCGGGGTGAAGGACGGCCGCATCGCCGCGATCGCGCCAAAGCTGGCCTGCGAGGCCGCCGAGGTCGACGTTGACGGCCTCCTCGCCCTGCCCGGCTTCGTCGACACCCACATCCATCTCGACAAGGCCTGCCTGCTCGGCCGCTGCGGCCACGATCACGGCAGCGTCTCGGAGGCGATCCGCGCCGTCGCCGGGATGAAGAAGGATTTCACAATCGAGGACGTCTACGCGCGCGGCGCCAGAGTGCTCGAACACGCCATCGTCAACGGCACGACGCGCATGCGGACGCATGTCGAGATCGACCCCCGCATCGGCCTCCGCGGCTTCGAGGCGGTCAAGGCGCTGAAGCGCGATTACGCCTGGGCGATCGATCTCGAGCTCTGCGTCTTCCCGCAGGAAGGCCTCACCAACGATCCCGGAGCCGAGGAGCTGCTGGTCCAGGCGCTGCGCGAAGGCGGCGAGGTCATTGGCGGTTGTCCCTACATGGACACCGACCCGAACGCCCATCTCGCGCGCATCTTCGATCTCGCTGAGGAATTCGACATCGACGTCGACCTCCATCTCGATTTCGATCTCGATCCCTCCTGGTGGCATCTCGACGAGGTCTGCCGCCAGACCGAGCGGCGCAGCTACGGCGGACGCGTCGCGATCGGCCATGCCACGAAACTGTCGGCCTTGCCCCCCGAACGGATGAAGGCGGCCACAGCGCAACTGGCAAGGTCAGGCGTTGCGGTCACCGTCCTGCCCGCGACCGATCTCTATCTGATGGGGCGCGAGGCCACGCACAACGCGCCGCGCGGGCTGACCCTCGCCCACAAGCTTGCCGGCGACGGCGTGCTCTGCTCGGTCGCGACCAACAACGTGCTCAATCCCTTCACGCCGTTCGGCGATGCCTCGCTGCTGCGGATGGCGAACTTCTACGCCAACGTCGCGCACGCCTCGGTCCGCGACTTCGACACCTGCCTGGACCTCGTGACCGAGCTGCCGGCCCGGCTGATGAACCTCGCCGACTACGGCATCGAGGTCGGCAATCCCGCCGATCTGATCGTGCTCGATACCAAGGACAACCGATTCGCCATCGCCGAGCTGCCTGACGTCCTGATGGGCTTCAAGCGCGGCCGGCAGACATTTGCACGGCCGCGGCCGACCCTGTTCAAGAGCTGAGCGCGTTTCACGGCCGATATTTCGGGCATCGCGCGCACAACCTGATCGGCCGCGGGGCCACGGCAGTTCGATTTTACCGCCGGTCCGCGCCGACCCGAGTTCGGTAGAATCCCGGACCGTAGCTCAACGCATTGCGAGGCAGGCCGCGCCGCCGTAACTACGACGTGCACTGACAATCTGCGTTCAGTGGGGAAGTATGAGTCTGTTCAGCGCATTCAGCAGCATCGATGATTCCGTCCAGGCCCAAACGCCGACCGATACGGCGGGGAAGCGGCTGGACGGCATCGGCCACGTTCTCTCGGGTCTCGATATCTCGGCCATCCAGACGCAGGCCGACGTGAACCGTACGCTCTGGACGCTCGATGCCGCCAGCAAGTGCGTTCGCGCCGTGCTGGCGGAGTTCCGCACCCAGCCGGCCACCGAGCAGCTCGTCCGTAAATCCCGCAATCTGATCGACCTCATCGAACGCGCGCGTGACCAGGTCGGGAGCTTCGAATCCCGCGACCCGGTCCTGAGCTGACTATTTCGTCCGATTGATCTTCGCCAGGATCCGGTCCGCCTCGGTGCGCCAGTCCGCACTGCGGGCGAATTCGCTGCTGCCCCTCAACCCGAACAGCCCCTCATCGGCGAGATCGGCCATCCAGGCCTGCCGCTCGGCCGTGCCTTGCGCCGACCACGGCGTCAGCCCCGCCTCGCGCACGGTCTCGGCGACCTCGCGCACCTCCTCGGCCCGGCGGCGGCCGTGCTCGATCACGCGCTGGAAGCAATAGGCGCCCAGCTCCTCCCAATCGATCCCGGGGAACGTTTCCGCCAGCGAAGGCAGCACCGCATCCTCGACGCCATAGGCACGCGCCGTCGTGAAGCTCTCGATGACCATGGCCTCAAGGCCCTTGATCATGATGCTGCGGCACATCTTCACCGCGGAGGACACGCCGAGCTTATCGCTGGCGACCTTGGCCGCGAAACCGATCGTATTCAGAAGCGGCTCGAGCTCCCTCGCGCCGGGTCCGCCGAGCAGCAAAGGCACCTTGATGCGATAAGGCGGCACCGAGGTCATCACCGCGCCCTCGACATAGCGCCCGGCGGCGCCGTCGATCAGCGCCGCCGCGCGCTGCTTGGCGCCAGGAGAGGCCGAGTTGAAATCGAGAAACCAGGTGCCCTGATTGATCGCTGCCACACAGGCCTTTGCGACCGGCACGGCCTGGCTCGCCGTGACGGCGGAGATGATGAAGTCGGATTTCGCGGTCAGCTCGGCGTGGGACGTTGCAAGAGCGACACCGAATTTCGCCGCATGCTCCTGCAGCGGCGCGCCCTGCTCGCCGCCGAGCTTGATGTCGTAGGCTGAGACTCTGATGTCCTGCTGGCGCAAATCCTCGGCCAAAATCCTGCCGACCTCGCCATAGCCGACCAGCCCGATCTGCCAGCGCCTGGGATCACCTGCCATCAGTTCAGTCCTCGTGTCGTCTCGTCGAAGAGCTCATCGACAGTATAGCGGCGCGGAATCAGCGCCTGCTGGAATGCGTAGTCGATGATCAGCTCGAGCGGTTTTCGGTTGGCCTCGATCCCGAACGGAACGAGGTCCGGCGTTGCTGCGAGCCCTGCCTGCGACTTGCTCCGCTTCAAGAGATCATAAACGCCAGCGACCACGTCGGGGCGCGATTTCGCCAGGCTCTCGGTCACGACCACGAGATGATTGACCGGCACGACGCCGCGCCGCGCATACCATCGGGCGGCCTCCGCGGCCGGATCGGGAAACAGCGGCTTCAGCCTGGGATCATCGGAGGTCTCGCCCAGGACGGCATCGAGCTCGCCGTCGCGCAGCATCTGCAGGATCTTCTTGTCCTTCGGTGCGCGCTCGGTGGTGTCGACATATTCGGCCACATGCGGATTCTCGAAAGTGATCCAGCGAATCCTGTCGAGATCGAGGCCGTAATCGTTGGCGAGGATGCCCCTGATCCACGCGCCCGTGGTGGTCGTGAAGGAGCGGATGCCGACGCGCTTGCCTTCGAGATCGGTGGGCCCGAGCGTTCCGTGCGCCGGATTATAAAGAGCATAGGAATGCTGGAAGCGGCCGAGCATGGTCGCCGGCAGCAGCACCAGCGGCTTGCCGTGCGCTTTCGCCATCAGATAGGTGACGATCGCCATCTCGCAGACGTCAAAGGCCTGCTCGCGCACCATCGGCTTGAACGCCGTGTTGGTCGGCGTGTACGCGGCGAAGTCGAGATCGAACAGGTCGGAGCGGAGCTCCCCGCTCTTCACCGCCTGCACATGGTGGTGACTGCCGAGCACGGCCTTCAGCGTGATGGTGCGGACCGGCGTCACGCCAACTCCTCGGCGACGGTCGGAAACAGGCGGTGATAGGCCTCGCCATAGGTCATGGGCACGCCGGTGTTGCGGCTGCCCTGGATGCCGCGGTTGAGCGCGACGCGCTCGTAATAGCCCCAGAGATGTTTTTGCGCGGCGAGAATCTGGAACGCCTCGTATTTCTCCTTCCAGACCTCGTCGATCTTGAGAATGGTGTCGGGCTTGTAGTTACACTGCTCGGGCTGGTGCGGCTCGAACAGGAACACCGGCGGCGCCGAATATTTGTACGGCGCGCCGGGCTTGTGGCCCATGGCCTGCGCGACCACACGCGTCTCCTGCGCGAAATGCGCCGCGTTCGGATGGTCGAAATTATAGGGGTCTTCCAGCGCATGCGTCAGCACGAAGCTTGGATTGAGCTCGCGGTAGATGTCCACCATACGGTCGAAATGCGCCTCGGTGAGCTTCAGCGGATAGTCACCGCAATCGAAGAACTCGATTTCGGCGCCCAGCAGCCTGGCTGCCCGCTCCGCTTCGTCCTTGCGGCCGGCCTTGACCGATTCCAGCGTCGCGCCCTGCTCCTTCCAGGCGAACTGGCTCTCGCCGCGCTCCCCGAAGGACAGGCACACGATCTTCATCCGATAGCCCTTCTTCGCATGCAGCGCGATGGCGCCGCCGGCGCGCCAGACGAAATCGCCGGGATGGGCGGTGACGATGAGGCCTGTTTTCATGGGCTACTCCTTTTCGTTCGTATGCACGCGTCCACAGCGCATGTCCGCGCAGCGTGTCGGTCGCGAAGACGTCGTCACGGCTCGAACCCGAACAGGCGTGCGGGATTGTCGACCAGAATCTTGCTCTGGAGATGCGGCTCCGGCGCGAACAGCGGGATCAAATCGACGAGATCGCCGTCGTTCGGCATCACCTTGACGTTGGGATGCGGCCAGTCCGTGCCCCAGATGACGCGATCCGGCGCGGTCTCGACGATCTCTCGCGCGAACGGCACCGCATCGGCGAACGGCGGACCGGCGGAGGACACCCGCTCCGAGCCGGAGATCTTCACCCAGCACTTGTCATCGCGCTGCATCAGCTCGATCAGGATCTTGAACGGCAGCTGGTCGAGCCCGTCCCCCGCCTTCACCCGGCCCATATGGTCGATGGTGTAGCTCAGCGGCAGCCTCGTCAGCATGTCGGCGTATTCGGGCAGATCGATCGCATCGAAATGCAGGTCGACGTGCCAGCCGAGCGGCGTGACCATTGCGACGATGCGGTCAAACACGCGCTTGTCGGGAACGCCGCCGAGATGGCGGACGAAATTGAAGCGGCAGCCGCGAAAACCGCCCTCGTGCAGGACGCGCAGGTCGCACTCGGTGATGGTATCGTCGATGTTGGCGACCGCCCGGTAGGCGCCATTGCTCTCAGCGATCGCATCAAGCGCCACCCTGTTGTCGGTGCCGTGCACGCTGGCATTGACGATGACGGCGCGCTCCACGCCGAGCTTGGCATGCAGGATGCGAAAATCCTCCAGCGGCGCATCCGGCGGCGTGTAGGAACGCTCCGGCGCGTAAGGGTATTTCGCGCCGGGCCCGAAGATGTGGCAATGCGCGTCACACGACAGGTTCGGCAGCCTGAACTTCGGCGTGCGCGTGTTCGGGTCGGGCGGTGGAATGGTCGGCGTGTACATCATCGTCATGAGGTGAACCGCCGAAGCGAGATTTCTTGCTTCACGCCTTGCCGGCGACGACCGGCCGCCGCCGCGCCGGCGCGGCCTCATCCAGCGCCGGCGCCTGGAAGGCCGCGACGGTGGCCTGCACCAATTGTTCGATGGCGCAAGCGGCATCGCTGCCGTCGGCCTCGCCGCGCGACAGGCGCGACACGCGCTCCGGCGTTACCAGTGAATAATAGAGTGCGCCGAGCAGGAAATGGCTGCGCCAGACGATGTCCGTGCGCGGAATGTGCGGCAGGCTCTCGTGGACCGCGTCGATGAAGGCGTGGCTGGTGTCGTCGAAGGTCTGCGCGATGATCTTTCGCGCGACCTCGTTGCCTTCCGCCGACATCACCGCGCGCAGCCGCGTGAATCGCGCCCCGCCACCGGCGAGATCGCTGCCCGAGGTGAAGGCCGGCACCACATAGGCGCGAACGATCGCCTCCAGCCGGTCCTGGAGATCGCGCACGCGCTTTGCGGCCGCGAGCAGCTCGGAACGGCGGAGATTCATCGGCCCGCAATGACGCCGGTAGATCTCCAGCAGCAAACCGTCCTTGGTCTTGAAATGATAGGTCACGCTGCCCGGATTCGCCCCGGCAGCTTGCGCAATGTCGCGCACCGATACGGCATTGAAGCCGTTGGTGGCGAACAGCTCCTCCGCGGCGGCGAGGATCGCCTCGCGCATGTTCGGCTTGCGGGCCGCTTCTTTGCTGGTGGGCTTGCGTACCATGAGATTTGTACTATCGTACAAAAGATCAGGTCTCGTCAACAAGAACGTGGCAAATGGCGGGACCGCGCAGGCGGGTAAGCGCCGTTCAGTGACTGGCGCTCGCCCGCATCTTCTCCGGCGGTACGGGACGCAGTCCGAGATCGCCCTCTCCGTCTCCCGACGGGATCAGGATGGCGCGGTCGCGCGGCAGCGCCTCCGGCATCTCGTCGCGGATGAAGGCGATGAGCTTCTCCCTGATTTCGCAGCGCAGGTCCCACGACTGCGGTGCGTTCCTGGCACTGACCAGTGCCCGAAGCTCGATGGTGCGCGAATCGGCATCGATCACCTGGAGATTCACCACCTCCCCGTCCCACAGCTTCGACTGCTTCACCGCCTCCTCCAGCCAGCGTCGGATGCGCGGGACGTCGGCGCGATAGTCGACATGCAGCGCGACGACGCCGATGAGGGATGCGGTGTCGCGCGTCCAGTTCTGGAACGGCTTTTCGATGAAGTAGGACAGCGGCACCACCATGCGGCGCCAATCCCACAGCCGGATCACGACATAGGTCGAGGCGATGTCCTCGATCCAGCCCCATTCGTTCTCGATAATCACGGCATCCTCGATGCGGATCGGCTGTGTGATCGCGATCTGCAGGCCGGCGATCAGATTGCTCAGCAGCGGGCGCGCGGCAAGGCCGACGATGATCCCGGCAGCACCTGCGGAGGCGAACAGGCTGACGCCGTATTGCTTCACGGAGTCGAATGTCATCAGCGCGGCGGAGACCGTGATGATGACGATGATGGTGTCTGTGACGCGCTTGAACACGCGCACCTGCGTGACGTGCTTGCGCGCGACGAAATTCTCGGTGACATCGCGAAAGTTCTGCAAGTAGCGCGCCGCGCTCATGTCGACGATCCGGATCGAGATCCAGCCGATCAGCGCGATGAAGGCCACGACGAACAGCCGCGTCAGGGGGGTGCGGATCGTATCATCGAGCGGCGCCAGCGGCAGCACCATTGCGACGGCGGCAAGGCAAAGCGCCATTTGCGCGGGGCCCGCCGTGCGCTCGATGAACACGCTCAAGAGCGGAAGCCGCGTTCCGAATGCGCGGTTGAGCAGCCAGGTGGCGACGCGGTAGGCGAGCAGGGCAAGAAGGATCGCGCCGGCAACCAGGGTGAGGCCGACGAACCATGACGGTATCCAGCCGAACATCCCGTCGATATCGGCCGTCAGAGCCTGCCAATCCATGGATCGTCCCCATCATTGCATTCACGCACCCCGCACAACGCATCCCGGCCGGCTTCGCTCCCCCGCCCCGTGCAATGCAGCATCCCTCAGGTGCAACCGTCGCTGAGCTGCGCTAGGCTTGTCGCCATGACTCGACGAACCGGCAGCGCCGATCTTCCTCTTCACACCGGGCGGGTTCCGCCTTGGCTGGCAAGTCGCATGTCCTCGCTCGGGGCGATCGTCACCCAGGCGATCGTGCATCATTACGGCCGCGACGCATTTCTACAGCGCCTGTCGCACCCATTCTGGTTCCAGTCGTTTGGCGCCGTGATGGGAATGGACTGGCACTCCTCCGGCATCACCACCTCGGTGATCGGCGCGCTGAAGCGCGGGCTCGGACCGCTCCAGGACGAGCTCGGGATTTACGTCTGCGGCGGCCGAGGTCAGCATTCGCGCAAGACGCCGGACGAGCTGTTGCAGCTCGGCGACCGCGTCGGATTCGACGGCGTCAAGCTGACCCGGGCCAGCCGTCTGGTCGCCAAGGTCGACAGCGCCGCGGTCCAGGACGGCTTTGACCTTTACCTGCACGGCTTCTTCGTCACCACTGAGGGCAAATGGACGGTGGTGCAGCAGGGCATGAACGGCGACAAGCGGCAGGCGCGGCGCTATCACTGGCACTCCGAGGCACTGAAGAGCTTTGTCGATACACCGCACAGCGCAATCGACGGGCCGCAGCAGGGGGAGATCGTCAATCTCACCGATCATCGCGCCGATCTGTCTCGGACGGCACAGCTCGAGCTGCTCTCCGACCTCGGCCCGGATCGCATCGTCTCCGAATTCGAGCGGCTCGCGGGGACCCCGTCCACGCCGGCGCAAGGCATGCTGCCGCATCTGATCATGCCTGCGCATCATGATGTGCGGCCGAAGGACGTGTTCGCGCGCCGCCTGCACGGCACGCTCGCCGCCGCAGCCGAGCGCGGCCCAGTCGATTTCCCGGAGCTGCTGCTGACGCCGGGCGTCGGCGCGCGCACGGTGCGCTCGCTCGCGATGGTTGCCGAGGTCGTGCACGGCGCGCCCTATCGCTTCACCGACCCCGCACGTTTCTCGCTCGCCCATGGCGGCAAGGACCGGCATCCCTACCCCGTTCCAATCAAGGTCTATGACGAGACCATCCGGGTGCTGAAGGGCGCGATCCACAACGCGAACCTCGGGCGAGAGGAAGAGATGCAGGCGATCAAGCGCCTCGACGACCAGGCACGGCGGTTGGAGCGGACCGCGCGCGGCCCCTCAGTCGATGCTTTCATCGCCGGCGAGCGTGCGGCCTCACCGGAGCTCGATGGCCGTTCGGTGTTCGGCTGGGAGCGTGACCTTGCGCCCACAAAAAAGCGGACCGGCTGAACACCGGTCCGCAAGTTGGCGGAAGGAACGCCCTCTCAGGTCTCGTCGGCCTCCGGCTTCTCATCGAGCCGGTTTGCTGCGTGGTCCTGATATTGTTCGGTCTGGATGGACTTGCCGTCCATGCCACGAATGTCCGAATGCTGTTTCTTGTCTCGGTTGGACAGGACCATGTTGTCGCCGATCATCTCCTTCGGCACGTCGGTCAATGCGCCGGTGCCGTCGCCCTTGCCATGCATGCCCGATCTGAAGTGCGTCTTGCTGCCATGCCCACCAGGCATCAGTCTCTCCTCTCTTCCGATGATTTAGTGCTTCTGTTGTGCCGTCGTCGGTTTGGGCGGCTTGTGGCCGCTCTGGCCGGGATCGTTGTGCTTGTTGTGATCGCTCTCCTGGTTGAGACCGCCGCGGCTCACTGGAAACTCGCTGTGACGAGCTTCGGGGTTGGCACGATGGACGCGCGTGTCTTGCGGGTTATGACCGGCGGCCTGCTCGAGTTCTCGCGCATCCGGAACATCTGGCTTCCGCTCGAGGATGCGCACTTGCTGTTCGTGAGTCTTCTTGCCCTGCATTGTGGGCCTCCAATCTTACCGGCCTCTTCGGGGCGAACCGCTCCGCGCGACATCCTTGTCGATACCGCCACCGGCGTTCACGTCGTTTTCGACGTCGCCTTCGATCGTGTTCTCGCCCAAGACGTCCTCGAGGTCGTCAGGCGAAACGCCTGCCCTGTTCGTGCCCTTGGATCCGCCGATCAGGGGGTTGTCATGCAGGTCCTTCTCGGTCGGCGCGTACAGCTTGGGTTGCTTGTTGGTCATGTCACCTGCCTCCGCCCTTTCCGGCCTCGTCGTGCGTGTGATGGCCGGCCTCGTCGTGCGTGTGATGGGAATCGCGCTCGCCACCGCCGCCGGAAACCCGGCTGTGGCTGCGCTGCGGATCGTCCGCCGGCGGCTTCTTCACCTGAAGCGGTGCCTTCGCGTTCTCATGCGAGGCGCCGGGTCCGCCCTGTCGAATGCTGTTCGGTGTCTTCGTGGATGTCGACATGAATGTCGTCCTCCTCAGCGATCTTGCTGATAGCCTTGGTTGGTCGTGTTCTGCTTGATGTTGCCCTGCTGTCCCTGCTGATCCGGATTCTGTACACGCTCCTGACCGTGCGGCATCTGATCGGCGGACATCTGCTTGCGATCGCCGGTTCCCTTGCGGCTCTGATTGTCCGGTGGAACAGGTGGCATCTTGCTGGCCATGATCTTGTCTCCCGTTAAGACGTCGATCTGCGACATGCGCTCAAGGAACTCCCCTCCGCGCCATGTCGGGATGACAACAGCACGAACGGCACACCGTTCCTGACTGAACACAACAGGCGAAGATTTTCCGAAAGGCGTTGCCGACGTCAGTTCGCGGTAAGGGAACGATCGTCTCTCGTTGCGGTGCGTGCAGGCTCTGTTCCGCGGCCCTCTGCCGTGACGGGAAGCTTCGCGATCGCGCGCAAGCCCGGCCGTCTGCGCCAGCGGATCTCAGCGGCATCGACGGCCAGACTCAATTTCGGCCAACGCACGAACAGCGCCTCCAGCGCGCAGGCCGCCTCGATGCGCGCGAGCTGATGGCCGAGACAGAAGTGGATTCCCGTGCCGAATGAGATATGGCGGTTCGGCTTGCGTTCGAGATCGAGGGTCTCGGGACGATCATGTACCGCGGGATCCATGTTCGCAGCGGCGAGCATCACCATGACGCGATCGCCCTTCTTCAGGCGCACGCCCTCGACCTCGAAATCGCGCCGCACGTAGCGTGGCTTGGAGAATTGCACGGGCGAGACGAAGCGCAGAAACTCCTCGACCGCGAGCCCGACGCGGCTCCAATCCTGTTCCAGCCAGTCGCGCAGCTCGGGAGTCCTGAGCAGTTCGTAGATGGAACCGCTGATGAGATGGGTGGTGGTTTCCGATCCCGCCCCGAGCAACAGAAACACCATCGAGACCATTTCATCCGGCGTGATCTGGCCGCCTTCGCGCTCGACCTGAATCAGCTCGGCAATCAGGCCCTCGCCGCCCTGCACACGCGCGATCTGCAACTGCTGCTCGAGGTAGGCGCGCATCTTGCGCACCGCGAACAGCAGGCGGAAGAAGCTGACGACATTCGTCAGCGACGATATCGCGTTGGCCCAGGCGATGAACTTTGGACGATCTGCGAGCGGCAGGCCGAGCAGCTCCGAGATCACCGCGAGCGGCAGGATGCGCGCATAGCGGTGGACCAGATCGGCCGGGGATCCTTGCGCGAACAGCTCGTCGGCCAGACCGTCAGCGATGGCCCGGATGCGCGGCTCCATCGCAACGATCGCGCGGCGGCGAAACGCTTCGTCGACGATGCTGCGCAGCCGCGTGTGATCCGGCTCGTCCATGGTCAGCATGTTGTTGGCGATGGTCCTGACGAACCTCGGCATCCACCAGCGCAAGCCCGCGATATCGCCATCCTCCTTGCGCAAGGTGAAGGTCGCGCCGTCCTTCAGGACCTGCGCGGTGGCGTCATGGGTCGTGGTGATCCAGACATTGCCGATGATGGGAAACCGCGTCGCGACCACGGGTGCGGACATGCGCAATTTCGCGATCGTCTTGGGCGGATCGCGAAAGAAGGCCTCGCTGGTGAAATCGAGGCGCACTGTCATGGGATCACCGGAACGATTGGTGGCGCATCACCGAGATGGTGCGCGGCGCGGCCGGCGCAAGGGCGCGTCTGCTCGTCGGCCGCGGGCGTGGCGAGCCGCGGCTATCCGCGCCCGGAGGAGCGCTGGCCGCTCTTGCGCTGCTGTTGGGTGTAGGCGTCCCAATGGCTCCAGCTGCCGTTGCTGAGGCTCTGCAGGTCGGTTGCGAGTGGGCGGCGCGTCCGCTTGTCGTGATCGGCGATCGCGCGCTCCGACTGCGCGATCTTGCGCTTGAGTTCCACGATCGTCTTCTGCGTCTGGCCGTTGCGCTTCGAGGTGGCGATCTCGCCCATCGTGAAGCGCGCGGTCTCCAGCGCCTTCAGCTCGGCGCGGTTCTTCTTCAACTGAACCCGGTGCCAGGCGATGTTGCTGTCGCTGTCCGCAACCATGTGGGAACTCCGCTGATTCGGTCCCACATAGTATCGTGCGCCGAATCGGCGCCGCAACGCCCCGGCGGTGGCGAAAATGCGATCTTCTCGCGCAGAAATTCCGGATCTGGAGCCCCGCAACGGGGCCCTTGATTCTTATTTTGGCGCGTCTTCTTGACGCGAACTGGTATCCACTTCGCTCGAAAACGCTTCAGCGCTCGGCGAAGGCCTTCTCGACCACGAACTGGGCAGGCTCGCCGTGATTGCCCTCGACGAAGCCGCGCTCCCCCAAGAGGACGCGGGTGTCCGCCACCAGGGCCGGGCTGCCGCAGATCATGACGCGGTCATGGGCAGCGTCCAGCACCGGCAGGCCGATATCGGCGAACAGCTTGCCTGAGGTGATGAGATCGGTGATGCGGCCGCGATTGCGGAAGGGATCGCGCGTCACGGTCGGATAGTAGATCAGCTGGTTCTGGATGTACTCGCCGAGCAGCTCGTCCTTCGGCAGATGCTCGGTGATCATCTCGCCATAGGCGAGCTCCTTGACGTGCCGACAGCCGTGCAGCAGCACCACCTTCTCGAACCGCTCGTAGGTCTCGGGATCCTTGATCACGCTGAGGAACGGAGCGAGGCCGGTGCCGGTGCCGATCAAATAGAGGTTGCGTCCCTCTTCCAGGTTGTCGATGACCAGCGTGCCGGTGGCCTTGCGGCTGACGATGATCTCGTCGCCTTCCTTCAAATGCTGGAGGCGCGAAGTCAGCGGGCCGTCCGGCACCTTGATCGAGAAGAACTCCAGCGTGTCCTCGTAATTGGCGCTGGCGACGCTGTAGGCCCGCAGCAGCGGCTTCTCGCCGACCTTGAGCCCGATCATGGTGAATTCGCCGTTACGGAAGCGGAAGGTCGGGCTGCGGGTGGTCTTGAAGGAGAAGAGCGTATCGGTCCAGTGGTGGACGCTCAAAACGCTTTCTTGATTGAAATTGCTCATCTCACCTTCCCTGTCGCGTCGATTGCGGTTCCGAGGCCGGCAGCTATGCGTCGTTTGTACACGATCATTCGTATACTAATGAATAATCCGGCTTGATCCCGCGGTCAAGGCTGCCCAAGATCGGAAGCGTTGCAGTTAGGAATAAGGAGCCCCCTCCATGGCGCATGACGCACCCCAGGCCACCGGACCCTCGAAGCTGGTGATCCGCAACATCGGCCTGATCCTGTCCGGCGCTTTGGAAAAGCCGATCCTGGACGGCGACACCATCGTCGCCGAGAACGGCAAGATCAGCGCGATCGGCCGCTTCAAGGACGTCAACACCGAAGGCGCCACCACCATCGTCGACGCCAACGGCACCACAGTGGCGCCGGGCCTGATCGACAGCCACGTCCACCCTGTCGCCGGCGACTGGACGCCGCGGCAGAACCAGATCAACTGGATCGACAGCTATCTCCACGGCGGCGTCACCACCATGATCTCCGCCGGCGAGGTGCACATGCCGGGCCGCCCCCGCGACGTCGTCGGCCTCAAGGCCATGGCCGTGTTCGCCCAGCGCGCGTTCTGGACCTTGCGCCCCGGCGGTGTGAAGGTTCACGCAGGCGCGCCGGTGATCGAATGCGAGATGGTGGAAGAAGATTTCAAGGAGATGGCGGCGAACGGCGTCAAGCTGCTCGGCGAGGTCGGCCTCGGCGGCGTCAAGGACGGCCCGACCGCGCGGAAAATGGTCGGCTGGGCGCGCAAATACGGCATCCAGAGCACCATCCACACCGGCGGCCCGTCGATCCCCGGCTCCGGCCTGATCGACAAGGACGTGGTGCTGGAGGCCGACACCGACGTGGTCGGCCATATCAACGGCGGCCACACCGCCCTGCCCGACGACCAGATCCGCTGCATCTGCGAGGGCTGCAAGCGCGGCCTCGAGCTCGTGCACAACGGCAATGAGCGCTCGGCCCTGTTCACGTTGCGCACCGCCCGCGAGATGGGCGACCTGCATCGCGTCATCCTCGGTACCGACGCGCCCGCCGGCTCCGGCGTGCAGCCGCTCGGCATTCTGCGCATGGTCTCCATGCTGTCCTCGCTCGGCGACCTCCCGGCCGAGATCGCATTCTGCCTTGCCACCGGCAACACCGCGCGGATGCGTCAGCTCGATTGCGGCCTGATCGAGGTCGGCCGCTCCGCCGACTTCGTCATCATGGACAAGGCCCAGCACTCGCCTGGCAAGAACATCCTGGAGAGCGTCCAGCTCGGTGACCTCCCCGGCATTGGCATGACCATCATCGACGGCATCGTCCGCACCCAGCGCAGCCGCAACACGCCGCCGGCCGGCAAGGTGCCGGAGGTGGTGGCGAAGTGATGCTGCCGGAGCGGTTTCTCCCGAGAAAAGCGCAACGCATCCGAACGTCTACCTAGAATTTTAGTAAAGCACCACATATCATCTGAGCGATTCCGCCATAATTGAGCCGCTCATGAACCCTGTCATTCGAGCCCAACTACGGGAATTTGCAAAAGCCAACTCCATTTCACTCGAACCAGAAGAAAAACAGTTCGAGATCTATGCAATCTTTTCGGTCCTGAGCGGTTTACTCGGGGAGACAATTGATTCCTACGATGTTCATCTTGATGGCGACGAATTCGGCGTCGATGGAATAGCTATTGTCATTCAAGGCGAGTTGGTGCGCGACAAACAAGAAGCCGACGAAAAACTCGCTGCAGTCAACAACCCCTCCGTCGAGTTCATTTTCTTCCAAGCGAAGACTAGCACCAGCTACGACTACGGCGATATCTCGAAATTTTTCGATGCCGTGACCGGCTTTTTCGATGGACAGCTAAAAGGAGAGAGCGAGGCCATCGACGATCTCATCGGCGCAATGGAAGCCGTCTACGAGAAGGTGGGAAAACGCAATCCAAAGATAAGCTGCTATTATGTGGCAACTGGAAACTACGAGGAGCCGTCCCGGATCGAAAAACTGAAATCCAGCTTTTTGGTCGATCTGGAAGAGACAAATATTTTCGACGACAGCAGCACTACCGTTAAAATCGTTGGCGCTCGCGAACTTCAACAATGGTATCGCGCAGCCACCAGTTCAGTAGAGGTGAAAATAGACTTTCCTCGAAATGTTGTAATGCCAACCAACCGTCATGTAGAGGAGGCCTACATCGGGTATTTAATCGCCAGAACCAAGTTCGAGATGAACAGTTTTGGGCATTACGTCCCTTTATGAAAAGCCTTGAGGAATATTGCCGCAATCTCGACCCTGAAGAGATAATCTACTTCGAACGACGCGAGAATCAGTATCGGAATCAGGATATTGAAAGAACGCGGATCATGCAGCCGTCGGTGCTCATGAAGGCCATTGCAGCATGTTTGCTGTTTCAACCACAGCGAGCTGCACGAGATTATCGGGGCATACTTTCCGAATACGAAGACACAATCTTCCTCGATGATCATGATGTGCGCATTTATCATGCCATTTGCTATCTTTACTATCGTCTCGAATTCCTTTGGCGGAATCAAAGAATTGAAAATCGATTCAAGACCTTTCGACATTATATTTTGGCTGGCATAGGCCTTCACATGACTCGCGCGAGCAACGTCTTCAGCATGAAGAAGGCGAAGTTGGCGGCGACCGCCGACGCCATCATCAAACTTTGCAAAGATGAGGAAGGGTTGAAAACCTCGGTTATCAACGTTGTATCTATTATCGAGATTCGATTGAAGGAAATGGGGATTACCACTCAAGAGCGAGTTAGAGACACAATCCGCTCCGAAACCTTTGCGGCGACCTTTAAGGAACGCCTTCTGGCAACAGATATTCAAAGCAAATAGGCCAGAACGTGGTCGGCTGCGCCGCCGGTTCGTCGCTATAGAAAGCCAGAACTCGTTTGCGAGATGCCGGAGGTGGTCGCGAAGTGACACTCTGGAGCGCCCGCATCCGCGTGGCCACTCATAAACGTTGAACGAATCTCTTGCCTGCCGCGTCTAATGCGGACAGCCCCTCCGAGGGCCGCCCATTCCTGAAGCTGCGAGGAGATCATGAACAGTTCGTCACGGATAGCCGTCGGCGTTGCTGGCGCGGTGGCGGGCTATATCGCGATCTTTGTGCTGTTTTCTCTGCTCGATGTCGGCAACCGTGCGGACCCGATCACATCGGGTCTGCTGGGACTGTTCGTCTACTCGCCCATGGGCGCGATCGCCGGCGCGGTTCTCGCCAATTGGCTCGTGACGCGTTCAGGCAAAGATACAGGGCAGGACGCAGGCGTCGGCGGTGTCGCGCGGAACAGCTTGAAGTCGCTCGGCATCGTCGCCCTGCTCTGCGCCGCCGGCATCGGCGCCTACATTGCGTACGCATACGCGACCGCAACGCCCTGGCTCAACCGCAACGGCGCCAATCCCCTGCTCGTGTTCGAGGTCCGCTTTCCGGCGGGAGTAACGGTGCCGACATCGGCGCAGGACATCACCATCGAACTGCAAACCGACATCAACACCATGCCGGGCGAAGTCAGTCCGGCCGCGTTCTATCGCGATGGCGACCAGGCGGTTATCGCCGGCGAAGTCGAGCTGGCGTTTCGAACCTCGCACCGGCAGCTCGCTGTCAACATCCAGGGCCAGCCGAGCCGGATCTATCCGATCGGTTTGACGGCCCGGGCGCCGCATACGCCGGAATTCGGAACGTGGCGGCGGCTTGGTGACGGCAGCGAGATCCGTTACCGCGCCAAATGGCCGGGAAAGACGTAAGAGATCAGCGCTTCTTCGCAATGTCACAGCGCACATAGGTCTGGCGCTTGGCCCGCCCAACTGGACCGTTGTCCATCACCAGCCTGCCATCCGCAGCGACAGAGACGCGAGGATTGGAGCGAAACTTTTCGCCCTCGCCTTCGCAGGCCAGCTTCATTTTCCAGCCGAGCCTTCCGTCGGCCGTGATCTGGCTGGCGCGGCACCGCGTCTCGTACCAGTACAGCCGATTGCCGCCCTCGATGCTCATGCGGTTCGGACTATCCTCGTTGCGACAGTCCTTCTTGGTCGAGGCCCAGAAGCCTTCGTAAGGCTGCGCCGCCAAGGCGGGAGCGCATTCGCCGGCGAGCACGGCACCAAGACTTAAGACAACCGCAAAGCGCGTCGCAACTCTCATGACCAAAACCTCGATAAACCCTTCATCGAGGTTAGTCGCCGGTTCCGGCACCTTGTTCAATTGCCGTGGGGTGGGCAAAGGCGCGAAGCGCCGTGCCCACCAATCTTGCCGTTAAACGAAGGATGGCGGGCACGCTTCGCTTTGCCCACCCCACGGCACCTTCATCGAAGCTTGTTGAGCAGCGCCATCAGCGTCTCGCGCTCTTTCGCGTCGAGCGGCGCCAGGGTCTCGCGGGTGATCGCCAGCGCGTTCGGCGCCAGCTTCTCGGCAAGCTGTTGACCGGCACGCGTCAGGCTCACGAGCAGGCGGCGGCCGTCCTCGGGATCCTGGCTCGTCTCGGTGAGGCCGCGCGCGGTGAGACGATCGATCACGCCCTTGATGGTCGCGACGTCCATCGCCGTCAGGCGCCCGAGCTGGTTCTGCGAGCACGGCCCGGTCTCGGCCAGTTTCGACAGCGCCGCCCATTGCGTCGGCGTCAGATTGGTGCCGATGTCGCGGGTGAAGATCGAGCTGTGGCGCTGCCACACCTGGCGCAGGATGAAGCCGACCTGTTCGTCGAGCACGTAAGGCGGTTTCGCCGGTTTGACGCTCTTCTTCGCCGCAACGCTTCTCGCCATCCGCCCCCGCCCTTCCCCTCACAACGACAGATGCGCGTCGCGGATATCCGGGCGCGCGTCGAGCTCGGCCATGGTGCCGCCGAAGCAGATGCGGCCGCGCTCGATGATGTAGGCGCGATCCGAAATCAGCCGCGCGAAATGCAGATTTTGTTCGGAGACGACGATGCTGACGCCTTCCTTCTTCATGGTCAGGATGGCATCGACCATCTGCTCCACGATCTTCGGCGACAGGCCCTCCGACGGCTCGTCCAGCAGCACCAGCGAGGGATTGCCCATCAGCGTGCGCGCGATGGTGAGCATCTGCTGCTCGCCGCCGCTCATTCGTCCGCCCGGGCGGTTCTTCATCTCGCCCAGGTTTGGAAACAGCGCGAACAGCTTTTCGCGCGTCCAGTGCGGCGCGTTCGGACGCTTCGGCTGGCGGCCGACTTCGAGGTTTTCCTCGACGGTCAGGTCCGTGAAGATGCGCCGCTCCTCCGGCACGTAGCCAAGGCCCTCGCGCACGATCTCGTGTGTCGGTTTCGTCGAGACGTCCTTGCCCTCGAACGTGATGCGGCCGGAGCGCTGCGCGACGAGGCCGACGATCGAGCGGAACGTCGTCGACTTGCCGGCGCCGTTGCGTCCCAGCAGTGCCACGACCTCGCCCTCGCCGACCTCGAAGCCGATGTCGAACAGGATATGCGCCGGACCATAATGGCTGTTGAGGTCCTGCACCGTGAGCTTCATGTGGAGGCTCCCTCGCGGTGGCGGGAATCGTAGACCAGGCCCTCGCCGAGATAGACCGCCTGCACCTGGGGATTGCCGCGCACTTCCGCCGGCGAGCCCTCCGCGATCAACGTCCCGCGGTTGAGCACGAGGATGCGGTCGGCATGCTCGAACACCACGTCCATGTCGTGCTCGGTGAAGAGCACGCCGATGGATTTTTCCCGGGCAATGCGCGCGGTCAGCCGCATCAATTCGACGCGCTCGCGCGGTGCCATTCCGGCCGTCGGCTCATCCATCAGCAGCAGTTTGGGCTGGTTGGCGAGCGCAACCGCAAGCTCGAGCCGCTTGAGATCGCCATAGGCAAGCTCGCCGCAGGGCCGGTCCGCATAGCCGCCCATGCCGACCAGCTCGAGCAGGCGGCCGGCCTCGTCGCGATCGAACTTCGGCGCCGAGCCGAACAGATTGAACAGCTGCTTGCCGTGCGAGATCAGCGCGACCTGCACGTTCTCGCGCACGGTCATGGTGGCGAAGGTCGCGGTGATCTGGAATGTGCGGCCGACGCCGAGCCGCCAGACCTCACGCGGCTTCCGGCCGGTGATCTCCTCGCCGAGCAGGCGGACGTGGCCGCTATCAGGCATGTTCTGGCCGTTGAGCATGTCGAAGCAGGTGCTCTTTCCCGCGCCGTTCGGTCCGATCAGCGCCAGGATCTCGCCGGCCCGCAGCGAGAACGAGACGCCGCGCACGGCATGGATGCCGCCATAGGATTTGGTCAGGCCTTCGACCGCGAGAAGTGGAGGTGCGACGCTCATTCGGCAGACTCGATCGGCTTGGCGAGCAAAGGTGATCCCGGCGGCGATGCTTTCTTGCGGCGCTGCGCCAGCATCTCCAGCGTGCCGACGATGCCCTTGGGGAAGACGACGACGATCAGCATGATGAAGCCGCCGAGCACGAGCTTCGACAGATCGGTCTGGCTCACCAGCCAGATGTTCAAAGCCTTGTAGACGATGGCGCCGATCACCGCGCCCGACACCGTCTCGACGCCGCCGAGCAGCACCATGACCAGCGCGTCGACCGAGAGCGAGATGCCGAGATTGTCGGGGAACACGCTGCCCTTCAGGTAGGCGAACAGCGCACCGCCGATGCCGGCGGTCGTGCCGGCGATCACGAAGGCGGTCCACTGGATGCGCTTGGCATCGATGCCGATGGCTTCGCTGCGCAGAACCGAGTCGCGCGTGGCACGAAGCGCGTAGCCGAACGGCGAGAACACCATGGCCCGCAGCGCGACAGTCACCAGCGCCGCGACGCCGAGCGAAAGCCAATAGAAGCGCGACGGACTTGCCGCCCAGCTCGATGGCCAGAGGCCGAGAATGCCGTTGTCGCCGCCGGTCACGTCCACCCACTGGAACGCGATCGACCAGACGATCTGCGCGAAGGCGAGCGTCAGCATTGCAAAATAGACGCCGGAGAGCTGCACCGCGAAGAAGCCGAACACGGCCGCACCCATGCAGCCGAGCAGCGGCCCGAGCAGCAGGCAAACGATCATCGGCAGTCCCGCCATCTTGGCGAGGAAGGCGATGCCATAGGCGCCCAGGCCGAAATAGGCGGCGTGCCCGAACGATGCCAGGCCGCCGACCGACATCAGGAAGTGCAGACTGACGGCGAAGATCACGAAGATCGCGATCTCCGAGCCCACGGTCAGCAGATAGTTGCCGGCGAACAGCGGCAGCATGGCCGCGACGATCAGCGCCGCAAGCGCCATCAGCCGCTCGTTCGAGGTCAGCGGCCGCCAGGGATTGACGGTGAGACCCGGCGTCTTGCGCGCGGCCGCCTCCGGCTTGCCGAACAGGCCCCAGGGACGCACGATCAGCACCACGGCCATCACCAGGAATACAAGGATGATGGAGATCTTCGGGAAGATCAGGATGCCGAAGGCATTCAGCTCGGAGACCAGCACTGCCGCGACGAAGGCGCCGACGATGCTGCCGAGGCCGCCGATCACGACCACGACGAAGACCTCGACGATGATCCGCAGGTCCATGGCGTGGTGCACGGCATCGCGCGGGATCTGAAGCGCGCCGCCGAGCGCTGCGAGGAAGACGCCGACGGCGAACACTGATGTGAACAGCCACTTTTGGTTGACGCCAAGCGCAGCCACCATGTCGCGGTCCTGCGTCGCCGCGCGCACCAAGACGCCCCAGCGCGTGCGCTGGAACAGCAGCCAGAGAATGCCGAGCACGACCGGTCCGAGCACGATCAGGAACAGATCGTAGCTCGGAATGTTCTGGCCGAAAAAGTCGATCGCGCCCCTGAAGCCCGGTGCGCGGCGGCCGACGAGATCGTCGGGCCCCCAGATCAGCACGACGAGATCCTCGACCATCAAGGTCAGGCCGAAGGTCGCGAGCAGCTGGAATAGTTCGGGGGCATGATAAATGCGGCGGAGCAGGACCATCTCGACGATGACGCCGATGACGGCCACTGCGAGCGCCGCCAGCACGATGCCGCCCCAGAATCCGAACGCGCCGGACAGTCGCTCTGTGAGCGTGAAGGCGATGTAGGCGCCGATCATGTAGAAGGCGCCATGCGCGAAATTGACGATCCGGGTCACGCCGAAGATGATCGACAGGCCCGAGGCCACCAGGAACAGCGACGCTGCGCTGGCGAGACCGGTCAGAAACTGTACGACATAAAAGGCCATCGGCGATCCGGGTTAGGTTTGAAGTCACCTCTCCCCGCTCTTGCGGGGAGAGGTCGAATTGCGGAGCAATTCGGGTGAGGGGCTCTCTCCACCAGCGCGGGGGCGTGGAGAGAGCCCCTCACCCCAACCCTCTCCCGCGAAGAGCGGGGCGAGGGAGAAACAAACTCAATCCTTCGGGCGCAGCTTGGCGACTTCGGCGTCGCTCGGCAGATAGTCCGCGCCCTTCTTGTAGGACGAGTCCACCATCACGCCCTTGCCGTCCTTCAGCGCGGTCTTGCCGACGAACGCCCCCAGCGTCGACTGGTGATCGATCTTGCGGAAGGTGATCTCGCCGAACGGCGATGGCATCGACAGCCCCTCCGCCGCGGCAATCAGCTTCTCCGGATCGGTCGAGCCTGCCTTCGTCAGGATCGCGGCGGCCGACTTGATGGTCTGGTAGCCGACGATCGAGCCGAGACGCGGATAGTCGTTGTACTTGGCCTGGTACGCCTTCAGGAACGCATCATGCTCTGGCGTCTTGATCGAGTACCAGGGATAGCCGGTGACGATCCAGCCCTCCGGCGTCTCGTCCTTGAGCGGGTCGAGATATTCGGGCTCGCCGGTGAGGAAGGAGACGACCTCGCGCCCCTTGAACAGGCCGCGGGTGTTGCCTTCGCGCACGAGTTTGACGAGATCCGCGCCGAACGTGACGTTGAGGATCGCTTCCGGGTTGGCGGCGGCAACCGCCTGCACCACCGGGCCGGCGTCGATCTTGCCCTGCGGCGGCCATTGCTCGTCGACCCACTGGATGTCGGGGCGCTTCTCCGACATCAGCTTCTTGAACACCGCGACCGCCGACTGGCCGTATTCGTAGTTCGGCGCGATCGTCGCCCAGCGTTTCGCCGGCAGCTTGCTGGCAGCTTCCACCAGCATCGCCGCCTGCATGTAGTTGGAGGGACGCAGGCGGAAGGTGTATTTGTTGCCCTTGGACCAGGTGATGGCGTCCGTGAGCGGCTCGGCGGCCAGGAAGAACACCTTCTTCTGGTTGGCGAAGTCAGAGACCGCAAGACCGATGTTCGACAAGAACGTGCCGGCGAGCATCGCGACGCCCTCGCTCGAGACGAGCTCGTTGGCCGCGGTCTGCGCATCGGCCGGCTTGCCGCCGTCGTCCTTGGAGATGACGACGAGCTTCTTGCCGTTGATGCCGCCGGCCGCGTTGACTTCCTCGACCGCAAGCTGCCAGCCCTTGCGATAGGGCTCGGTGAACGCCGGCAGCAGCGAATAGCTGTTGATCTCGCCGATCTTGATGTCCTGCGCCAGGGCCGAATGGGCCATGCCGCCTGCCAGAAGCGCGAAGGCCGCGCCGACGATAGTATTTCTTGCTCGCATCCCAACCTCCAATTTGAACTCGCCTACGACTTCTATCTATCTCAGACCGTCTTCGCCCTTGATCTCCGCAACCGTCAGCCCGCCGACGCGCGGCAGCGGACGGCCGCTGTCGGTGACGGCGACCGCGACCATGATCTCGTTGGCGCGCGGCGCATCGTTGATCTGTACCTCCATCCCGTCGAAATGGCTGCGGACGAAGGCTGCGTCCTTGTGCCCCAGCGGAATGTCCAGGGTCGTGCCGGGGCCGCTGCGCTTCTTCGAGGACGGGATCAGCGCCGCGCCCTTGCCCAGAACTTTACGCACCGGCGCGCCCATCTTGGGGTGGAGGATGGCGGCGGCGTGCTCCAGCTCGCCGTTCTCGCCGACGGCCGCGGCCTTGCCGTAGCTGTGCGCCTTGGCGCCATCGATGCCGAGCGCCGCCACCGCGCGCTTCGACAATAGTTCGCCCAGCTCCTCGCCGATCGCGATCAGCGGCGAAAGATCCTCGACATATTTTCCGGCGAAAGGATTTTCGATCACAGCGATCGCGGCGGCGCGCCGGGTCGGCGGCGATACCTGGCGTCCCATCTCCATCTGCGTCTCTTCGACGACGGTGACGATCTTGCGGATGATCGCGCTCATGTTTCGCTTCCCTGTTCAGGCATGGACCGCGTTCTCCAGCACACGCGGGCGCGATCGTTGCTCTTCTATATCCTTTGTTCCGATGACAAGCATATCACCACAAAGCCGCAGCACGGCACCTTCGATCAGTCCGCGATCGAACAATTGCCGTGCACATTCCGCGCCAGATTCAAGCGCGGCTGCGATCTCATCGTGAGACAGCTCGCCGACACCGCGCGTCACAAGGCGAGCGCCGAGATCGCTGTCGGGCTGAAGCTCCTTCGCAGGCTGTCGGATGATTGCGGGATGCCCGGGCAGATCGACGGCATTGGCGATCACGGTCGCGGCCGCATCCGCCTGCGAAGCGGTTGCGGCCAGCACGGTCACGGCATCGGCGATCCCGAGCGAAAAGCTGCGGCCGTGCCGGCCGCTGGTCGCGACGCCCCGCACCGGATCCTCCGCATCGATCCGCATCGTCCGCATCACGCCGTCACGGTCGGGCCGATCCATCAGGCCGGCCGAAAAATGCTCACCCTTGCCGAGATGCAGCGCAATGTCGCCGCCATTGTTGACGTAAGCCCGATCAAGCGTCGCAGCGCGCAGCATCGCAGCCAGAATCTCCTCCGCGACACTACCGGCAACGGCCGCCATCGGCGTGATGAAGCAATCCGCGGCATAGGGCGCGACAGCAGCGTGCATGCGGCGGGCGACAACGCCCTTCAGCGAGGTCTTCTCCTCGACCGCCGTACGCAGCCCTGGCAATTCCGCGCAAAGCTCGTCGAGCAATCCAGTGAACCGCAGCGCCGCAGCCTCATAGGCGACCCGCACCGCATCCGCACGTCCCCTCGCCTCCACGATCAGATCGATCGGTCCATCCTGCAAATGCAGCCGCCGGCCATCAGACAGCAATGCGATTTGCGGGCGCCTGGTCATGTGCGAGGCCCCGGAATCGGGTTCTGCCAGGGCAATTGGCGGACATCGTCGCCGCTCTGCACCTCGGAGAGCGGCTTCACATAATCCATGTGGCCACCGAGCGCGGCATAGTCGGACAGCTTCATGGTGAATTCGATCGGCGCGACCAGGGCCGGTGTCGGCACATAGCCGAACGCGCCTGATGGCATCTGCGTCACGTCGACCATGTAGGTGATGCCGCCGCCGGGCCAGACATAGACCGGCGCGCCGCCGCTGGTAACACGCGTCAGCGCATCTTTCACCGAGCGCGTCAGCCGCACCGGATTGTCGGTGACGCCGGCGCGCAAGGAGCCGCCCGCGCCCGCCATGAACAGCACGGTGCACAGCGCGGGCTCGCAATTCTCCTGGATGCGCTCAACCGAAAACTTCAGGTCATCAGGCATCTCGGTCTCGACCGGCTTCAAGGCCTGGTCGAGCACGTAATAGGACGAATGCTCTCCGGTGGTGGAGACCATCAGCATGGTCAGACCGGGCTTTGCTTCCTTGGGATCGAACGGGCCAAGGATCGACAGGGGATCTGAGATGTTGGTGCCGCCCCAGCCCGTGCCTGGATCGGCCACCTGGAAATAGCGGCCGGGCGTCGAGCGACGGCCCTTCATCTTGATGCCGGTGTCGGCGATGTCGAGCAGCTTGCCGGCCTGATGCTCCGAGAGCACGCCGGTGATGTGGTCGTCGACCACGACGACTTCGTCCACCTTGCCGTGCCATTGCTTGGCGAACATGCCGATCGTCGCCGAGCCGCAGCCGACGCGCATGCGCTCTTCCTTCACGCCGTTGACGATCGGCGGCTGGCCGGCCTGAACCACCACCGTGGCGCCGCCGTCGATGGTGAGCTCCACCGCCTTGCAATTGGCGAGCTCCATCAGCGTATCGCAGGTGACACGGCCCTCCTTCTTGGAGCCGCCGGTGAGATGATGCACGCCGCCGAGCGACAGCATCTGCGAGCCGTATTCGCTGGTCGTGACATGGCCGACCGCCTCGCCCTGCGCGCGCACGGTCGCGGTCTCCGGGCCGAGATAGCGGTCGGTGTCGATCTTCACCTTGATGCCGCAATAGGAGAAGATGCCCTCGGTGACGACGGTCACCATGTCGACGCCGTCGACCTCCGCAGAGACGATGAACGGCGCCGGCTTGTAGTCGGGATAGGTCGTGCCTGCCCCGATCGCCGTCACGAAAGTCGAGGGCTCATGGACGATCTTGCCGTCCCAGTCCTCGGTGCGGCTGAACGGGACGAGCTTGCCGCCATGAGAGACGGTGCGCTCCAGGATGACGTGCGGATCGACGCGGACGAGCTTGCCGTCGTGATTGGCATAGCGATCGCAGGCCCCGGCTGCGCCGGGCTTGATGTAGCACATCACCGGACAAGCATCGCAGCGGATCTTGTCGATGACGGCGCTCGTCGTTTCTGTCACCATGTCGGAGCCGGCGGACACCGCTGTTATCATTCGTATACGAACGATGTTGCGCGCGCTGCCCCGGGGCTGTCAAGCGGCGGTGCAGCGCAAAAGATGCCACTGCCGCATAAAACCTCATTTGCCTATCCGCCCTGTCCACAAAGAAGGCACCCGCGCTGCAGTGCGGCATGCACGGCTTGCACGTTTGTGTACAAACGGTATCGTCGCGGCGTCCGATTTTCGCGATTGCATGATCTTGGATATCGTCTTGGGCTTGGGAACGAGGATGACGCAGACACCGATCCGCCTCACCGTGAACGGCAGGATCCACGAGGTCACGGCAGCGCGCGACACGCCGCTGCTCTACGTGCTGCGCAATGATCTCGCGCTGAACGGCCCGAAATACGGCTGCGGCTTGGGCGAATGCGGCACCTGTACTGTCCTGATCGACGGACTGGCGGCACGCTCCTGCGTGATTCCGGTGAGCGGCTGCGCCGGGCGCGACATCGTGACGCTCGAAGGCCTCGGCACAAGCGACAAGCCCGACGTCGTGCAGCAGGCCTTCATCGACGAGCAGGCCGCACAATGCGGCTATTGTCTCAACGGCATGATCATGACCACCAAGGCGCTGCTCGCGATCAATCCGCGACCGACCGAACAGGAGGCGCTTTCGGCCTTGCGCTACAATCTCTGCCGCTGCGGGACGCATGTCGAGATCCTCCGCGCGGTGATGCGCGCATCGGGTCAGCTCACCGAGGCCGCAGATTGATGGCCTCTTCTGCTTCGAACGGAGCTGAGCGTGCGGGTTCGCTCATCGTCGCGCGCAGCGTGGACGAAGTCACATCGGAGACCTTCGTCCGCATCACCGCGGATGGTTCGGTCACGGCCTATAACGGCCATGTCGATCTCGGCACCGGCATCCGCACTGCGCTGGGCCAGATCGTCGCCGAAGAGCTCGATGTTTCCTTTGCCCGCGTCGTCGTCGTGCTCGGCGACACGGCATTGGTGCCGAACCAGGGCGCGACGATTGCGAGCGAAACCATCCAGATCACGGCCGTGCCACTGCGGAAGGCCGCGGCGCAGGCGCGGCACTTCCTGATCGCGCGCGCGGCGGAACGCCTGGACTTGCCCGAAGCCGAGCTCAGGATCGAGGACGGACTCGTTCGCGGCCACGACAACCGAAGCATCAGCTATGGCGAGCTCATCGGCGACGAGGCAATCCGCCTCGAGCTGGCCGATGACGCCATGCTCAAGCCTGTCGGCGATTACGCGATCGTCGGCCAGTCGGTGCCGCGCGTCGATCTACCCGCCAAAGCCACGGGCGAGCTGACTTTCGTGCACGACATCCGCGTGCCCGGGATGGTGCATGGCCGCGTGGTGCGGCCGCCCTATGCTGGCGTCGATGCCGGACCGTTCGTCGGCACCAGCCTCATTGCGGTCGACGAATCCTCCGTGCGCGACATTCCCGGCCTTATCGCCGTCGTGCGGATCGGCGATTTCGTCGGCGTCGTCGCCGAGCGCGAGGAGAATGCGATCCGTGCGGCAGAGCAGCTCAATGTGAGCTGGAAGCCGACGCCGACGCTTACCGATCTTGGCGATGTCGAGACGGCCCTGCGTGCCAATCCATCGACGCCGCGCACGCTGATCGACAAGGGCGAGGTCGACAAGGCGATATCAGCCGCGGCCAAGCCGATGCAGCGCACTTACGTCTGGCCGTATCAGATGCACGCCTCGATCGGCCCTTCCTGCGCCGTCGCCGACTTCCAGGACGGCAACATCCGCGTCTGGTCGGGCACGCAGAACCCGCACGTGCTGCGCGGCGACCTGGCGCTGCTGATCGAGCGTCCCGAGAGCGAGATCGAGGTGATCCGGCTGGAGGCCGCCGGCTGCTACGGTCGCAACTGCGCCGACGACGTCTCCGCCGATGCGCTCCTGCTGTCGCGCGCCGTCGGCCGTCCTGTCCGCGTGCAGCTGACACGTGAGCAGGAACACGCCTGGGAGCCCAAAGGCACCGCGCAGCTCATCGACGTCAATGGCGGCCTCGACGCCGACGGCAGCATCGCTGCTTACGACCTTGCTACGCGCTATCCCTCGAATGCCGCGCCGACGCTTGCGCTGCTGCTGACGGGCCGCCTCTCGCCCGAGCCCGCGGTGCTCCAAATGGGCGACCGCACCGCGATCCCGCCCTATGATTACGAGCACATGCGCGTCGTTGCCCACGACACGCCGCCGATCGTGCGGGCCTCCTGGTTCCGCGGCGTCTCGGCATTGCCGAACACCTTTGCGCATGAATCTTATATCGACGAAGCCGCAACCGAGGCCGGCGTCGATCCGATCGAATATCGTCTGCGCTACCTGAAGGATCAGCGCGCTGTCGATCTCGTCAATGCTGTGGCCGAGCGCGCGGGCTGGACGCCCCGCCCCGTTCGCGAGGAGAAGGACGGCGAGGTCGTGCACGGCCGCGGCTTTGCCTACGCGCTCTACGTCCACAGCAAGTTTCCGGGCTATGGCGCGGCGTGGTCGGCCTGGGTTGCCGACGTCGCGGTGAACAAGACGACCGGCGACGTCAGCGTGACGCGCGTCGTCGCGGGACAGGATTCCGGGTTGATGATCAACCCGGACGGCGTGCGCCACCAGATCCAGGGCAACGTCATCCAATCCACCAGCCGCGCGCTGATGGAAGAGGTGTCGTTCGAGCGCGGCACGGTGGCCGCGCGCGAATGGGGCGCCTACCCCATCATCCCCTTCCCCGACGTGCCCAAGATCGACGTGCTGATGCTGCCGCGGCAGAATCAGCCGCCGCTCGGCGTCGGCGAGTCCGCCTCGGTGCCGAGCGCGGCGGCGATCGCGAACGCCATCTTCGATGCCACCGGCGTGCGCTTCCGCGAGCCGCCGTTCACGCCTGAGCGAATCCTAAAGGGATTGCACGGCGAAGCACCGGCGACACCGCAGTCCCTGCCTGCGCCGGCAGCCCCGCCTCCATCGCGTATCTGGGAAAATCCGTTCGCCAGCCGCGCCGGCATCTTTGCAACGATCGCAGCCGTCTGCACCGCCGCGATCGGTATCGGCGCGGCGCTCCTTCCCGGCCGCGCCATCGCGCCGATCACCCGGCCGGATGCATCGGTCTATTCCGCAGCGACAATCGCCCGCGGCGCGCAGCTCGCCGCGCTCGGCAATTGCGCGGAGTGCCACACCGCCGTCGGCGGCGCTCCCAACGCCGGCGGACGCGCCTTGGAAACGCCGTTCGGCACGATCTACGCGACCAACATCACGCCCGACGTCGAGACCGGCATCGGCGCCTGGTCCTACCCCGCGTTCGAGCGCGCCATGCGCGATGGCCTGCATCGCGACGGACGCCAGCTCTATCCGGCCTTCCCCTACACGCATTTTGCAAAGACCAGCGACGCCGATCTGCAGGCGCTCTACGCTTATCTGATGGCGCAGCCTGCGGTGCGCGCGACGACGCCGGCGAATGCGCTCGCCTTCCCGTTCAATCTGCGCCCGCTGCTCGCGGGCTGGAACGCGCTGTTCCACCGAACCCACGAATTCAAGCCGGACCCGTCAAAGTCCGAGCTTTGGAATCGCGGCGCTTATCTGATCGAGAGTCTCGGCCATTGCAGCGGCTGTCATTCGCCCCGCAACGCCCTCGGCGCCGAGCAGCGCAACGCCTATCTCGCCGGCGGCTTCGCCGAGGGGTGGGAAGCGCCGGCGCTGACCTCGCTCTCGCACGCGCCGATTCCGTGGAACGAGGAGGAGCTCTACGCCTATTTGCGCACCGGCCATTCGCGTTACCACGGCGTCGCGGCCGGCCCGATGGCGCCTGTTATCCGCGACCTCAAGGCTCTGCCCGACCAGGACATCCGTGCGATGGCGGTCTACCTCAACTCGTTCAATGACACGGCGATCGACCAACAGGCGCAGGATGCGCTCGCCACCAAGCTCGAAAGCACAACGGCAGTGACCGTCGCCTCCTCCGCGGGCGCGCGCCTCTATCAAGGCGCCTGCGCGGTCTGCCACGAGGTCGGCGGCCTGCCGCTGTTCGGCACGCGGCCCTCGCTCGCACTCAACAGCAACCTGCACAGCGCCACGTCGGACAATCTGGTGCAAGTGATCCTGCATGGCATCGCTGAGCCCGTCTCGAGTGATCTCGGCTACATGCCCGCGTTTGGGAATAGCATGAGCGACGCGCAGATCGAGGAGCTCGTCAGCTTCCTGCGCCGGCAGTTCGCACCTAGCAAGCCGGCCTGGACCGGCGTGCGCGAGACGATCGCAAAGGTGCGGGCGTCAACGCACTAGACAATTCATTCCGTCATTCCGGGGCCCGAGCGCAGCGAGGGAGCCCGGTATCCAAAACCACCAGCCGGGGTTATGGATTCCGGGCTCGCCGCTTCGCGTCGCCCCGGAATGACACCGCGTGAAGCGTCAGGGATACAGAACTACGCGTGCTTCTTCACCTCCACCGGCGGCGTGCCGTGGGTGTGGAAGGACTCGATCGTCTTCAATCCCCAGGCCTGGCCCTTCTTGCGCTCCTCCTCGGTCCACACGATCGGCTTCCAGTCGGGCGCGAGAATGAGACGCGCGCCGGCATTGGCGACTTCGACGCGGTTGCCGCCGGGCTCATAGACATAGAGGAAGAAGGTCTGCTGGATCGCGTGCTTGTGCGGCCCGGTCTCGATGTGCACGCCGTTCTCTAGAAAAATGTCGGCGGCGCGCAGAATCTCCTCGCGGCTGTCGAGCGCGTAGGTGACGTGGTGGAAGCGGCCCGGCACGCCCGAGTGATCGAGCGAATAGGCGAAGTCGTAGCTCTTGTTCGACATCGTCAGCCACATCGCGGCCTCACGGCCGTCGTTGAGTACGATCTGCTCGGTGAGGCGGCAGCCGAGGTAATTCTCGAAGAACTCGCGGTTGGCCTTGATGTCGACGGCGAGGCAATTGAGATGATCGAGCCGGCGGACGTTGGCGCCGCGCGCCGGAAAGCGCTGCGCCTGGTTCTTTAGTGCGGGCTTGAGCTCCGGCGGCGCCTGATACCATTCGGTCTCGTAATAGAGCTCGACGATGTGGCCATCGGGGTCGCGGCAGCGGAAGGTCGGCCCCTGCCCCATGTCGCCGTCGATCCAGCCGATGTCGAAGCCGGATCCCTTCAGCGCGGCGACGCGCCGCTCCAGCGCCTGCTGGCTGCGCGCACGGAGCGCCATGTGGCCCATGCCCGAGGTCTTCGACGCCGTGAGCTTGAGCGAATAGCGCTCGTAATCGTCCCAGCCGCGCAAATAGACCGACTCGCCCTTCTGTCCGCTGACGGTCATGCCCATGACATCGACGAAGAACTTCAGGCTCTCGTCGGGCTTCGGCGTCAGCAGCTCCATGTGGCCGAGGTGGGCAAGGTCGAGGATCGGTTCGGGCTGCATGGCTTCCTCCTGGAGCAGCGCCGGGCTGCGCGGCGCCTCATTTGTACTAATGTACAAATCATTAGGTCCAGTCAACAAAGCAACCGATGTCCCTGCTGCGATCAGCGCCTGACCGCCATCCACCGGACCAAGCGGGCAGCCTGCCCGAATGGTAAACTCTTCCTTAAGGACCATCTCACCTGAAAGGTCCGGAAAATGCAGCATTTTCCCGGCGATTTTGCCAATAAGCAGGCATTGGCGGCGAGGCTCCGGACCGAATTACCGCGGATTTAACGGAGCCGGCGCGTCCGGCGTTTAACCGTTTGTGCAGCGACGGCCACGCATAGTCCAGGCAACTCCCCTTGCTCTTGCCAGGTTCATTCATCGTGACATCCTTTGGACGCGTGATTTCGGTTCGCGGGTCGCTCGCCCGGGTTGGGCTTCTGGCGGAAAGCCGGATGCCGATCTCGGAGGTGCGGGCCACCGTCGGCCGGTTCGTCAGCATTCGCTGCGCCAGCTCGGTCATCGTTGCGATGATCACGGAGGTCTCCTGCGAAAATCTGTCGAGCTCCGACAATTACATTGCCATCGCCTCGGTCGACCTGCTCGGCGAGATCCTCAATGCCGCGGACAAGGCCAAGTTTCAGCGCGGCGTCACCAACTATCCGACCATCGGCGATGCCGTCGACCTGATCACGAGCCAGGAGCTGCGCACGATCTACGCGCCGACCGGCTCGGACCAGATCAATGTCGGCTTCCTGCAGCAGGACCGCTCGGTCATCGCCTATGTCGACGTCGAGGAAATGCTGTCCAAGCATTTTGCCGTGCTGGGATCGACCGGCGTCGGTAAATCGACCGGCGTCTCGCTGCTGCTCAACGAGATCCTGAAGGCGCGGCCGAACCTGCGCATCTTCCTGCTCGACGTGCACAACGAATATGGCCGCTGCTTCGGCGACCGCGCGCTGGTGCTCAACCCGCGGAACCTGAAGCTGCCGTTCTGGCTGTTCAACTTCGAGGAAATCGTCGACGTGCTGTTCGGCGGCCGCGCCGGCGTGCCGGAAGAGCTCGACATCCTCGCCGAGGTGATCCCGCTCGCCAAAGGCGTCTACACCCAGTACCAGAACGCCGACCGCATCGGCCTCAAGCGCATCGATCCCAAGCAGATCGGCTATACCGTCGATACGCCGGTGCCCTATCGCCTGGTCGACCTGTTGTCGCTGATCGACGAGCGGATGGGCAAGCTCGAGAACCGCTCCTCGCGCATCATCTATCACAAGCTGATCTCACGCATCGAGGCCGTGCGCAACGACCCGCGCTACGCCTTCATGTTCGACAACGCCAATGTCGGCGGCGACACCATGGCCGAGGTGATCAGCCATCTGTTCCGCCTGCCCGCCAACGGCAAGCCGATGACGGTGATGCAGCTCGCCGGCTTCCCGGCCGAGGTGATCGATTCCGTCGTCTCCGTGCTCTGCCGCATGGCCTTTGACTTCGGGCTGTGGAGCGACGGCGTCTCGCCGCTGCTGTTCGTCTGCGAAGAGGCGCACCGCTACGCCTCCGCCGACCGCAACATCGGCTTCGGCCCGACCCGCAAGGCGGTATCGCGCATCGCCAAGGAAGGCCGCAAATACGGCGTCTATCTCGGCCTCATCACCCAGCGCCCCGCCGAGCTCGACGCCACCATCATCTCCCAGTGCAACACGCTGTTCACGATGCGCCTCGCCAACGACCGCGACCAGGCGCTGCTGCGCGCCGCCGTGTCGGACGCCGCCGCGAACTTGCTCTCCTTCGTGCCGTCGCTCGGCACCCGCGAAGTGCTGGCGTTCGGCGAAGGCGTGGCGCTGCCGACCCGCTTGCGCTTCAAGGAGGTGCCGCCGCACCAATTGCCGCGCGGCGAGGCCACCATCTCGAGCGTGCCCTCCGTCACCTCCGGCCACGACATGCATTTCGTCAGCGCCGTGCTCGAACGCTGGCGCGGCGCCACCTCGCAGCGCGACGTGCCGAACGACCCCGTGTTCTCGGCACCGCCCGCGAAGACGATGTCCAGCCTAGAAGCCCCGATGCTACAGCCCTCGATGGGCCTCGATCCGGACCGCTTCTCGCTGCTGAAGAAGCCGCTGCGGTAAGGCTTCGCTCCATCCACATCCTTCGTCGCGGCCACTTCGGACCGGCAGATTGAGCCCGCCTTCCGCATCGACTATGGTTCCCGCCCCAAGCCGGAATCCATGCCCATGACAAAGACCGCCGCGCAACGCTTTCCCGCCCCCGCCCTCGACACCCTGCCCGACGACATCCGTAAGCGCCTCCTTGCCGTGCAGGAGAAGAGCGGCTTCGTCCCGAACGTGTTCCTGACGCTGGCCTATCGCCCCGACGAGTTCCGCGCCTTCTTCGCCTATCACGACGCGCTGATGGAGAAGGACGGCGGCCTCACCAAGGCCGAGCGCGAGATGATCGTGGTGGCGACGTCGGCGGCCAACCAGTGCCAATATTGCGTGATCGCCCATGGCGCGATCCTGCGCATCCGCGCCAAGAACCCTGTGATCGCCGACCAGGTCGCGATCAACTACCGCAAGGCCGATATCACGCCGCGGCAGAAGGCGATGCTCGATTTCGCCATGAAGGTCTCGGCAGACGCGCAGCGGATTTCCGAGGATGATTTCGTAGCGCTCGCGCCCCACGGCTTCAGCGACGACGACATCTGGGACATCGCCGCGATCTCCGCCTTCTTCGCGCTGTCGAACCGGCTGGCGAATTTCACGGGCATGCGGCCGAACGAGGAGTTCTATCTGATGGGCCGCCTGCCGAAGACGTAGTCGAGGCGCCATGACCGAGCTCGATTGGCCCGAAATCCTGCTACGCCTCGGCACGGCCACGCTTGCCGGCGGCGCGATCGGCCTCAACCGCGACCTGCACGGCAAGCCGATCGGGCTGAAGACGCTCGGCATCGTCGGGCTCTCCACCGCGAGCGTGGTTCTGCTCGCATTGCAGCTCGCCGAACCGGCCAGGGTCGTCGACGCCGCCAGCCGTGTCATCCAGGGCATCCTCACCGGTATCGGCTTTCTCGGCGCCGGCGTCATCGTGCACCAAAGCACCGGGTTTCGGGTTCGGGGCCTCACCAGCGCCGCCTGCACCTTCCTTGCCGCCTGCCTCGGCATCGTCTGCGGCGCCGGACAATGGAAGATCGTCGTCGTCGCCCTGGCGCTGGCCTTCGTGCTGCTGACGATTGGCCGCCGCCTCGAGCGCCGGCTGCATCGCATGCTTGGCGGCAAGGAAGATCCTCAGCGGACGGAGACCTCGCCGAGCTCGGGTCAGCGGGAGAGCGATTAGAATCGCAACCGTCGGCCCCAAAACGGCTTCAGCAGTTCGAGCACCGTGAGCACCAATAGTCCGGCGCCGAGTGTGATCATCAGATCGTCAACATGCAGCGGACCGAAGCGAAACAGGCCGGAGGCCGGCGGCCAGAACAAGGCTGTGGCGAGAACGAGCGCAATCAAGAGGAAGATCCAGAGCAATGCCGCGTTCGGACGGAAGAAGGCAGACAAGAACGATGCGCTGAAGGATCGATTGACCAGCACCAGCGCGAGGACGCAGACGACGAGCGCGATGAATGCGAGGGTGCGAGCCTCCTCGGGCGGAAGGCCGGAACGAAGCGCTGCGACGAAGATCACGGCGATCAAGGCGAAGGCCATCGTGCCTTGCAGAACGCTCCAGGCGATCAGGGGCCACGAGAACAGCTCCGCATCGGCACGCCGCGGCGGACGCTTCATGACGTCGCGCTCCTCCCGCTCGGCCTCGAACACCAGCGAGCAGACGGGATCGATGATCAGCTCCAGAAAGGCGATGTGTACCGGGCCGAGCACCAGCGGCAGCCCGAACACCAGGGGAAGCAGCGCAAGACCCGCGATCGGCACGTGGACGGCAAAGATAAAGGCCATGGCCTTGCGCAGATTGTCGTAGATCCGGCGACCGAGGCGGATGGATGCGACGATGGAGCTGAAGTCGTCATCGAGCAGGACGATCGAGGATGCCTCGCGAGCGACGTCGGTGCCGCGGCCACCCATCGCGATTCCGATATGGGCGGCCTTCAGCGACGGCGCGTCGTTGACGCCGTCGCCCGTCATCGCGACGATCTCGCCGCTGCGCTTCAGCGCCTGGACGATCCGTAGCTTCTGCTCCGGCAGAACCCGCGCGAAGACGTTCACCTTCCTGACGCGTGCCTCGAGCTCGCGGTCGTCAGCGAGCTTGACCTGCTCCCCGGTCGCGACCTCATCGACGTCGAGCCCGGCTTGCGCGGCGATCGCCATGGCGGTCGCCGGATAGTCGCCCGTGATCATGACGACGCGGATGCCGGCCGAACGGCATTCGCGAACCGCCTCCGGAACATGAGGCCGCAACGGATCGGCAAGCCCGACCAGGCCGACGAAGCGAAATACAAAAGCCTCCTGGGATGCCGGCAGGGAAGCCTCATCGCAAACGGCAACCGCCATCCCCAGCACCCGGAGCCCGTCCTTCGCCATTGCCCCGACGGCAGCTTGCACGGCCTCCCGATCGGCCTCGTTCAGCCTGCACAGGCGCGCAATTGCTTCCGGCGCGCCCTTGGCGCATGCGACGAGGTCCGCCCCTCCGGCTGTCCGCCAAACCTGGGTCATGGCCAGCAGCTCGGGGCGCAGACCATAGGTGCGCACCAGCGTCCGCTCGCCATCCATCGCGTCGCCGTCCCGCAGGACACCACGCGCGAACGAATGCAGCGCCTTCTCCATCGGATCGAACGGCTCCGGAGAGCTTGCCAGTGCCCCGCAGCGCGCCAGCTCTGCGAATTCGCGCCCGACCTGATCGGGTCCGGACGCCTCCGCGCGCAGGCGCGCGCCGTCCAGCAGGCGCAGCTCGGCGACCGACATCTGATTCTGCGTCAGCGTTCCGGTCTTGTCGGTGCACAGGATTGTTGCTGAGCCGAGGACCTCGATGGCGGCGGCGCGCCGCGTCAGGACGCGGGCCTGCGAAATCCGCCACGCACCCATTGCCATGAACACCGTGAGCACGACGCCGAATTCTTCCGGAAGCATCGACATACCGATGGCGACGCCTGCCAGCAGCGCCTGCAGCCAGTCGCCGCGCGAGACGCCGTAGAGCACAATCGCGGCCAGGCTGATGATGGTGCCGCCGAGGAAGCAGAGCCGCACCAGCCTTGCGGTCTGTTGCTGAAGCCGCGGCGGCTCGGCCTGCAAGCCGCGAAGCGACAGCCCGATTTTCCCGATCTCGCTGCGCGGCCCGGTGGCCTCGACCAGCGCCAGCCCCTCGCCGCGCACGACGAGCGAACCGGAATACACGAATGGCTGATCCTCGCCGCCGGGCCGGTGAGCGGCCGCCGTGACCTTGTCGGCGGTCTTCTTGCGGACGGGCACCGACTCGCCGGTCAGCAGGGACTCGTCGATCTGCAAGTCCCGCGCTTCGACGAGCGCGGCGTCGGCGGGAACGCGATCGCCTTCACCGAGGACGAGAAGGTCGCCCTGCACGACCTCGCGGCCGGCAATTCGCCGGCGCGCACCGTCACGCACCACCAGCGCTCGCGGGCTGGTCAGGTCGCGCAAGGCTTCCAGCACGCGCTCGGTCCGGGTTTCCTGCACCACCGTGATCACGATGGACATCGCCCCGAACGCCAGCAGGATCACCGCCTCCTTGAGATCGCCGAGCACGAGGTAGATCAGCCCGCCGCAGAGCAGCAGCAGGAGCATCGGCTCGCGCAGCACTTCCACCACGATGCGCAGCGGGCTGCGTCGTTCCGGCCGAGGAAGTTCGTTGGGGCCGTCTGCCGCGAGCCTCGCCCGCGCCTCGGTCTCACTCAGACCGGCCGCACCTCCGCGTTGCACCTCGCTCACGGTTTCCGCCGCAGGCTCCAGAAGCTGCCGGCACCGACGATTGCGGTGGCGAGCAGGACGGCGACGAAGGTCTGTATGATGGTGAAGTTCAGCGCGTCGCGCGCGACGAACAGCGCCGTGATCGCGCCGGCGAGGACAAAGAGGATGCGAAAGATGACGCTCATGGCCGTGCCTCCAAGATCTGCATGACAAGATCTGCATGACTTGGAGCCCGGGGCCCTCCCATCGGGGCACAACGCTGTCTCTGCAACCATGCAGGCAGACCTTAGCCGGTCAGGGCGAGGCAAGTTTGCGACAGGTCAAGCCTGACCCGGCCATCATCTGTCGACGACCGCGACGTGATGTCCACCCAGCAGCCAACAGTCAACAGCCGCTGCATCGCTCGCGGCTGCGAGGCGTATGCAGCTAGCGCTTTGCCAGCAGCTCGAGCGCCGGAGCAAAGCGCTCCGCGAACGTCAACGTCTTGGCGTGGTGGACTGCGGCAAAGGATGCAGAGATTCCCGCCGAAGCGACCGCGAGCAAGGCAACTACGAAAGCCAGACGGCGCATGTTCGCCTCCTGTATGAGCTCGACTACCCCATAGAGATGGGGCCGCTCTGTTTCAGGACGGTTTCGTGGGCGGGGAAATTGATTTCGCTCAAGCGGCTGTGATGAGATCCCGCTTATCTGGGTACATTGAGTAACCAACTAACTGGGGTCGACGTGTTTTGGAGCGGCGGCCGTGCTTGGAATTACGCGCAGCAGCATTCGCCGGAATGGGAGTCATCGAGGACTACGCAAATGAAGATCGTGATCCAGAAGCTCAATGGCCTGTGGCACCTCATCGTCGGATCGAGCCAGATCCGAACGCCGTTCCTGGACACCCAGGACCGCGCGCTGGTGGTCACTTACGCCCGCCGCGCCTATCCCGGCGCCAGGATCTTCCAGCGCGACTGACGTGAATACCCTCAGTCGTCGTCCGCCGGGCCGCACCAGCCGGGCAGATAGATCGCATTCTTGCTTCTGGCCGCGACCATCGCCTTCTCGAGCGCCTTGTCGAAATCGGCCTCCACCGCCTTGCGCGAGACCTGCCGGCGCAGGAAGTCGGCCCACAGGAATTCGGAGAACGGCGTGGTGTCCTTGGCGAAGCCGCCCATGCGGCGCAATTCGCCGGCAAGACTGCGGAACGGATCGTCCTTGAGGTCGGCCACCGATTTCGGCAGGTCGCGGAACGAGCGCCGCTCGCCCTTGGCGTCGTAAGGATAGACCCAGCGCTTGTTGTCCATGACGCCCCAGAACGCCTCGCGCTCCACCATCCCGAGATCGCCGACGACGGTCACCAGCACCTCCTTGACGCCTTCATCGTGCAGTGCGCGGCCGAGGTGATGATGATCGATCACGTAGTAGCGCGCGTCGGGACCGTAAACGACGGGGATCATGTGCTTGCCGAGCAGATCCGCCTGCTTCTTCTTGCTGTGCTCGCGCCAGCGCCTGCGCTTCTCCTTGACCTCGCGCATGCCGACCGTCATCTGCGTCGGCCGGAGCGACAGGATCGGAACCGGATGCACTCTCGGCTCGCGCGCGTTGGTCGTGGTCATGGTCGAAGGCCCTGGCATGCAACGAACGGTTCGGGTTCCCGCGACTATGCCACGGGTCCCGCGGTGGCAAAATCCGTTCGGAAGACGGGCAGATCACAAGTCGATGCCGGCCGGTAAAAAAGACGTCCTCAATGGCTGTCGCTATGCGCGCGTTGCAGCGCAACGCTCGGGACGGACACGACGGCCCGTTGCTGGATCGCGGCACACCGGTCCATGCGCAAATAGTACGAACGCACAAATGCATCCTGGAATTGCAAAGATTTACTGCAACGCGTGCCTCACCTATGCTATCTAGATCGCTGCTTCGGAGTGATCCCCGACCATGAACAACCAGCGGCCCATAAGCTCTGATGAGGAGCACCGGGTGCTCCAGTTCAGGCCGCGCACCCCGCCTGCCCCAAGGGTCCAGCGCGGTAATGGCTCCGTGCAACCGCTTCGCCTCACGCCCGAACGGCTGGACCTGTCGCGCTACGAGCAGCCGCGTGCCGAGTCCGACAATTACCGGCAGCGCATGCTTGCCAACATCGCAGCACTCGCCTTCACCATCGCGCTGACGGCGATCGGGATCTGGCTCGCGGTCAGCATCGCCGACCTGCGCCGGACCCAGGATTGCGTGCTGATGGGTCGCCGCGACTGCGTCAAGATCACGACGCCGCATATTTAGGGACCGGCCCGGCACGGACCTCGCGGCGGACGGACCCAGCCGGCATCCCCAGCCACGTCCGATGCTGTCCCCTGAGGCCTGCCCGGCTCCATTGAACTCAAGGCGGCGCTCCGATATACGGGCTTTCGACCCGGCCAGAGGGGGGTTTGAGGGCGTCATCAGGGGCGCGATGCCCAGCCACCGTGCCACTCTGGACAATCTGACAAATACCTACAATATATCAAAGGCTTAGTGATGTCATCCACATTCGATCAGGTCGCCACGATCATCGCTGAAACCTGCGACATCCCGCGCGACACGATCACGCCAGATAGCCATGCCATCGATGACCTCGGCATCGACAGCCTCGATTTTCTCGACATCGCCTTCGCGATCGACAAGCAGTTCGGCATCAAGCTGCCGCTGGAGAAGTGGACTCAGGAGGTCAACGACGGCAAGGCGACCACCGAGCAGTACTTCGTGCTCAAGAACCTGTGCGCCCGCATCGACGAATTGGTTGCGGCCAAGGGCGCGAGCGCCTAAGGGCGCAGTCATGCAACTCGAATACTTCCACATGATCGATCGCATCGTCGACCTCAAGGTCGACGAGAAGACGATCGTCGTCGAAGCGCAGGTCCCGCAGGAAAGCACCATCTTCGAGGGGCACTTCCCGGGTTATCCCTTGATGCCCGGCGTGCTCCTGATCGAATCGATGGCGCAGGCCTCGGGCTGGCTTCAACTCGGCGTGTTCCGATTCGAACGCATGCCGATCCTGGCCGCCGTGAAGGAGGCCAAGGTCCGCGGCTCGGTCTTCCCCGGCGACCTCATGAGCATCGAGGCGAGCCTCACCCATGAAGGCTCCGGCTATGCCATGACCGAGGCCAAGATCCGGGTCGGCGGCAAGCTGCGCGCCAATTCGGCGCTGACCTTCACGCTGATTCCCTTCCCCAATGCGGATATGCGCGGATACATGGCGAAGGTCGCCGAGCGCGTCGGCTTTCCGCAACAGGCCGTATCGTCATGACTGACACTCCCGCTTTGAAGCCGGGCCAGACCGAGGTCTGGATCACCGGCATTGGACTCGCCACCTCGCTCGGCGAGGGCCTCGACGCCAACTGGGCCGCGCTTTCCGAGAAGCGCATCAATGTCGACGAGAAGGGCTTTGCGCCCTACATCGTGCATCCCTTGATGCCGGTATCCTTCGACAGCCAGATCCCGAAGAAGGGCGACCAGCGCCAGATGGAAGCCTGGCAGCGCATCGGCACCTATGCCGCCGGTCTTGCGCTCGATTCCGCCGGCATCAAAGGCAACAAGGACATCCTGTCGAAGATCGACATGGTCGTCGCCGCCGGCGGCGGAGAGCGCGACATCAACGTCGACAGCGGCATTCTCACCGCCGAGGCCAAGGGCGCTAACGCGCCGGGCTTCCTCAACGAACGGCTGATGAGCGATCTCAGGCCGACGCTGTTCCTGGCTCAGCTCTCCAATCTGCTCGCCGGCAACATCGCCATCGTGCACGGTCTGGGAGGTACCTCGCGCACCTTCATGGGCGAAGAGGTCGCCGGCGCCGACGCCGCCCGCATCGCGCTCGCGCGCATCGCCTCGGGCGAGAGCGACATCGCGCTGGTCGGCGGCTCGTACAACGGCGAGCGCAAGGACTTGCTCGTCCTCTACGAGTTCGGCGACTTCAACCTGAAGGACAAGTTCGCGCCCGTGTGGGCGCGCAAGGACCATCCCGGCTTCGCGCTCGGCTCGGCCGGCGCCTTCCTGGTGCTGGAATCGAAGGCGCATGCGGAAGCGCGCGGCGCCAAGCCATTCGCAAAGCTGTCGAGCGTCGTCGCCGACCTCGCCAAACGCAAGCAGCCCGGCGACATGACCGCGACGCTCGAGAAGCTGTGGGACAAGCTGCCCAGGCGCGAGGGCAAGGGCGCGATCATCACCGGGGCGACTGGGGCGGAGCCTGCGACCTCGGACGAGCGCGACTTCCTGAAGAACCATGCCGACTTTCCGGTGCGCTCGACCGGCACGGTGTTCGGCCACGCCATGGAAACGCAATTTCCGCTCGGCATTGCCCTCGCTGCATTGTCGATCTCGCGCGGAGCGCTGTTCCCGCCGAATGATTCCACGGGGACCGAGATTGAAATGCAGGGCGCGCCCACCCAGATCGTGGTGGTGGGAGCCGGACACTGGCGCGGCGAAGGCATGGCGCTGGTCGAGGCGGTTTAATCAGCTCAAGCGGGGATCGACATGACTGCACCACGCGACAAACTCGGGCGTCCCGTCGTCGTCGTCACCGGCATGGGCATCATGACCTCGCTCGGCGCCGGCAAATCCGACAATTGGGCAAAGCTCGTCGCGGGCGAATCCGGTATCCGCACGATCACGCGTTTTCCGATCGACGGCCTCAAGACCACGATGGCCGGCACGGTCGATTTCGTCAGCGCCGATCCGTTCTCTTCCACTGCCCTGTCCGAGCGGATGGCCGAGCTGGTGACGCAGGAAGCGCTGGAGCAGGCCGGCATCGGCGCAAAGGCCGATTTCCCGGGTCCGCTTTTCCTCGCGGTGGCGCCGGTCGAGGTCGAATGGCCGCAGCGTCGCGAGCTCGGTCGCGTCGTCGGCCAGCAGGACATCACCTATGACGATCTGCTCCGCATTTCCGGCGGCGGCAAGTTTAGCGCCTATCATCATCGCTTCATGTTCGGCTCGGTTGCCGCCTATCTCGCCGAGACCTTCGGCACCAAGGGCTCGCCGATCTCGCTGTCGACGGCGTGCGCGTCCGGAGCCACCTCGATCCAGCTCGGCGTCGAGGCGATCCGCCGCGGCGAGACGGACGCAGCGCTCTGCGTCGCGACCGACGGCACCGTGAACCCGGAAGCGCTGGTGCGCTTCTCGCTCCTCTCGGCACTGTCGACCCAGAACGATCCGCCGCAGGCGGCCTCCCGTCCCTTCTCCAAGAACCGCGACGGTTTTGTCATGGCGGAAGGCGCCGGCGCGCTGGTGTTGGAGAGCTATGAAGCCGCCACCGCGCGCGGCGCAAAAATTCTCGGCGTGATCGCCGGCTGCGGCGAGCTCACCGATTCCTTCCACCGCACCCGCTCCTCGCCCGACGGCAAGCCGATCATCGGCTGCATGAACAAGACGCTGGCCGATGCCGGCATGACGCCGGACCAGATCGACCACATCAACGCGCACGGTACCGCGACGCCCGAGAACGACAAGATGGAGTTCAACACGACGTCGGCCGTGTTCGGCGAACTCGCGCAGAAGATTCCGGTCACCTCCAACAAGTCGATGGTCGGCCATACCATCTCGGCCGCCGGCGCGGTGGAGGCGATCTTCTCGCTGCTCACGCTCGAGCATCAGCGCATTCCGCCGACGATCAACTACGACAATCCGGATCCCACGATCCTTTTCGACGTCGTCGGCAACAAGGCGCGGGATGCGCGCGTGACCGCGGTGATGTCGAACTCGTTCGGCTTCGGCGGCCAGAACGCTTCGCTGATCCTGACCCGCGAACCGGCCTGACCGGACGCATGGCGCTGCTTCCTGCGAGCACGAAGGCCCGCGCGCGGGAGACTGCCAAATCGCTCGGCGGCAGCCTGATCGGCGCCGCGACCGTCGCGATGCTGCGCACCACGCGCTATTTCGATCCGGCCAAGACCTCGGACTTCTTCGCGCGTGCCGTCAAGCTGATCGGGCCGCGCCTGCGCGAGCACCGCATCGGCCGCGCCAACCTCACCGCCGCCTTCCCCGAGAAGTCGCCGGAGGAGATTGAACGGATCCTGATGGGCGTCTGGGACAATCTCGGCCGCGTCGGCGCCGAGTTCGCCCATATCGACCAGGTCTGGGATTACGCCCGAGATGTCCCGGAGAAGAGTCGGATCGAGATTTCCCCGCGCAGCATCGAGCTGTTCGACCAGATCCGCGACGACGGCAAGCCGGCGCTGATCTTCGCCGCACATCTTGCGAACTGGGAATTGCCGGCGCTCGCCGCGGTCGCGCATGGCCTGGACACCGCGATTCTCTATCGCCGCCCGAACATCGCCTCGGCCGATCGCATCATCCAGGAGATGCGCCAGGTCAACATGGGCACGCTGATCCCGGCCGGCCGCGACGCGCCGCTGCGGCTCGCGCAGGCGCTGAAGGACGGCAAGCACGTCGCCATGCTGATCGACCAGTACCTCACCGCCGGCGTCGAGGTCACGTTCTTCGGCCGCAAGACCCGCGCCAATCCGATGCTGGCGCGCCTCTTGCGCCAGGTCGAATGCCCGATCCACGGCGTGCGCATCATCCGCCTGCCCGACGGCCGCTTCCGCGGCGAGCTGACTGAAGAGATCCCGCCGGTGCGCGATGCCGACGGCAGGATCGACATCCAGGGCACGACACAGGCGATCACGAGCGTCGTGGAAAGCTGGGTCCGCGAGCATCCCGAGCAGTGGCTATGGCTGCACAGAAGGTGGCGGTAAATACTCCGTCATTGCGAGCGCAGCGAAGCAATCCAGAATCGTTCCACGGAAGCAGTCTGGATTGCTTCGTCGCTTCGCTCCTCGCAATGACAGGCGCTACTACCGCCCCGTCTTCACCTTGGTCCAGAGCCGGTTGATGATCCGCTGCGTCGCCGGCTCGCGCGCCGTGATGACGAACAGTTTTGCCAGCGTCGCCTCGTCCGGATAGATGTTCTTGTCATCAAGGATTTTCGGATCGACCAGCTTCTGGCTCGCGAGATTGCCGCTCGCGTAGGACAGGAAGTCCGAGTTCTTGGCGGCAACGTCCGGGCGATAGAGATAGTTGATCAGCTCGTAGGCTTCCCTAACATTCTTGGCATCCGCGGGGATCGCGAGATTGTCGAAGAACATCTGCGCGCCCTCCTTCGGAATGGTGTAGCCGATCTCGACGCCGCTTTTGGCTTCCGCGGCGCGGGCGCGGGCCTGCATGATGTCACCGGACCAGCCGACCACGAAGCAGATCTCACCGGTGGCGAGCGCGCTTAGATATTCGGACGAGTGGAACTTGCGCACGGAGGGGCGGACTTTCGCCACGGCATCGGCGGCCTTTTCCAGGTCCGCTTGCTTGGTCGAGTTCGGATCTAGCCCGAGCCAGCTCAGCGCCGCCGGGAAGATGTCGTCGGCGGAATCGAGCATGTGGACGCCGCAGTCCTTGAACTTGGCGAGGTTCTCCGGCTTGAAGACGATGTCCCAGCTGTCGATCTTCGCATCAGCCCCAAGGATCTGCTTCACCTTGGCGATGTTGTAGCCGATGCCCGTCGTGCCCCACATGTAGTTGGCGGCGTAGACATTGCCGGGGTCGTAGGTGGCGAGGCGCTGCGTCACCACCGGCCAGGCATTGGCGAGGTTCGGGAGCTTCGACTTGTCGAGCTTCTGGAAGATATTGGCCTTGATCTGGCGCTGCAGGAAATAAGCGGTGGGCACCACGACGTCATAACCGGACTTGCCGGCCATCAGGCGCGTCTCCAGCGTCTCGTTGGCGTCGAAAGTGTCGTAGACGACCTTGATGCCGGTCTCCTTAGTGAAGGCCTCAAGGACATCAGGCGCCATGTAGTTGGACCAGTTATAGAAGTTGACGACCCGCTCCTCGGCGCCTGCGGGAGCGGAGAGCAACGTCAGTGCCGCAGCGATCGCGAAACCAAGCCTGGGGCAGCCGACGTTCGTCATCTCGATCTACCTCTTGCGTCCACGCACCGCATCCGACAGCCGCTCCAGCGCGGTGTCGAGCGTCTGGTCCTTCTTGGCAAAGCAGAAGCGCACCACCGAGGTCACGGGGTCCTGCTCGTAGAACGCCGAGACCGGGATCGCGGCGACCTTGTAGTCTTTCACGATGCGCCAGCAGAACTCAGTGTCACTCTCGTTGAGCCCGAGCGGCGACAGGTCGACGGTGAGGAAGTAGGTGCCTTGCGACTTCAGCACGGGGAAGCCGAGGCTCTCCAGTCCCTTGGTCAGCCGGTCCCTGCTCCGCGTCAGGTCCTTGCGCATGGATAGGAAGTAGTCGTCGGACTTGCCGAGCCCATAGGCGACCGCGGCCTGCAGGTTCGGCGCGGTGGTGAAGGTCAGGAACTGGTGCACCTTGGCCGCGACGCGGAGCAGCGGTGGCGCCGCGCAGACGAAGCCAATCTTCCAGCCCGTCAGCGAGAAGATCTTGCCGGCCGAGCCGACCTTGATGGTGCGCTCGCGCATGCCGGGAATGGTGATCAGCGGGATATGCTTGTGCTCGTCGAAGGTGACGTGCTCCCAGACCTCGTCGCAGATCGCGATGACGTCGAACTCCTGGCAGTAGCGCGCCAAGAGCTCGAGGTCCTCGCGCGGATAGACCACCGCGCTGGGATTCAGGGGATTGTTGAACAGCACCGCCTTGGTCTTTGAATTGAAGACGCTTTTCAGCATGTCCTCATTCAGCCGCCAGTACGGCGGCTCCAGCCGGACCAGGCGCGGAATGCCGCCGGCCTGGCGGATGATCGGCAGATAGGAATCGTACACCGGCTGGAAGCAGACCACCTCGTCGCCGGGCTGGACCACCGCGAGGATGGCCGAGGTCAGCGCCTCGGTCCCGCCGGAGGTCACCATCACCTCGCTCATCGGATCGAGCTTGAGGCCGTGCCAATGGCCGTAATGGGTCGCGATGGCCTGGCGCAGCTCCGGCAGGCCCATCATCGACGGGTACTGGTTGTAGCCGTTCAGCGAAGCCTCGGCCGCGGCGCGGCGGATGTCCTCGGGGCCGGGATCGTCGGGAAAGCCCTGGCCGAGATTGATGGCGTTGTTGTCGCGCGCGGCCTGCGACATCGCCTCGAAGATGGTGACGGGAAGGTCGGCGAAGACCTTGTTCAGCGAAGAGCTCTTGGTCGTCATTGCGCGGTTAGCCACCGACCTTGCTGGGAAGCCCGGCCGCCTTCCAACCCAGCATGCCGCCGGCCAGATGCTTGTCGTAAGACAGGCCCGCCGCCTGTGCCGCCAGCGAGGCCGTCACCGAGCGCTTGCCCGAACGGCAGGCGAACACGACCTCCTTGCCGGCCGGATCGGGGATCGCCTTGGGATCGAAGGTCGAGAGCGGAACCACGACGCCGTAAGGGTAAGCCTCGGCCTCGACCTCGTTCGGCTCACGGACGTCGACGAGCAGATAGCGCCCTTCCGCGACACCCTTGGCGACCTCGTCCGGGGTCAGATCCTGCACTTGATTTACCACATCATCCTCCAACGTCGCGGGCCGCGTACCGGGGCGATCCCGGCCGGCGGCAACCTCGCCTCTCGGGAGACGAAAATCAAGCGCCACAAAGGCTTGAGCCGCGCGGCGCAAGTTAAAGCTAAATCGCAGCGACTTGAAGTCCGCTTTGAATCCCAAGCCCTAGATCGTCTGCCCTAGATCGTCACCTGCGTGCCGACCTCGACCACACGGCCGGACGGGATCTGGAAATAGTCGGTGGCGTCGTTGGCGGAGCGGCTGAGCGAGATGAACAGCCGGTCCTGCCAGCGCGGCATGCCGGAATGGGCGGCGGGCTTGAGCGCCCTGCGCGACAGGAAGAACGAGGTCGACATGATGTCGAACTGCCAGCCCAGCTTGCGGGCGATCGCGAGCGCCTTCGGCACGTTGGGCGATTCCATGAAGCCGAACTTCAGCGTCACCTTGGAGAAGGTCGGTGAAATCTGCTCCAGCTTCACCCGTTCGGCCGGATCGATCCGCGGGGTTTGCGCGGTCTCGATGGTGAGAATGACGTTCTTCTCGTGCAGCACCTTGTAGTGTTTCAGACTATGCAACAGCGCGGTCGGCGCGCTGAGCGGGTCCGAGGTCAGGAACACCGCAGTGCCAGGCACCCGCTGCGGCGGCCGCTTCTCCAGCATCGCCACGAGATCGGCGAGCGGAAACTCGAGCTTGCGCGACTTTTCAAACAGCAGCCGGCTGCCGCGCCGCCACGTGTACATCAGGATGATCATGAGCGCGCCGAGCGCCAGCGGCACCCATCCGCCCTCGAACACCTTCAACAGGTTCGCGCTCAGGAAGGTCAGATCGAGGAACAGGAACGGCGCAATCAGCGCGCCGGCAGCAAGCGCTGACCAGCGCCAGCCCTTCCAGACCACGACGAAGCCCATCATCGCCGTGACCACCATGGTACCGGTGACGGAGATGCCGTAGGCGGATGCAAGCGCGCTCGACGAGCGGAACAGCAGCACCAGCAGCACCACCGCGACCAGCAGCAGCTGGTTGATGCGCGGAATGAAGATCTGGCCGGAATGGGCTTCCGACGTATGGCGAATTTCAAAGCGCGGCAGCAGCCCGAGCTGGATCGCCTGGCGCGTCAGCGAATAGGCGCCAGTGATGACGGCCTGGCTCGCGATGACGGTCGCCATGGTGGCGAGCACGACCATGCAGCCTCGGACGAAGCCTTGCGGGAACAGCTGAAAGAACGGGCTCACGATTGCGCCGGGGTCGCCGAGCACCAGCGCGCCCTGCCCCAGATAGTTCAGCGCCAGCGAGGGCAGCACGATGGTAAGCCAGGCGGTCTGGATCGGCCGCTTGCCGAAATGGCCGAGATCGGCATAGAGCGCCTCGGCGCCGGTCACCGCCAGGAACACCGCGCCCAGCGTCACGAAGCCGACGATGCCATGGTGCAGCATGAAGTTCACGGCGTAGAGCGGGTTGAGCGCAAGCAGCACCTGCGGCTGCTGGGCGATCTGAGGGATCGCCGCCACCGCCAGAACCGTGAACCAGACGCACATGATCGGGCCGAAGAAGGCGGCAACGCGCGCCGTGCCGCGGGACTGCACGGCGAACAGGCCGACCAGGATCACAACCGTCAGCGGAACGATGTAGGGCTCGAACCTTAGCGTGACGTCCTTCATGCCCTCGATCGCCGACAGCACGGAGAGCGCCGGCGTGATCACGGCATCGCCGTAGAACAAAGCTCCGGAAATGATGCCGAGCAGGACGATGGTGGCCCCGCCGCGGCCGGTGCCAACCGCCCGCTGGGCCAGCGCCATCAGTGCAAGCGTGCCGCCCTCGCCGTTGTTGTCGGCGCGGAGCAGGATCACGACGTATTTGAGCGTCACCACCACGATGAGCGCCCACAGGATCAGGGAGAGCACGCCGAGCACAGCGGCCGGCGTCGGCAACCCGTCCGCGCCCGAGGCCGCCATCACCGCCTCGCGGAACGCGTAGAGCGGGCTGGTGCCGATGTCGCCGTAAACGACGCCGATGCTGCCGAGCGTCAGCGCGCCGAAACCGGCGGTGGTATGGGCATCGCCATGCCCATTTGCCGCCACCGTTTCCGGGGCGGGAACTGCTATGTCGCTTGTCATGGGAGAGCCCGATGGCCTCTAAAATGCTTCACTGCACAACGGCGGAAGAGCGCGCGGCTTATAGTCCTGCGCCATCGGCATGGCCTAGCCCGATTCTGGGCCGTAACCATGCAAATATGCATGGCTACGCCAGTTGCATCCTAGATGGTGACCTGGGTTCCGACTTCAACCACGCGGCCGGTGGGGATCTGGAAGTAGTCGGTGGCATCGTTGGCCGACCGGCTCAGCGCGATGAACACATGATCCTGCCAGAGCGGCATGCCCGACTGTGCCGAGGCCTTCAGTGACCTGCGCGACACGAAGAACGACGTCGACATGATGTCGAACTGCCAACCCTGCTTGCGCGCGATGGCGAGCGCCTTCGGCACGTTCGGCTGCTCCATGAAACCGAAGCGCAAGCGGACCTTGGAGAATTTTTCGCTGATCTTCTCCATCCTGAACCGCTCCGACAGATCGACCCGGGGCGTCTGCGCGGTCTCGATGGTCAGAATCACGTTGTGCTCATGCAGCACCTTGTTGTGCTTGAGATTGTGCAGGAGCGCGGTCGGCACGAACGCGGGATCGCTGGTCAGGAACACCGCGGTGCCCTTGACGATGTGCGGTGGCCGCTTCTCCAAACTGCGGATCAGATCGTCCAATGGCACCTCGATCCGGCGGGTCTTCTGGATCAGGATTGCGGAGCCCTTGCGCCAGGTCCAGATCGTCCCGGCCATGACGATGCCGAACAGCAGCGGCACCCAGGCGCCTTCGAGCAACTTGAGCAAATTGGCGCTGAAGAAGCTCAAATCGACGATGACGAAGGGGACGATCACGGCTGCGGCCGTCGCGGCGCGCCAGTTCCACAACTTCCAGATCACGACGAAGCCCATGATGCCGTCGGCGACCATGGTGGTGGAGACGGCAATACCGTAGGCGGAAGCCAGATTGCTGGGGGTGTGGAACAGCAGCACCAGCAGCATCACGCCGATCAGCAGCAGGCGGTTGACGCGCGGCAGATAGATCTGGCCGGCATGGGATTCGGAGGTGTACCGCACCTCAAAACGCGGCAGCAGCCCGAGTTGCACGGCCTGGTGGACCAGCGAATAGGCGCCGGTGATCACCGCCTGGCTCGCGATCACGGTTGCGGCCGTCGCGAGTCCGACCAGCGGCAGGACCAGGCTCTCGGGCACCATGCGATAAAACGAATGCTCGATTGCGCTGGGATCGGACAGCACCAGCGCACCCTGCCCGAAATAGTTGACCAGAAGCGCCGGCAGCACGAAAAACATCCAGGCCGACTGGATCGGCTTGCGGCCGAAATGGCCGAGATCGGCATAAAGCGCCTCTCCGCCAGTCACCGCCAGGAACACCGCGCCGAGCGTCACGAGGCCGATCACACCGTGCGACAGCACGAACTGCACCGCATAGTACGGATTGATCGCCGCCAGCACCGTGGGATCGTCGGCGATGTGGACAGCCCCCATCACGGCGATGACGGTGAACCAGACCACCATCACCGGCCCGAAGGCCGAGGCGACCAATGCGGTTCCCTTGCTCTGCACGGCGAACAGCAGCACCAGAATGAGCACGGTGAGCGGCACGACATAGTGCTCGAGCGCGGGGGTTGCGAGCTTGAGGCCCTGCACCGCCGATAGCACCGAGATCGCCGGCGTGATCATGGAATCGCCGATGAACATCGAAGCGCCGATCACGCCGAGCGCGAGCAGGACCCAGCTTCGCCGCCCGAGCGCGCGCTGGCCGAGCGCCATCAGCGAGAGCGTGCCGCCCTCCCCGTTATTGTCGGCGCGCAGCAGCAAGAGGACATATTTGGCGGTGACGACGATCAGGAGCGCCCACAGGATCAGCGAGAGCACGCCGAGCACGATGACGCGCGAGACGGGCTCGCCATGGGCGGCGGCCTTGACCGCCTCGTGGAATGCATAGAGCGGCGAAGTGCCGATATCGCCAAAGACGACGCCGACACTCCCGAGCGTAAGGGCCCAAAAACTTGCGGTGGGCCGCCCGTCCTGGGTCTCGGCCTGTGTGATGCTCGCCGTCATGAAGGTGGAGAACGCTTCGTTCCTGAAATTGATCCGGCGCCTTTTGACGCTTCCGGTGCACCTGTCAATCGGCGCACCATCATAGCAGGCGCCGAGCCGGATGCTGTGACGCCACAGCCACGCTCATCGCCCGCGCGACGACATGCCTCAGGTAAGATGGTAGCGCAAGGGGGTTACGGCCTCAGATTCGGCGGCAGCGGCGGATCTTCGCGCATCAAGGTGATGGTCACCCGCCGGTTGGCTGCCAGCGAGGGATCGTCCGGAAACAGCGGCTGGGTATCGGCCTTGCCGGAGACGGCGAAGATGTGCGACGGCGGCAGGCCCTGGCGCTCGAGGATCTGGCGCACGGCGTTGGCGCGATCGGCCGACAGATCGAAGGCGCCATAGTCGCTGCGGGTCGGCACGAACCCCGCCGCGGTGTGGCCGGCGATGGAGACGCGGAGCGGCGTCGCCTTGAGCGGGATCGCGAGCTTCTCGACCAGGCGGCGGGTGCGGTCATAGGGCACCTTGGAGCCGTCGGCGAACATCGAGCGGCCGTCCTGGTCGACGATCTCGAGGTTCAGGCCCTGCTTGGTCTCCTCGAACATGATGTGCTTGGACATCTCGGTCAGCTCCGGCATGTCCTGCAACGCCTGGCGCAGCGAGGCTGCCGCCAGCGCGAAATTGCGGTCGATCTTGATCTTCGCGCCGGAGGTCTTTTCGCGGTCTTCCTGATCTGGCGTCGGCGTGTTGGAGGCATCTTCCGGCTGGATGTGGTCGACGTTCTTGAGCCGCGGGCGCGTCGGCAGGCCGTCGGATTCGACGATGCCGGAGTAGCGCGCCTCGGTCTGCACGCCGAACGCCTCGCGCATCGAGCCCGCGACGATCTTCAGCTTGTTGGCGTCTTGCGTGGAGAACGCGACCAGCATCACGAAAAACGCCAGCAGCAGCGCCATCAGGTCGGCGAAGGTCACGAACCAGCCGTGGCCGCCACCGTGAGCATTGCCGCGCTTCTTCTTGGCCATCTCTCAAAATCCAGGCGGCGGCCTCAAGCCGGCACCGGCTCGCCTTCGGTGTGACGATGTTTCTCCGGCAGATAGGCCAGCAGCATTTCGCGCACCAGGGTCGGGCTCTTGGAATCGCGGATCATCAGGATGCCGTCGATGATCAAGGTGCGGTTGGTCTCTTCGTCCAGCAGCTTGCCGTGCAGCTTGTCAGCGATCGGCAAGCAGATCAGGTTGGCGACAACGGCGCCGTACAGGGTCGCCAGCAGCGCGGTGGCCATGAACGGGCCGAGCTTGGAGGGATCCGACATGTTGGAGAACATCTGCACCATGCCAAGCAGCGTGCCGATCATGCCGAACGCCGGGGCGCAGTCGCCGACGGCGCGGTAGATCTTGCTGCCTTCGTCGAGGTGCATCAGGAAGTTGTCCCGGTCGCGCTCCAGATTGTCGCGAATGAAATCGAGGTCGTAGCCGTCGGCAACATAGCGAATGCCCTTGGCGAGGAAGGGCTCGTCGGTCTCGACCTTTTCTAGTCCGACCGGGCCCTGCTTGCGGGCGATTTCCGCGATGCGGGCGAGCTCGTCGACAAGGTCGTGAGCCGAAAGGCGGCTCAGGGTGAAGGCAAACTTCGCGCCCAGCGGCACGCCGTGGATCATCGCGGACAAAGGAAAGCGGATCATCGTCGCTGCGAACGAGCCGCCGAAGATGACGATGACGGCGTGGATGTCGTAGAACATCCCGAACGTACCGCCCATCAGGATCAGCGACGACACAACAATGGCGCCTGCGACGAGGCCGACAAGTGTTGCGATATCCATGATCGACTCCAACGCCTACGCAACAACGGCCGTCCTGGCCGCTGGCGCGGCTCAACCCCGAACCGCATCGCAGACCCTAGAGCGCCGCCCTTAAAGGCGCGTAAAGGTTAAGTCTCGACGATGTGCCGCCTGCCGCCGCAATTTGTCCCGGTTGCCGTCCAGCGATAGGAATTTCAACCCTTCGCTAACCATAAGCAGGCGCCCACCACGTCACGTCGGCTGCGGCCCTCCGCCACATCGTGGACGGGGATCACTTGGTGTCTGCTAGCGTTGCGACAGGGCCAATCGCGGAGCCAGCGCGATGTTGATGCTATTCGGTCTACTCACGGCGCTGCCCGCGGCGCTGGCGTTCCACCTGCTCGAGCCGGAACTCGTGCTTCCGGCGTTCAGCGTGCTGCTCTTTATCGAGGCCGCCTTCGCCGTGCTCGCAGCGCGGTTGATGCGCAGCGCCAACAGCGCAGACGATATCACCCTCTGGGACCTTGCCGGCGGCTTCACCCTGATCGGATGCGCCGCCGCCGTGCTCGGAGAACCGGATCAAGTCGCCCTGCTTCTGACAGAGCAAGGCGGCATTCGGCCGTCGTCCGGGCCGTAGATTGCCCTAAAGCGCGATGCGATTAGGATGAATCGTCATCGCGCTTTAGGTTATTGTTTGAGCATGATCTTTTCGGAAAACCGCTACACGCTTTCCGGATCATGCTCCAGCAGCCGTCAATGGATCTCCGCAGAGCGCTTCAACGCGGCCTTGAGCTTCTCGAGCGAGAAGTCGGGGCTGCGGGCGATCTCCAGGATCGGCGTCTCGCGGCGGCCGCACAGTTCGGCGGCCTCCGGCAGCTTTGCGGCAAGGTCGAGCGGGATCACGATGGCGCCATGCCGGTCGGCGTGGATGAGGTCGTCCGACTTCACGGTCATGCCGGCGACGCGCACCTCGCCGCCAAAGCTTTCCGCGTGCACCCAGGCATGTGACGGGCCGATCGAGCCGGCCAGCGCCTGGAACCCTGGCGCCCATTGCGGGATGTCGCGGATCGAGCCGTCGGTGATGACGCCGAGGCAGCCGAGCGCCTTGTGCACGTTGCTCTGTACCTCGCCCCAGAACGCGCCATAGCCGACGTCGGGTCCGTCGATGTCCTGGATCACCGAGATGCGCGGGCCATGGCCGGTGCCGACATATTCGTAATATGCGATTCGGCGCTTGGACTGCTCCTCGGCCGGAAGCGATGACTTCAGAACCGAGCGGATCGTCACCGTGCGGGCATAGCCGACGATCGGCGGCAGGTCGGGAAACGGACAGACCAGCTGCTTGGTGGTGTAGCCGATCAGCCGCCGCTCGGGCGCCACGATCTCCATGGCGTTGCAGATCGTCGGCGTATCGTAACGGCCCAGCGCTTCGAGGACGGAAGCGGGCAGCGGCCCGGTCGCGGAATTGGTCACGGCGTTCTCTCCCAGGTTGGCGGCGCTTGATTGCGCGATGCCGCCGGCACAAGGGCGATATAGCTGAGATCGGGTCTCGACCCAACTCAGGCAGGCTTCATGGCAGATATCCGCGAGGAGCGCTTTAGTGCAGTCGTCCGGGCCGATCGTCGTCTTGCGGCGGCTCCGACAAATTCGCCAGCGTCGGCGCCGAGGGCGGTGACGGGACCTCGCCTCCCGCCGGCGCGGTGGCTTCCATCGCGCGCGCCTGGTCGCGATAGGATTTGTAGCCGAGCGGCAGCGCGAGAAGGTACAGCACCGTGCCGATCGACAGCACGTGCCAGGGATAGGCGATCAGGAGCGCGATGAAGACGATCACGGCGACGAAGGCCGGCAGCACCAGCTCGGGCGGCACGCGCATCCGCTTGGTCTTGCCGGAGAACACGGGCAGGCGCGACACCATCAGAAACGCGATCAGAAGCGTGTAGGCCGCGGTCACCGCCGCAGGTGTGCGCCCGACGTCGAGGAACGCGACATAGATCGGCAGCAGCACGGTGATCGCGCCGGCGGGCGCCGGCACGCCGGTGAAGAAATTGGCGGCGAAGGCCGGCTTGTTCGGATCGTCCATGGTGGCATTGAAGCGCGCAAGCCGCAGGCCGCCGGAGATCGCGAACACCATGGCGGCGATCCAGCCGGCATTGCCGAGCTCATGCAGCTGCCAGAAATACAGCATCAGGCCGGGCGCCACGCCGAAATTGACGAAGTCGGCGAGACTGTCGAGCTCGGCGCCGAACTTCGACTGCCCCTTGATCATGCGCGCGATGCGGCCATCGATGCCGTCGAGCGCGGCGGCGAACACGATGGCATAGACCGCGAGCGTCATCCGTCCTTCGATCGACAGGCGGATCGAGGTCAGGCCGGCGCAGATCGCCAGCAGCGTGATGACGTTGGGCACCAGCATCCGCACCGGGATCGGTCGGAACCGCCGGCGGCGGACGTCGGGATCCTTGAAATCGTAAGGCGTCATGGCTCGTCCTTATCTCGAGGCGAGATATAGCAAGCCGCGCCGCCCTCCGCCATTGCGGCGGAACGCCTGCGAGCACCGACTATTGGTTAATTGGCGCGGAACGCGCGGCCCGGGTCGTCGCCGGCAAGGTCGGCCAGGATCGTCTCTCCGGCGATCGCGGTCTGCCCTTCCGAGACCAGCGCCTTGGTACCCACGGGCAGGTAGACATCGAGGCGCGAGCCGAAGCGGATCAGGCCGAAACGCTCGCCGGCGCCGATCGCCTGCCCCTCCTTGACGAAGCAGACGATGCGCTTGGCGACCAGGCCGGCGATCTGGACCACGCCGATCCGCGCCGTCGGCGTCGTGATCACCAGCGAGTTGCGCTCGTTGTCCTCGCTCGCCTTGTCGAGCTCGGCGTTGATGAAGAGGCCGGGCCGGTAGGCGATACGATCCACCCTGCCCGCCACGGGCGCGCGGTTCACGTGGCAATTGAACACGCTCATGAAGATCGAGACGCGCGGCAGCGGCCGGTCGCCGAGCCCGAGCTCGGCCGGCGGCAGCGCCATGGTGATCATGGAGACACGCCCGTCGGCCGGCGACACCACGAGACCCTCGCGCGCCGGCGTCACACGGACGGGATCGCGGAAGAACAGCGCGCACCAAACGGTCAGGATCGTGCCGATCCACCCCAGCGGCGACCACAGCCAGAACAGGAGCAGGCTCGCCAGCGCAAAGGCGCCGATGAAGGGATAGCCCTCCTTGTGGATCGGCGGGATCTGACGCTGGATCGAATCGAGAATGGACATTGCTTTTTGCCGGTCGGGGTTGATGCCACGGGGTCGTCGCGCGGGCTTGTTTAGGCCAGACTTTGTTTAGGCCAGACTTGTTTAGGCCAGACTTGGGACCGGAGACAAGGTCACTCCGCCGCCGCGGGCGTCGTCAGGCTATCATCGACCGGCGGCGGCTCCCGGTTAGGCGCGGCATTGGTGTCGGCCATCTTGGCCAGCTTCTCGCGGGCCTCCTCGGCCTCGCGCTGCCTGTTCCACATGCTGGCATAGAGCCCGCCCTGCGCGAGCAGGCTCGCGTGAGTGCCGCGCTCGGCGATGCGGCCCTGGTCCAGCACGATGATCTCGTCGGCGCCGACGATGGTGGAAAGTCGATGCGCGATCACCAGGGAGGTGCGGTTCTTCGCCACGCGGTCGAGCGCCCCCTGGATCTCGTGCTCGGTATGGGTGTCGAGCGCCGAGGTCGCCTCGTCGAGCACCAGGATCGGCGGCGCCTTGAGCACCGTGCGCGCGATCGCCACACGTTGCTTCTCGCCGCCCGACAGCTTCAGGCCGCGCTCGCCGACCTGGGTCTCGTAGCCCTTCGGCGCCATGCGGATGAAGTGGTCGATCTGCGCCAGCCGCGCCGCCTCCTCGACCTCGGCATCGGTCGCATCCCAGCGGCCGTAGCGGATGTTGTAGCGGATGGTGTCGTTGAACAGCACGGTGTCCTGCGGCACCATGCCGATCGATGCGCGCAGGCTGGCCTGCGTGACCTCGCGGATGTCCTGGCCGTCGATCAGGATCCTGCCGCCGGAGACATCATAGAGGCGAAACAGGAGCCGCGAGATGGTCGATTTGCCGGCGCCGGAGGGGCCGACGATGGCAACCGTCTTTCCGGCCGGCACTTCGAAGCTGATGCCCTTGAGGATGGGGCGCGCCGGCTCATAGGCAAAGCGCACGTCCTCGAAGCGCACCGTGCCGGCGGAGATGGCCAGCGGCTTCGCGCCAGGCGCGTCCTTGATCTCGGCCTCGCGGCTGAGCACGCCGAACATCTTCTCGATGTCGATGATCGCCTGCTTGATCTCGCGATAGACCATGCCCATGAAGTTCAGGGGCTGGTAGAGCTGGATCATCATGGCGTTGACCAGCACGAAATCGCCGACCGTGTTGGTGCCGTTGCGCACGCCGATCGCGCACATCAGCATGGTCGCGGTCAGGCCCAGCGTGAAGATCACCGCCTGGCCTGTGTTGAGCACCGCGAGCGAGGTGTAGGTGCGGACGCTCGCCTCCTCGTAGCGCTCGACCGACCTGTCGTAGCGCTGCGCCTCGCGTGCCTCGGCACTGAAATACTTCACCGTCTCGTAGTTGAGCAGCGAGTCGATCGCCTTGGTGTTCGCCTCGGTGTCGGAATCGTTCATCTTGCGGCGGATGCCGATCCGCCACTCGGTCGCGACGTAGGTGTAGTACATGTAGAGCGTGACCGTGATTAGGGTCGCGACGACGTAACGCCAGTCGAATTGCCAGAGCAGCACCGCCAGCAGCAGCGAGACCTCGACGATGGTCGGGATCAGCTGCAGGATCACCATGCGCACGATGACCTCGATGCCCTCGCGGCCGCGCTCGAGCACGCGCGTGAGGCCACCGGTCTTGCGCTCGAGGTGAAAGCGCAGCGACAGCTCGTGCATGTGGATGAAGGTGAGCGTCGCGAGCTTGCGCACCGCATGCATGGCGACGCGGGCGAAGATGCCGTCGCGCCATTGCGTCAGCACCGCCATCAGGATGCGCATCACGCCGTAGCTCGCGGTCAGCAGCAAGGGCGAGGCGATCACCCAGAGATGCCAATTGTCGGCCGCTACCGGCGCGGTGTTGGCGCCGGTCAGCGCATCCGTCGCCCATTTGAAGCTGAACGGCACGGTGAGCGTGATCAGCTTGGCGGCGAGCAACAGCACCAGCGACCAGACCACCCTCATCTTCAGGTCGAAACGGTCGCCCGGCCAGATGTAAGGCCACAGATGTGCCAGCGTGCCCATCAGCGTGGCCCCGGCCTGCGGTCCTGCCACGGAAGGATCAGGAACGTCGGCGCCGTCGAACGATTGAGGTTGGTCCATCAACAAACCCGAAAGCCCGCCGGATGCGGGCGAAACTGCGATTAACGATTTTCGCCCGTCATATAGAGCCTTCCCGATGCCCGCGCACCCCGCCAGATGGCGAATCTTCGATTGTTTGTCGCGATTTACCGGTAAATTCCCGGAAGTATCGAATCACCGTTTGGGCTTGACGCCACTTCGCTGCAATGCATCATGGCACCAATGAGCACGATCAAAACCGTCTGTGTCTATTGCGGCTCCGGCCCTGGAACAAATCCCAACTTCATTGAAGCGGCGAAGGCGCTCGGCAGAGCCTTGGCGGAAAACAAGATCCGTCTCGTTTATGGCGGCGGCTCGCTCGGCCTGATGGGCGCGGTTGCGACCTCCGTGCTGGATCACGGCGGCATGGTCACCGGCATCATCCCCGACTTCCTGCGGATGCGCGAGAATGCGCTGACGCGCGTGCAGGAGATGGTCGTCACGCCCGACATGCACGAGCGCAAGCGGCTGATGTTCGAGCGCTCCGACGCCTTCGTGGCCCTGCCCGGCGGGCTCGGCACGCTGGAGGAGCTGGTGGAGCAGCTGACCTGGCAGCAACTCGGCCGGCACGCCAAGCCGGTGCTGCTCGCCAATGTCGACGGCTTTTGGGAGCCGCTGTTCTCCCTGGTGGCCCACATGCGGCAGACCCAGTTCATCCGCGCCGGCCTCACCGTCGATATCCTGAAGGCGGACAAGGTCGAGGAGATCATCCCACGGCTGCGCGCCGCGGCGGCGCAGATCCCTGACGACCAGCGCGATCTCGCGCCCGACGTGGCCCGGCGGCTCTAAAGCATGATCCGGAAAAGTGTGAAGCGGTTTTCCGAAAAGATCATGCTCAAACAACAACCCAAAGCGCGATGACGATCATCCTAATCGCATCGCGCTTTAGGCCGCCTTCCTATTCCTGCGGAAACGTCACCGCCTCGATCCGGTTGCCGTCGGGATCGGTGACGAAGGCGGCGTAGTAACGCACGCGATCGTGCGGGCGAATGCCCGGTGCGCCGTCGGAGGCGCCGCCAGCGGACAGCGCAGCTGCGTGAAACGCATCGATCTCGGCCGTGGTTTTCGCCCGCAGGCAGATATGCACGCCGCTCTCCGGCGCGACACGCGGCATGCCCTCGCGCAGATTGATCCAAAACTCCGGATAGGCCTTGCCGAACCCGATCGTCCGCGGCCGCGTGACGAGGCGCGCGAGGCCGAGGGCGGCGAGCGCGGCTACGTAGAATTTTGCGGCGCGGTCGAGATCGCTGACGCCGACGGAGATGTGGTCGATCATGGCCGTGCCCTTTCGTCACCCCCGCTGTCATCGCCCGGCTTGACCGGGCGATCCAGTACTCCGAGGCCTCGCGGCGTTACAGAGAGGCCGGAGCGTACTGGATACCCCGCTTTCGCGGGGTATGACAGTCGTTGTGGGGTTTACGCCGGCGCGTCCGACTTCACGAGCTTGTAGATCACCGAATCCATCAGCGCCTGGAACGAGGCGTCGATGATGTTCGGGGAGACGCCGACGGTGGTCCAACGATCGCCGTTCTCGTCCTCGCTCTCGATCAGCACGCGCGTGACCGCGCCGGTGCCGCCGTTGAGGATACGGACGCGATAGTCGATCAGCGTCAGGCCCTCGATGAACTTCTGGTACTTGCCGAGGTCCTTGCGCAGGGCGACGTCGAGCGCGTTGACGGGACCGTTGCCTTCGGCGGCCGAGATCAGATGCTCGCCGGCGACGTCGACCTTGACCACTGCGAGCGCCACCGTGACGCGTTCGCCGAGCGCGTTGTAGCGCTGCTCGACGTTGACGTCGAACTGCTCGACCTCGAAATAATGCGGCACCTTGCCGAGCGTGCGGCGCGCCAGAAGCTCGAACGAGGCGTTGGCGGATTCATAAGCATAGCCGGCCGCCTCGCGCTCCTTCAACTCCTCGACAAGTCGCGTCAGCTTCGGATCGCTCTTCTCGTAAGGGATGCCGGCGCGGTCGAGCTCGGCGATGACGTTGGAGCGTCCGGCCTGGTCGGACACCAGCACCTTGCGGTGATTACCGACAAGCTCCGGCAACACATGCTCGTAGGTCTGCGGATCCTTCAGCACGGCGGAGGCATGGATGCCGGTCTTGGTGACGAAGGCGCTCTCGCCGACATAAGGAGCATGCCGGTTCGGCACGCGGTTGAGCATGTCGTCAAGCGTGCGCGACACCTTGACGAGCGTCGCCAGCTTCTCCGTGGTGACGCCGATCTCGAAGGCGTCGGCAAACCCCGTCTTCAGCTTCAGCGTCGGGATCAGCGAGCAGAGATTGGCATTGCCGCAGCGCTCGCCGAGGCCGTTCAGCGTTCCCTGGATCTGCCGCGCGCCGGCACGGACGGCGGCGAGCGAATTGGCCACCGCCTGCTCGGTGTCGTTATGGGCGTGGATGCCGACGTGATCGCCCGGGATGTGCCTGGTCACGTCTCTGACGATGGCCTCGACCTCATCGGGCATGGTGCCGCCGTTGGTGTCGCACAGCACCACCCAGCGCGCACCGGCATCGAAGGCGGCCTTGGCGCAGGCGAGCGCGAAGGCGGCGTCTTCCTTGTAGCCGTCGAAGAAATGCTCGCAATCGAGCATCACCTCGCGGCCGGCCGCCTTCGCCGCCGCTACGCTGTCGCGGATCGAGGCGAGATTTTCTTCCTTCGTGGTCTCCAGCGCGACGCGGACCTGATAGGCCGACGCCTTCGCCACGAAGCAGATCGCATCCGCCTTCGCTTCCAAAAGGCCCGCGACCCCAGGATCGTTGGACACCGACCGGCCCGCCCGCCGCGTCATGCCGAAGGCGGTGAAGCGTGCATGGTTGAGCTTGGGCTTGGAGCCAAAGAACTCGGTGTCGAGCGGGTTGGCGCCGGGATAGCCGCCCTCGACATAGTCGATGCCGAGATCATCGAGCATCGCCGCGATGACCTGCTTGTCCGCCAGCGTGAAGTCGACGCCGTTGGTCTGCGCCCCATCGCGCAGCGTGGTGTCGAACAGATAGAGACGCTGCTTGCTCATTGCCCCGCTCCGAGCGTCTTCTTCATGGTGGTGTTGGCGAGCCACTCGTCGTTGATGGTGACGCTGTTGCGCTGCTGGGCGGTGTAGCCGCGCTTGGCGAAGAAGCCCTCCGCGGTATCGCTGGCGTCGACCGAGAGGCTCTTGGCGCCGCGGCCGCCGGCGAGCTTCTCCAGCGCGTCGACCAGCATGGTCGCGATGCCCTGCCCGCTGACAGCCGGATGCACATAGAGCATGCGGATGTGATCGTTGCCGCGCAGCGAGGCGAAGCCGACAGGCGAGCCTTCCAGCGTCGCGATCAGCGTCAGGTCGGACGCAAGCCGCTTGCCGAACTCCTCGTCCTCGGCCGCCGCCATCCAGGCTTCCTGCTGCGCCTCGCTATAATCGTCGCCGGTCAATTCCTCGATGCTGGCGGCGAAGATCGCGGCGAGGATCGGCACATCCGCCGGCAGGAAGGGCCTCAGTGCGGGCTTTGGCAAAGTCTGTCCCATCGCCCTCACCACATCCCATAAAGCTTGAGCACGATCGCCACCGCGCCGGCGAGCAGCGCGATTTTCAGCGCGATGTAATAGAGCCAGTGCCGCGGGAAAGGTGTGTCGGGCCGTTTCATCGGGCGATCTCCCAGGTCGTGCCTTCCTTGGAGTCCTTGATCGCAACGCCCATCGCAGCGAGCAGATCGCGGATGCGATCGGACTCCCCAAAGTCCTTGCGGCTACGCGCAGCTGTTCGCTCCGCGAGCAGGCGCTCGACCTCCTTGGCGTCGACCCCGCTCGCCTGCTGCTTGCGCCCTTCCCACTGCGCCGCGCTCTCGGAGAGGAATCCGAGCAGCCGCAACGAGCCCGCAAGACCCGCGATATCGTTGCCGCGCAGGCCGTGCAGCGCCGCGATCGCCTGCGGCGTGTTGAGGTCGTCGAGCAGCGGTTCGACCACCGACGGAGCCGGCTCGCCGGGCGCGACATCGGCCGCGACGCGATACCAGTCGTCGAGCGTCTTGGCGCTCTCCTCAAGCGACTTCATGGTCCAGTCGATCGGCGAGCGGTACTGCGTCTTGAGCATGTTGAGGCGCAGCACCTCACCCGGCCAATCCCTGAGCAGCTCGTGGATCGTGATGAAGTTGCCGAGGCTCTTCGACATCTTCTCGCTCTCGACCTGCAAGAAGCCGTTGTGCATCCAATAATTCGCCATGCGCTCGCGATGGAAGGCGCAGCAGGTCTGCGCAACCTCGTTCTCGTGGTGCGGAAACACGAGATCGATGCCGCCGCCATGGATGTCGAAATGCTCGCCGAGATGCGTCCAGGCCATCGCCGAGCACTCGATGTGCCAGCCCGGACGTCCCTCCGCCCTGATGCCTGATGGCGACGGCCAGGAGGGCTCGCCCGGCTTCGACGGCTTCCACAGCACGAAGTCGGTCGCATCGCGCTTGTAGGGCGCAACATCGACCCGCGCGCCGGCGATCATCTCGTCGAGCGAGCGCTTCGACAGCGCGCCATAGCGCGGCAGCGCGGAATTGGCCGAGTTCATCGCCTGCGGCGAGAACAGCACGTGGTCCTCGGCGACATAGGCAAAGCCGCCGGCGACCAGCTTCTCGATGATCTCGCGCATCTCGCCGATATGCTCCGTGGCGCGCGGCTCGACGCTCGGCCGAAGCGCGCCGAGCGCATCGACGTCGGCATGGAACTGCTTGCCGGTCTGCTCGGTGACCTTGCGAATGGCCTCGTTCAGCGGCAGGCCGGGAAAGTCGCGCGCGGCGCGGTCGTTGATCTTGTCGTCGACGTCGGTGATGTTGCGGACATATTTGACGTGCGCCTCGCCGTAGATGTGGCGCAGCAGCCGAAACAGCACGTCGAACACGATCACCGGCCGCGCATTGCCGATATGGGCGAAGTCATAGACCGTCGGTCCGCAGACATACATGCGGACGTTGTTCGGATCGAGCGGCACGAAGGTGCGCTTTTCCCGGCTCAGCGTATCGTAAAGACGCAATTCCATGACAACCCATCCCTCTCGGCCGGGCGTCCAAGGCTCTCAATGTGTTTGAGAAAAGACGGCTCCAGCCAGCGAATCGCTAGCTCGTAATCTCGCGGCAAATGGCGCAAATGGCGAGGAGACCGTTCATGCGGCCACATATGGGCCACCACGGGCCCCGGCGTCAAGGGCCGCGAAAATGCCGTTTTTGCCTCCGCAAAGGGCGCGGCCTGCCCGGAGGGTTCATGATCCCCTAACCATTTGAGGCCATTCTGGAACTGCAGTTCCCTGATTTTTTGCTCCGGTATTTTCATGCGATCCCTGCTCGCGCTCATTTTTGGCGCCTCGCTCCTTGCAGCACCTTCCGCGCGCGCCGAGACCCGCGTCTTCATCATCGCCGACCAGTGCCTGGCCAAAGGCGATACCAAGGGCGACACGTGCGGCGCCTCCGCCGCGCGCACCTATTGCCAGTCACGAGATTTTGCGAAGGCATCAAGCTATCGCCGGGTCGATCCCGACGAAATTACCGGCTCCGTCCCCAAATCCGGCACAAACTGCTCCCATGGCCATTGCGACGAATATGTCGCAATCACCTGCCAGCGCTGAATTCCCTCGGAGCTGGCGGACCTTAGGACCAGTTCGGCCCCTGAAACGACGTGACGATGCCGCGGGAAGCGGCTATTGGGAGGGCGCGCTTCGGCCCCCACCTCACTTGGATGATCACGCTGGGCCGTGACCTCGCTAGAATGGCGGATATGCCTCAATTCTTCTCTCTCCTCCGTGCCCGCTCCCTCCTTGCCTGCACCGTGCTCCTCGGCACACTCCTGCTCGCCGATGGCGCTTTGGCGCAGGCCGGCCCGCCGCCCCAGCCCGGCCAGAACGGGCTCGGACCGAACCCGATGTGCGTGCGGCTGGAAGCCCAACTCGCCGCGCTCGATCGCGGCGGAGGTGATGCCGCGCGCGAAGAGCAGATCCGCCGCTACCAGGATTCCCAGGCCAAGCAGCAGGCCGAGCTCGACCGTGTCACCATGCAGGCCAAGCGCATGGGCTGCGATTCCTCCGGCTTCTTCTCGCTGTTCAACGGCCAGTCGGCGCAGTGCGGCCCGGTCAACACCCAGATCCAGCAGATGCGCGCCAATCTGGACCAGATTACCGGCAGCCTCGAGCGGCTGCGCGGCGGCCCCGGCGCCGACCCGGAGCGCGACAACCAGCGCCGCTCGGTGCTGATGGCGCTGGCGCAGAACAATTGCGGCCCGCAATATGCCAATGCCGTGCAATCGCAAGGTGGCGGCAATTTCCTGACCAATCTGTTCGGCGGCAACAATCCGAACAATCCGCAGGCCATGCCGCCCTCCGATCTCGGCCCGCAATCCGGCACCTTCCGCACCGTCTGCGTGCGCACCTGCGACGGCGCCTATTTTCCGGTCTCCTTTGCCACCGTGCCGGCGCGCTTTCCCGACGACGAGAGAACCTGCAAGGCGCTGTGCCCGGCGGCGGAAGCCGTGCTCTACACCCATCGCAACCCCGGCGAAGACATGAACGCGGCGGTCTCGATCGGCGGCCAGCCCTACACGGCGCTGCCGACCGCATTCAAATTCCGCAGCGAGTTCAACCCGTCCTGCTCCTGCAAGGCGGCGGGACAGACCTGGGCGGATGCGCTGAAATCGGCCGATGACAAGGCCGCGGCCGAGCAGCAGGGCGACATCATCGTCACCGAGGAAAGCGCCAGGAAGATGCAGCAGCAACGGCTCAACAAGGGCGCGCCACAGCCTGCCGCTGCCAAGAAAGGCGCGGCTCCTGCGCCAGCAACTGCTGCCGCACCGGTCGCCACGCCACCCGCGGACGCGAGCCCCGCGTCAGAGAACAAGCCGATCCGCTCGGTCGGCCCGACCTTCCTGCCGCAGCAGCAGAAGTAGGCCGTCGCTCTGTCATGCTCCGCGCAGGCGTCCCAGCGCGGCCGTTCCGCTGTTACGGCTCGCCCTCGCGGCTCCACGGGAAGAGATTGGCCGGAAAGTCTGCTGCGTAGCGCCTGCCCTTCCGGGGCGGCCGCGGTGCGTCCGGTGGGTTCGGATTGGGCTCGACCACCCGCCGATAGAGGTGCCAGGTGGCATGACCGAGCACCGGCAGAACGACGGCGAGGCCGACGAAGAGCGGCAGCGAGCCGATCACGAGCAGCGCCGCCACGATGAGGCCCCATCCCGCCATCGCAACCGGATTCGCCGCCACCGCTCGGAGCGACGTGCGGATCGCGTCGATCGCCGTCGCATGACGGTCTAGCATCAGCGGAAATGACACGACGCTAACGCACAATGCCACAACCGCAAACAGGAAGCCGACACCGCAACCGATGATGATGAGCGACCAGCCTTCGGGTGTCGTCAGCACGCGCGTTGCGAAGTCGGGTATGCTTGCGGCCGCAGCGTGACCGAAGATCGCGACATAGATTGCGTTCGCGACACCGATCCAGGCCCCGAACAGGACCAGCAGGAGCACGCCGAGTTCGACCATGGCGCCGAACGACGGTGCGCGCAGCACCTTGATCGCATCCCATGCTTCGACCTCCTCGCCGCGCTCGCGACGACGGCTGAGTTCGTAGAGACCGATCGCGGCAAAAGGACCGATCAAGGCAAAGCCGGCAGCCAGCGGAAACAGTAGCGGCAGCACCGAATAGCCGAGCACGATCCTGAACAGGACGAGACCGAGAACGGGATAAATCAGGCACACGACGATCGCGTGACTCGGCATCGCCTGGAAATCCGCCCAGCCCAGGCGCAGGGCCTCGGTCAGGTCGGACAAGCTGATCTTGCGAATGGGATAGGCGGCCGCTTCGCCGAATGCGTGCCGCCTGATGTCGTGGGAGTACAGAGTGGCCATGTATGGACCCTCCCGTGCTGAAAATCGCGGTTTTCGACAACACGCGCTCTTCAGCCACGCGTGTCCGCCTGACGAGCAGGAAACGCGAAGGGTCGGGTACGGCAACCCAGGTTCAGCAACCGAGCCTGGCCGGACGGAACCCGTCGCGACCTGCCCGGCAAGCTTAGCGCGCGCGGAGCACGGCTGCACTCACGGTTGGGTGAATTGCGCACCAGCACGGATTTGTGCGTTGCATCACCCAGACCCAACATGGGCACCGGATGCTTGTCGGTTTGCCAGCACCGGCAATCACACCAATTCGGGCACCTCTATTGCTCTATTGACGCCGGATTAGGCTGGGATCATTTTAGACGCAGACGCCCTTGGAGTTGAAGGTCGCGAGCGTTCTCTTGATTTCGCGATCGGTGGACTGGGCGAAGCAAGAGGCCGGCGATGGCATATGCCAAGAAAGGCCAGCCATCGCGACAGACATGAGCTCCGCCCTGGATTCGTATCCGTAGCCTTCGATGGCAAGGATGGATCAGGATGGCTGTCGCACTGATACTGCTTCTGGTCGCGATCGGCTCGGTGCTGTTTCACATCTACAGCCCGTGGTGGTGGACGCCGATCGCCACGAACTGGGCCTATATCGACCACACCATCAACATCACGTTCTGGATCACGGGCTTCGTTTTCGTCGCCGTGATCGCCTTCATGGCTTACTGCGTCTTGCGCTTTCACCACAGAGAGGGAAGAAGGGCTGACTACAATCCGGAAAACAAAAGGCTCGAATGGTGGCTGAGCGTCGGGACCGGCGTCGGCGTCGCGGCCATGCTGGCGCCTGGCCTCGTGGTCTGGCACCAGTTCGTGACGGTGCCTGCGGATGCCACCGAGGTCGAGGTCATGGGCCAGCAATGGCAGTGGAGCTTCCGCCTTCCGGGCAAGGATGGGCAGTTGGGCACATCGGATGTCCGCAACATCGCTTCCGACAATCCGATGGGGCTCAATCGTGACGACCGGCACGCGCAGGACGATGTCGTGATCGAGAGCGGCGACCTGCACCTTCAAGTCGGAAAGCCGGTCAAGGTTCTCCTCCGCTCGGTTGATGTCCTGCACGATTTCTACGTGCCCGAATTCCGGGCCAAGATGGACATGGTTCCAGGCATGGTGACCTATTTCTGGATCACGCCGATCCGAACCGGAACCTTCGATGTCCTCTGTGCGGAGCTTTGTGGCACTGCTCACTATCAGATGCGGGCCAAGGTCATCGTCGACGAAGAGCGTGAATATCACGCTTGGCTGGAGCAACAAAAAACGTTCGCAGAATTGTCGCCGGCAAAAGCCGTCGTGAAGACGACGTACCAATCCGGCAGCAAGTAGCAAGCTGCCGCCGAAGATCGATCGGGCGCAAGAGGCCAGCGCCTCCCCCGATGGAAACGACCGAGGAGGTTCTATGGTCGATGTTCCATATGAAGGGATCCCCGGCATCCCGCCTGCCGAAGTACCTGACGTCGAGCTCTATCATCCGCGGAGCTGGTGGACACGATATGTGTTCTCGCAGGACGCCAAGGTGATCGCCATTCAGTATTCGCTGACGGCCACGGCCATCGGGCTGGTGGCCCTGGTGCTGTCGTGGCTGATGCGGCTGCAACTGGGATTCCCCGGCACCTTCTCTTTCATCGATGCCAACCAGTACCTGCAGTTCATCACCATGCACGGCATGATCATGGTGATCTATCTGCTCACCGCATTGTTCCTGGGCGGCTTCGGCAACTACCTGATCCCGCTGATGGTCGGCGCCAGGGACATGGTCTTCCCCTATGTGAACATGCTGAGCTACTGGATTTATCTGCTCGCAGTCCTGGTGCTTGCCTCGACATTCTTCGTGCCCGGCGGCCCCACCGGCGCCGGTTGGACGCTGTACCCGCCGCAAGCAATCCTTTCAGGAACGCCCGGGCAGGATTGGGGCATCCTTCTCATGCTCGCGTCCCTGATCCTGTTCATCATCGGCTTCACCATGGGCGGGCTGAATTATGTGGTCACAGTGTTGCAGGGGCGCACGCGCGGCATGACCTTGATGCGCCTGCCCCTGACGGTGTGGGGCATTTTCACGGCGACCGTCATGGCGCTCCTCGCGTTCCCTGCATTGTTCGTTGCCTCGGTCATGCTGCTGCTCGACCGTCTCTTGGGAACCAGCTTCTTCATGCCCGCCCTCCTCGAGATGGGCACGCTTTCGAAACATGGCGGCGGCAGCCCGTTGCTCTTCCAGCACCTGTTCTGGTTCTTCGGTCATCCCGAAGTCTACATCGTCGCCCTGCCCGCCTTCGGCATCGTCTCCGATCTGATCAGCACGCATGCGCGCAAGAACATCTTTGGTTATCGCATGATGGTCTGGGCGATCGTAGCCATCGGCGCGCTCAGCTTCATCGTATGGGCGCACCACATGTATGTGAGCGGCATGTTCCCGCAATTCGGGTACTTCTTCGCCACCACGACGCTCATCATCGCAATCCCCACCGCGATCAAGGTCTACAACTGGGTGCTGACCCTGTGGCGCGGCGACATTCATCTCACGGTGCCGATGCTGTTCGCCCTCGGCTTCATCGTCACCTTCGTGAACGGCGGGCTCACCGGCCTCTTCCTCGGCAACGTCGTCGTGGACGTGCCCCTCTCGGATACCATGTTCGTGGTCGCCCATTTCCACATGGTGATGGGCGTGGCGCCGATCATGGTCGTGCTCGGCGCGATCTATCATTGGTACCCAAAGGTCACCGGGCGGATGCTGAACGAGGCCATGGGAAAGTTTCACTTCTGGGTCACCTTCCTCGGCGCCTACCTGATCTTCTTCCCCATGCACTATCTTGGACTGCTCGGGGTCCCGCGCCGGTATTTCGAACTCCTGGATACGACGTTCATCCCGTCCTCGGCCCATTCACTCAACGCCTTCATCTCAGTGGTGGCCTTGATCGTCGGCTTTAGCCAGATGGTGTTCCTGTTCAACCTTGTCTGGAGCCTGTTCAAAGGTGAGGCCTCAGGCGGCAATCCGTGGCGGGCGACGACGCTGGAGTGGCAGACGCCGGAGACGCCCCCGGCGCACGGCAACTGGGGCAAGGAGCTCCCTGTCGTGTACCGCTGGGCCTATGATTACAGTGTGCCCGGTGCCGCGGAGGACTTCATTCCGCAGAACCAGCCGCCGCGTGCGACTCAGCTCGTTCAGGGAGCTGCTTCGTGAGCGCCATCATCCTGTTCCTGACTGTGCTTGCGGTGATCGCCGGATGGTGGCTGTCGCAACAGCGCCTGACGGCCAAGCCCTGGCTGGAGGAAGGCCCGGCCGGTGACTTCCCCGGCGGCGATGCCATGACCTGGCCGGCAGCGAAGATCGGACTTGGCGTGTTTCTCGCGGTCGCGAGCGCCTTGTTCGTCCTCTTCATCAGCGCCTACTCGATGCGCATGAGCGTGGTGGACTGGCGGCCGCTGCCGGTGCCGCGGCTGCTGTGGGTCAACACGGGCGTCCTGGTCCTGAGCAGTGTCGCGCTGCAATGGTCGAACGTGGCCGCGCGCCGACACGATACCGAAGGCGTCATGATCGGTCTGCTCGCGGGCGGAGCATCTGCCGTGATCTTCCTCGCCGGGCAGCTCCTGGCCTGGCAACGGCTCGGGGCTGCGGGATATTTCGTGGCGTCCAATCCAGCGAACTCCTTCTTCTACCTGTTGACCGCAGTGCACGGGCTGCATCTGACGGGCGGTCTGGTGGCCTTGGGCCGAACCTCGGCCAAGATGTGGCGCGGCGCCGAGATCGCCGACATGCGCTTGAGCGTGGAGCTGTGCGCCATCTACTGGCACTTCCTGCTGTTGGTCTGGGTTGTCCTGCTCGGTCTTCTCACCGGCTGGACCGACGATTTCATCGACATCTGCCGCCAATTGCTGAGCTAGGGAGGCGAGACCAGATGGCTGAGACCGTGCTGACAAATCCGGGCCAATCGCCTGCGCGGCTTGAAGGCTGGCGCGGCATCGCCGCCGACTGGGCGTCCGATCAGCGCGCCTTCAAGAACGTGTCCTGGGGCAAGGCCATGATGTGGATCTTTCTCCTCAGCGACACCTTCATCTTCAGTTGCTTCCTGCTCTCGTACATGACGGCGCGCATGTCGACGACCGTGCCGTGGCCCAATCCCAGCGAAGTCTTCGCCCTCAATATCGGGGGCAACCACATGCCCATGATCCTGATCGCCATCATGACCTTCGTGCTGATCAGCAGCAGCGGTACGATGGCGATGGCCGTCAATTTCGGCTACCGCCGCGATCGCGTGAGAACCGCAATCCTGATGCTGGTCACTGCAGCCTTCGGCGCGACCTTCGTCGGAATGCAGGCCTTCGAATGGACCAAGCTGATCATGGAGGGCGTCCGGCCCTGGGGCAATCCATGGGGCGCCCCGCAGTTTGGTGCGAGCTTCTTCATGATCACTGGCTTCCACGGCACCCATGTGACGTTCGGTGTGATCTTCCTGATCGCCATCGCGCGAAAGGTCTTTCGTGGCGACTTCGACGTCGAGAGGCGCGGCTTCTTCACGAGCCGAAGGGGGAATTACGAGATCGTCGAGATCACGGGCCTGTACTGGCACTTCGTCGATCTCGTGTGGGTGTTCATCTTTGCATTCTTCTATCTTTGGTGAGGTCGGCGCATGGCAAACACGGCGGTAGACATGGAAGAACGGCTCCACGCTCCGGCACACGGCGCAGTCGCAACGGAAGCCGTTCACGCCGAGGGGCAACAGCACCCGATCAAGCTCTACCTCGTGGTCTGGGGCTGGTTGTTCGTCCTCAGCACGTTCTCCTACCTCGTCGACTACTTCGGCCTGCATGGCTATCTGAGGTGGTCGCTGATCCTGCTGTTCATGATGTTGAAGGCCGGCCTGATCGTCGCCGTCTTCATGCACATGGCCTGGGAGCGGCTGGCCTTGACCTATGCCATCCTGCTGCCGCCGGTCGTGGTATTCGTATTTGTGGCGATCATGGCGCTCGAATCCGAATACACGCACTTCCTAAGGGTGCTGTTTTTCGCAACCCCGTCATAACGCCTGCCGTCGCTCAGGCTAGGCTTCACCCCTCGAATGCGTCGATTGACGCCGTGCTTCCACGTGACACTAGCGCCTCATCCGTCGCCGGCAACGGCTGGCCCTTGTCGCGAAAACGGTTGGTGATGGGATAACGGCGGTCGCGGCCGAAATTCTTCGGTGTCACCTTCACCCCAGGCGCGGCCTGGCGGCGCTTGTATTCGGCGACGTTGAGCAGATGATCGATCCGGATCACCGTCTCGCGGTCGAAGCCGGCGGCGATGATCTGGTCGAGCGGCTCCTCGCGCTCGACCAGGCGCTCCAGAATAGCATCGAGCACGTCGTAAGACGGCAACGAGTCCTGATCGGTCTGGTTCTCGCGCAGCTCCGCGGTCGGCGGGCGCGTGATGATGTCCGGCGGGATCACCTCGCCCGCGGGGCCGAGCGCGCCCTCCGGCTTCCAGGAATTGCGCAAGCGCGCCAGCCGGAACACCTGCGTCTTGTAGATGTCCTTGATCGGGTTGAAGCCGCCGTTCATGTCGCCATAAAGCGTGGCGTAGCCGACCGACATCTCCGACTTGTTGCCGGTCGTCACCACCATCAGCCCGGTCTTGTTGGAGATCGCCATCAGCAGCGTGCCGCGGGTGCGGGCCTGGAGGTTCTCCTCGGTGATATCGGGCGGCAGGTTCTTGAAGATGCCGGACAGGATCGTCTCGAACCCGGTCACGGCTTCGGCGATCGGCAGCACCTCGTAGCGGATGCCGAGATGGCCGGCGAGTTCGCCGGCATCCGCGATCGAATGCGGCGCGGTGTAGCGGTAAGGCAGCATCACGCCATGCACCTGGTCGACGCCGAGCGCGTCGACAGCGATCGCCGCGCAGAGCGCCGAATCGATGCCGCCAGAGATGCCGAGCAGCACGCCTGGAAAGCCGTTCTTGGCGACGTAATCGCGTAAGCCCAGCACGCAGGCGGCGTAGTCGGCCTTGTCGCGCTCGGGCAGCTCGGCGATCGGCCCGCTGCAGCGCCAGTCGTCGCCGTTTCTGCTGAAGCGCAGCGTGACGATGCCTTCTTCGAAGGCCGGCAGCTGCGCCGCGAGCGAGAGATCGCCATTGAGCGCGAAGGATGCGCCGTCGAACACGAGCTCGTCCTGGCCGCCGACCTGGTTGAGATAGACCAGCGGCAGCCCGCTCTCTGTGACGCGCGCCACCGCGACCGACAGGCGCACGTCGTTCTTATCGCGGGCGTAAGGCGAGCCGTTCGGCACCAAGATGATCTCGGCGCCGGTCTCGGCCAGCGTCTCGACCACGTTCTCGTAATCCTCGGACTCTTCCAGCCAGATGTCCTCGCAGATCGGCACGCCGATGCGCACGCCGCGCACAGTGACGGGACCGGCGGCAGGGCCGCGCGAAAACAGCCGCTTCTCGTCGAACACGCCGTAATTCGGCAGGTTGCACTTGAAACGCAGGCTCGCGATGCGCCCGCCGTCGAGCAGCGCACAGGCATTGTAGAGCATGCCCTCCTCGACCCAGGGCGTGCCGACCAGCATCGCAGGCCCGCCATCGGCGGTCTCGCGCGCGAGGCTTTCGATCGCGGCGCGGCAGGCGGCCTGGAAGGCGGGCTTCTGCACCAGGTCTTCCGGCGGATAGCCGGCGATGAACAATTCTGGAAACAACACGAGATCGGCGCCGTCGGACTTGGCCTGCGCCCGCGCCGCGCGCGCCTTGGCCGCATTGCCCTCCACGTCGCCCATGGTCGGATTGAGCTGGGCGAGCGTGACCACGAATGTGTCGAGACGTTCGGTCATCGCGCGCTCGCTTTCACCTCTCCCGAAGGGAGAGGTCGAATTGCATCGGAGATGCAATTAGGATGAGGGGTTACGGTGTCTCGTGGGAGCTGAGCTCCCTCACCCGATTTAAGCTCGACGATGCTCCGCATCGCGAGACACAAATCGACCTCTCCCCGTTGGGGAGAGGTGAAGGGACCTCGGACACCCACGCGCAATGGATTGTCTCCGCGCTCTAGAGGAACCCCAATCGCTCGATGATGGCAATGATCCAGAACGCGCCGGTCATCAAGAGCGCAACGCCAACCGCGGCCGAGCCCATGTCCTTGACTCGGCCGATCTGCTTGTCGTGATCCAAGGTCAGCCGGTCGGCGAGCTTCTCGATCGCGGTATTGAGCAACTCGACCGTCAGCACGAAAGCGACAGAGCACACCAATTCGACCGCGCGCATCGCCGTGGCGCCGATGAACCAGGCGAGCGGCACCGACAGCAGCAGCGCAAAAATCTCCTCGCGGACCGCCTGCTCCGACCGGAACGCAAAGGCCAGCCCGTTGCGGGAATTGATCGTGGCCTTCCAGATCCGCAGCAAGGTCTTACAGCCCCGCTGCGGCCGGAATCGGCTGAGCCTTGCCGGCGCGCTCCTGCTTGAGCAACTCCGCGACCAGGAACGCCATATCGATGGATTGCTCGGCGTTGAGGCGGGGATCGCAGACCGTGTGGTAGCGGTCGTTGAGATCCTCGTCCGTGATCGCGCGGGCGCCGCCGAGACATTCGGTGACGTCCTGGCCGGTCATCTCCAGATGCACGCCGCCGGCATGGGTGCCCTCGGCGGCGTGGACCGCGAAGAACGACTTGACCTCGGACAGGATGCGGTCGAACGGGCGAGTCTTGTAGCCGGACGTCGAGGTGATGGTGTTGCCGTGCATGGGATCGCACGACCAGACCACCACCCGGCCCTCGCGCTTCACGGCGCGGACCATGTTCGGCAGATGCTCGCCGATCTTGTCGGAGCCGAAGCGGCCGATCAGCGTCAGCCGGCCCGGCTCGTTGTCGGGATTGAGCACGTCGATCAGCTTCAACAGCTCGTCTACCTTGAGCGAGGGGCCGCACTTCAGCCCGATCGGATTCTTGATGCCGCGGAAATATTCGACATGGCCGTGATCGAGCTGGCGGGTGCGGTCGCCGATCCAGATCATGTGGCCCGAGGTCGCGTACCAGTCGCCGGTGGTGGAATCGACGCGGGTCATGGCCTGCTCGTAGCCGAGCAGCAGCGCCTCATGGCTGGTGTAGAAATCGGTGGCACGCAGCTCCGGATGGCTCTCGAGGTCGAGGCCGCAGGCGCGCATGAAGTTGAGCGCGTCCGAGATGCGGTCGGCCAGCTCCTTGTAGCGGCGTGACTGCGGGCTATCCTTGAGGAAGCCGAGCATCCATTGATGCACGCTGCCGAGATTGGCGAAGCCGCCGGTGGCGAACGCGCGGAGCAGGTTCAGCGTCGCGGCGGACTGGCGATAGGCCATCAGCTGGCGCTGTGGATCGGGAATGCGCGCTTCGCTGGTGAAGGCGATGTCGTTGACGATGTCGCCGCGATAGCTCGGCAGCTCGACGCCATTCACCTTCTCGGTCGCCGACGAGCGCGGTTTGGCGAATTGGCCGGCGATGCGGCCGACCTTCACCACCGGCACCGCGCCGGCATAGGTCAGCACCACCGCCATCTGCAGCAGCACGCGGAAGAAGTCGCGGATATTGTTGGCGCCGTGCTCGGCGAAGCTCTCGGCGCAGTCGCCGCCCTGCAGCAGGAAGGCCTCGCCGGCCGCAACGCGGCCCAAGGCCTTCTTCAGATTGCGCGCCTCGCCTGCGAACACCAGCGGCGGAAAGGTCGCAAGCTGCGCCTCGACGTCGGCCAGAGCCTTGGCGTCGGGATATTCGGGCACCTGTAGCACCGGCTTGCTGCGCCAGGACTCGGGCGTCCACCGCTCGGACATCGCAATCTCTCCGTGAAGCAAAAACCACAACCTGATCTAGGGGTTGCGAGGGCCGCCTTATACACAGGCCGGCCACGCCCCGCCAGTTGTAAATCCATTTCGCAGCGCAAACCCTTGCGGCCAAAGCCGAATTCGCATTTGCTTGGGCAGGCTTGAGGAATCCGACAGGACACCGACCGCCATGGGCGCGGCACTGGATGACGTTTTCATCGACGAGATCAGCTTCCCGGCAGCCGACGGCTATGCCCTGACCGGCACCCTGTTCCTGCCGCGCGGCGCCAAGCGCCATGCCGTCCTGATCAATTCGGCGACCGCCGTGCCGCGAAAGATCTATCGGGGCTTTGCCTCCTACCTCGCCCATCGCGGCTGCGCGGTGCTGACCTACGATTATCGCGGCATCGGCGATTCCCGCCTGCCGGCGATGGTCGGCTACAACCAGCCAAAATCGCTGGTCGGCTTCAAGGCCTCGATGTCGGACTGGGCCGCGCTCGACGTCACCGCCGCGGTCAGTTGGATGCGCGAGCGCTATCATGCCCTGCCGCTCGCCTATATCGGCCATTCCTTCGGCGGCCAGGCGCTCGGGCTGATCGCGAATAACAGCGAGATCTCGCGCGCGGCCTTGGTGGCCTCGCAGGCCGCGACATGGCGGTTGATGACCTCGCCGGAAAAATACCGGGTCTACGCCTTCATGAATTTTGTCGGTGTGCCGCTGGTCCATGCACTCGGTTACGCACCGGGCTGGGCCGGCGTCGGAGAGGATTTGCCCAAGGGCGTCTTCCTGCAATGGAGCGAATGGGTCTCGAGCCCGCGCTATCTGTTCGATTCAAAGCTGCCGGCACTCGAGAACTTCGCCAGGTTCAAGGGCGAGCTGCGCTCGCTATGCTTCTCCGACGATCCCTGGGCGACGCGGCCCGCGGTCGAGCTGCTCGCGAGCGGATTCACTGCGATCAAGCCGGAGGTGCTGATGGTCAAACCGTCCGAGGTGGGCGCGAAGAAAATAGGCCATTTCGGCTTCTTCCGCCCCGAGCACCGCGACACGCTGTGGCGCGGCGTCGCGGAATGGGTTCAGGGAGAATGAGGCGGCGTCAGCGGATGATCGTCGTCAGCGACGAGTAGCGCCGGTTGGGCTTGGCGTCGCTAGGTGCGAACTGCGCGAAGGCGTCGCTGACGCGCACCGCCGGCGGCGTGTCGCTCGCGAACCGAAACTCCTTCGGCCGCGGTGCGTAGAAGCTGGCGCGGTAATAAGCGTCGTCGAAGCGCGCCTCGCCGACGCCGAACAATGCGTCACAGACCAGCAGGAGCGCGTAGACTCCCGCGACCGCTGCGACGATCTCCCTGAGAATTGTCATGCCGATGCCCTGCCCTTTTGCGGGCAGGATGCAGATCGGTTCCAAAGGCCTGGTTTAAGGCGCCCGGCTTCTTGTCGGCAGCGTTTGCCGGCGCTGAACCGATTGCAGACAATTTTATCGATCTCGAAAGAGAGCCCGCCCAACCGGACGATCAGGCGGGCTCCAGGATTGGCCACTCGGGAGGTATTGGGCGGCCAGCTTATCAGCCGTGCTCGGCCTCCTTGCGATAGCCGCTCTCGCTGAGGCGGTCGACCCAGGCGATGCCGACCGCCGAGACGATGAAGGTCATATGAATCAGCACCTGCCACATCACCCCGCTCTCGGTGAAATTGCTGCGGGTCGTGCCGAGATTGCCGGCCTCGATGAAGGTCCTGAGCAGCGAGATCGAGGAGATGCCGATGATCGCCATGGCGAGCTTGATCTTGAGCACGCTGGCATTGACGTGACCGAGCCATTCCGGCTCGTCGGGATGGCCGCTGAGGTTCAGCCTGGAAACGAAGGTCTCGTATCCACCCACGATTACCATGATCAGAAGGTTCGAGATCATGACGACGTCGATCAGCCCGAGCACGACCAGCATGATCTGCTGCTCGCTGGCGTCGAACGAATGCAAGACGAGGTGCCAGAGCTCCTTCAGGAACAACAGCACATAGACGGCCTGGGCGACGATGAGGCCGACATAGAGCGGCAGCTGCAGCCAGCGCGAGCCGAAGATCAGCTTCGGAAGCAGGCCGACCGGCGGCAACGGCTCGGCCCGCGCCGAAGGTGCTTTGGGTTCAGACGTCATTGATCACTCCGGATTGCGGTAGATTGTCGCCTCACAGACTCGCAATCACCGGTGCAAGTTCCAGCGTGCCGCGATAGATCATCTCAAACGCGACGTAAAGGATGATGGCGAGGCCGACATAGGCCACCCAGCGCTGCTTCTGGAGCAAACGGCCAAGCAGATCCGCGGCAACGCCCATCATCCCAACCGACAAGAGCAGGCCAAAGGCCAGGATGTAGGGATGCTCCCGCGCGGCGCCCGCGACCGCGAGCACGTTGTCGAGCGACATCGACACGTCGGCGGCCACGATCTGCACCGCCGCCTGGCCGAAAGTCTTCCGCTGTGCCGGCTGCTGTACCGGCGCAGCACCTGCGCTGCCACCATCGAATGCGAGTTCTTTCGCATGCGCGGACTGCTCGCGCAGCTCGCGCCACATCTTCCAGCAGACCCAGAGCAGCAACACGCCGCCGGCGAGCAGAAGCCCGATCACTTGCAGAAGCTGGGTCGCAACGCCGGCGAAGGCGATACGCAGTGCGGTGGCAGCGGCGATACCGACGATGATGGCGCGGCGGCGCTGCTCGGCCGGCAGGCCGGCAGCCGCAAGGCCGATGACGACGGCATTGTCGCCGGCGAGCACGAGGTCGATCAGGATGACTTGAAACAGCGCGGACAGCGCTTCGGCGGTGATGAGTTCAGTCATGATTGATCATTCCTAGAGGCAGACGGATCGAGCCAATGCGGCTTGCGCCGCTCGATCCAGTCGAAGACTTTTGAACGGGAGGAGCGCAGCGCAGGCACATCCTCGGCGAGCAGAGCAAGGCCGAGCGGCAGCATCCAGACGCCGAGCACCGGGAGGATGGAGAGCACACCGCCGACGACCAGAAGCGTGCCCGAGGGAATCCTGACCCAGCGGCTGGACGGCTTGAGCAGATAGGTCAGGGTGTCGCTCATGCGCGGCGGCAGGCGGTCGACGAGCTTGGCCAGGCGCGGGTCGCCACCGGCGATCTGGTCGGTGTTCCCCTCGGTTTGCCTGGCGCGCTCGTTCGAAATCGTGCTCATGCTTACCCCTTCGAGGCGGCCTGCAGCTTGGGGCCCGGCGCACTCGCCCCGACCGGCTTCGCGCGCGGCAGCACCAGCGTCAGCAAGCGCAACAATTTAATCGCCTGGACTTCGTGGGGATGTATGTCCTCGTCTGCGGCAGCAACGCGCTCCGACAGCTCCACCAGATGCGACGAGAGCGGCAGGTTCGAAACCGGTCGCAGCGTATCGATCACGACGTTGGCAAAATCCGGCTCTTCGAGCCGTTCGGCGAGTTCGTCGAACATCGCACGGAGCCGTTCGTCGCCGACGTGCGGCGCCAGCTTGCGGTCTCTGATGAAACGGATCACCTCGTCACGTTCGACGGCTGAGACGCGCCGGTCGGCAACCGCGACCAGCGCGCCCACGATCACCACGGCCGCCGTGGCCTGCTCATTCAGGCTGGACGGTTCCGTGATCTCGATCGAACTTGAGGACTTGGTTCCGGACATCGTAGCTCCCTTAACTTGCGAAATAGCCGCACGGAGCTGCGATGGGGACGAATTGGTCGGAGAAAACGAAACAGGGGCCCGACAATCGGCCGATCCATCGCATTCGCGCGGGGACTGGTCATCCGACATCGCGAGGTTTGCCGACGACCGTCGACGTCCTCGCCAGAGGGGCCCGGATTCTTATTCGCTTCAGAAATATAGGTACGCCTGTCGGAATCAAGGCGGACCGGCTGCGACCAGCCGCCGCATCCGTTCGGCGTTGCGGGATCGGTCATGCAACCCTTTCGCAGCTGGAACCATGCGTCCGTCACCAGTGTTGATGCACCTCGCGGCGCATCAAACCGCCTGGCAGGAACCCGCATGTGCCGCTGGATCGCATACCGGGGCGAAACCACCTCGTTCGAGCCTTATGTCACCGAACCCGAGCATTCGCTGATTGCGCAGAGCATCCGCTCGCTTCAGTCCACGGCCGGCTCGAACGGAGACGGCTTTGGTCTCGGCTGGTATGGCGAGCACCCCGAGCCGGGCCTTTATCGCGAGACGCGCCCGGCGTGGTCGGACGAAAACCTGCGCTACCTCTGCCGGCATCTGCACTCGCATCTGTTCTTCGCTCATGTGCGTGCCGCAACCGGCACGGCCGTGACGCGGCAGAATTGTCACCCCTTTGCCTGCGGGCACTGGATGTTCATGCACAACGGGTTCGTCGGCAGCTGGAATCGGCTGCGGCGCAAAGTCGAGGCGCTGATTCCCGATGCCTACTATCCGTCGCGGCTGGGCACGACGGATTCGGAAGCCGTGTTCCTGGCCATGATGGGGGCCGGTCTCGAGCACGATCCGCTCGGCGCGACACAGTCCGTGCTGCAATCCCTCCTCGGATTCGTCAATGAAGGCGGGCTTCGCGAACGGCTGCGCTTTACCAGCGCGATTGCCAACGGCCGCGACCTCTACGCATTTCGGGTCTCGGTGAACGATGCCGCGAACACGCTCTACTTCCGCGAGGACGGCGGGCAAGTCATCGTCGTCTCCGAGCCGTTCGATAAGGAATCGGACTGGGCCGAAGTCCCGCCGAACCACGCCCTGATCGCGCGAGCGTCCGAAGCCGTCAAAATTGTTCCGTTCGACCTTGCAATTTCCAGTACATCGGGTGCGGAACCGGCCACAATCAGACGGATTATCGCCCGCAGGTAGTGACCGCGCCGGTGGCCAATGACATTTGCTTCAGACGTTTCAAAGCTGCTGCGTCTTGCCCCCTCCGAGGACAAGCAGCATGTCGTCATCCGTTCTGCCGGCGGCGGCGGTAATCCGGCGGAATATTCCTTCGGCATCGAGGAGGAATACTTCCTCGCTGACCGCCGCAGCTTCGAGGTCGCGATCCGCACGCCCAACGAGCTGTTCGAATCGGCAAACTGGTCGACCGGCGGCCAGGCCATGCGCGAGATGCTGCAATCGCAGCTCGAGGTCGCAACCAACGTTCATATCGACGTGAACGACGCGCGCGAGGAGCTGCGCTTCCTGCGACGCGAGGTCGCGAACGTCGCTGCGCAATACGGCTTTGTGATCATGGCCTGCGGCACGCACCCGAGCGCAGTCTGGCGCATGTCGCAGCCCAGCCCGAAACCGCGCTACGAGGAGATGATCGAGGATCTGCGCAGCATCGGTCACCGCAACATGATGTGCGGCATGCATGTGCATGTGCAGTTGCCGGATCCCGAGAAACGCATGGCGGTGATGCGGGCGATGCTGCCGCACCTGCCGTTGTTCATCGCGCTGTCGGCGTCCTCGCCCTTCTGGAATTCGCACAAGACCGGATTGAAGGGCTACCGCCTCGCGGCTTATTCCGAGCTGCCGCGCAGCGGCCTGCCCGAATTGTTCGAAGGCAAGCAGGATTTCGACGCTTATGTCGGCGCGTTGCAGCGCTCCGGCGTGATCCCGGACGAAAGCCACATCTGGTGGGCAATGCGCCCCTCCATGAACCATCCGACGCTGGAGCTTCGCGCGCCCGACACCTGCACCTTCGTCGACGACGCGGTTGCCCTCGCCTCGCTCTACCGCTGCCTGACGCGGCATCTCTATCTGCGCCCTCAGCTGTCCCGGGAGGTCACTGCGGTCGAGCGCGCGATCGCGGTCGAGAACAAATGGCGCGCCCAGCGCTACGGCACCGACTGCATCTTCGCCTCCAAGGACGGACCGGTGACGATCTCGGAGCTGCTCACCGGGGTGATCGACGACATTGCGGAGGACGCAGCCGCATTGAACTGCTCCGCCGAGATCGAACACTGCCGCACCATCGTCGCGCGCGGCAGCTCGGCGGAATTCCAGCTTCGCGCCTATCGCGAAAGCGGCGACGACATCGCAGCCGTGTCACAATGGATCGCTACCTCTACGCTGTCGGGAACGAGCGCGCCTGTGCATCGCAGCGCTGCTGCGCCGTCATAGCGCCCGCGCAAGCTTGCGCGACGAAAATGCCATTCCTGAGTTACGGAGTTTGTTGGAGAAGCGCATGAATCGTACCACACCCTGCCCCGGCTGCGGCCATGCGCTTGTCCCGATGCTGACGGCCCACGGCCACACGGAGCCGAGCTGCCTCTGGTGCGAAGGCTTCGACGCGCGCGCCACGGACATGGCGAAATGGGCAGGCAGCCCGTCCGGCAAGCCCGAGCCGGCGCTCCCGCGATCATTCGACTGAACCGTGCCGGGCGCCCGCAGCGGGGGCCGGCTGCATGCGCTTTTGCAGGGCATGCCGACAAATTAGACCAGACAAGCCGCTGCGCCCACTGACGGATTGCCAGGACAGGTCGGGCGAGTTCGGCGCCACCTATTGTCTAACCTCAGGTGCAATCTCGATTATTTGCGCGTCGCGTGCAGCCGGCGGACCAGCGCGCCGCATTGCGCTCCGGCTGGCCTGAAATTCGCAAGACAGCATCAGGCCAAGTCCCTGCCCGGCCAGATGAGGAGCGGCCAGTCACGTGCGCTCGGCTTCCGGGATGAATGGCCTCAGATCGGAGAATGCCATGAACGTGCATGCTGCCGGAAACATCAAATTCACCGGTCTCACCCATCCGAACGGCGCCCGGCTGCGCCTCAACGATCAGGACTTCGTGGCGATCGATCGCGACAAGAATGCGAATTTCGAGGCGACCTACCGGCCGCAGGCGCTCTACAACCGCGCCAACGAAGGCTTCCACGCCAACAACGAAACCTTCCTGCTGCACGAGGTGGCCACCAATCTGCCGATCTACCGGCCCGACACCGGCCCTACCGACTTCCATTTGCATCTGCCGCCGGGCGGCTTTCAGCTCGTGCTGGTCACCTCGGGCGCGTTCACCTTCGACTATGACGGCCGCTGGTACAATGTCGGCCCGGGCGCGGTGATGCTCCAAAGCGCGATCGTGCATCGCCAGCTGTTCTACACGTGGTCGGGCCTGTCGACCGAAGAGAATTTGAAGACGCCGCAGACGGTGGTGCCCGATCCGATCTCGATGGGCTATTCCGGCAAGTTTCTCGAAGCCTTCATCACCGATCCCACCACCTTTCCGAACCCGACCATTGTCGGTCCGGATCAGATCAATGAGGACGAAACGCCGCGCGTGGCCTGGAGCCATCCGCTGCATGACCGCCCGGCCGATGCCGGCTTCTGGCTTCAGGATCCCCTGGCGCTCGACGCGCTGTTCAAGCCGCTCACCGATGGTTCTGTCAGATCGGCGATGCCGGTTTACATTCGCGACATCGGCATCGAGATTCCGAGCGGGCATCTCGTCACCGGCCACATCATCGCGACCGACCCGCGTGGCCACGCGCTCTTGCCGAAGAGCACGTCTGCCGCGGCGGACGCGACCTGTTTTGCCAAGGGCGAGGTCGTGATCTATCGCGTCATTCGCGGCACGGCCGAGTTCAAGAAGAAGTCCGGCGAGAGCTTTGAACTCTCTGCCGGCGACGTGGTGACGGCGGGCAAGGATTCCATCAACCTGATCGGCGTCGGCGAAAACACGCAGGTCCTCCGCCTCGGCCTGCTCAAGGGCATGAACGAGCTGCGCAGCTGGACGGCGACACAGCGTGACGAGATCGACGGCCTTGCCGGTCAGATCATCACCCAGAAGGACGTGCGTCCCCTGCGCACCGAGGGCAAACCGGTCGGATATCTGTACGGCTGAAACCTACTCCGCCGCCTGCCGCACGTGCCGTGCGGTCGGGGTGCGCATGGTGACGAGCTCTTCGGCTGCGCTCGGATGCAGCGCGATGGTCGCGTCGAAATCGGCCTTGGTCGCCTTCATCTTCACCGCGATCGCGACGGCCTGCGTGATCTCGGCGGCGGCATCGCCGACAATGTGACAGCCGAGCACGCGGTCGGTCGCGCCGTCGACCACGAGCTTCATCAGCACGCGGGTGTCGCGGCCGGACATCGTCGCCTTGATGGGCCGGAACGTCGTCTTGTAGATGTCGACGTGGCTGAATTGCGCGCGCGCTTCGGTTTCCGTCAGGCCGACAGTGCCGACCTCCGGCTGCGAGAACACGGCCGTCGGGATGTTGGCGTGGTCGACCTGCACCTCGCGCTTGCCGAACACCGTGTCGGCGAAGGCATGGCCCTCGCGGATCGCGACCGGCGTCAGGTTGAAGCGGTGGGTGACGTCGCCGATGGCATAGATGCTGTCGACCGAGCTCTTGGAGAAATGGTCGACCGCGATGCCGCCGTTGGCTGGATTGATGGCGACGCCCGCATTCTCCAGGCCGAGATTGGCGACGTTCGGATGGCGGCCGATCGCGAACATCACCTGGTCGGAGGCGAGGCTCGAGCCGTTCGACAGATGCGTGGTGAAGTCCTCGCCGTGGCGGTCGACCTTGGTCACGGTGCAGCCGGTGAGAATGGTGATGCCCTGCTTCTCCATCTCGGCGCGGACATGGGTCCGGACATCCTCGTCGAAGCCGCGAAGAATGTTTTCGCCGCGATAGATTACCGTCACATCGGAGCCGAAGCCGGCGAAGATGCCGGCGAATTCCAGCGCGATATAGCCGCCGCCCTGGATCACGATCCGCTTCGGCAGCCTCGCAAGATGAAACGCCTCGTTGGAGGAGATCACGTGCTCGATGCCGGGGATCGCCGCGCCATGGTTGGGCGCGCCGCCGGTGGCGATCAGGATGTACTTCGCCGTGACCTTCCTGTCGTTCTCGAGCAGGCGGACGGTGTGCTTGTCCTCGATCACCGCGCGGCTCTTGACGATCTGCGCGCCTGATTTCTCGACGTTGGCGGTGTAGGCCGCCTCCAGCCGCGCGATCTCCTTGTCCTTGTTGGCGATCAGCGTCGGCCAGTCGAAGCTGGCGGGCGGCACGGTCCAGCCGAAGCCGGCGGCGTCCTCGAGCTCGTGACGGACGTGCGAGCCGATCACGAACAGCTTCTTCGGCACACAGCCGCGGATCACGCAGGTGCCGCCCATGCGGTACTCTTCCGCGATCATGACACGGGCGCCGTAGCCGGCGGCGATGCGGGCGGCACGGACGCCGCCCGAGCCGCCACCAATGACGAAGAGGTCGACGTCGAAATCAGCCATTATCCACTCCGACCCCTTATCAGGCGCGACCTTTCAGATAGGTGCGCTCAGATCTCCTTGCCACGCTTGCGCATCTCGGCACGGAAGGCGCCCATCACGGTTTCCGAGAAGTTCTGGGCCCAGCTGTTCATGAACGCCATGCTCTGCCCGATCGCGCGCGGCTCGGCATCGATCAGCTTCTTGCCCAGCGGCGACTTGTAGAAGGTGACGAGGTCCTTCAGCTCCTGCTCGGTGAACTCGCTGGCATAAATCTGCGCCATGCCTTCGCCGATCTCGCTCTGGCGGCCGTTGAGCTGCTGGGCCACGATCGGGGCGACCTCGTTGAGGTCCTTCTGGTAATTCAGGTTCTGCTGGATCAGCGCGCCCTTGGTCTTCTCGACCATGCCCGGCACGGCGCCCGCATACATCCCGGCGGCGTTCTTGATCTGCAGAATTTCCTTCGCTGCCGCAATCGCCGCGGGCGACGCCTTCGGCAGGGCCGGCGCCGCGGGAGCCTTCTGGCCCGCCTGCTGCGCGGCGACCGGGGCGGCCGAAAGGGCCAATCCCGCAGCGAGAGCCGCAGCCGGCAAGATTTTCAACACGTTCTTCATTCCTGGTCTCCTTTCGGCTTGCGCCGTTCAATCACGCGGATTCCGCCGCCGCCCGCCAGAACGGCCGAGCTGGCCAAGCCGATGAACAGCCCATGCTCGACCACACCGGGAATGGCGCTCAACGCCTTGGCGAGACCGGGGGGATCCGTAATACGTCCGAGCTGGGCATCGACGATCCAGTGGCCGCCATCGGTGACGAAAACGTGGCCGTCCTTGTCCCCGCCTTTGGCCTTGCGGACCGCCATTTGCCCGGAAACGCCGCATTCGGCAAATGCCTTTTCGATCGCGCGGCGCGTCGCACCGAGCCCGAACGGGATGACCTCGATCGGCAGCGGAAACTTGCCGAGCGTCGGCACCCATTTGCTGTCGTCGGCAATCACGATCATGCGGTCCGAGGCGGCCGCCACGATCTTCTCGCGCAACAGCGCGCCGCCGCCGCCCTTGATCAGATTGAGCTCGGGATCGATCTCGTCGGCGCCGTCGATCGTGAGGTCAAGATGGTCGATCTCGTCCAGCGTCGTCAGCTTGACGCCGCAGCGTTCCGCATCGGCCCGCGTCGCCTCGGAGGTCGGCACGCCGATCACCTTGAGCCCGGCGGCAACGCGTTCGCCGAGCAGCTCGACGAAGTGCTTGGCGGTCGAGCCGGTGCCGAGCCCGAGCTGCATGCCGTCGCGCACCTCCTCCAGCGCACGCGCCGCAGCCTGCCGCTTCAATTGGTCCATGGTCACGTGTGCGCCTGCCTTGTGAAGTCTCGGCCGATTCCGGCCGCTTTCGGGCGCCTATGTAGCCTCGTTTTTCCCAGGAGAACAGGGCCTGGAACAGGGTCTGGGAACAGGCCTATAAGGTGATCTTATGGGCCCGCCCCTTGCGCGGATAGAACCGGACCGGTAGCGCTTGGGAATCATGACCTCCTTCAAGACGACTTCCCCTCACACCATCGTCTTCGATCTCGACGGCACGCTGGTGGATACGGCACCCGACCTGATCACGGCCCTTAATTACGTGCTCGACCGCGAAGGCCTGCCGCCGGTGCCGATGGCCTCGGCCCGCAACATGATCGGCGCCGGTGCCCGCAAGCTGATCGAGCGGGGGCTGGAAGCGGAGGGCCGCACCGTCACGCCCGCGGACATGGACCGGATGACTGCGGATTTCATCGCGTACTATGCCGACCATATCGCGGTGGAATCCCGCCCCTTCGAGGGTCTCGAGGCCGCGCTGGACCAGTTTGCCGCCCAGGGCCATCGCCTCGCGGTCTGCACCAACAAGCTGGAATGGCTGTCGAAGCGCCTGCTGGACCAGCTCGACCTCAGCCGCCGCTTCGCGGCGATCTGCGGCGCGGACACTTTTGGCGTCCAGAAGCCCGATCCGACTATTTTTCGGGAGACTGTGGCCCGGGCCGGCGGCGACGTGAAGGCCAGCATCATGGTCGGCGATGCCGGAACCGATGTCGGTGTCGCCCGGCGGGCCGGCGTGCCCGTGATCGGGGTCAGCTTCGGCTACACCGACGTGCCGATCGCCGAGCTGAAGCCGGACCGCCTGATCCACCACATGCGCGACCTGCCGGCGGCCGCGATCAGCCTGATGACGGCAAGCAAAACAGCAACGCTTTGATAGGATTGCCATTTTCGCCGCCTCACATCCCGAATGGATGCATAGAGGGCTGACTTCCCCGGCGCCGCGGGCGTTGCCGGCCGTACGCGGAACCCAGCTGCGAGCCGCACCGAACGAGCCGAAATCCCGCGCCGAGAGGGTCACATGCGTCAGTGCTGCACTCACGTATACCACCCGATTGTCCTTGCCGCGTCCGATGCTTAGATTGCGTCGACCGCACCGCTGCAGCAAAGGTGCGCCCGTCGCCATAAGTGAAGGCCTCTCGCATGACCGGATCCGCCGCATTGTCGACCCCGATGACCGATCCGTTCGGGCGGACCATCACCTACTTGCGCGTCTCCGTCACCGACCGCTGCGATCTGCGCTGCTTCTACTGTATGTCCGAAGACATGACGTTCCTGCCCAAGGCGGACCTGCTGACGCTGGAGGAGCTCGATCGGCTCTGTACGGCCTTCATCGCCAAAGGCGTGAAGAAGCTGCGCCTCACCGGCGGCGAGCCCTTGGTCCGCCGCAATGTGATGTCGCTGGTGCGCTCGTTGTCGCGGCATCTGTCGAGCGGCGCGTTGAGCGAGCTGACGCTGACCACCAACGGCACCCAGCTTGCGAAGCACGCGCGGGAGCTCGCCGATTGCGGCGTCCGCCGCATCAACGTCTCGCTCGACACCCTCGATCCCAAGAAGTTTCGCGAGATCACCCGCTGGGGCGAGATCGACAAGGTGCTGGAAGGCATCGAGGCCGCGCGCGCCGCAGGGCTCGCCGTCAAGATCAACGCCGTGGCGCTGAAGAACCTCAACGAGGACGAGCTGCCTTCGCTGATGCGCTGGGCCCACGGCAAGGGCATGGGCCTGACGCTGATCGAGGTGATGCCGATGGGCGAGATCGGATCGGGCCGCATTGACCAATATCTGCCGCTGTCGCTGGTGCGCGCCCGCCTCGCCCAGCAGTTCACGCTGACGGATCTGGCCGAGAGCACCGGCGGTCCGGCCCGCTATGTCGGCGTCGCCGAGACCGGCGGCAAGCTCGGCTTCATCACGCCGATGACCCATAATTTCTGCGAATCCTGTAATCGGGTACGCATCACCTGCACCGGAACGCTGCACACCTGCCTCGGCCATGAGGATGCCTCCGATTTGCGCAAACCTCTGCGTGCATCGAGCGACGATCTATTGCTTGCGGATGCGATCGACCGCGCCATCGGGCTGAAGCCCAAGGGCCACGATTTCATCATCGACCGCCGCCACGACCGGCCCAGCGTCAGCAGGCACATGAGCGTCACCGGCGGCTAACTCCGTATAGTTGCGGCCCTATCCCCCTTAACTATCAACAAACTTCCGATTGACTGGCGGCACGCCCGCTGGTTTGGTGCGGCGGCCTCATGCCTGCGCGGCGAGATAAGCCACGCGCCATCTCGGCGCAGTCAAGACGGCCGGGGCACAATCGGGGGAGGACCTATCGTTGCAAGCGCTCCTTAAGTTGAGCAGCAGAATCGACGCGTTCACGCGCTGGACCGGCAAGCGTATTGCGTGGCTAATCGTGCTCGCCGTGATCATCTCGGCAGTCAACGCGATCATCCGCAAGACGTTCGACACCTCGTCCAATTCGTGGCTCGAGCTGCAATGGGTGCTGTTCAGCATCGTCTTCCTGCTCTGTTCGCCCTGGACGCTGCTCGACAATGAGCACATCCGCATCGACATCGTAAGCAACACGATGCCCAAGAAGGCGCGCAACGTCATCGACATCGTCGGTCACGTGTTCTTCCTCATTCCGATCTGCATCGTCATGATCGTCACGGGCGTGCCGTTCTTCCTGCGCTCCTTCCAGATCAACGAGCAATCCGGCAATGCCGGCGGCCTGCCGCAATGGCCCGCCAAAGCCCTGATCATGGTGGGGTTCGCCTTCCTTCTGGTCCAAGGCATTTCCGAGCTGATCAAGCGGATCGCGGTGATGCGCGGCTTGATACCGGACCCGCACGAATCGCAGGTGTCGGCGCTCGAAGCGGAAGTCGAGCATCTCGTTGAAGCGATCGAGAAGAAGTAGCCGTTGGCGACGGTGTAGGGGGAATCCATGACCGCATTCATCATCGCCAATATGGCGCCCATCATGTTCGTATCGCTGGTCGTCATGCTGCTGCTCGGCTATCCGGCGGCATTCTCGCTCGGCGCCGTTGGCCTGTTCTTCGCCATCATCGGCGTCGAGCTCGGCCAGTTTCACCCCGACTTCCTCCAGGCCTTGCCGGAGCGCGTCTATGGCGTGATGAACAACGACACGCTGCTCGCGATCCCCTTCTTCACCTTCATGGGATTGGTGCTGGAGCGGTCGGGCATGGCCGAGGACCTGCTCGACACGATCGGCCAGCTGTTCGGCACGATCCGCGGCGGCCTCGCCTATGCCGTGATCTTCGTCGGCGCGCTGCTCGCTGCGACCACCGGCGTGGTCGCGGCGTCCGTGATCTCGATGGGCCTGATCTCGCTGCCGATCATGCTGCGCTATGGCTATGATCGCCGCGTGGCCGCCGGCGTCATCGCCGCCTCCGGCACGCTCGCGCAAATCATTCCGCCCTCCCTCGTCCTGATCGTGATGGCCGACCAGCTCGGCAAGTCCGTCGGCGACATGTACGAAGGCGCCTTCATCCCGGGCCTCGTGCTTGCCGCCCTCTACGCCGGATACGCTTTCCTCGTCAGCATGATCTGGCCGAAGGCGACGCCCGGCCTGCCGAAGGACGCCATCGGCTTCCGCGAAGAGAACGGCGATCGCGGCCTTGTATCGCTCGGTGTGCTGTTCCTCGCGAGCTGCGCATTCGGATGGCTCATGATGCGCAATTCCAGCACTCGTGGCGCCGATTACGTGGTGCTCAGCATGTTCTACGGCATCATCTTCGCATTCGCCGTCGCCGTGCTGAACTGGGTGGTGGATAAGCTGACCGGATTCCGTTTCCTCTCGAAGATGGCGCAGCAGACCACCTTCGTGATGGTGCCGCCGCTGTTCCTGATCTTCCTGGTGCTGGGCACGATCTTCATCGGCATCGCCACGCCGACCGAAGGCGGTGCGATGGGTGCCGCCGGCGCCCTCATTCTCGGTGCCGTGAAGCGGCGGCTGAGCTGGGACCTGATCCGGCAGGCCACGGAATCGACCGCCAAGCTGTCGGCCTTCGTCGTGTTCATCCTGGTCGGCGCCCGCATCTTTTCGCTCACCTTTTACGGGGTCAACGGTCACGTCTGGGTCGAGCACCTGCTCACATCGCTGCCGGGCGGCCAGATCGGCTTCCTGATCTTCGTCAACGCGCTCGTATTCGTACTGGCCTTCTTCCTCGACTTCTTCGAGCTGGCCTTCATCGTGATCCCGCTACTGGGACCGGCCGCCGAGAAGCTCGGCATCGACCTGATCTGGTTCGGCGTCATTCTCGGCGTCAATATGCAGACCTCGTTCATGCACCCGCCGTTCGGATTCGCGCTGTTCTATCTCCGGTCCGTCGCGCCGAAGGAGCGATACACCGATCGGGTCACTGGCAAGCGGATGGACCCCGTCACCACCGGCCAGATCTATTGGGGTGCGGTGCCCTTCGTCGTCATCCAGATCATCATGGTCGGCCTCGTGATCGCGTTCCCGTCGATGGTGATGCACTACAAGGGCGTGCAGACGAACATCGATCCCAGCACGATCAAGATCGAGGTGCCGCAGATCGAGCTGCCTCCGCTGGATCTCGGCCCTCCGCAGAAGTAGTGCGACAACTGGTTCTAGCAGCGAGCGCCCACACCCTCTTCCCTTCTCCCCTTGTGGGAGAAGGTGGCGCGAACGCAGTTCGCGCCGGATGAGGGGTTTCTCTCCGCGCATTTTACTCGCCGTCGGACTCGCGGAGACAACCCCTCACCCGGCTTCGCTATCGCGAAGCCGCCCTCTCCCACCAGGGGAGAGGGTGCAGCACGGCCGCGTGACAAGCGCCGCGAACACAGGCATATCGGCTCCTTCTTCAACCGAAGGACTGTCCGCTCATGCCCCGATCGCACCTCGCTTCCACGTTCTTTGGAACGTTGATCGCCTCACTCTGGCTGGCATCTGCCGCAACGCTGGTGCACGCCGAGCCGGTCGCCAACGTCCATGCGCTGGCGCAGAAGGAACAGCAGCCGCTGCTCGACACGCTGCGCGATCTCGTCAACATCGAATCCGGCAGCAAGGACATCGAAGGCCTGAACCAGATCGCCGAGCGCATTGCCGGTCAGCTCAAGCAACTCGGCGGCACGGTGGAGATCCTGCAGCCGACTGACATCTATCGCCTCGACGACACCCCCGAAAAGATCGGGCCGGCCGTACACGCCGTGTTCAAGGGCACGGGGTCCAAGAAGATCATGCTGATTGCCCACATGGACACGGTGTACCTGAAGGGCATGCTGAAGGACCAGCCGTTCCGCATCGACGGCGACAAGGCCTACGGGCTCGGCATTGCCGACGACAAGCAGGGCATCGCGCTCATTCTCCATACCGTAGCATTGCTGCAGAAGCTGAACTTCAGGGATTACGGCACGCTCACAGTGCTCATGAACGGCGACGAGGAGATCTCCTCGCCCGGCTGGCGCAGCACCATCACCAAGCTCGCATCGGATCAGGACGTGGTGTTCTCGTTCGAAGGCGGCGGCACCGACGGCACGCTGCGCCTCGCCACCAGCGGCATCGGCTCGGCCTATCTTACCGTGCATGGCAAGTCGTCACATGCCGGCGCACGGCCCGAAGGCGGCGTGAATGCGCTGTACGAGCTCTCGCACCAGGTGCTGCAGATGAAGGACTTGTCCAAGCCCGAGCAGGGCCTGAAGCTGAATTGGACGGTGTCCAAGTCCGGAACCAACCGCAATGTGATCCCTGCCGAGGCGACGGCCCAGGCCGACGCGCGCGCCCTCAAGGTGTCCGACTTCGACGAGTTGCAGAAGGCGCTGCAGGACAAGATCAAGAATCGCCTGCTGCCCGATTCCAGAGTCGAGCTGAAGTTCGAGGTGCGGCGCCCGCCGCTCGAACCCAGTGAGGCCTCGCGCCGGGTGGCGGCCTATGGCAAGACGATCTATGGGGAGATCGGACTATCCCTCAAGGTCGACGAGAAGGCCATCGGCGGCGGCACCGACGCGGCTTTCGCCGCGCTGCAATCCAAAGGAGCCGTGGTGGAAGGCATGGGCCTGTCGGCCTTCGGCGCGCACTCCAACGATGCCGAATATGTGCAGGTGGGCAGCATCGTGCCGCGGCTGTATCTGACGACACGCATGATCATGGACCTGTCCACCGGCAAGCTGAAATAGCGGCTCGGTCGCCGCGTTTCACTTTCAGGCTTGCCGCCCTCCACGGCGAACGAGACCGAGCGAAGCTGTTCCGTCAGGAACAGGAAGCGTTCAGAGATCGTCTTCGAAATGACGTCCGGCATATGCGATTGTGACGATCTCGACCTCTGTCTTCAGGACACGGAACGCGATCGTCACGCGCCGCTCGAATCCGACGGTACGCAGACCTGGAAGAAGATCGTCGCGACTGGTCCCACGTTTGGGAAAGGTGGCGAGAGCCATGCATGCCTTCTCGATACGGTCGATATAGCCGCCTGCAATTCGGTAGCCGGCACGTTCTGCGATGTACTCGTAAAGGCCGACCAGATCGGCCTCCGCCTCCGGTCGGAATACGACCTTAAGTGCCACGCTTGGCTGCCTTCACGTTTCTGGCGTGACGAGTCCGCAGGCGCTTGAAAACGTCGCTCGCAGCAACGCTTGGGCGGGGATCCTGGACCGAAGCTTGGACCTTGGCGGCCAGATATTCGTCAAGCGCGGCATCCTGACGATCGAGGGCGCGGAGGGCCGAGCGCATGACTTCGCTGGCAGAGGCATATTCGCCTGACTTCAGGCGGGCTTCCAGGCTCGCGCGCTGCGGGCCAAGAGTCACGGTGATCGGCTTGCTGGTCCGCATGTGGTTCCCCTTCAGTGCTCTACAACGCAAGATATGACAGTGTCATACATACCTCAAGCGCCATCCGGGCCTCCCTGCTCCGCGCACGAGGTGCATTGTCATTGCCGGGCCAGTTCCTCCCCCATCGTGACCTTGTCCGCCAGCCGAAACCGCAGCGTGAACTCCGCACCGCCGCCGGGGAGGTTCTGCACCGCGACCGTGGCGGCGTGATCGTCCGCTACGGCGCGCACGATCGAGAGTCCCAGCCCCGCACCGTCGCTGCGCCGGCGGTCGGCGCGCCAGAAGCGCTGGAAGATCAGCTCGCGCTCAGCCTCCGCGATCCCCGGGCCGGAATCGCGCACCCGCACCGAACCGTCCTCCCCCACCTCGACCTCGACGGTGGTGCCCTCCGCCGTGAACTTGATGGCGTTTTCGGCAAGATTGAACACCGCGCGCTGCAGCATCTCCGAATTGCCGTGGATCAGGACCGGTGCGTCGGTGCCCTTCAGCGCGATGTCCTTGCGTTGCGCGATCGCGAACGGGGCGATCGAGCCGACCACCTCGGCACAGACGGCGCGCAAATCCGCGGCCTCGCGGGGATCGAGCACCAGGGTGTCGAGCTCGGCGATCTCAAGCAGCTGGGCGACGATCCGGCTCATGGCCTCGATGTCGGCATGCAGCGCCTGCCGTTCGGCGCCGTCGCCGAGCGTCTCGATCCGCGTGCGCAGGATCGCCAGCGGCGTGCGCAATTGATGCGCGGCATCCGCCGTGAACTGCCGCTGCACGCGAAAGCCGGCCTCGAGGCGGTCGAGCGCCTGGTTCACGGCGGTGACCAGCGGCACGATCTCGCGCGGAATCTGCTCGGTCGGCAGGCGAATGTCGGTGCGTGCAGGGCCGATGTTGCTGGCCTCCTGGGAGGCCTTCCACAACGGCGCGATCGCGCGGCGGAAGATGATGATGTCGATGGCAAGCAGGACCAGGAGGATCGGGACGGTGATCCACCCGACCCGCCGAAAAAAGTTCGAGACGATATCGTCGATGATGACGTCCCGGTGGGCCAGATCCTCGGCAACCTGGATGCGCACCGTCTTGCCGGCAACGTCTCGCGTGACGCTGGCGCCGGAGACGGTGTCGGAGAAACGGGAGGGCGCCGTCGCGGCGGAACGCCGGTGCGAGGAGAACAGCAACCTTCCGTCGGCATCGCGAATGTCGAACTGGTAGCGGCCGTAGGCGTCCGAATAAAGCCCCTTGAGGCTGTCGGGCAGGTTGAAGGTCAACGTGCCGTCCGGCTGCGCGACGATGCGCTCCGCCAGCACCTCGGCCTGCGCGCGCATGGCATCGCGATGCAGCTGGTCGATCTCGGAGTTGAGCAGCCAGAACAACACCAGCGGCAGGAAGATCGCGACCATCGCGACCGCGACGATGTGCAGAAACACGATGCGCGAGATCAGCGATTTGAAGGTCAGCGATCCGGCACGGCCCGCGGCGGGCACGCTATTTCTCCTCGGTCATGAGATAGCCGACGCCACGGATCGTATGGATCACGACCTTGGCGCCGTGCTCGGTCAGCTGCTTGCGCAACCGCGACACGTAGACCTCGACCGCGTTGGAGGCGACCTCGCCGTCGAGGCCGAAGATGTGGTCCTCGACGTTCTTCTTCGGTACCACCCGCCCCTGCCGGCGCAGCAGGATCTCGAGCACCGAGGTCTCGCGCGCGGAGATGATCCGCGGCTGGTCGTCGACGAAGATCTGCCGGCTCTCGGTGTCGTAGACGAGGTTGGCGAGAGTGAGCGAGCGGCCGAGCAACTGGCCGGGGCGGCGCAGGATGGCCTCCAGCCGTGCCACCAGCTCCTCCATCGCAAACGGTTTTGCCAGATAATCATCGGCGCCGCTGCGCAGGCCGGTGACGCGGTCCTGCAAGCCGCCGCGCGCAGTCAGCACCAAGACCGGCAGCGGCTCCATCTGGTGACGCAACTCGCGCAGCACCGACAGGCCGTCGGCATCGGGCAGACCGAGGTCGAGGATCATCGCGGCATAGCTGACGCTGTTCACCGCCTCGCGCGCCTCGGCCGCGCTGCCCACGATGTCGCTCTCATAGCCGGCTGCGGCCAGCCCACCGGCCACGAGCCGCGACAGCTCGGCATTGTCCTCGACGATCAGAAGCCGCATCGCATATCCGCTGGACGTTCCTGATACCGCACCGCTCCCGCCGCATCTGCGCTCTTTTCCAGCATTCGGGGCGCCGCGGCCAGCGAAAAAGCGCCGAATAGCCTCTCCTTGTCAGGTCGGTGTAAGCCAGCGCTGCGCATGAACCCGGTCATCGACCACATGATCATCGCCGGCCGAAGATTGACCCACGGAACATTCGTTTTGGCGTGTCGTTAAATCCAAGCGCTCAGGATGAGCGCCTGGAGGAGCCCGATGTCGTATTTTCCATCTGGCGAAGACCAAGCCTTCCGCATTTGCAAGGTGCTCGCCGACGTCTTCTGCGCGATCCTGCTCGGCACCTTTTCGATCGTGTTCTTCGGCTGGATCGGCGGAATTGTCGCCTTCGTCATTCTCGAAGCTGCCCTGCTCGGGCTCGACTGGCTCATGCCAAGCGCAAGAGACGCAGCAGGCGTCGTTCGCTAGCCGCGCTTCCGATGCTCGGCAGCCGACCGATGGTCCGCCTCTGGCGGCAAATAAGCTCGGCTGCTACGACTCAGCTTGCCCCAACGCGCGGACCTTTCCATTACGACGCGCGCCGGCACTAACGGAAAAGGACACCGACCAGGCCTTGCGCAGCGCTCTTTGAATTTCATCGGGATCGAAGCGCATCGGGGGCATCGTTCAACGCCACGATTTCGGATCGGGCGATGATGCACGTCTACCACTGTTTTGCCCGACGGGTCAAAAATTTCGGTAATTTCGCAATCGCTCGTGGTAACGAAGTCAAGTCATTGATATCGCTGCCCCGGTCTACTGTGCATGGGGTTGTTTTCGATGTTTTGGTTGGACGCCCTCCCAACAGCAGCGACAACGCCCCGGAGTCTTTCGCTCCGGGGCGTGCCGCATTCGATCGGGACGCGATCAGCTCTGCGAGCGCCGCGCCATGAAGATGTCGTAGCCGACCTCGGCCACCTGGAACCAGGAATAGCCGTCGCTCGTGAACTTGGCGAGCGAGTCGTTCACCTTCTTGAAGTTCGGATTGGTCGCAGCGACTTCGGCGTGCAGCTCCTTGGCCGCCTTGTAGCAGGCATCCATGATCGCGGGCGAGAAGGCGTGCAGCTTGGTGCCGCCCGCGAGCAGCTTCCTCAGCGCCAGCGGATTGGCGTTGTCGTAGCGCGCCATCATGTAATTGTTGGCGTAGTGGCCGGCCTGCTCCAGCACGCTCTGGTAATATTTCGGCAGCGCGTTCCACTTGTCGAGGTTGACGAAAGCCATCAGCATCGGACCGCCTTCCCACCAGCCGGGGTAGTAGTAGTGCGGCGCGATCTTGTAGAAGCCGAGCTTCTCGTCGTCATAAGGCCCGACCCATTCGGCGGCGTCGATCGTGCCCTTCTCCAGCGCCGGATAGATGTCACCGCCGGCGAGCTGCTGCGGCACCACGCCGAGCTTCTGGAGCACGCGGCCGGTGAAGCCGCCGATGCGGAACTTCATGCCTTTGAGATCGTCGGGCGTGTTGACCTCTTTCCTGAACCAGCCGCCCATCTGGCAGCCGGTGTTGCCCGCGAGCAGCGAGACGACGTTGTAGCTCTTGTAGAACTCGTTGAGCACGTCGCGGCCGCCGCCCAGCATGTACCAGGCCTGGTTGATGCGCATGTTGGGACCGAACGGCACGGCCGAGCCGAAGGTGAAGGTCGGGTCCTTGCCGAAATAATAATAGGACGCGGTGTGGCCGATCTCGCAGGTGCCGTTCTGCACGGCGTCGAGCACCTGCAGGCCCGGCACGATTTCGCCGGCCGCGAAGATCTGGATCTGGAATTTGTTGTCGGTCGCCTCGGCAACCATCTTGCACATCATCTCGGCGCCGCCAAACAGCGTGTCGAGCGATTTCGGCCAGCTCGTCGGCATGCGCCATTTGATTTCCGGCATCGACTGCGCGATCGCGGGAGCCGCGAGCGTGGCGGCGCCGGCCGCACCAAGTCCTGTGACCTTGATGAAGTCTCTTCTCTTCATGATTTCCTACCCTGATGGATCTAATTGTGGAGCCTTCTTTGCGAGGCTTGCCGACAGAATGGAGCATCACGGGACCGAATGCCATCCCGATCGCAAAGAAAAAGCCCGGCCTCCTGGGGAGGCCGGGCTAGTGGTCTTACGACCTAAGCCGTAGATCAGCCGCGGGTGCGCGAGCGGATCATGAAGCTATCGTAGGTATATTCGGCAACCTGCCACCACAGATATTCGTCGGAGCGGTAGGCCTGCATGGCTTCGATCGACTTCTTGAAGTCGGCGTTCTTGCCGGAGACCTCGGCCCACAGCTCGTTGGTCGCCTTGAGGCAGGCTTCCAGCACCTCGTTGGTGAATGGACGCAGCTGGGTGCCGCCGGCGACCAGGCGCTTCAGCGCCGCCGGGTTCTGCATGTCGTAGCGCGCAGCCATCCAGCTGTTGGCGTTCGCCGTCGCGTTGGTGAGGATCGCCTGGTAGTTCTTCGGCAGCGCATTGAACTTTTCCAGGTTGGCGAAGGCGTGGACGGTCGGACCGCCCTCCCAGAAGCCGGGGTAGTAGTAGTACTTGGCGACCTTGGCGAAGCCGAGCTTCTCGTCATCGTAGGGGCCGACCCACTCGGCGGCGTCGATCGTGCCCTTCTCCAGCGCGGGATAAATGTCGCCGCCGGCGAGCTGCTGCGGCACCACGCCGACCTTCTGCAGCACCTGGCCGGCGATGCCGCCGATGCGCATCTTGAGGCCGGAGAGGTCGGCAACGGTCTTGATCTCCTTGCGGAACCAGCCGCCCATCTGGGTACCGGTGTTGCCGCATGGGAAGCCGATCACGTTCGACTTCTTGAAGAACTCGTTGGCGAGCTCGTTGCCGCCGCCCTGATAGAGCCACGAATTCTGCTGGCGCGCGTTGAGGCCGAACGGCACCGAGGCGAAGATCGCGAAGGTGGGGTCCTTGCCGACATAATAGTACGAGACGGTGTGGCACATATCGACCGTGCCGTTCGAGGTCGCATCGAGCGCCTGGAGGCCGGGGACGATTTCGCCGGCGGCGAACACCTGAATCTGGAACTTGTTGTCAGTCATCTCGGCGACGTACTTCGCCACCTGCTCGGCGCCGCCATAGATGGTGTCGAGCGACTTCGGGAAGCTCGAAGTCAGGCGCCACTTCACCTCGGGCGAGGACTGTGCGATCGCCGGCGAGGCCACCGCGGTCGCCGCCGCGCCTGCTGCCGACACTTTGAGAAAATCACGACGCTTCATCTTCAGGTCTCTCCTTGCTGGGGCGTTTCCCCTTGACTTCTCTTCTTGCCGCCGCTCGTTCCGGCGACGCGTTGAGGTCGCGTCGAACCGAAGGGGCTTGACTGCGGGGGGCCTTTAACACGGCCAGCCCGGTTTCGGAACGCGACAATGGCATGACGGGGCTCTACGAAAGTCGCATGTCCCCGGAGCTTGCCGCGGCGACCGGTCAGGCCGCCGCAATGACGCCCTTGAGTTGGTCCCGGACTTGGCCGGCAATGGCGCGGTAGATCGCCGCATGAGGGCCGTCCGGCTCGCTGTCGACCACGGGATTGCCGGCATCCGAGGTGGCGCGAATCGCCATGTGCAGGGGGATCTCGCCCAGGAATGGGACGCCGAGCTTCTCGGCCTCGTGCCGCGCCCCGCCATGGCCGAAAATATCCGACTTGGTGCCGCAATGCGGACATTGGAAGTAGCTCATATTCTCGACGATGCCGAGCACGGGCACGTTGACCTTCTTGAACATGGCAAGCCCCCGCCGCGCATCGATCAGGGACAGGTCCTGCGGGGTCGAGACGATCACGGCGCCCTTGAGCGGCACGTTCTGCGCCAGCGTGAGCTGGGCATCGCCGGTGCCCGGCGGCATGTCGACGACCAGCACGTCGAGCTTGCCCCATTCGACGTCGCGCAGCATCTGCGTCACCGCCGACATCACCATCGGGCCGCGCCAGATCATCGCGGTCTCCTCCTCGACCAGGAAGCCGATCGACATGATGGCGAGCCCGAAGCGCCGAAGCGGAATCATCTTGCGCTCGTCGTTCAGCTCCGGCTTGTCGCGCAGGCCCGTCAGGCGCGGCACCGAGGGGCCGTAGATGTCGGCATCGAGCAACCCGACCTTGAGGCCGAGGTCGCGCAGGCCGAGCGCCAGATTGAGCGCCGTGGTCGACTTTCCGACGCCGCCCTTGCCGGAGGCGACCGCGATCACGGCGGCAACGCCGGGAATTTCCGATTGCCGCGCCATCGGCGACCCCCCGCCCTGCGGCGGCTTGTGGGCATGGGCCGGCTGCACGCCGGGCGCGCCGCGGCTCGGCTGCGGGGGTGGCGGCGGCGCGGAGCCCGGCTTGCGCTCGGCGGTCAGCGCCACCATGACGGTGGTGACACCGGGAATGCTGCGCACGGCGGCTTCCGCTTCGGCTCGGACGGATTCCCAGGCCCTTGCCTCGGCGGCGTCGACATTGATCGAGAAGAATACCTTGCCGTCGGAGGCGCTGATCGCGCTCAGCACATTGGCATGGGGGAGCGCGACCCCACCGGGCGACTGGACCCTGGCGAGGCTATCGAGAACCTGTTGCTGCGTCACGCTCAAAGCGCATCTCCTGCAGTTGAGGATGCCCCATTAGAGCGGAAACGCCCAAAAGGCTACTGTCTGCCGCTATCGTCCGCCTTTTCGGCCGGCGCCGCCCCCTGCTCCAGGGCAGCCTCGTAGTTCAGCTCGATCATGACCCCGTTGGGGTCGTGGACGAAGATCTGCCAGAGATCGCCACCGGGCACCTGGCGGGCCTCGAACTTGATCTTCTTTGACGCCAGCCGCTGTTTCATACCGTCAAAGCCGCGACTGGCGAAGGCGACATGGTGGACAACGCCGGAATCCGGCTTTTGTGGCTCGTCGGTCGGGGAAATGTCGACGAGGTGAACCACCGGCCTGCCCTCGCTGTACATCCAGGCGCCCGGGAAGGCGAAGTTCGGCCGCGCGCCTTTTTCCAGACCCAGCACGTCTTCGTAGAAGCGGACGGTCTCGGCCAGATTCCGGGTCCGGATGTTGAAATGATCGAGGACGCCCACGCTCACGCCGCCCATGCTCTCGCTCCCTTGTTTTGAAGCCCTTGGGTTGCCACCCTAGCACGGCGGGCCGCCAAACGAAGCCGTTGCCCTCTGGCCTCAAGGGTTTATGGTGCGCCTCCGGTCCGCCCCACCGCGGAACCCAGGCATCCCTCGCTTGGCAAGAACCGTAAACCCGAACTACGGACAAGGTACCACTATGGCTAAAGTCGCTTTCCTCGGTCTTGGCGTGATGGGCTTCCCCATGGCCGGACACCTCGTGAAAAAAGGGGGCCATGAGGTCACCGTCTACAACCGCACCGCGGCGAAGGCGAAGGAATGGGCGGACAAGTTCGGCGGCAAGACCGCGCCGACCCCGAAGGCCGCCGCCGAGGGTCAGGATTTCGTGATGTGCTGCGTCGGGAACGACAACGATCTGCGCGCGGTCACGATCGGCCCCGACGGCGCCTTCGCCGGCATGAAGAAGGGTGCGACCTTCGTCGACCACACCACTGCCTCCGCCGAGGTCGCCCGTGAGCTCGACGCAGCCGCCGCCCAGGCCGGTTTCAAATTCGTCGACGCCCCCGTCTCCGGCGGCCAAGCCGGAGCAGAGAACGGCGTGCTGACGGTGATGTGCGGGGGTACGCAGGACGCCTATTCCGGGGCCGAGCCGATCATCACGGGCGCCTATGCGCGGATGTGCAAGCTGCTCGGGCCCGCCGGAAGCGGCCAGCTGACCAAAATGGTCAACCAGATTTGCATCGCCGGTCTGGTGCAGGGCCTCTCCGAAGGCATCCATTTCGCCAAGAAGAGCGGCCTGGACGTCGCCGCTGTGATCGAGACCATCTCGAAAGGGGCCGCCCAGTCCTGGCAAATGGAGAACCGCTACAAGACCATGAACGAGGACAAGTACGATTTCGGCTTCGCGGTCGAATGGATGCGCAAGGACCTCTCGATCGCGCTCGCCGAAGCCCGTCGCAACGGTGCCAATCTGCCGGTGACCGCGCTCGTCGATCAGTTCTATTCCGAGGTCGAGAAGATGGGCGGCAAGCGCTGGGATACGTCGAGCCTGCTCGCACGCCTGCAACGCTGACGCTCTGTTGCGGCCTGGTTCGGCGTAGCCGGCTTCGAACTTCGTCGCGACCTCGGCCGCGACGAGGTTCTGTCAAGCGCCGACCGAAACAACCATAGACTTCCGGGGGGAAGCCTTGCCTAGCGTGATCGCCGCCATCCTTGTCGTTGCGCGCCTGCTCCCGGTCGCGCTCCTGATCCTGGTTGGATCTCCCGCACAGGCGCTTGCCGCATCGCTCGATGGGGCCAGCATTGGCCCGCAATGGGCGCTTCCATTCGCGGGGATGCTGCTCTCGATCGCCATATTTCCGCTCGCCGCGCCTCACTTCTGGGAGCATCACCAAGGCAAGATTGCCGCGATGTGGGCCACCCTGATCGCGCTGCCGCTTGCAATCTGGTACGGCCCGCTTCCAACCGTCCAAGCGCTCGTTCATACGGCGCTGCTCGAATACGTCCCGTTCATTCTGCTGCTCCTCGCTCTGTTTACCGTCGCCGGCGGAATCGTGGTGCGCGGCAATCTTCACGGCTCCCCCGTCCTGAATACGCTGCTGCTCGCTCTCGGCACTCTGATCGCGAGCGTCATCGGCACGACCGGCGCCTCAATGGTCATGATCCGACCGGTGATCCGCGCCAATGACGATCGGCGCCACAACGCGCATGTCGTGATCTTCTTCATCTTTCTGGTGTCCAACATCGGCGGTTCGCTCTCCCCCCTGGGAGATCCCCCGTTGTTTCTGGGGTTCCTGCGTGGCGTGGATTTTTTCTGGACGACGACACACCTGCTTCCCCAGACCACGTTCGCGGCCTGGATTCTGCTCGCCCTGTTCTTTTGCATCGATACTTATCTCTATCGCAAGGAAGGCCGCGTCAAACCGGACCCAACTCCTGACAATCCTTTGCGGATCAGCGGCGGCCTCAACTTCGCTTTGATGGGAGTCATCATCGCTGCGATCCTCTTGAGTGCCAAGCTCGACCTCGGGGGATTTGAAGTTCTCGGCACGCACATCCAGCTGCAGAATCTCCTGCGCGATGCCGTGATGATCGGAGTCGTGTTCGCATCTCTCGCCGTCACCTCGAAGGAGGACCACGACGCGAACGGCTTCTCTTGGGGCCCCATGATCGAAGTGGCAAAGCTGTTTGCCGCGATCTTCATCACGATCATTCCCGTGCTCGCGATTCTCAACGCCGGCAAATCCGGCGCGTTTGCCTCCGTCGTAAACATGGTCACCAACGCAGACGGCACGCCGAACAATGCCGCATATTTCTGGTTGACCGGCCTGCTCTCATCCTTTCTCGACAATGCGCCGACCTATCTGGTCTTCTTCGAGCTTGCCGGAGGCGATGCCAAGCATCTGATGACGAACGGCGCCTTGACCCTTGCCGCGATTTCCGCCGGTGCGGTGTTCATGGGCGCAAACTCCTACATCGGCAACGCGCCCAATTTCATGGTGTACGCAATTGCCCGAGCGAGTGGTGTCGCAATGCCCGGCTTCTTCGGATACATGGCCTGGACCTCCGTCCTGCTGCTGCCGGTCTTCGGGTTGGTCACGCTCGTCTTCTTCAGATGATCGAAGCGCGGGGGTTGATGAAAGCGGCCGCCCGGACTGCGTAGGAATTAACGCCCGGTTAACGTAATTCTTTAGCTCCTTAAGTCAGCTCTTAAGGATTTCTTGCCAGAGATAGACAATGCAGAAAGCCCGCGTCCGGCGTGGGCAGGAATCCGTGTTGCTTGATGAGTAACCCCGCTGAAAAGCCCGAGGTCGTGCAGCTTCCGGCCGAGCCGGTGAGCGCGCCATCGGCGAGCAGCCGAAGGGCTGCGGCGCAGCGGGTGCGCGAGGCGCGCGACAAGTTAACGTCGACCAGTGGAACCCGGCCGGCTTTCGACGCCGAGATGCTGCGGCAATACGCCCAGACCCGGCTGTCGGCCTCCTATGTCGTGATGCTCCTGGTGGTGGCGACCGGCGTGCTGTTCGGGCTGTGGATGCAGCCGATCCCGGCCGCGGCCTGGACCGCGGGCATGCTCTGCATCCACAGCGCCATGATCCGCAGTTGCCGGCGCTTCCTGACCGAGCCCGCCTCTCCGGCCGCGACACGCGCATGGCGGACGCGCTTCGTCGTGCTCGACCTGCTCTATGGCCTGTGCTGGATGGCGATCCTGATCCATCCCGTGCTCGACATGGTCACGGAAACGCTGATGATGTTCTTGATGCTGCTGGTGATCGCAGTATCGAGCATGCTCGCGGCCAATCTGCCGATCGCAGCCCTCGCCGCCACGGCGCCGGTCGCGGTTGCGATGGCGCTGAGCTTCGTGACGACCGGATCGCTAGATAATTACATCCTGGCAGCGCTGTCGCTCGCCGCCGAAGGCTATTTCGTGCTGCTGGCGCACCGCCTGCACTCCTCCACCTTCGCCACGCTGGAAGCACGTGCGGAAAAGGACGCGCTGATCGGCGAGCTGGAGCAGGCCAAGGCAATCTCGGACGAAGCGCGCCACCGCGCCGAAGCCGCCAACGTCGCCAAGTCGCGCTTCCTCGCGCAGATGAGCCACGAGCTGCGGACGCCGCTGAACGCCATCCTCGGCTTCTCAGAGGTCATGAAGAGCGAGATTTTCGGCGCGCATGCGGTACCGGTCTACAAGGAATATTCCGCCGACATCCATAATTCCGGCGTGCACCTGCTCAACCTCATCAACGAGATCCTCGATCTGTCGCGGATCGAAGCCGGCCGTTACGAGCTGAACGAGGAAGCGGTGTCCCTGGTCGGCATCGTCGCCGATTGCCATCATCTGATGAAGCTGCGTGCCTCGAGCCGCGGCATCACCATCCACGAAGTGTTCGAGCAGGCGATGCCGCGGCTCTGGGCCGACGAGCGCGCGATCCGCCAGGTCGTGCTCAACCTGCTCTCCAATTCGATCAAGTTCACCCCGCAGGGCGGCGAGATCTGGCTCAAGGCCGGCTGGACCGCCTCCGGCGGACAATATCTCTCGGTGAGGGATTCCGGCTCCGGCATTCCCGAGGACGAGATCCCGGTCGTGCTCGCCTCGTTCGGCCAGGGCTCCAATTCGATCAAGTCGGCTGAACAGGGCGCCGGCCTCGGCCTGCCGATCGCCAAGAACCTGATCGACCTGCACGGCGGCACGTTCACGTTGAAATCGAAGCTGCGCATCGGCACCGAGGTGATCGTCACGTTTCCGCCGGAGCGCGTGATGAGCGCGCTTGCCCCACTCTCGGACGATTCTCCACCGCTCCAGCCGGAGAGCTCCGTCGTGCCGGACGAGAAACGCCCGCGGCACAAGCCGATCATGAGTGCCGGCACAGGCTCTTAACGAGATGCTTGCAGACATGCCCGATCATCCCTCACTATGTCCGTATGAGCAAAGAAACGCCGTGCGTCGCCGTGTGCATGATCGATCCCAAGACCAAGCTGTGCTTCGGCTGCGGCCGCACCTTGCCGGAGATCGCACGCTGGCACGCCATGGAGAGCGCGGACCGGCGCGCGATCATGGCCCTCTTGCCGGAGCGCATGACGGAAGCCGGACTAGTGCCGATCGCTGGATCCCCAAAGCACGTCTGATCCGCCTGCGTGCCCTTGGAGGCGCGCGATGATCCGCTTCCTGCTCGTCCTGATCATGCTCGCCGGCACGGCAGGTGCCGTCGTCGCCTATGGCGATCCCGACCAGATCGCGCGCGCCAGCCACAAGGTCTCGCATATTTTTCGCGCACAAGCCGCCTCCCCGGCGCCGGCCGTGCAGATCCCGCGTGGCCAGGGCGGCGAATTCACGCTGCGCGCGAAGATCAACGGCGTCACTGCGCCGATGGTGATCGATACCGGCGCGACGTCGGTGGTGCTGACCTGGGAAACCGCAAGGGCGATCGGGCTGCCGCTCGAGATGCTTGAATACGACGTCGATCTCGAGACCGCAGGCGGCCACACCAAGGCAGCGCGGCTCACGCTCGACCGTCTCGCCGTCGGCAAGCTGGTCGAGAAGTCGGTGCCGGCCCTCGTCGTGCAGCGCGGCCAGATGAAGACCAATCTGCTCGGCATGAGCTTCCTCGACCGGCTGGAAAGCTGGGGCGTGCGCGCCGACACGCTGATGCTGACAGGGTATCCGGAACAGCAGCGCAGTCCCCGCCGCGCGCGTACGGCGGTCGACTAAAGCGCGATGCGATTAGGATGAATCGTCTCGCGCTTTAGGTTGTTGTTTGAACATGATCTTTTCGAAAAACCGCTGCGCACTTTTCCGGATCATGCTCCCGCTCATTCAGGCCGCCTCAGCCGGCGCGCGGGCCCCGACACACGTAATCGCCTCGCGCAGCACGTCGAGACCGGCGCCGGGCTTCACACCCTGCTCGGCCAGATGCCGGCGGAACGCACGCGCGCCGGGCACAGCATGAAATGCGCCGACGAAATGCCGCGTGATCGCGTGCAGCCGCGTGCCGCGCGCGAGCTGCTCTTCGATGTAGGGCATCATCGCCTCGAGCGCGTCCTGCATGGTGGCGTGCGGCGCCGGCCCTCCAAAGATTTCGTGGTCGACCGCGAGCAGCCGCCACGGCTCCTGATAGGCGGCGCGGCCGAGCATCACGCCGTCGACATGGGCAAGATGCGCCTTTGCCTCGTCGATGCTCCGAACGCCGCCATTGATGATGACGGGCACATCGGGCATCGCGCGCTTGAGCCGGTAGACGCGATCATAGTCGAGCGGCGGGATATCGCGGTTCTCCTTCGGCGACAGGCCGTTGAGCCAGGCCTTGCGGGCGTGCACGATCAACGCATCGCTGCCCGCGGCGACCACCGCACGCGCGAGCGCATCGAGCGCGACCTCCGGATCCTGATCATCGATGCCGATGCGGCACTTCACCGTGACGGGAACGGCGACCACGCGCTTCATCGCGTCGACGCACCTCGCCACCAGCTCCGGCTCGGCCATTAGACAGGCGCCGAAACGGCCATCCTTCACACGATCGGACGGGCAGCCGACATTGAGATTGATCTCGTCATAACCGAAGTCCTCGCCGATCCGTGCCGCCGCCGCGAGCTCGCGCGGATCCGATCCGCCGAGCTGAAGTGCCACGGGGTGCTCGACCGCGTCGAACCCAAGCAGCCGCACCCGGTCCCCGTGAATGATCGCGCCGGTCGTCAGCATCTCGGTATAGAGCAATCCCCGCCGCGTCAGGTGACGGTGGAACACCCGGCAATGCCGGTCGGTCCAATCCATCATGGGCGCCACGGAAAAGCGATGAGACAACATATGGATCATATAGACTTTCGAGCCCCCGACGGGAATAGCGGATTTCATGACCGTGCCGGGCCCGATGGCACGCTCTGCGAGCCAATCGGCGCGGGGAAGGCCGGCGCCAGACCAGACGGCAAGCGGTTCGCGGCAGCACGGCGCGGCGCCGCGCTCGAACGCGTACACGTCGAGCGCGACCAGTCCGCTGCCGGCGAGTAGCGCGCGAAGTGCATGCTCACGTGGCCCGCCGGAAGATTGCCTTGATCTCCCGGTGCACATGTCGTGGATACGCTGAGGCGCTACACCAAGCTCAAGCAGCAGCTCGCCCGCGAGCACTCGGGCGAGCTCGCTGGCTTCGACAGGGAGCGCCGGTCCAATGCTCAAGCTCGTGAGACAGCGTCTGAAAACAATCGACCTGCTTTGTGCCCACGCATGTACCGCCTTAGCCACCAGCCGCCCGCGTGAAACGCGAGGGCGACGCCGATAAGGGGAGAGGACGAACGTTTCCTTTCCGAACGGAAGAACGTCGGAACGCAAAGCGGCAGATGACGCTATCGAGACTCTCATTCACGTCGCGCATGCGGTGTCCGTGAAAGGCCATCCAGTTCTCGATGCGACGCACGCCTGAGCGTCCCAAGCCCGGCTGCGCCAGGAGCTCGGTCTTGGTGTGAAGCGACGCAATCTCGAGGAGGTAGTGCATGCGCGTCACGGGCTCTCTGCCAACCAACGCCGCAAGCGGACTGTGAACCAGAATGCCTGCAATTCGCTCAGGGAGAAGGCTTTGCCCCTGCTTGGGAACGAGAGCTTTCCTCACGGTCAATTCCAGCTAGACTTTCAGAAGTTCCAAGATCGTTCTAAGAACTCCTCTAGCAAAGCCAATCGGCGTTGTCTCACACGTACACGCTGCGGTTGATCTCGATTAGACAGGTTCTAGATCGGGAATCCCAAAGCGCCAGCGGAACACGCCTGCAGGGTAACCGAGAGAACGCCAGCTATTGTGTAATGAGAACGGGACGATTCGTGATGCGCTTCGATCTCCATCCGCGCAAGGCTTTTGGAGCTGCGATCTCTCCCGGATCGTGTTCTAGGCAATGAGTTCCCGGCGCGAGATTGTCGAGAGCAGAGACTCCGCAATCTCCTGCGACCGCACGGCAATCACCGAAAGCAGCGTGTCGCTCAGGCCGTGCGAGGACTCCGAATAGCCCTGGAGGTGGATCTGCGGCCGGAACGCCGGATTGGTCACGAGCCGGTAGTTGCGATCCAGCGCCGCATCGCGAATGTAGCGGCGGATCGGTTCGAGAAACCCGTGCGGCGTCTCCCTGTCGTATCCCGTCGCCAGCACGACCACGTCATAAGTCGAACGACGGTTTTCGCCGCGGAACTTGTCAATCACGCCGATCTCGATGCCGTCCGGTCCCGCATCCACATTGGAAATCTCGCTGCGGGGACGCAACATGACCCTTGTGTCGCCACCGACGCGCTGCTGGTAGAGCAGCCGATAAAGCTGGTCCAGCAGGTCGGCATCGACGACGGCGTAGTTGGTGTTCCGGAAGTTGCGGACGATCGCATCCCGCCGCTCGGCAGGCTGCGCGTAGACGAAGTCCGTATAGTCGGGGTTGAAGATCTCGTTGACGAAGGGACTGCTGTCGGACGGCTTGAGAGCATGGCCGCGGAAGATCAGATCGATATGCGCTTCGGGACATCGGCCATGAAGATCAACCGTTACCTCGGTCGCGCTCTGTCCGCCACCGACGACGGCCACACGCACGGCCCGGCCGCGCGGGACAACGCGCTCGATCAGGTCGAGATAGCGGCTGGAATGCAGCAGCCTGCGATCGTCGGCAGCCTTGGCAAACACCTGCGGAACATAGGGCTGGCCTCCCACCGCGACCACGAGATTTCGCGCCAGCCGCACGGTCTCCCCGCCGGCGAGCGAGCGCGAATGCACCCGCAACGACGTCACCGTCTGCCCGGCCGTCACCGGCTCGACGGCGACGATGGTCTCGCCGTAAGCGGCCTGCGACTTAAAATGGCTCGCCACCCACTGCAGGTAATCGTTGAACTCGACCCTGCTCGGATAGAACGTCCGGCAGTTGATGAAATCCAGTAGGCGGCCGCGCTTATGCAGGTAGTTCACGAAGGTGAAGGGACTGGTCGGATCGCGCAAGGAGACCAGATCTTTGAGAAACGATATCTGCATGTCGCTGCCCGGAAGCAGCATGCCGCCATGCCAGGTAAAGTGCGGCTGCTTCTCCACGAACAGCGGCGTGCATTTCAGCCGTGATCGCTTCGCGCATTCGTCCAATGCGATGGCGAGCGCGAGATTGGAAGGCCCGAATCCGACGCCAATGACGTCGTGCTCGATCGCAAGTTGATGGGACATGAAGCCGCGCTCCGCTTGCGCTTTAAGACGAGACCGTTGGGCCGGCGGCTGCCGGAAGCCAAAGCCGATCGCCGAAGAAGCGCTCGCGCAACAGCATGACCAGGGTCGCGCGCTTATGGGGAAAGTCGAAATTCTTGATCTTCGCAAACCCCGAGCGCTCGAGATTGCGAAGCTGCTGGGAGTGCGCCGCCGCCGGCTCCCCGACGATCCGCTGCGTGCGGCAATCGTCGAGAAACATGTAGTGCATCAGAGACGGCAGCCACGCGCTGACGTAACGACCGCCGCGAAAAGCGTCCTCGCCCACGATCACGTGCCATCCCCGGTCATAGTCGTCGGCATCATAGAACGGCGCAATGCGATTTTCCTTGGCCCAATAGAGCTCGAAATAGCCGAACGGCTGCTCGCCGAAGCAGCCGATCAACGGCAGCATATGAGGATCGGCCAGAATGCCGGCCAGATATTGCCGATGCTTGTCGAGATCGCCCGCCTCGTTCCAGAATGCATCGACGCGAGGATCGTTCATCCAGCGGTGCAACAAATGGAGGTCATTCTCGAGATCGGCCACTCGAAACGAGATGACCTCCGACAGCCAGGGAATGAAACGACCGTACACCTTTCCCGCCGGCTTTGCGGCGCGGCGCGGATGGCGCTTGCCGTCCGTCATGACGTGGAGTTGCGGCAATGGCGGTCGCCCGGGGTTGACCAGCCAGTTGTCCCGCCGCTGCATGACTAGTTCGGGCAGCAGCACCAGCTGCCCCTCGGACATGATGGCGAGACCACTCTCCGTCAGCTCTCGTGCAAGCGGCGCTCTTCCAGCGAAGTCCAGAACGAGCCGATCGGCGCCAGGTCGCCAGGCAAACAGCGCCTCGGCGGACGCCGACACCGCCCGTGCCGCAACCTCGCGGTCGTCCGAGGCATTCAGGATATCGAGGTGATCGACGCGCTCGCGCAGACGCAGTTCCAACGCGGTCACATCGGCGGCGACGACGCGAAGGCGATCGCCCTCCTGGAAAACGGTCTGAGCGGAATATGGGCCGACCGGGAACGCACGAGGTCCAGTCCCGGAATCCGAAGCCTTGTTCATCCGGCCCTCGCATCGATCATCGCTGAGGCGTGGTGTAGATCACTCGCCTACAGGCTGACAAGAAATGCGCGCACACGCAGATTAGATTCTCTACAAATCTGACGGCCTGTCGCAAAACTGGATCGCATGCTGTGATTGCGTGCGACAAATAGCGCCAGCGGCTCGCTACAATGTGTCTAAAGCGGCGCATCGGTTGGAACTGCGGAAACTCCAACGACGTTGCTGGCCCTTGCCTCGCTTGCGACGATCTTGCCGTCGCGCAGCCGCACCAGATGATCCGCAATCCCGAAATAGCGATCATCGTGTGAAATCACGATGATGGTCTTTCCGAGACGCTTCAGATCGGGCAGCAGCTCCGTATAGAAGATGTGCCGGAACGCCGGATCCTGATCCGCGGCCCATTCGTCGAACACGAGCACGGGTCTTTCCTCGAGCCATGCATTCATCAGCGCCAATCGCTTGCGCTGTCCGGTCGACAGGTCCGTCGTCGTGAACACGCCGTTCTCGACCGAGACCTTGTGCGCGATCTCCAGCCGCTGGAGATAGCGTTCCGCCACATCAGGAACCACGCCCTCCCCACGAATGAGATCCTCAAACAGATAATAGTCGGAGAAGATGGTCGTGAAGAGCTGGCGGTAATCGTCGCGTGTCTCCGTCAGGACCGGCGAACCGTCACACAGCACGGCGCCGCCATGCGGAGCATAAAGGCCCAGCAACAACTTGATCAGGGTCGTCTTTCCACTGCCGTTCTGCCCCACGATGAAGACGATGTCGCCTTGCCGAACGAACAGATCAACCGGCCCGAGGACAAAGGGATCGCTGCCCGGCACCGCGCGAAAGGCATAGGTGACGCCGCGAAGCTCGATGGATTCGATGGTGGTCTTGGCGGGCGCAGCGGGAGCACTGGCCAGCAGATCGTGCTCGGGGGTCGAGAACTGCTCCGAGAGCTCCGCAATGCGGCGCATCGCGACCTGGGCGCGGCCGAGCGCCGGCAGGATGCCAATGACCTGGTCGATGGGCCCGCGCATAAAGAGCAGCACCAGCACGAACCCGCTGGACACCGCAGCGGGACTGTCGGGCCACAGGAACGGTCGCAAGGTCAGCGCCACGCCGATCACGACGAAGAACAGCATCGTCCCGAACGCCCGCGCCGTCACGAACAGATTGATCGACCTGATCTGCACCGAGCTGATCCGGTCGACGGTCTGCTGGAGCTGCTCGACATAGACGCGCCGACGGCGCACCCGATTGAGGCGCAACTCCTTGGCACCTTCGGCGATCGCGCGATATTGCTTGTGCAGCTGATCTTCGGCCTCTCGCGCGGTGCTGAAGCCGCGAACGCCGCGCGTCCTCGCATATCCATGCGCCAGCGATCCCAGCACGATGACGACTCCCGTGATCAGGAAAAGCTGCCAAGACAGCACCGCCAGGTAAACCATGCAGCCGAGCGCGATCACGAGCGACACGAAAAAGGACGAAAAGAAGAACGCGAAATCGCTGATCGTGTCGACGTCCTGCGTGAGAACCGGGATCAGGCGATGCGTCCGATAGATTTCGAGCTGATCGATCGGCGCAGCCAGGATTTTGGCGGCGAGCGACTTACGAAGCTCGGCGATGATCCGCTGTCCGACATAATTGGCGCTGATGTCGGCGCCAATGGAACCGATCAGGATCAGAAGGCACAGGCCAGCGAAGGCGAAAAACAGCGTTACCACGTCGGCCTGCGTGGCATAAAGCCCATGATTCACGACCGCGAGCAACGCCGCGACGGAGGCACCGCCGACCACTCCGAGAACGCTGCCGCCGAGCACGAGTGGCCAGTAGGGCCGCAGGAGCTGCAGGATCTGCGTGGTCAGGCCGCTTCGTGAGTTCATGATGAGAGCCGCGCTGGAGGAGACCTGAAGCGAACCTATATGGACGGACAAGCCGTGCCGAAGTGATGCGATTACATGATGGCGGCCCCGCAATTCCAGCGCTTATTTTCGCTGCTCTTTCGATGGATTCTAATTTGGGATCGGCAATGCCTTTAATATGATGCGGGTAGTATCGCTTTTGCATCGCAGCCGGCGAGCGAGCAGGATTTATGATCCAGAGCCGTACCAGGCCGCGACATCCGGACATTGAAGCGCTTGCAGGCCGGCATCGGACAGGCCCGGTGGAGAATGACTTTGGACTTGCTGATCTCCGAAACCCGCATCGCGCTTCCCGACGCCGCCGGCCTCGCTGCGCGGATGATCGACCATCTGGCCGAGCATGACATCGCGTTCGAGGACCGGGACGGCCTCATGGTCGCGAAACTGCCGTTCGGCACCAGTTCCCTCGCCGTCGAGGCCGAAGCGCTCAAGATCCGCGTCGAGGCCAACGACAAGGGCAATCTGGAAATGCTGCGCTCGGTCGTCGCCTCGCATGTGATCGAGTTCGCGGGCGACATTGCCCCAACCATCATTTGGTCAGGTCACGAATCCAACGGCGGCACGCTGGCCAATTTCCGTGAAGTGCGGCTGAAGGCCGCGATCACCCTGACGCCGCACATGCGGCGGCTGACCTTCACGGGCGACGATCTCGCCCGTTTCGCGAATGACGACGATCTGCACGTGCGGCTGTACTTCCCGCCCGAGGGCCTCGCCAAGCCCGAATGGCCGTGGCCCGCGCCCGACGGACGCATCCTGTGGCCGGAGCCCGACCGCAGGCCCGTCACCCGCTATTACACGATCCGCCGCATCGACCTGCAGAGCCGCGAGATCGACATCGACTTCGTAGTCCATGATCATGCCGGGCCGGGCTCGGCGTTCGCCGTCAACGCGACGGCCGGCGCCATCTGCGGCATGGCCGGCCCGCTCGGCCGGGGCATTCGCCCGGCGCGCTGGATGCTGCTGGTGGGCGACGAAACCGCCCTGCCCGCCATCGCGCGAATTCTGGAGACGCTGCCGGCGACAGCGACGGGTGAGGCCTTTATCGAGGTCGCGGATCGGCGCGAGGACGTTCCGCTGGTCGCCCCGGCCGGGGTAGCGATCCGCTGGTTGCATCGCGAGGGCCGTCCAGCCGGGACGACGCAGCTCCTGGTCGACGCCGTCAAGGCGGTGCGATGGCCGGACCATCGGGACGTCTTCGCCTGGATCGCGTGTGAGGCGCAGGCGCTGAAGGTCCTGCGCAACCATCTGCGCGATGAGCGAAAGCTTTCCCGCGACCAGCTTCTGGCCGTCGCCTATTGGAGCCTACGCCAACCATGACGATCCAACACGCGCAGACGAGCGAAAGGACGCTCGCCTTGCCCGACGTCACGCAGGCCTCACTGGAAGCGCCCGCGCCCTTGTTCCAGCTCGACCAGGTCGGCTTCGCCGTGGCCGGGCGCGCGCTGCTCGAACCGCTGACGCTATCCCTTCCCGCACGCAGCGTCGTCGGGCTGATCGGCCATAATGGCTCCGGCAAATCGACCTTGCTGAAATTGTTGTCGCGCCAGCAGCCGAGCTCGTCAGGAACGATTCGTTTCGAAGGCCGCGCACTGCGCGCCTGGAGCGATCGGGACTATGCCCGCAAGGTCGCCTACCTGCCGCAGCAGACGCCGCCCGCCGCCGGCATGCTGGTCAAGGAGCTGGTCGCACTCGGCCGCTATCCCTGGCACGGCGCGCTCGGACGGTTCGGTGACATCGACCGCGAGAAGGTCGCAAACGCCATGGCGTTGACCCATATCGAACCCTTTGCGGATCGCCTGGTCGATACGTTGTCCGGCGGCGAGCGCCAGCGGGCGTGGATCGCCATGCTGGTTGCGCAGGATGCCGAGTGCCTGCTGCTCGACGAGCCGACCTCGGCGCTCGACATCGCTCATCAGATCGAAGTGCTGTCGCTGGTCAGGCAGCTCGCCCGCGAGCGCAATCTCGGCGTGGTCGTGGTGCTCCACGACGTCAACATGGCCGCCCGCTTCTGCGACGAGATCATCGCGCTGCATTCCGGGAAGCTGATCGCGCGCGGCACACCGGACAAGATCATGACGCCGGCCGAGCTCGAAACCATCTACGGCATCCCCATGGGCGTGATGCCGTCGCCGGACCATGGCCATCTCATCAGCTTCGCGCGGTGAGCGCCGTCAACCGCGCTGCGGGCGCAGCAGCCAGATGAGATAGGGTCCGGCAAGCATCATGGCGAAGATGCCGGCGGGCATCTGGAACGGGAAGATCACCATGCGTCCGGCCCAATCCGCCGTGACCATCAGGATCGCCCCGATCAACGCGGCCAGCGCCGCCTGATGCAGCGCGCGCTGCGCCCCCATCATCCGTGCCATATGTGGCGCGATGAAGCCGACCAGGCTCAGAAGACCAACCATCAGCGTGGCCGTCGCCGTCAGCAACGCCGTCAGCAGCATGATGATGACGCGGCTCCGCGTCAGCGAGATGCCGATCGAACGCGAGGTCGCAGATCCCAGCGGCAGGATATCAAGCCAGCGGGACAGCATTGGCACCATGATCAGCAGAACGAGCGCCGCGGCGGCGAGGATTGCGGCCTCGGCCGGGCCGATCTGGTAGAGCGAGCCTGTCAGCAGCGACAGCAGCGTGCCGATGCGGGGATCGCCTGTCGCCAGCGCCATGGCAATGATCGCGCCGAATGCCGCGCTCATGGCGACGCCTGCCAGCAGCACGCGCTCCGGACTGAACTCGGACCGCCGGCTGAACAGCAGCACCAGCGCCAGCACGATGAAGGCGCCGATCCCGGCCGCTGCAATCTGCTCCAGCCGGGTGTGCGCGGGAAAGAGATAGAGCAGAACGATCACGCCCATCGCGGCGCCATAGCTGATGCCCATGACCTCCGGCGCGGCCATCGGATTTCCGGTCATCCGCTGCAGCAGCGTGCCGGCGACCGCCAGCGTCGCGCCCGCGGCCAGCGCCGACACCACGCGCGGCCAGCGCCACGGCCAGAATTCCTGCAAGCCCGACAGGCCGCTCCAGCGCCAGCCGTCGGAGCCGACGCCGAGGGCCAGCGCGATCCAGACGGCGAGGAGCAGCAAGATCAAGGCCAAAAGGATCACGCGCCAAGGATGATTGAGACGCGCCGGAGCGGATGGCGTGAGGTTTCCCATCGGCATGATGGCTCGCAGCCGCGGCAGCAGCACGAGCAACATTGGCGCGCCGATCAGGGCCGTCACTGCACCGGCCGGCATTTCGCGATAGCCGGGCGGGATCAGAAGCACGAGCTGATCCGTCAGCCACAGCAGCAGGGCGCCGCAAAGTGGCGCCCAGATCAGCCGGTCGCGAAAGCGGCGCGCGCCTGACAGCATGACGATGGCCGGCGCGGACAAACCGACAAATCCCATAACGCCGACCACGCTGACGACTGACGCACTGAGCGCGATTGCGATGACGAGCGCGAAGACCCGGGCCTTCGTCAATCCGAGGCCCAGATTGCGCGCGGTCTCGTCGTCGAAGCCGAGCAGGGTCAGCGGACGAACCATCGCCGCGATCAGCACGATCGAAATCAGCAGCCGCGGCGCAAGGAACGTGACGTTGCTCCAATTCTGCTGATTGAGGAAGCCGGCGCCCCAGATGAACAGCCCGATCAGATATTCGTGGTTAAGCAGCACCAGCGCCTGGGTGGTCACCGCGCAGTAGTAGCTGACGATCAATCCGGCAAGCACCAGGACGACGGGCGACAGCGCACGCTTCCAGGTCAGCCCGAACACGCACAGGAACGCAGCGAACCCGCCGCACAGCGCAATCCACTCGCGGCCGAAGGCCAGCAGCGACGGCGCCCACAGGGTCGTCACGGCCAGCGCAAGATAGGCGCCGTTCAGGACGCCGATGGTGCTCGGCTCCGCAAGCGGATTGCGCAACACCTGCTGAGAGACCGTGCCGGCAAGACCGAGGGCTGCGCCGGCCAGCAGCGCCACTGCGATGCGCGGAAACACGGTGTAGTGCACCAGCATCTGCTGGGGATCGGTGACCTCGGGCCGCCACAACACCGGCAGCCAGGCGCCTGCGGGCAGATATCCGGACAGGTTGCGCCAGGTCAGCGCGGCCGCGGCTGCCAGCAGCAAGCCGATCAGCACCGCCGGATGCATCTCCAAGCCGGACCGGGCCGGCAGTGCCTCAACCTTGCTCATGGCTTTCCCGCGGCAGACGTTCGGCGAGAAGGCGGGCGAAACGTTCGGCCGCCGGCACGCCGCCATAGAAGAACTGGTTACCCAGGACCGTCAGCCGATGCGACCGAAGAGACGGCAGGGTTTGAAGCACAGGGCTTGCCTTCAGCAGCGCTTCGACATCGGCGACCCGCGAGGTCATCAACACCAGCCGCGCGTCCGGAATCGCGGCGAGCACTTCGAGCCCAACACTGGTATGGCCCCATGGGCCGCTCTGTCCCGTCCAGGCATTCTTCAATCCGCACCGATCGAGCACCTCCTGATAGAGGCTGTTCGGTCCGAACACGAGCGCGCGGTTGCGCGCGATCTCGCTGACGAGATAGAGCGGCTTGCCGCCGCGACCCTGGAGCCGCTCACGATAGCCGGCCATGGCGACGTCGAAACGGGCGAAATAGGCTTCGCACGCCGACTGCACCCCGAGACGTTTGGCAAGCTCCAGCGTCGAATGGCGCGCCGTGTCGAGAGGATGCCCGCCGGGTCTGAAGATCGTGAACGTTTCGACCGGCGCGATCAGCTTGAGCCGGGGGGCGGCGGCCGCAATGCTGGGGTCGATGACGATGATGTCGGGCGCGAAGCTCTGCAACAGTTCGAGATTTGGCTCCGAACGCAGACCAATTTCCTGAACCGCGGACGGAACGGGCGGCTCGACGACGAGCCGGCCATAGCGCTCGATCTCCGGAATCACCAGCGGCACAACGCCGAGCGCCAGGATCGTCTGGGCACAGGCCCAGCCGAGCGCGGCGACCCGGGGCCCGGATTGCGATCCAGCGGTTTGGGCAAACGCCATGGGCCATGGACCCGCAAGGGCCGTGCCTCCGATCGCCGCGCCCGCGCCGAGGAGCGCACGGCGGGACAGCCTATGGTCTGGAATAGACGTGCTCATGGGATCCGTTCAGGCGCCTCTCGCAGAGAGGCCGCGACAGATGATGATCATGACATACTCTCGTTCACGCTGCATTGCCATATCAGGCCGCCTTTTCGCCAGCGGCGAGAAAGGCCTTGGCCAGCGCCCGCCCGATCGTCGCCCTCGCCTGCAAGGCATCGGTCACGACATTCCCCATGCGCAGGAATTCATGGATCATGCCGGGATAAACGTGCAGATGGACGGGAACACCGGCCACCGCCAAGCGGGCTGCATAATCGCGCCCCTCGTCCACCAGCGGATCGAACTCGGCGAGGACGATGCATGCGGGAGCAAGGCCCGACAAATCATCCGATGCGAGCGGCGCAAAACGCCAATCGTCGCGATCCGACTCGTCGCGGAGATATTGCCGGAAGAACCAATCGACAGTGCTGCGCTCCAGGAGATGGCCGGTACCGTAGCGCTGGTAGGATGCGGAGGTCTGTCGGGAGCTGAGACCGGGATAAGCGAGAACCTGAAGCACCGGCTGCGGAAGGCCCGTGTTTGTCCTCGCCTCGATCGCGAGCGCGGCGGCAAGCGTTCCGCCGGCGCTGTCGCCGCCGACGGCGACCCGGCGGGGATCGAGCCCGATCGCGCGGCCCTCGAGGCCGATCCAGGTCAGCGCATCGACTGCATCCTCGAAGGCCGTCGGAAACTTGTGCTCCGGTGCGAGCCTGTAGCCGACCGAGAGCACGGCCGCACCGCTGTCCTCGGCGAGGCCGCGGCACAATGGCTGATGCGAATCGAGGCTGCCGACGACGAAGCCGCCGCCGTGCATGTAAAGAAGAACAGGAATGGGAGTGCGTTCGCTCGGCTGCGCGCTCGCATAGAGCCGCGCCTCGATGATCGCGCCATCCCGCACCGGCAGCGACAAACGCCGCTCGTAGGCAAGCGCCGGCGGATCGACGTCGAGCAGCGGCGAGGACGCATCGAAATCGGCTCGCGCCTGCGCAGCAGTCAATTGCGGAAACGGAACGCGCGCGCCGCTTTCGGTGCCGGCCTGCACCATCTCGAGCAATGCCGCGATATCTGGATCAAGACTCAAAGACTTACTCCGCTGGCTCCGGGACCGTATCCTGCGCGATCGTCGACGCCTCCGCCGGCACGAGCAGACCGCAGATCTCATCGAGCAGGCCGGCATCCCTCAGGATCGTGAAATGGTTGTCGCCGACGAAGCCGCGATCGACCGCCTTCGGCAACTGCGATTCCAGCCGATCACGCTCTGCCAGACGGGTCGAGGTCCACCAGCAGAGCGGCGTGGCTTCCAGGCCCCGCGGCAGCGCTGTGTTCTGCGCCAGCCTGTTGAGGTGCCGTCCGACTGCGAATGCAGCGGACAAATCATCGGCGCCGAGCGAGTCGTCGTTCGCTCTCACGCTCCTGCTCTGCTCCACAACAGAGGCGACCAGATCGCGGATGCGCTCCGGCGTCTCCGGCAAATCAGCGCGTTTCGCTGCCTCGACCTGCGCCTTGATGCGAGAGGCCGCAGCGCTCGGAAGAACCGCCGACAGCAATCCTGCGAGATCGTCGGCCCAGTGTGCCATCGACTCCTGCCGGTTCGATCCGTCCGGCTGCCGCGGCACGAAGCTGTCGACCAGCGCGAGGCGATCGACGCGCTCACCGCCGCGTTCGAGCTCGGCCGCGACGAGACCGACCAGCAGTCCTCCCAAGGACCAGCCGACCAGGCTATAGGGACCGCGCGGCTGCATCCGCCGGATCTCGGCCGCGTAGTCCACGGCCATGGCTTCGAGGGAGGCGTCGGTCCACGAGGGATCGACCAGCATTCTCGATTGCAGCCCGATCAGCTGCCGGTGCCCTTCGAGGCGGCGCGCCAGCGGCCCGTAGTCGAACACTGTGCCGAAGCCGCCATGCACAGCGAAGACCGGGTTCACGCCGCGAACCGCGGCATTCAGCGGCAGCAGCGCCGATGGCGCGGATGCGACGGCGGACGCCGCGGTGGCGCTGCCGGCGAGCAAGGCGCGGATCGTCGGCTTCTGAAGCAGATCGCGCAGCTTGATCTCGATCCCGAACGTCTTGTCCTGACGGACCCGCGCCACGACCTTGAGGCACAGGATTGAATTGCCGCCAAGCTCGAAGAAATTGTCGGTGACGCCGACCTGCGGCACCTCCAGGATCTCGGACCACAGGCGCGCCATTGCAATCTCTGCCGGGGTTCGCGGGGGGACGAAGCTCCGCATCGACGCATCGGGAGCCGGCAATGCACGCCGGTCGATCTTGCCGCTCGACAATGTCGGCAACCGCTCCAGCACCACGATCCGAGCCGGCACCATATAGGCCGGCAGGACGAGCTTCAGGAAACCGGTCAAGCGCTCGACCAGCGTCTCGGTCGCATCAGGCGCGGCGTCATCTGCCGCCTTCGGCGCGACATAGGCAATGAGCTGATTTCCGGCTGCACTCGGCACTGCCACCACCGCCGCCTGCGCAATCGCCTCATGACGAAGCAGCGAGGTCTGGATCTCTCCGAGCTCGATCCGGAAGCCGTTGACCTTGACCTGGTCGTCGCTGCGGCCGAGATATTCGACGGTGCCATCCTCGCGCCATCGCGCCAGATCGCCGGTGCGGTACAGCCGCGCTCCCGGGGTCGACGAGAATGGGTCAGGCACGAAGCGCTCTGCGGTCATACCGGCCTCGCCGTGATAGCACCGTGCCAGCCCAAAGCCGCCGAGATAAAGCTCGCCGGCGACTCCGGCGGGAATGATGTCGAGCGCGGCATCGAGAATGTAGGCGCGGCGGTCTCCGACCGGCACGCCGATCGGCGCGTAGGGCGTGTCGCATTCGGACGCGCCATCGACCTTCCAGACCAGCGGCGTGACGACGGTTTCGGTCGGACCATAACCATTGATCAGAATGCGTGGCTTGAGAACGCGCCTGACCTTGTCGAAGCCCGCCTTCGGCATCGCCTCGCCGCCGAACGAGTAGAGCTTGACCGGCGGTGGATTGCCGCTCTGCTCGACGCAATCGGCGACCTGCTGGAGGTAGGCCGGCGGCAATCCGATATGGCTGACGCGATGGGCGTGCAGGTTCTCGACGGTCTGTTCCGGCGTCCACAATTCGGCGTCACGCATCAACAGCCGTGCGCCATGCGACAGAACTGTGAGCCAGCGCTCATGGGCGCCGTCGAAGGCCAGCGAGAGGAAATGCAGCTCGCAGGAGCTCTCGTCGATCTCGTAGAGGCTGCCCGTGACGTGACAGTGCATCGCCAGCGGTCCGTGGGCGACAGCGACGCCCTTTGGCGTCCCCGTCGAGCCCGAGGTGTAGATCAAATAGGCAAGGTTTTCCGGATGCAGTTCGGGCTGCGGCGGATGGTCCGGTCCCGCGTCGAACTCGAACGAAGACAAGGAAATTCGCTCCATGCCGTCCGGGCTGCCCTCGATTTCGAGCGGACCCGTCAACAGGAACGCGATTGCGGCATCGCGCATGACGAACGCGCGCCGCTCCGAGGGCAGCTCGGGATCGAGTGGAACGTAGGCCCCACCCGCCTTGAGCACGGCCAGCAGCGCAATCATCGTGGCAGCAGTTCGCTCGACCACCACGCCGACGCGCTGCTCGGGCTTAAGCCCCCGGGCGATCAGGTGATGCGCCAGGCGGTTGGCCCTGCGCTCGAGGTCTCCGAACGAGAGCACCGAGCCGCCGATGGTCAGCCCCGCCCGCTCCGGATAACGCCGCGTATGGCTGCTGATCGCCTCATGCACCAGCGGCAGGGGAGCGCTTGACGTCGCGTGCCGATTGCAACGATCTGCAAGAGCGGCATCGAGCTCCGTGACGGGATCGATGCTACCAAGCAAGGCCGCGGCATCACGAGTCAGCTCCGCCAGCAAGTGCTCGAACTGCACCTTGATCTGGGTCGCCTGCACCGCGGTGAAATGGCTCGGCATATAGGTGTATTCGACCTGAAGCGTGTCTTCGACCAGCACCGAGAGGTCCATCGGATAGTTCGTCACGTCGACATTCTTCAGGCCGCTGAACTGCAAGGCGCCTGCGCCGCGGTGCATGCTGCGTTCGATCGGATAGTTCTCGAAGACGATGATGCTGTCGAACATGGTCTGACCGGCGCGGCCGGCCCAGCCCTGGATGTCATAGAGCGGCGTGTGCTCGTAGTCCCGGATCGCCGAATTGCGGTCCTGCAGCGCGCGGAGCCATTCACCGATCGGGCTTTCGGGTGGAATCGTTTCGATCACGGGCAGCGTGTTGATGAAGAGCCCGAGCATCTGCTGCGATCCGTCGAGACCGGCCGGACGACCGGCCACGGTTACGCCGAATGTGACTGTGTTCTGGCCCGTATAGCGTTGCAGCAGCAGCGCCCACACGCCCTGGACGACGGTGTTCAGCGTGATCCGTTCGCGGCGCGCGAACGCCTTCAGCTCCGCGGTCGCGGCCTCTCCGAGACGCGTGTAACAGCGTTCGTGGCCGGATGCCTGATGGCGGCGCGCGCCGAAGGCGTCGGCGAGCTGCGTCGGCTGATCGAAGCTCCTGAGTTGTTCACGCCAAAACGCTTCGGCAGCCTTGGCGTCCTGCGCCTGCAGCCAGGCGATATAGTCACGATAGCGCGTTGCGTTCGCGGCAGCAGCGCCGCCGTAATAGCACCCAAGGACTTCTCCGACGAACCTTGCCGAGCTCCAGCCGTCCATCAGGATGTGATGATAGGTCCAGATCAGCCGATACAGGTGGTCCTGGAGGCGCAACAGCCGCACCCGCTGGAGCGGCGGCCTCTGGAGATCGAACTCGGCGGCGCGCTCATCGGCAAGAGCCGCCGCAATTCTTTCATCACTGATCGCCTGCCCTCGCCAGTCCTCCTGTGCGAACGGCACGATGGCGTCGCGATAGACGGCTTGCAGCGGGGAGCCGGAGAGCTCACGCCAGAGGAAGCCGGTCCGCAGCATCTGATGACGCGCGCTCACCTCGCGCCACGCTGTGCCGAGCCGTTCCGGGTCGAGGCCCCGGATCTCGACACTGACCTGATTGACATAAACACCGCTGCCAGCATCGCGCAGGCTGTGAAACAGCATACCCTGCTGCATCGGCGACAGCGGATAGACGTCCTCGACGCGGCTCCAGTCCAGACCGAGCCGTTCGAGCTGCTCACTGGAGAGTCCTGCCAGCGAGCCACGCTCCGATGCGGGGTCTTCCTTATCGGGCTCGACATCTTGGGACGACGCAATCAGCGCCTCGATGGTTTGATGCCGGAACACGTCGCGCGGCTCGATGAGCACGCCTTCGCGCCGCGCGCGGCTCACCATCTGCAGCGAGATGATGGAATCACCGCCGAGCTCGAAGAAATTGTCGGTGACGCCGATGTTGGGCTGGCGCAGCAGATCGGCCCAGATCGCGGCCAATGCGACCTCCGCCGGCGTGCGCGGCGCCACATGCTGGGCGGACGCCGCGAGCTGATCCGGCGCCGGCAAGGCCTTGCGGTCGATCTTGCCGTTCGGCGTCAGCGGCAGGCGCTCCAGCACCACGATCCGTACCGGAACCATGTAGTCGGGCAGCACCGAGGATAGCGCCGTTTTGAGCGCCGCCCCATCCAGCGCTTCGCCACTGACATAGCCGACCAGCTGGCGGCCGGTGCCGGCCTCGCGCGCCACCACCACGGCGGCGTGAACGCCCGGCCGCGCCTGCAGCCGTGCCTCGATCTCGCCGAGCTCGATGCGGAAGCCGCGGATCTTCACCTGGTAATCGGCACGGCCGACATAATCGAGCACGCCGTCGGACCGCCACCGCGCCACGTCGCCGGTGCGGTACAGCCGCGCCCCCGGCGGACCGAACGGATCAGGGATGAAGCGCTCGGCCGTCAGGCCGCCGCGCCGCCAATAGCCGCGGGCGAGCCCGCTCCCGCCGATATAGAGCTCGCCGGCAACGCCGACCGGCGCGAGGTTGAGGTCACCGTCGAGAACGTAAAGCGTGGTGTTGCCGATCGGGCGGCCGAGCAGCGGACGATCGGCCATCGCATCGAGCCGATGGCGCGCCGACCACACCGTGGTCTCGGTCGGGCCGTACAAATTCCAGACTTCGCCGGCCTGGGCCACCAGCCGCCGCGCCAGATCCGGCGGCAACGCCTCGCCGCCGCACAGCACCCGGCAGCTCGCCGGCAGCGCAGGGCCGTCATGATCGAGCAGCATGCGCCAGGTCGATGGCGTTGCCTGGATCACGGACACGCCATGCCGCTGCACGATCGCCTTGAGCTTGGCAGGATCATGCGCGGCCGCGCGATCCGCCAGCACGACGCAGGCGCCGATCGTCAGCGGCAGCCACAGCTCCAACACCGCGATGTCAAAGGACAGCGAGGTCAGTCCGAGCACGCGGTCGCCGGCCGTCATGCCGGGCTGCTCCGCCATGGTCACGAGGAAATTGGTCACGGCATCATGGCGGACCATCACGCCCTTGGGCAGACCGGTCGAGCCCGAAGTGTAGATCACATAGGCAAGGCTCTCGCCGTGAACGGCAACATCGAGATTGTCGGCATTCCCGCTCTCGCCGTCCTCTCCATCAACCAGCCAGGCCTCTGCGCCAGTCTCCGCCAGCACGGCGGCGAACTGATCGCGCAATCTCTCTTGCGTCAGCACCAGCGCCGCGCCGCTGTCGCGCAGCATATGCGCCAGCCGTTCCGGCGGGTAATCCGGATCGAGCGGCAAATAGGCCCCGCCGGCCTTCAGCACCGCCAACAGCGCGACCAGCATCTCGACGCTGCGCTCGAGCGCCAGCCCGACCACGATTTCGGTCCCGACGCCGTGATCCTGCAATCGTCGCGCCAGCCGGTTGGCGCACGCATTCAGCGCGGCATAGCTCAGCTCCGCCTCGCCAAACACCAGCGCGATCGCTTGCGGCGACTTCCGGACCTGCGTCTCGAACTGCGCAATGATCCCCTCGCGCGGTTCATCCCGGCGCGTATCGTTCGCCCGCGCAAGCAGGACGTCATCCGCGGGATCGCGGGCCGCGATCATGCCGACCGGTCGATCGGCCTCGATGATCAGCGCCTCGATCAGCCGCACAAAGGTTCGCTGCAGCCGTGCGATCTGGGCCTCGTCGAAATATTTGCGCTGATAGTTGAAGACGAGGCGCAGGCGCTCATCGACGCCGATGCTGGCGAACAAAGGATAATTGCTGGTCTCGACGATCCGGGTTTCGCCGACCTGGATCTGCCGGTCCTGTCCGATCAGCGCGCGGTCGACCGGGTAATTCTCGAACACCAGGATGCTGTCGAACAGCGGCCGTCCGGGGCGCCCTGCCAGCCGCTGGATCTCATAGAGCGGCGTCGCGCCGAATTCGCGCAGGGCCAGATTGCGATCCTGCAACTCGTGCAGCCATGATCCAACGGTCTGCTGCGGGCCGACACCGTCGATGACCGGCAACGTGTTGATGAACAGGCCGACCATCTCTTCGGCGCCGGCGAGCTCCGGCGGCCTGCCCGACACGGTGACACCGAAGCAGACCGTGCCCTGCCCGGTATACTGTCGCAGCAACTGCGCCCATGCCGCCTGCACCAGCGTGTTCATCGTGATGCGCTCGCGCGCCGCGAATTCCTGCAAGCGTCCGGTCAATATAGAATCCAGCTCCAGCGCGAGCGTGCCGTGGCCTGACGATTGCGCGCCCGTCGGTTCGACGAGGCTTCCTGCCAGAAAACTCGGCTCGTCCAGCTCTGCCGTCGCATTGCGCCAGAAGGCCGCCGACGCCTCGCTGTCACGGGCCTTCAGCCACGCGATGTAGTCGCGATAGCGGTGGTGCAATGCCGGCAGACGTCCCTCGCCGTTATGCTGCATCACCTCGGCGATCAGCCGCGCCGAGCTCCACCCATCGAGCAGGATGTGGTGATGCGTCCAGATCAGCCAATGCCTGTCATTGTCGAGCCGGATCAGCCGGACCCGCTGCAAGGGTGGTCGCGACAGGTCGAACCCGGCGGCCTGCTCTTGCCGCGAAACGTCGGCCAGCGCCGCATCCAGTTGCGCCTGGTCCCACGTCGCGCTCCGTGCCCGCCAGTCGTCCTCGACAAAGGGCACTTCGGCCCGTCGATAGACGACCTGTTGCGGCGCGCCGGACAGGTCACGCCAAATAAATCCCGTCCGCAGCACCGCGTGACGATCGCTGGCTGCCTGCCAGGCGCGGCGCAGCTTTCCGGCTTCCAGCCCACGGATCTCCGCCGCGACCTGGTTGACGTAGAGCCCGCTCTCGCCGTCATGCATCGCATGGAACAACATGCCTTGCTGCATCGGCGACAATGGATAGATGTCCTCGATCTCGCGCCAATCAAGCGCAAGCCTGTCGAGCTCGGTCTGACCCAGCCCCGACAACGCCACGTCAGATGGTGTCAGACCGCAAGCGCCGCCGGTGCAGTAATCGACCAGCTCGCGCAACGCAGCCTCGTACAACGCGGCCAGCCGCTCGACCGTCTCGCGCCGATAGCGCTTGCGGCCGAACCCGAACGATAGAAACAACCGACAATCGCGCACCGTGCCGTTCACGGTCAGCCAGCGTCGCAGCGGGCTCGATGCATCCCGCGATCGGCCGGCGCTTTCCGCTGCCATCTTGAACAGCGCCGCCTCAATCCCTCCGTCGATCTGGCCGAGATAGTTGAACGCAATCCTCGGCTCGCCAGCGTGCGATAGCGTCAAGCGCTGCTGTTCGGAGCCAAGATAACGCAATACGCTGTAGCCCAGTCCGCGGCCGGGAATGCCGCGAAGCTCCTCCTTCACGGTTTTGATCAATGACGAAGGATCTTCCGAGCCACCGGCCAACCGCACGGGAAAGGCCGTCGTAAACCAGCCGACCGTGCGCGAGAGATCGAGATCGCCAGCGAGAGGCTCGCGGCCATGCCCCTCCAGCTCGACGAGAACGTCGTCCTGCCCACTCCACTGCCAGACGGCGCGTGCAAGGCCGGCAAGAAGGAGATCGTTGATCTGCGTACGATAAGCCGATGGCGCCTCCGTCAGCAGGCGCTGCGTCCATTCGGTTTCGAATGACAGCACGACCTCATCGGCATCGGCGATGCGATCGTTGCCCGCGTGGTCGTCGTCGCAGGGAACGTCCGCATTTGCACAGCGGCTGGTCCAGTAGGGTAACTCCGTCGCCAGTTCTGGCGAGGTCGCGTAAGCCCGCAAGCGCTGCCCCCACAGCGCGTAACCGTGGGTCTTGGGCGGAAGCGCGATCGCGGCGTCGCCCTTCGCAAGCTGCGTGTAAGCCGCGGCGATGTCCTCCAGCAGAATTCGCCATGACACGCCGTCGACCACGAGATGGTGGATCACGATCAGAAAACGCTGGCTGCCATCAGCGACATCGATGCCGACGGCCCGTAACAGCCTCCCCTCGGAGATGGACAGGCTTGACTGCGCCGACGATGCCAGCGCCGTCACGGCGGCGGGGTCGATCGCCTTCCGGATCCAGAGCAGTTCCTCCGCGCCCACAGTAGCGCCGTGCTCGGCACACCAGTTCCCTTGCCTCTCCTCGAAGTGGAGGCGCAGTGCATCATGATGATCGACCACGGCGGCGAGTGCGCGCCGCATCACGTCCCAGTCGAGACGCTCTCTCGGCTGCAACAGCACCGCCTGGTTCCAATAATCCCGTTTCCCCATGTCTTCCGCAAAGAAGCGGGACTGAATCGGCAAGAGCGGATGCGGCCCGGTGACCTGCCCCTGGTCGGCGAGCGTGCCCGCGCGCTGCTCGGTCCGCGCCGCGCGCGCCAGAGCTTCGAGCGTCTGATGCTGGAATACGTCACGCGGTTCGATCAGGTATCCGGCGCGCCGGGCGCGGCTCACCATCTGGAGCGAGATGATGGAATCGCCCCCGAGCTCAAAGAAATTATCGGTGAGGCCGACCGCCGGCCGGCCGAGCAGCTCGGCCCAGATCGCTGCAAAGGCCATCTCGGCCGGCGTTCGTGGCGCCTGATGATCCGCCTGGCCATGGGCCATGTTGGGCGCCGGCAGCGCTTGGCGATCAACCTTGCCGCTCGGCATCAAGGGCAGCCGCTCCAGCACGGCAATTCTCGGCGGCACCATGTAATCCGGCAGGACGGCCGACAGCGCTGTCCGCAGCGCAGACTCTTCCAACTCCGCCGTGCCGCTGACGTAGCCAACGAGCTGCCGGCCGGCGCCGACCTCTCGCGCCACCGCCACGGCGGAGCGAACGCCGGGCTGCTCGAGCAGCCGCGCCTCGATCTCGCCGAGCTCGATGCGGAAGCCGCGGACCTTGACCTGGTGATCCGCGCGTCCGACATAGTCGATCGCGCCATCAGCGCGCCAGCGCGCCAGGTCTCCCGACCGATAGAGCCGCTCGCCTTGCTCCCCGAAGGGATCGGGAATGAAGCGCTCCGCCGTCAGCTTCTCGCGCCGCCAATAGCCCCGCGCCAAACCGGCCCCGCCGATGAACAACTCGCCAGTCACGCCTGCCGGAACCATGTTCAGATCGGCGTCGAGGATGCGGATCGTCACGCCGGGAATGGGTCGTCCGATCGGCACGCGCGTCCCACCCTCGTCGCGACAGGTCCAGTAGGTGGCGTTGATAAGAGCCTCGGTCGGTCCGTAACGATTGTCGAACCGCACATGGGGGAACGCCGCACGTACACGCGTCATGAGATCGAGTGACAGCGCCTCGCCGCCAGCAAACAGGCGCCTCAGCGAGGTGCAGCGCGGCGCGCCGGGCTCGGTCACGAAATGCTCGAGCATCTGCGGCACGAAGTGGAGCGTCGTCACGTCATGCGCGATGACGGCGTCCACCAGGAGTCGCGGCTCGCGATGCGCGCCTGGAGCCGCGATCACGAGCCGCGCGCCGGCTGCGAGCGGCCACAATATCTCCCAAACCGAGACGTCGAAGCTGAATGGTGTCTTGTGCAGCAAGGTCTCGCCAGGATCGAGGCGATACTCCGCCTGCATCCAGCCAAGCCGCGCCGCCAGCGCGCGATGCGAACAGGCCACGCCCTTGGGCACGCCGGTCGAGCCTGATGTGTACATCACATAAGCCAGGCTGTCCGGATGAAGCGCCGCGCCGGGATTGCCGGCATGGGCTTCGATCCGAGCTTCACCCTCGCCGTCGATTGTCCAGGCCTCGACGTCCGGATCCGTGATCACAGACGCCAGATGCGGAAGCAGCCGCTCCTGGGTCAGCACCAGCGCCGTTCCGCTATCACGCAGCATGTGGAGCAGGCGATCGGACGGGTAGTCGGGATCGAGTGGCAGATAGGCGCCGCCGGCCTTCAGCACGGCCAGGACGCCGACGATCAGCTCGACGCTGCGCTCGAGCGCCAAGCCGACCGGCCGATCGCGACTGATCCCGTGCTCCCGCAGCCGCCATGCCAGGCAATTGGCACGCGCGTTCAGCTCGCCATAGCTGATCTGCCGTTCACCGAAGATCAACGCGATCGACGATGGCGAAGCCGCGGCCCGGGCTTCGATCTGCGCGACGATAGTGCCGCCAAACTTCGGTGCCCGCTCGGCGCTGCCGCCCCAGCCGAGCAATCTCTGCTCCTCATCGGCATCGAGGCTGTCCAGCGCGCCCAGCGGCCGCGAGGCGTCCGCCACGATCCTGGCCAGCAGTTGCGACAGCGAGGCCTGCAGATATCTGATATGACCGTCGTCGAGGCGGCTGCGATCGTAGCGAAAGCCCAGATTGATGCCGTCGGGCTTGGCGAAGACCGCCACCGTCAGCGCATAGTTGGTGATCGAGACCTGCTCGACCCGGCCGAACCGGCGTCCGCTTTCGCTCTCGCCCCGCAGCGCCTGATCGATCGGATAGTTCTCGAACACGAGGATGTTGTCGAACAACGCGCGTCCGGAACGGCCGGCAAGACGCTGGATTTCGTACAGCGGCATCCAGCCGTGATCGCGCAGATCCGTGTTGCGCGCCTGGAGATCGCGCAGCCACGCTCCGATCTCGGTTTGCGGGCTTGCCTGATCGACGACGGGCAGCGTGTTGATGAACAGGCCGACCATCTCCTCGGCCCCGCTGATCTCCGCCGGCCGGCCCGAGACCGTCGCACCGAAACAGACCGCGCGCTGACCGGTGTGGCGGCGCAACAGCTGCGCCCAAGCGCCTTGCACCAGCGTGTTCAGCGTGACGCGCTCGCGCCGCGCAAAGGCTTGCAGGCTTGCCGTCAGGTCAGCCGTGAGCAGCAGGTCCGACGAGCCATGGCCGGAAGCACCGTTGGCCGCAGGTCCTCCCAGCGTGTCCGCTAGGAAGCTGGGCTCGTCCAATTCGGCCAAGGCCGATCGCCAGAACGACGCGGACGCGTCGCGGTCCTGCCTTTGCAGCCACGCGATGTAGTCGCGGTAGCGGCCCTTCACGGCCGATAGTCGCGCACCGCGTTCGTGCTGCAGGATCTCAGCCATGAGACGCGCGGCGCTCCAGCCGTCGAGCAGGATATGGTGGTGGGTCCAGATCAGCCAGTGGCGTGCCTCGTCGAGCCGGATCAGCCGGACCCGCTGCAATGGCGCCTGAGACAGATCGAATGCCCTGGTACGTTCGGCTTGCGCAATACCCGCGAGCGCAACCCGCAGCTCCTCCTCTTCCATGGCGGCCGCCCGCGAGCGCCAGTCTTCTTCCTCGAATGGCAAAGGCGCAGAGCAATAGACCACCTGCTGCGCGGCCCCCGACAGCTCGCGCCACGCAAATCCGGTTCGCAACACGGCGTGGCGCGAACTGATCTCGTGCCAGGCCGCGCGCAGCCTGCCGGCATCGAGGCCGCGTATCTCCAGGCCGACCTGGTTGACGTAATTGCCACTCTCGCCATCACGCAGAGCATGGAACAGCATACCCTGCTGCATCGGCGACAGCGGATAGATGTCCTCGATCTCGCGGCAGTCGATCGTCGCGACCAGTGCGTCGAGATCAGCCTGCTTCAGGTTCGACAAGGCGAAGTCCGACGGCGTGATGCCGCGGGCGCCGCCCGTGCAATGCGCGACGAGTTCGCGCAAGGAAGCCGCGTAATGCTCGGCGAGACGTTCGATCGTTGCGCGCCGGTAACGCCTGCGGCCATAGCTGAACGACAGGCGCAACTGTCCTTCCCCGACTTGACCGTTGATGCTGATCCAGCGACCAAGCGGCGCGCTTTCGCTGCGCATCGGCCCCGAACTCTCGGGGGCGAGGCGGAACGGGGCACTCTCTCCCAGGCTGGAATCGAACTGGCCGAGATAGTTGAAGACGATACGCGGCTCGGGACGTGCCGCCAGGGCGCTCCGCTGCGCGTCGGTGCCGAGATGACGCAGGACGCCGTACCCCAAGCCGCGGTTGGGAACGGCCCGAAGCTCCTCCTTGACGGATTTGATCAGCGAGGCATCGTCCCCGGAGCCACCCGGCAGCCGCACCGGAAAAGCGGTGGTGAACCAGCCGATGGTGCGGGACACATCGGCGCCCGCAAAGACGTCTTCGCGGCCATGGCCCTCGAGCTCAACGACGACATCCTCAATCCCGCCCCAGCGTGACACCGCTCGCGCAAGTGCCGCCAGCAGGAGATCATTGACCTGGGTGCGGTAGGCGGCCGGGGCTTCCTTCAGCAGCCGCGTGGTCAATCCGGCGTCGAACGCCAGCAGGACTTCATCGCCGTCTGCAACCCGGTCGACCCCGCCATGATCGTCATCGCAGGGAAACGCGGCATGCGATCCTCGCTCCAGCCAATAATCGAGCTCGGCTGTCAGCTCGTCGGTCGCAGCATAGGTCTGCAATCGCGCGCCCCAGGATGCATAAGAGTCGCTCCTCGCCAGCGCGACTGAAGCCGCGCCCTGACGGAGCTGATCGTACGCCGTCGCAAAGTCTTCGAGCAGCACACGCCATGACACGCCGTCGATGACGAGATGATGCACCACCACCAGAAGCCGCTGGCTGCCGTCCGCGAGATCCATGCCGACCAAACGCAACAGCGGCCCGGCCAGCGACAGGCTGGCCTGAGCTTGTGAGGCGACCTTCGTGACTGCGGCGGCATCCTGGAGGTCACCAAGAATCCACAGCAGCTCGGACGTTGGCGGTGTAGCGCCGTAGGTCGCGCGCCAACCGCCATCAATCTCCTCGAAGCGCACGCGCAGGGCCGCATGGTGCGCGACAAGAGCGGCAAGCGTGAGCTCGACGAGCTTCCAGTCGAGGCGCGACTTCGGCATCAGCAGAACGGCCTGATTCCAGTGATGACGGTCCCCTGCGTCCTCACTGAGGAACCGCAACTGGATCGGCAGCATCGGATGCTCGCGGCCGTCGAGATCGACCTCAGCGGCGACGATCTCCGCTTTGTCTTCACTCCGCGCGACGCGCGCCAGATCCTGCAAGGTCTGATGCCGGAAGACGTCGCGCGGCTCGATCAGCAGGCCCGCCTGGCGCGCCCGACCGACCAATTGCAGTGAGATGATGGAATCGCCGCCGAGCTCGAAGAAATTGTCGGTGACGCCGATGACGGGCTGGCCGAGCAGCTCGGCCCAGATCGCAGCGAGCACCGTCTCGGCTGCGGAGCGCGGCGCGACATGCGCGATGGTTGCGGCCGGCATCTCAGGCGCCGGCAGGGCGTCGCGATCAACCTTGCCGTGCGCGGTGAGCGGCAGCCGGTCCAATCGCACGATGCGGGCCGGCACCATGTAGTCGGGCAGCTCATCCGAGAGCGCCGCACGCATCGCCGCTTCGTCGAACGGCCCATCGCCGGCGACATAGCCGACCAGCTGACGGCTGACGCTGGCTTCAAGGGCAACGACCACGGCCGACCGCACGCCGGCCTGCCGCATCAGCCATGCCTCGATCTCGCCGAGCTCGATCCGGAAGCCGCGGATCTTCACCTGATGATCGGTCCGGCCCACATATTCGATGACGCCATCAGCGCGCCGCCGCGTCAGATCGCCGGTGCGATACAGCCGCGCGCCCGGCGCGCCAAACGGATCAGGGACGAAGCGGTCGGCCGTCAGCTCGGCGCGCTGCCAGTAACCGCGCGCCAAGCCCTCGCCGCCGATGAACAGTTCACCGGTCACGCCGACCGGGACGATGTTGAGATCATTGTCCAGGATGTAGGCCGAGCGGCGGCCCACCGGACGACCGATCGGGGCATAATTGCCGTCGATCTCCTCGCTCGCATCGACCTTCCAGACCAGCGGCGTGACCACGGTTTCGGTCGGCCCGTAGCCGTTGATCAATGCCCGCGGCTTGAGCGCGCGCTTGACCTTGTCGAAGCCAGCCTTTGGCATCGCCTCGCCGCCGAACGAGTACAGCTCGACTGGCGGCGGATCGCCACGCCACATCGCGAAATCAGCGAGCTGTTGCAGGTAGGCGGGCGGGAATCCGGCATTGGTGACGCGCTGCCGGCGCAGAACCTCGATAGTCTGTTCGGCGGACCACAGATCCGCATCCCGCATCACGAGCGCGGCGCCGCAGGTCAGTGCGGTCCAGAGCCGCTCATGGGCGCCGTCGAAGGTGAAGGACAGGAAGTGCAGCTCGCGCGAGTGCCGATCCATGTCGTAGAGCCCGGCCGTCACCTCGCAGTGCATGGCGAACGGACCATGTTCGACCGCGACGCCCTTGGGGATGCCGGTGGAGCCAGAGGTGTAGATCACATAGGCAAGGCTGGTTGGCGCCACCGCGATCTCGGGATCGCTTTCGCTCTCCTTGGCGAGATCGATCGCACCGAGCGGAACGACCTCGACGCCAGCCGGCGGCGGTGTCAACGCCGAACCATCCGCGTCGACCAGCACGACGCGGGCGCCGGCATTGCGGAGGGTGCCGACCTGTCGTCTGGCCGGATGCTCGGGATCGAGCGGCAGATAGGCTGCACCCGTCTTCAAGATGGCGAGCAGCGCCGCAACGAGGTGTGGCGAACGCCGTGCCGAGACGCCGACAAGGTCGTCGCGCCCGACACCGAGGCGGATCAGGTGGTGAGCAAGCCGGTTGGCGCGGCGGTTGAGCTCGGCATAGCTGATTTCATCGTCGCCGAAGACCAGCGCCGGCGCGTCGGGCGTTTCGGCAGCCAGCCGTGCAACCGTCCGATGCACCGGTGTGAACGACGAGCTTGCCGTTTCGTCGGCAGCGCGATTCCATTGCCGCAACTGCCCCAGTTCCTGTTCGGACAGCAACGCCACATCGGCGATCCCTTGCGCGTCGTCGGCGACCATGGCCTTCAGGATCGTGGTCCAATGCGCCGCAAGACGCTCGATCGTCGCCGCCTCGAACAGCGCCGTAGCATAGGTGAAGATGGCGCGGATCTCGCCTGACATCCCTTCTTCGGTGTCGAGCGCGAGGTCGAACTTGACGGCATCGACCTCTGTATCGATTGTCTCGATTTGGAGACCGGTCCGATCCGGTGGACTAGCCGACGCCCGACGACGCTGGTGATTGTAGAGGACCTGGAACAGCGGATTCTGACTCAGGCTGCGCGTGGGCTGAAGGATTTCGAGCAGACGTTCGAACGGAAGGTCCTGGTTTTCCTGTGCCTCGACGGTGGCCGCATGAACCACCGCAATGACGTCCGCGATTGCCGTGCGGCCGTCGATCTGCGTGCGAAGCACCTGGGTATTGACGAACAGACCGATCACGCCGCGCGCTTCGTCGCGATGCCTGTTGGCGACGGGCACGCCGATGTTGATGTCGGACTGGCCGGTGTAGCGATAGAGCAGCAGCTTGAAGCTCGCCAGCAGGACGGCGAACAGGGTCGTACGATGCCGCCGCGCGAGCGCGCGCAAGCCATCGGCTAGCGCCCGGTCGAGCGGGATGCGAAGTGCCGATCCCGTCAGGTCCGGGACGGCCGGGCGCGGCCGGTCGATCGGCAGCTGGAGCACGGCCGGATCGGCGAGACGTCTGGTCCAGTAGCCGACCTGCCGTTCGCCATCGACCGCACTCATCCAGAGCCGCTGCCATTCGGCGTAGTCGGCATAGTCAATCTCCGGCTCCGGCAGCGCCGGTTCTTCACCGCATGCGGATGCCGCGTATAGCTTCCAGAACTCGTCAACCAGCACGCCTATCGACCAGCCGTCGGCCACGATATGGTGCAGGCTGACGACAAGAAAATGATTGCTCTCGTCCAGCGTTAACAACGCGGCGCGCATGAGCGGGCCGGCTTCGAGGTCGAAGGGCAGCGAGGCTTCCTGCCGTGCCAGCTCGCGCGCCTGTCCTTCGCGGTCGTCGCCAGCGAGGATCACGTGCCGCAATACGGCCGGCTGCGGATCGTGGACGATTTGTTCGGCCTGCTCCCCTTCCTGCCGAAATACAGTGCGAAGCGCGCTGTGGCGGGCGACGAGCATATCGAACGCCTGTTGCAATGCGCGTGGTTGCAGCTGGCCGCGCACGCGCACCGTCGCCGAGATGTTGTAGGCCGCGCTGGACGGATCCATCCGCCACAGAAACCAGAGGCGCGCTTGCGCAAAGGACAGCGGCGCCCGCTTTCGCTCCTGGCGCATGATCGGCAGCATGGCGAGGTTGACGCCCTTGGCCGCGAGCTGCGACAGGAACGCGTGCTGCTTGCCGGAATCGAGTCGCATCAGGCGCCGTGATATGTCGCGCAGCTGCTGCTTTTGCGTGGGTGCCGTGTCACTCATCGGACAGTTCGACTTCCTTCAACATGTCGAGCATCGCTATGATGTCGTCGCTTCGCTTGTCGGTCTCGTTCTCCAGGCCTAGCGCAGCAGCCATGGTTTCAACGGTCGTCAATTCAAACAGACGATTGAGCGGCAGGTCGTGGCCGAGATCCCGCTTGATGCGGCTGACGAGCTGGACCGCGATCAAGGAATCACCACCGAGCTCGAAGAAATTATCGGTGACGCCGATGTTGGGCTGGCGCAGCAGATCGGCCCAGATCGCGGCCAATGCGACCTCCGCCGGCGTGCGCGGCGCCACATGCTGGGCGGACGCCGCGAGCTGATCCGGCGCCGGCAAGGCCTTGCGGTCGATCTTGCCGTTCGGCGTCAGCGGCAGCTTCTCCAGCACCACGATCCGCGCCGGAACCATGTAGTCGGGCAGCACCAAGGACAGTGCCGTTTTGAGCGCTGCCCCATCCAGCGCTTCGCCGCAGACATAGCCGACCAGCTGGCGGCCGGTGCCGACCTCGCGCGCCACCACCACGGCCGCGCGGACGCCAGGCTGTGCCAACAGACGCGCCTCGATCTCGCCGAGCTCGATGCGGAAGCCGCGGATCTTCACCTGGTAATCGGCACGGCCAACATAATCGAGCACGCCGTCGGATCGCCACCGCGCCACGTCGCCGGTGCGGTACAGCCGCGCCCCCGGCGGACCGAACGGATCAGGGATGAAGCGCTCGGCCGTCAGGCCGCCGCGCCGCCAATAGCCGCGGGCGAGCCCGCTCCCGCCGATATAGAGCTCGCCGGCAACGCCGACCGGCGCGAGGTTGAGGTCACCGTCGAGAACGTAAAGCGTGGTGTTGCCGATCGGGCGGCCGAGCAGCGGACGATCGGCCATCGCATCGAGCCGATGGCGCGCCGACCACACCGTGGTCTCGGTCGGGCCGTACAGGTTCCAGGCCTCGCCGGCCTGGGCCACCAGCCGCCGCGCCAGATCCGGCGGCAGCGCCTCGCCGCCGCACAGCACCCGGCAGCTGGCCGGCAGCGCAGGGCCGTCATGATCGAGCAGCATGCGCCAGGTCGATGGCGTTGCCTGGATCACGGACACGCCATGCCGCTGCACGATCGCCTTGAGCTTGGCAGGATCATGCGCGGCCGCGCGATCCGCCAGCACGACGCAGGCGCCGATCGTCAGCGGCAGCCACAGCTCCAACACCGCGATGTCAAAGGACAGCGAGGTCAGTCCGAGCACGCGGTCGCCGGCCGTCATGCCGGGCTGCTCCGCCATGGTCACGAGGAAATTGGTCACGGCATCATGGCGGACCATCACGCCCTTGGGCAGACCGGTCGAGCCCGAAGTGTAGATCACATAGGCAAGGCTCTCGCCGTGAACGGCAACATCGAGATTGTCGGCATTCCCGCTCTCGCCGTCCTCTCCATCAACCAGCCAGGCCTCTGCGCCGGTCTCCGCCAGCACGGCGGCGAACTGATCGCGCAATCTCTCTTGCGTCAGCACCAGCGCCGCGCCGCTGTCGCGCAGCATATGCGCCAGCCGTTCCGGCGGGTAATCCGGATCGAGCGGCAAATAGGCCCCGCCGGCCTTCAGCACCGCCAACAGCGCGACCAGCATCTCGACGCTGCGCTCGAGCGCCAGCCCGACCACGATTTCGGTCCCGACGCCGTGATCCTGCAATCGCCGCGACAGTCGGTTGGCGCGTGCATTCAGCGCGGCATAGCTCAGCTCCGCCTCGCCGAACACCAGCGCGATCGCTCGCGGCGACTTCCGAACTTGCGCCTCGAACTGCGTGACGAATGATCGGACTTGCGGATCATGCGCCTGCGCGCCATTCCACACCTCCAGCAAAAGCCGACGCTCCTCGAGGGGCAAGATGTCGAGCTGCCGGACCGGCGCACGCGGCGCATGCTCCAGCGCATCGGCCAATTGGTCGAGCGCTTGCTGCATCAAGGCGCAGATGCGATCAGCCGAGAATGGCCGGACGATCTGGGCGGTCAGGCCCAGCGCCTGATCATAATCCTCGACGGCCAGCATCAAGGGATAATTGGTGCGCTCTTCACCACCGAGCCATTCGACGCCGGAGTGCTCTCTGCCGGCAGCCAAATCGGCCGGCATGGCATTGTGCCGGTAGTTCAGGATCGCGCTAAACAGCGGCGCGGGCGCCGTGACGCCGCTGTATCGCTGCGCAAGCGCCAGCGAGGCGTGCTCGTGCGCCATCAGCTCGGTCAGCCGACCATGCGCATCACGGACGCTGTCCTCGACCGCTGTGTCGTCGAGGTCGAGGCGCAGCGGCAAGGTATTGATGAACAGGCCCATGGTGCGATCGCCGCCGGCGCCAGCCTGCATGCGACCGAACAAAACAGTCCCGAACACCACCTGCTCGCGCCCGCTGGTTCGCGCCACCACCTGCCCCCAGGCGAGATGGCAAAGGCTGGCGAGGCTGACGCCCAACCGCCGCGCCTGCACACGAAGCCTTGCGTTCAAGCTCTCGGGCAGCATCAGCCGGGTTTCGGCAATACCGGCACCATCGCCGTGCACCCGATCCAGGCCGAACGGCGTGGAGGGCTCGTCGATGTCGGCGAGCATGCCGCGGAAGAAGCGCTCATGCTCCTTGGTCGCCGCCGATCCGCGCGCCTGTGCCACCAGATTCCGGAACGGATAAGGCGGCGGCAATTCGTGGCTCCGCCCGGACAGGATCTTCCCGACCTCGTCGTGCATCACTTCGAGCGTGGAGTGGTCGCCAATCAAATGATGCAGCAGGGCCAAAAGCAGCCAGCGCTCTCCACCCGGATCGGCAGCGACCGCAAATCGCAGAAGCGGCGGCCGTCCGAGATCGATCCGATGGAAGCGCGGATCGAATCGTCGCGCGAGCTGCTCATCCCCAGGGCCTTCGCCATCCAGCACGACCTCGTCGACGACCAAGGACGCCTGCCGCCAAACCACCTGTGCCGGCGTGGACAGTCCGCTCCACACGATAGACGTTCGCAGAATGTCGTGACGGGCGACCACCTGCCGGACCGCGTCGAGATAGCGATCGAGCAGGTCGCGGCTGGCAAATGCCATTCGGCCGACCAGCAGATAGGGATCGCCTTCCTTCGACAGCAGGTGGTGGAAGAGAATGCCATCCTGAAGTGGCGAGAGGCCGTAGACGTCCTGGATGTTGGCGACGCCGCCAGGAACGCCGGCCACGATGCTGTCGATGTCGGATTGCGTCAACGTGATCAGCGGCAGCAATTCCGGTGTGATCGCCGTCATCTGCCGGGTGATCTGATTGACCGGAACGTCGGCTTCTACGCCGCCATCGAGGCTGGCGGCAAATTCCGCCAGCACCGGCTTCGCGAACAGCATGCGCGCATCCGCCCTCAGCGCATGCCGCCGCAATCGCTCCAGCATGCGCACTGCGAGCAGCGAGTGGCCGCCGAGCTCGAAGAAGTGGTCACTGCGTCCGATCCGATCGACGCCCAAGAGCTCGGCCCAGATATCTGCGACAACCTGTTCGACCTCGCCTCGCGGCGGTTCGAAAGGGCGCCGCGCATATGCATCGTTCTCCGGCGCCGGCAGTGCCTTGCGGTCCACCTTGCCATTCGGCGTGAGCGGGAGTGCATCGAGACTTACGAACGCTGACGGCACCATGTAGTCCGGCAGACACGCACGCAGGTGATCGCGCAACGCGCTGGCAAGCTCTCCGCCATCGCGCCTTACGCCCCCCCTAACGGCCACATAGGCGACCAGCCGCATATCGCCACCATGATTGCGCTGCACCAGCACGATTGAATCGGCAACGTCGGCGTGCTCGTTGAGCCGAAACTCGATCTCACCGAGCTCGATACGAAAGCCACGGATCTTGACCTGGTGGTCGTTGCGGCCGAGAAACGCAATATTGCCGTCCGGGAGATAGCGGCCGAGATCGCCGGTGCGGTACATGCGTGCATCCGCATCGCCGCAGAAGGGATCGCGCACGAAGCGTTCCGCCGTCAGATCGGCGCGATTGAGATAACCGCGTGCGACTCCGACCCCGCCGATGTAGATTTCACCGACCGCACCGAGCGGAACGGGCGCACCGAACCGGTCCAGAAGATAGATTCGCGCATTCGGCAGCGGTCGACCGATGGGAACGGCATCGCCGTCAAAACCCTGATGCCGCAACCAGCTCGTGGCGCAGACCGTTGCTTCCGTCGGCCCATAACCGTTGAAGACGACAATGTCAGGAGGCAATCCCTTGACCAGCTCGGCCCGGGGCAATTCACCGGCAAGAACGAGGACCCGCAACGAGGCGAGCCGTTGGAGATCGGTCCGCCCCTGCAGCATCGCCGGCGGCAGGGTCGCATGCGTGATCGCATTGTCCGCGAGATAGCCGAACAATGCCGCGGTGTCCTGATGCTCGCGCGTGCCGGCCAGAAACAGCGCAGCGCCCGAGCACAACGCCATGACGATTTCCCAGATGCTGGCATCGAAACTGAGCGAGGCAAACTGCACGACGCGACTGCTCGAATTGATGTTGAACAACGCCCGCTGCGCCAACGCCAAATTCACCAGGCCGCGGTGCTCGACCATCACCCCCTTCGGCCGGCCGGTCGAGCCGGACGTGTAGATGATGTAGGCGAGGCTTCGCGCAGTCAGTCCTTCGAGGAGATCACCCGGATCCGACGTCGCCTGCCCTGCGCCTGCATCGGGATCGACGGTCCCGCAGGTCCCATCCGGAATGATCGCGCGTCCTGTGCCGTTTGCGATCAGCAGGCGCGGCCTGGCATCGTCGATAATCTGACGTAGCCGCTCCGCAGGATAAGCGGGATCGAGCGGCAGATAGGCGCCACCCGCCTTCAGCACGGCCAGCAGGCTCACCACCATTGCGATGCCCCGCGGCAGGCAGATCGCAACGGGCTGATCCGGCACTACTCCCAAGGTGATCAAGTGCCGCGCAAGCCTGTTCGCCCGCGCATCGAGCTCGCTATAGCTCAGACGAACGTCCTCGTACGCCAGCGCAAGGGCGTCCGGCGCCCTTCTCACCTGCTCCGCAAATAGATCGTGAATGCAGCTTTCGGAGGTAAACGGCGTGATCGTCTCGTTCCACGTGTCGAGAACGCGCCTGCGCTCAGCGGCCCCAATGATATCGATCCGGTCGACCACCTGGTCCGCATCGGAGATCATGGCCCGCAGCACGGTCAACAGGTAGCCCCGATGGCGCGTGATCGTCGCCTCGTCGAACAGCGACGTCGCATAGTTCAGGGAGCCGACGATGCGCCCATCCATCTCGCCGAGATTGAGCTCGAGATCGAACTTGACCTGTTGCAGCGGAATATCAGCGACCTCGGCCTTGAGGCCGGGCAATTCGAGGGACCCCCTCTCGTTGCTTTGCCAGGCGAACACGGCCTGGAAGACCGGTGTCTGCTCCAGCCGCCGCAGCGGTTGAACGATCTCGACGACCTGCTCGAACGGCAGATCCTGATGATCCTGCGCCGCGAGCGCCGCCGCGCGCACGCGGCGGAGCAGTTCGGCCACGCTGGGCTCCGCCGAGAGATCAACGCGGACAGCCAGCATGTTGACGAAGAATCCGATCAGGCCCTCGATCTCCGGCCTATTTCGGTTGGCCGTCGGAGTCCCGATGACGATATCGGTCTGCGAGGAGAGTCTCGACAACACCACTGCCCAGGCCGCCAGCACCGTCATGAAAGCACTGGCGCCATGCGACTGACTCAGTCGCCTGATGCCGGAGGCCAGCTCCACATCGATCTCGATCGGCAGGGACGCCCCGGCGAGCGACCTGATTGGCGGACGCGGCCGATCCGTCGGCAATTCGAGCACGGCAGGAGCGTCCGCGAGCGCTTCTCGCCAATAGTCGACCTGCCGCTGCAAGCGCTCGCCTGACAGCCATTGCCGCTGCCAGACGGCATAGTCCGGATACTGGATTGCCAATGGAGGCAGAGGATCGTCCTTGCCGGCGGCGAATGCCCGGTAGAGAGCGCCGAGCTCGCGCATGAGCACGCCGATCGACCAGCCATCGGAGACGATGTGATGCTGGGTGAGCAAGAAGAGATGCTCTCCCTCCGCCATCCGGATCAGGCGACCGCGGACCAACGGTCCAGCGGCGAGATCGAACGGCGTCGCGGCCTCCTCGCGGCAGAGGCGCGCCAGCTCCTGCTCGCGATCGTCCCGACCACTCAGATCATGTTCGAGCAGCGGCACACGTTCATCCGTCGGCAGCAGCACCACGCGCGGCTGTTCGTCCACCACGCGAAAGACGCTGCGCAGCGCTTCGTGGCGCGCGAACACACGGTCGATGCTGCGACGCAAGGCTTCGAGATCGAGCTCGCCCGCAAGCCGCAATGCTCCGCGAATGTGATAGCTGGAATTCGTACCATCGAGCTGCGCCAGCAGCCAGAGCCGCTGCTGCGCAAAGGACATTTCCAACGATCCGCTCCGCGCCACCACCGGAATGGCACTGGCGTCACTCCGGCCACGATTCCTGGCCAGCGCGACGAGCTTTCTCATCTGCTGGGGATCCAGATCGCGTAAGCTCGGCTTTGCCGTGTCAGCCATGCTCACTGCTCCGTTCCCACCAGTTCCTGGAGCTCTTCGGCATCGAATTCTTGCTCGATGAGCCTGATCGACACGACCCGGGCAAATGAGGCAAGATCGGGATGAGCGAACAGATCCGAGACCGCGATTGACACGCCGATCTCCTGCGACACCCGGCTCAGCACCCGCACGGCGAGCAAGGAATGTCCGCCGAGCTCGAAGAAGTGATCGTTGCGTCCGACCTGATCGACGTCGAGCAGCTCCGCCCAGATCCCGGCCAGCGCAAGCTCGATCTCGTCCTCGGGTGCCTCGTAGGTGCGACGCGCCAACGCATCCTTGCCCGGCGCCGGCAGTGCACGCCGATCGATCTTGCCGTTGGGGGTGAGCGGCAGCTGCTCCAGCACCGTCACCGACGACGGCACCATGTAGTCAGGCAGAACGGCGGACAGTGCATCACGCAAGGCGCGGCCGTCGAGCGACGGCCCGCCACTCGCATAGGCGAACAATTGGCGCCCGGTCCGGCCTTCGCCCGCCACAACGGCCGCGGCACGCACGCCACGCTGCTCGAGCAGACGCGCCTCGATCTCTCCGAGCTCGATACGGAAGCCGCGGATCTTCACCTGCTGGTCGGCGCGGCCGACATATTCAATCACGCCGTCGTCGCGCCAGCGCGCGAGATCGCCGGTGCGATAGAGGCGCGTGCCATCGACGCTGAACGGATCGGGGACGAACCGCTCCGCGGTCAGTGCAGCCCGGTTCAGATAGCCGCGGGCCTGGCCAACACCACCGATGAACAGCTCGCCGGTGACGCCGACGGGAACGATATTGAGGTCGGAATCGAGAATGTGCGCCGACCTCGCACCGACGGGCCGTCCGATCGGTGCGGGTTGGCGAGGTGTCAACGCGGCGGCGTCGACGATCCACGCCGTCGGCGCGATCACCGTCTCGGTCGGGCCGTAGGCGTTGACCAGAAGATCGAAATCGACGGCCTCGCGAAATGCCCTGACCCCGGTATCGGACCACGCTTCGCCGCCGACGATACAGGCCCTGATCGCCAGCCTGCGCCCGCCCTGCCGCAATGCCGCGCTCAATTGGTCCGCATAGGCCGGCGGCAGGAAGATCGAGGTCACCGCATTGCGGGTCATCTCGCTGACGAGATCGTCAATCAGAAGACCGGGCTTCGAAGGCAGGACGAGCGAACCGCCCGTCATCAGCGGCACCAGCCATCGCTCGTGGGCGATGTCGAAATTGATCGATGCCGTCTGGAACTCGCGGTCATGCGAGGTCATGCGGTACAGCCGGCCGATGGCTTCGCAATGCATCGCCAGCGGCCCGCGCGCAACCGCCACGCCTTTCGGCGCGCCGGTCGACCCGGACGTGTAGATGACATAGGCCAGGCTGTCCGGATGGATTTCGATGTCGAGGTTCCCGCCGTCCTCGCCGGCGCGCGGCGATGGCTCGTCGATGCAGAGCGCCTCGACCCCGGCTTCGCGCAGCACCGGTGCAAGCGGCTCGAGCAGCGCGCCTTGCGTCAGGACCAGCGCCGCGCCGCCGTCACGCAGCATGTAGGCAAGACGCTCGGCCGGATAATCCGGATCGAGCGGCAGATAGGCGCCGCCGGCCTTCAAAACCGCGAGCAGCGCGATGATCATGTCCGGGCTTCGGCTCAAGGCAATGCCGACCAGCCGATCCGGACCGACGTTCCAGAGGCGAAGGCGTCGTGCGAGCGCGTTCGCACGCGCGCTCAACTCGCCGTAGGAGATGCGCTGGTCGCCGCAGACGATGGCAATGGCAGACCGCGCCTGCGCGGCCTGCGCTTCGATATGCATCACGACGTCGGCGCAGGATGATGCGGAGGTCAGCCGCGCTGCGCCACTCCATTCGAGAGCTCGTCGCGCGTCCTGCTCGCCGGCCGCAGAGAGAGCACCGAGCGCACGTTCCGCATTCGCCGCGATCCGTTCCAGCAGGCCGCGGAGAATGTCGCGAAGGCGCAGGATCGCCGCCTCGTCGAACCGGCACTGGTCATAGTTGAATTCAATGTTCAGCCGATCGCCTGCAGCGAACACCGCGACCGCCAGCGCATAGCTCGTCGGCGTCACATGCGCCACACGTCCCAGCCGCGGACCACCTTCCCCGCCTCGCAGCACTCCCTCGTCGATCGGATAGTTTTCGAACACCAGGATGCTGTCGAACAGCGGCTGCCCGGCATGGCCGGCGAGGCGCTGAATGTCATAGAGCGGCGTCCAACCGTGCTCACGCATCGCCAAATTCTGTTCCTGCAGCTGGCGCAGCCAATCGCCCACGAACGCTTGTGGGCTGGTCGCGTCGACGATGGGAAGCGTGTTGATGAAGAGGCCCACCATCTCCTCCGCGCCGGGCAATTCGGCCGGACGGCCCGAGATGGTCACGCCGAAAGAGACCGCGGACTGCCCTGAATGACGCCGCAGCAGCTGTGCCCACGCGCCCTGGATGAGCGTATTGAGCGTCACCCGTTCATGCCTGGCAAAGGACTTCAGCCGCTCGGTCAATGCCGCGTCCACCGCAAGCCCGGCGCTGGCATGGCCTTCGGTCAGGGATATCTTGGGGGACGCCAGTGTGTTCGCGAGCAATGTGGGCGTTTCGAGCCCTGCCAAAGCCTCGCGCCAGAACCTCTCGGCGCTCTCGCGATCGCGGCCCTGCAACCATGCAATGTAGTCGCGATAGCCGCCCTGCACGGCCGGCAGCGGGCGGCCGCTCGCCTGCTGCAACACCTCGGCCACTAGCCGGGCCGAGCTCCAACCATCGACGAAGATGTGATGATGGGTCCAGATCAGCCAATGCCTGTCGTCGTCGAGACGGATCAGACGGATACGCTGAATCGGCGGCCGCGAAATGTCGAAGCCCATCGCGCGCTCACGCCGGGATATCTCCGCCAGCTCGGCTTGCAGATCCGCAGGCGCGCTGCCGCGCCAATCCTCCTCGACGAACGGCACCGTCACTTGGCGATGCACCACCTGCTGCGCTGCGCCCGACAGGTTCTGCCAGACAAACCCGGTCCGCAGGGCCGCATGCCGGTCGCTGACCATCTGCCACGCGGCTTTCAGCTTGCCGGCATCGACGCCGAACAGCTCGAGCCCGACCTGATTCACATAGGCGTCGTTGGCACCGTCGCGCAGCGCATGAAACAGCATGCCCTGTTGCATCGGCGAGAGCGGATAGATGTCCTCGATGCCGCGCAGATCCAGGTTCGCAGCCAACCGGTCGAGGTCGGCTTGAGCGAGCCCAGACAGCCGGACATCCGATGGCGTGAGGCCGAACGCTCCATTGCAGCAGTGGGTGATCAGTTCGCGCAGTGCGTCTTTGTAATGTGCGGCGAGCCGCTCGACTGTCGCGTGCCGGTAGCGCTTGCGTCCGTACCCGAGAGATAGTTCCAATCGGCCGTCACGCACGAGGCCAGTAATGTTCAGCCAGCCGCGCATGGGCGCCGCGGCGCTACGCGAGGGACCTGCGCTCTCCGCTGCGAAGGAGAAGCGCTGGTTGGTGCCTATGTTGGCGTCGAAGCGGCCCAGATAGTTGAAGACGATCTGAGGCTCCGCCAATTGCGCCAGAGCATGGCGTTGCTGCTCGGAGCCGAGATGGCGCAGCACGCCATAGCCGATCCCGCGGTTCGGAATCGCGCGAAGCGTCTCCTTGACCGCCTTGATCAGCGACGCCTCGTCGCCTGCATCTTTCAGGCGGACCGGGAAGGCCGTCGTGAACCAGCCGACGGTGCGGGACACATCTGCATCCGGGAAGATCTCCTCGCGGCCGTGGCCTTCGAGCTCCACGGTGATCTCGTCGTGCTGGCTCCAGCGCGACACCGCGCGCACGAGAGCGGCGAGCAGGAGATCGTTGACCTGGGTCCGATAGGCAGCCGGCGCCTGTTCGAGCAGCTGTGACGTCAGGCCGGCATCGAACACCAAGGACACCTCGCCGCCATCACCGACGCGATCGACATCGCCATGGTCGTCGTTGCATGGCAGGCGCGCGCCGGCGCCACGATCCAGCCAATACGGCAATTCGGCCGCGATCTCCGCCGTTCCCGCATAGGCATGCAGCCGCTCGCTCCACAAGGCAAAGGAGTCGCTCTTCGGCGGCAGCGCGACGGGACTGCCACGCTGCAGCTGGTCATAGGCCAACGCCAGGTCTTCCAGCAGGATACGCCAGGACACGCCATCGACGACGAGATGATGGATCGCAAGCAGCAAGCGTTGGCTACCATCCGCCAGGTCCATGCCGACCGCGCGCAGCAGCGGTCCGGAAGACAGTGAGAGGCTTTCCTGCGCGGCACGGGCGAGCGCCGTGATGTGCGTCGCGCCGCCGACGCCCGCGTGAATCCATAACAGTTCGGATGACGCCGGTGCCGGGCCCTGCTCCGCCCGCCAGGCGCCATCCACCTGCCTGAACCGCAAACGCAGCGCATCGTGATGGTTCGAGATGGCCGCAAGCGCGCGCCGCAGCGTCTCCCAATCGACCTGCATACGGGGCAGCAGCAGAACCGCCTGGTTCCAGTGATCCCGGTTGGCAATGTCCTCGGCGAAGAAGCGCGTCTGAATCGGCATCAGATGGGGCATGCCAGATGCGGTGTCGCCGACTGACGCCTTCGCCGCCGGTCTCTCCTTCTTGGTCGTCCCCGCCGATATCACGGCGACCGTCGCCAACCCGGCAATCGTCTGCTGGCTGAAGATCTGCTTCGGAGTAAGCCGGATGCCACGCTTGCGCAAGCGGGCGATGATCTGCAGGCTCAGAATCGAATCGCCGCCGAGTTCGAAGAAATTGTCATTACGGCCGACGCGCTCGCGAACGAGCACCTCGCACCAGACCGCCGCGATGGCAATTTCAATATCCCCCGCAGGCGCGGCATAGCCGGCCGACGCCCCCTCTTCGGCCGGTTCGGGCAAGGCGCGACGATCGACCTTTCCATTGGGCGTCAGCGGCAATTGCGCCAACATGACGATGTGTGACGGAACCATATAGTCCGGCACGATTGCAGCCAGCTGTTGCTTGATCGCATCGGCCTGTGGAGCGGCGCCGCTCTCAGCCACGCAATAGGCGATCAGCTCCTGGCGCTCACTTTCACCGATGGCGCGTGAAACGACCACCGCGTCACCGATTCCCTGCAGCGCCTTGATAACGCGCGCGACCTCGCCCAACTCGATGCGATAGCCGCGCAACTTGATCTGGTCATCAGTACGACCCAGGAATATCAGCCGGCCCTCCCGGTCGCAGCGGACACGATCCCCGGTTCGGTAGAGGCGCTCGCCCGCGTCGCCGAACGGATCCGGCACGAAACGTTCCGCGGTCAGGCCCGCCGCGCCGCGATAGCCCCGCGCCAAACCGGCGCCGCCGACATAGAGCTCGCCAACGACTCCGATCGGCACCTCGTTCAAGGCGTCATCGAGGACATGGACGCGCAGATTGGCAAGAGGCAGACCGATCGGAACCGAACCGTCCCCGCGGCCTGCCGCGCACTCATGCGTCACCGCACCGACGGTCGTTTCGGTGGGCCCGTAGTGATTCAGGATCCGGCATTCCGGCCGCAAACGCCGGACGTCGTCCAGCAGCGCGCCATCGCACGCCTCCCCGCCCAGGACGAGCGCGTCGTGGGGGAGCAGATCGGCCGAGTGCGAGGCCTGAAGCAGCCCTCGCAGATGGCTCGGCACGATCTTGAGAATGTCGACCTCGCCCTCGCGCATCGCTTGTGCAAACGCATCCGCGTCGAATACAGCCTCCGGTGACAGCAGATGCAGCGTGCCGCCGGATGCGAGCGCACCGAACAGGACAGTGTGGCCGAGGTCGGCCGCCACCGTCGAAACCATCGCCATGCTCGCCGACGGGCGCGGCTTCAGACGTTGCAGCAGAGCCTGGACATAATTGGCCAAGGCCCCGTGCGAGACGCTGACGCCCTTAGGCGCGCCGGTCGATCCGGAGGTATAGATGACGTAAGCGGTCTGCGCCGGGTGAATGGTCGTGTCGAGCGGCAGGCTCGATACCTCGACGCGCGCCGCTTCCGCCTCCGCGTCGAGCACCAGGCAGTCCAGCTCGCGCGCATCCGCCAATTTGTCGCCTGCCGCAAGCATGATGTCGATGCCGCCGTCGGTCAGGATACGTCGGACGCGCTCCAACGGCCATTTCGGATCGAGCGGGACATAAGAGCCGCCCGCCTTCAGCACAGCGAGCAAGGCAACGACAAAGGCCGGCGAGCGCTCGATCCACAGCGCAACCGGTGTCTCGCGTGCCAAGCCCTTGGCGACGAGGGCGTGCGCGATACGGTTTGACCGCTGCTCGAGCGCCGCAAAGGTCAATTGCTCCCGGCCGCATCGAATGGCGATGGCGGTCTGTCGATCCGCGGTCGCCGCGCGATGAAGGCTCATCACATCGGCGAAGTCGAACGCCGCAGCCTCACGAGGCACGGTCTGCCGGTGTCCGTCGTCGATGACGAAGTCCGATATCCGCCGCTCGGCATTGTCGGCAATCTGGCGCAGCATCGAACCGAATTGCGTCGCCAATCGCGCGATAGTCGGACGATCGAACAGATCGGTGGCGTAGTTGAACGTGACCTTCATGCCGACGCCATCGATGACGTCGAGGGCGAGATCGAAATGCGAACCAGCGAGATCGACAATGTCGATGTTGGCAGCGAGCCCCTCGACACCGGAGAAACCGCCCGGCGCCGTCATGTAGTTGAACTTCGCCTGGAACAGGGGATTTTGCCCACCGCTGCGTTCGGGCTTGAGGCCGTCGACCAGCATTTCGAACGGAAGATCCTGGTGTGCCAACGCCTCGACCACCGATTCCCTGACCTGCTGCAGCAGGCTCGTAAAGCTCGCTTCGGCGGCAATCTCAGCCCGCAGCACCAACGTGTTGACGAAACATCCGATCAGTCGTTCGAGCTGCGTATGCCGGCGCCCGGCGACCGGCACGCCGACACGCAAATCACTCTGCCCGGTGTAGCGCTGGAGCAGCGCGTAGTATGCGCCGAGCAGCAGCATGAAGACGCTGACGCGCTGCTTGCCGGCGATCTCCCGGAGCCGGCACGCAAGCACGGCGTCGATGGCCAGACCGATCGTATCGCCGGCATGGCTCTGGATCGTCGGGCGCGGCCGATCATGCGGCAGCGCCAGCACCGGGTGAACATCGCCGAGCTTGGCGCGCCAATAGGCGAGCTGCCGATCGCCCTCGCCGCCCGCAAGCCAGCTTCGCTGCCAGGCCGCAAAATCAGCATATTGAATTGCCGGAACCGGCGGCACGCCTCTACCCTGACCGGTACCGGCTCGATAGAGAGCGGCCAGCTCTTCGAGCAACACATCGAGCGACCAGCCATCGACGATGATGTGATGGGCCAGCAGCAGCAGTTCATGTGCATCGTCCGCGAATTGAAGCAGCACGGCGCGCAACAATGGCCCGTTCACGAGATCGAACGGCTTGCCGAGCTCGGATCGCCTGACCGTCTCCGCGCGCTCGGAGCGCTCCCGCACAGAATAGGCGCGGAGATCCTCGTGCCGGACGCCGATGCTCATGACATCGTGGATGAGCTGCGTTCCGCGGCCGTCCCTGGCGATGAACGTGGTGCGCAATATCTCGTGACGACGGACGATCTCGATGAAAGCGCGCGAAAGCACTGTACGATCGAGCTGGCCCCGCAGACGGACCATGCTTGCAACGGTATAGGCTGTCCCCGCCGGATCCATGTTCCAGAGGAACCAGAGCCGCTCCTGCGCGTGCGACAGCATCGTGCGATCGGCCGCGGCCGCCCACGGGATCGGCGGGAGCGCCCGGCCAGCACCGGTGCCCGCCAGGACATCGATCCGGCCAGCGAAGGCCGCGAGCGCCGGCGCGTCGAAGAAAGTGCGCAGCTCCACTTCCACGTCCAGGCGGTCGCGGACCGCCGCGGCGACTTGGCCAGCCGCGATCGAGTTTCCGCCCAGCACAAAGAAATCGTCCTCACGATGCACCGCCGCGACGCCAAGCGCCTCGCACCACATCGCAGCGACGGCGCGCTCGGTATCAGTCGCCGGCACCGTCAGGAATGCAGTGCCGCGGCGACGCCCTCTCTCGAACACCGCGAAGCTGTCGAGCGTGTTGTCGGCGAGACGCGTTGCGCAGGCCGACCGCTGCAGCTTGCCGCTCGTCGTCAGCGGCAGCGCTTGCGGATTCAGCAGAGCGATCACGGCCGGATATTCTTGCGCCTGCCGGAGGACGGCTTCGCCGATCGCATGTGCGAGCGCTTCCGGGTTGCTGCGCTTGAGCACGGCCCGGCTGAACTCCGCCGCCACTCCGATGGCCTCACGCCCGTCGACCTCGACGGGAAAGGCGGCAACCCGTCCGCTGCGGACGGATTCGACCTCGGCTTCGACCGCCTGCTCAACGTCCGTCGGATAGACGTTCTGCCCGCGAACGATCAGCAGGTCCTTGAGACGACCGGCCACCACGAGTGCGCCGTCGCGAAGGAAGCCGATGTCGCCGGTCCGCAGCCAACGCACGCCATCCCGCTCGACGAAGGCCTGATGTGTGGCCTGGGCATTGTTCCAATATCCATGCGCGACGCTGGGACCCGCGGCCCAGATCTCGCCGACCTCATTCGCCTCGGCCTCGACGGAGCCGTCGATACGCATGATGCGCACGGCGTGACCAGCAGCAGTTCGACCACATGCCACGAGGTCCGTGCCTTCGCTGGCGCTCGCGATGCGGCCGGCGGCGAGCTCCGCGGTGTCGAGCGTGTAGCTGACGGTCTCGGCGGTGATATCGCCGGCCGTGACCAGCAGCGTCGCCTCCGCAAGTCCATAGCAAGCCGTCAACGCCCGTCGATCGAACCCGGCCCGCGCAAACCGGTGGCCAAATTTCTCGAAAGTGGTTCGGCGGACAAACTCCGACCCCGAGAACGCAAACCTCCACCGGCTTAGATCCAAACCACTGATGGTCTCATCCGAAATGCGGTCGGCGCATAGTGAGTACGCGAAGTCGGGGCCCCCGCTCATCGTGCCACCGTGACGGTCGATGGCCTCGAGCCAGCGACGCGGCCGCTCAAGGAAATTCCGCGGCGACGTCAGGACGCCGGTAAAGCCCGTGAACAACGGATTCAGGAGTCCGCCGATCAGTCCCATGTCGTGATAGAGCGGCAGCCAGCTGACAAAGACATCGTCCGGCGTTCCACCACAAACCGCTTCGATGGCACGCTCGTTGGCCGCCAGATTGCCGTGAGAGACGCAAACGCCCTTCGGCTGCGAGGTCGAGCCGGATGTGTACTGGAGGAACGCGATCCCATCGGCGGCAGGCCTCGTCTCGCACCAGTCCGCCGCGAGATCGGCCGAAATCGTGTCCACCGCAACGATCTCCACGTCAGCGAGCTCGGGCAATGCAGCTTCGATGAGACCGCGCAGCCCCATCTCCACCAGGATGAAGCGAGGCGCGGCATCCCGCAGGATGCCGTTGAGTCGTCCTGCATAGCGCTCGGGGCCGCTCTCAGGCGAATAGGCCGGCACGGCGATCACGCCCGAATACAGACAGGCGTAGAATGCGACGGCATAGTTGATCCCGCTCGGAAGCAGAATCACCGCCCGTTCGCCTGCCCCGCCCATCTGCTGCAACCACGCCGCAAGTGCCCTGATCCGAGCGTCGAGCGCGGCGAACGTCAGCTCATCGGCAACGTCGTCGCCTTCGAGGAACCGCAAAGCCACCTTCTCCGGTCGCAAGGCAGCGTGCTCTCGCAAGCGCTCGACGAGGTTGGATCTGTCCATGTCTCGAATTCCTGTCCGGCCGCGCCGGAAATCCCCACCGCCCAAATGAGACGTGCCGCCGATCACTCTTGCCGATCACCCCTGCCGATGAGCTTCAGCCATGGCGACGATCACCTTGCGCGGCCCCTTGAATGGGGCACGCGCGTGCGCGGTCAGCATGTTGTCGAGCATCACGACGTCCCCAGCCTGCCAGGGAAAGCTGATCTTGTGCCTCTCCAGAACGGTCCGGACCGTTGACAATGTTTCGTCCTCGATCGTCGAACCGTCGCCATAGAAGACGTTGCGCGGCAGATCGGCTTCGTCCTCGACCACGTCGAGCAGACTCTCGCGCACCTCCGGCTCGAGATTGGAGACGTGGAACAAATGCGCCTGGTTGAACCAGACCCAGTCACCGGTGACCGGGTGCTGCGCCGTGCCCTGACAGACCTGGCGCGTACGGAGCTCGCCATGTTCCTTCCACTCGCATTCGATGTCGTGGCGAGCGCAGTATGCTTCCACCTCCGATCTGGAGTCGGTGCCGAACACCTGCTGCCAATCGACGTCGAGCCCGTTGCCGTAGTTCCGCACATACATCACGCCCTTGTCGGCGAACCGCTCGCGAATGGCCGGCGGCATGTCGCGATAGATGGCGCGGCTGTCGGCGATCGGTGTCTCGCCGCCTTCCAGCGCCGGCTGCATGCAGTAGAACCAGATCTTCATCGGCCAATCGCGGCTATAGGCCTGCTCGTTATGCAGCGGGATATGCTGGTGCGGTGGATACTCCGTGGACGTGTAGACGCCCGAGGCCACCTGCGAACGCGGCGTCGACCCGAACTCGTAGGTCAGCAGCGGGTGGCCGAAATCGGCCGCGAAGGCTCGAAACGCATCGGGACCATCGAGCGAGAAATCGCGAAACACGATGCCGCCGCTGTCGGTGAGGTACCGGTCGATCGTTGCACGCAGCATGGGAAGGGATTCGCCGAGCGGCTGCCCGGCCTCGCCTGCCCTAAGCAGCATGGGAAGAGCCTTGCCCTCAATGAGTGGCTGGACGGAGAACGCGCTCATGATCCTCGCTCCGATGCGAAGCAATCGATCGCCCCGATTGCCGGGCCAGCGCCCAGCCGATCCGGTCGATCAGCTCGGCCTGCTCTGTGTGAATGAAGAAGTGATGCCCCGGCAGGATGTCGAGCGTGAATGACGCCGAGGTCTCCTGCCGCCAGGCCTCGAGCGCTTCGCGGCCGGTCTCGTCGTCCGCTCCGCCAAAAACGTGTACCGGGCACGTCAATGGACGCCGCGGCCGGTAGGCATAGGCCCCGCACATCAGAAAGTCGGCGCGGAGCACCGGCAGCGCGGATCGCATCAGCTCGGCATTCGACAGCGCCTCGTCGGGCGTGCCCTGAAGATTACGCAACTCCCGCATCAGCGCTTCGTCGCTTAGAGGATGGCGCCACTTGCTGCCGTCCCGAACCGCCGGCGCTTCCGCACCCGAGGCGAAGAGAATGGCCGGCGCAGGTACTCCGCGATCGAGCAGGCCATGTGCGAGCTCGAACGCAATTACGGCACCCAGGCTGTGTCCGAACAACGCGTAAGGACCATCGAGCTGCGCACCAAGTTCACCAGCAAGCTGGGCCACTAATTCACGCGGATCAGTCGACAGCGGCTCGTCCATGCGCGCGCCGCGCCCTGGCCATTCAACCGGCCGAACGTCGATCCACGACGGCAGCACCCTGCGCCACCGCGCATAGAACATTGCACTGCCGCCGGAATAAGGCAGACAAAGAAGCCGCATCGGAAGACCTGGCACCGCCGCCTAAGACGACTGCTGAGACGCCGCGTCGTCGTCCATGAACTTGCGCAAGCTGAGCGGACGCATGTCGGTCCACACCTGCTCGATGTGGTCGAGGCATTCCTTCTTGCTGCCGGTCTTCCCCACTGCCTTCCAGCCGGCCGGAATCTCCTTGAACGTCGGCCAGATGGAGTATTGCTCTTCGTGATTGACGACGACGGTGAAGGTGACGTCGTCTCTGTCGAACACCATCATGGCGCGATCCCCTTTTCGGAAAGCGAAAGCAGAGACGTTTGACTAGGTCAGAAGCCGACGAGGGTCAAAGCAATATCGGCGCGACTTTTTTTAAGACCTCAAAACTGGCGACGCACGGACACAATGCAACCTCCGCGCTTGCGCGCCAACATGCGGGAAAATATTGGGATTTCAGAACACGTCGCAGATTGCTGCAATTCTAACTGCATAGGGAGGAACATTTCCGATGCGATATGATCGCCGGTTCTATTGCGGGCGGCGTTTCATCGTACTGTCATCAACTGCATTGAACGGCTCATGACAAGCCAATGCCGCCGCGGACCGACCGCGGCGGCACAAACTCCGGCTTCCAGGAAGAACGCCTAGAAATTGAAGGTGGTAGACACCAGATAGGTCCGAGGCGCGCCAAGCGTGATGACGCCATTATAGGCCGAAGCCCAATACGCCTTGTTGCCCACATTTTCGACGTTGGCACGCACCACGATCGGCTTTCCGTTCCAGGGCGACGTGAATGTATATCGCGCCCCGATATCGACGCGCGTCCACTCCGGCAAAGTCAGCGTATTCGCGGCGTTGACGTACTGCGAGCCGGTATAGATGACCCTGCTCGTGAACGTGAGACCACGAACAAACGGCGTATCCCATTCCGCGCCCATATTGACGTTGACGACGGGCACACCAACTGCCGTCCTTCCGTCGGTGAGCCCCCCTTGAGTTCTCTCCTGCACCCCGTCGATCAAGGCGACACCGCCAAGAACACGGATGTCGGGCGTGATCTCGCCGAACACGTTGAGTTCCACGCCGCGGTTTCTCTGTCTGCCGTTGAGTTGCTGAGACGCTGAGACGCCCGACGCCACTGAGATAATGCTCGGTTGGCTTATGTCGAACACGCTCAGCGTCGTCGTGAAGCGCCCTGCATCGATCTTCATGCCTGCTTCAGCCTGTTTCGTCTGCGCCGGCGGGAATACGGTCCCGACGTTGCTAAAGTTGCCGGAAACGACGACGGGCGTCTGGAGGCCTTCGATGTAGTTTGCGTAGAGCGCGACGTTCTCGACGGGCTTCACCAGAACTGCATATGCCGGGCTCCAGACCGACGTGTCCTGCTGTGGTCGGCTTGAGGCTGGCGTGAGGAAGTTCGTTACTTCCGAGCCCGCGGTCTGACGACGAACGCCAAGCGTGACTTGAACGCGATTGTTCAGAATCGACATAGTGTCGGAGGCGCCGACGCTCGAAAGGGTCACGCCCGTCTTCTGATTGGCAGATACTGTCGAGAAATTGGGCTTCGCTATGTTGGTCGGTTCTGTGTACAGGTTCCAGAAAATCAGATCCGCGAGAGCATTGCTCGACCGCGTCAAAACCCTCTGATTGTAGGTCCGGTCGTTGATCGAGTAGTTGACGTTCAGCGCATGGTTTACGGGACCGGTGTCAAACGTTGCTCGGATACCAGCCTCACCTGCGAGCGTCTCGAACGTTTCCTTTCCGGCAAACGGCCGCGACCACAAGCCCCCCAACTGGGAGACGCCGGGTGGAGATGTCAATGCGCCGGGCGCGACATTGGAGATGTTCGGCGAGGGATAGGCGTAGTTGATGTTGCTGTCGTGATAACCGAACGCTCCATAGGCGGTCATCCAGTCGGTCACATCCACCTCGCCTCGGGCTGTGGTAAAGAAGTCGGTCGGCGCATAATAGGCCCAGGGAACCTGGAAATTCAGTCCGGCTTTTGGTGGCGGAGGAATAACCGTAGTCGTGGCCGGGACATTGAAGAAGCGCAACGGCGGATTCAGGTTGTCAGCCTGGTAACCGATATCGACCGCCGCGCGTACGCGTTCTCCGCGGTAATCGAGGCCCAGAACCGCGTTTCCAAACTCATCGGTCTGTCGGTTCCAAGGGGTGTTGCCGTTCGAGTAAGTGCTGTTGAGCCGAACACCCCACTCCTTGTGTTCCCCATAGCGGCGACTGACATCAACGATCCCGCCAAACTGCGACCTTGAAGCGTAAGTTGCCGTAAGCTGGGTAATATCGAAGTCGGGTGCATGCTTGGTGATCAGATTGACGCTTCCACCAACTGCACCGCCGCTCGCAACGCCAGTACCGCCGGCCGTCATGCCATTGAGCAATGCGCTCGGCCCTTTCAGGACTTCGACACGCTCCACGAAATTTGCGCCCGAAGAATAGTATGGAGCAATTCCGTAGAGGCCGTTCAGCCCATAATCGCCGCTGTCATAGTAAAAGCCGCGTATGAACAGACCGTCCGCGCCCCCGCCCGCCGCCTGGACGACGCGAACCGAGGGATCATTCGCCAGAACATCTCGAATCGTGCGCGCTTGCTGGTTCTGTATCAACTCCGCCGTATAGCTCGTCTGGTTGAACGGCGTGTTCATCACGCCGCGATTGCCGAGCAGACCGAGACTGCCGCCGGTTGCGACCTGGCCGCCTGCGTAGGCGGGCGGCACCGTGCCGACCGTACCGGTCGAAGGCACCACATAGGGAACGGGTGCAGCCTGGCGCGGAGCCGCCGCGGCGACGGATCGCTGTCCTCGGGAGGCGCGTATCGACTGTGATCTCTGGACCGGCTGGCGAACTCTCGGCTTGGGGGCATCCACAGTCACGGGCGGCAGATTGGATTGCGCAACCGCATCCTGAAGGTCACCCGAAGATTCCATCGACAGCGCGAGATAACTCACCGCGCCTAACGATAGTGTACGCACGATTTTCCTGGCCGAGAGTTCACGCGTCATTCCTGCGCCCCAATTCCACTTGCAAGCACGTCCCCGTCGCTTCCTAACATACGACGGTGCTGCGAGAAGGAATTGGGACCTAGAAATTATCTAAGGTTGCACGACGAAACCGTCGTGATCGGAAAAGCGATTTCCTGTTTCGAACTTCACTGCAAAATTTCGAAAGCTTCTAGTTTCAAATCGTTCTAATCGCCGATCCAACGTGTGACATGCAGGCGATACGCTGTCACTCCGTCCGGAATTCTCGATTTAGCCAAGCAGGTTGCGTATCGTGCGCATGAATATTCTTGCACCAATTTCGATCAACTGATCCGGAAAGTCGTAGTTCGATTCGTGCAGCCCGGGATGCTCTTTGCCGGCTCCCAGGAAGAACATCGCCGACTTCGAACGGGAGCCAAAACGTCCGAAGTCCTCCGAGCCACGCAGTGGGAGGCCCTCAGCAGAATGTCGCACCCCCTCTGCGTCCAGCGCACTTCTGAGATGGGCAACAGCATGGGCGTCGTTTGCGCAATGATTGAAGACGTCGCGATAAGCGATTTCCGTGCTCAGCCCCTCACCGGCCGTCACGCGTCGAACCAAGTCTTCCGCCTCCAGGCGGAGCCGTTCCATCATCACGTCGGTGCATGTTCTCAGTGTCGCCCACAACTCGCCGAAGCCCGGCGCGATACCGAACGCAGGCTCCCCAAGTCTTGCGTGGGTGACCGTCAGCATCGAGAAGTCGTCGTCCAGCTCCGTGCCGTGCCCAAGCGCGGGAATCTTCAGCAGAAGCTTGGCGAGCGCGTCTTTCGGGGAGATACCGAGCTCCGGATTCGACGCGTGCGTGGTTTGTCCTGATAATCTGATCTGCATTCCTTGCGAGGCGCAATTCACCAAGCCCTCGGCAAGGGAGACCTGTCCAAGACCGAGCCCGGGAAGGTTATGCAGCGCGAAGACAAAGTCGGGCCGCACCTGCTCAAACTTCGCGTCGGCCAGAACGGCGGCCGCACCGGACCCGTCCTCCTCGGCCGGCTGAAACAGGAGCGCTACGCGACCTCGGCTTGGACGTTGCCGGCTCAGATTTTGCGCTACGGCCGCCAGAATTGCCATATGACCATCATGACCGCAGAGATGGGCCTTTCCTGCTGCCAGTGATCGATGCTTGAGTTCTGATTTTTCCTGGATCGGCAGTGCATCCAGTTCGGCCCGAAGCATGATCGTCGGGCCAGACTCACGTCCATCATAGATTCCAAGCACGCCGTGACCACCGAGGCCCGAAACGATCCTGTCGGCACCCGCCGCCCGAAGGCGGGCTCGGACGGCTTCCGCGGTTTTTGCCTCTTGCCCCGACAGTTCCGGCTCGGCGTGAAGATGGCGTCGCCATGCCACCAAGTCGTTCAGATCATTCTCGGTCAGGACCATTGGGTTTCTCGCGGCGAATGCCTGTTGATGCACATCATCTAGTGACGATCGATTGCGCTTACGAGCACCACCGCTCAGATTTGCCGTCGATAGATTTCTGGATCTCCCGGTGCACACACATCGTGCACTCGCCGCCCTTGATGGATTTGACGATATTAAGCTCTCGCTCCAATCCGACACGGGCACCGTGGAGAGCTTTCCATCGTCGCGGTCTCGCCGCGAGCCTGCGGCCGACGCCTTCGTCAGCGCGGCACGACGGCCGTCGCCTCGATCTCGACACGCGAGGATGGCTCGACGAGACGCACGATCTGCACCAGCGCCATGCTGGGGTAATGGGTGCCAATGACCTCGCGATAGACTTTGCCGAGCGCCTTCAGGTTCGACACATATTCGTCCATATCCACGACGTACCAGGTCAGGCGCACGAGATGGTCCGGCCGCGCGCCCCCCTCTGCCAGGATCGCGACGATGTTTTCGAGCGTCTGGCGGACCTGCGCAACGAGTCCGTCGGCAAATCGCCCGGCTGCGTCCCAACCGACCACACCACCCGTCACGATGAGTCGTCCTTCAGCCATGACACCGTTCGCATACCCGTTCGGCTGCGGCCAGCCGCTGGGCTGAAGCAGTTGCAGACCACGCGTCGCGGGAACTTCCGGCTTGCTGATCGTGCTCATGCGTAGCTCTCAATCCCCTCAGCGCGGCTTCAACAGCTCGCGTGCGACAATCAATTTCTGGACCTCGGTCGCGCCCTCGTAGATGCGCAGCGCGCGGATTTCGCGGTAGAGACTTTCGACGACCTCTCCCTTGCGCACGCCGCGGCCGCCGAACATCTGGACGGCACGGTCGATGACGCGCTGCGCGGTCTCGGTGGCGGTCAGCTTCGCCATGGCGGCTTCGCGCGTCGTCGGAAGCTTCTGGACATCGCGGCGCCAGGCCGCGCGGTAGGTCAGCAGCGCCGCCGCGTCGGTGTCGGTCGCCATGTCGCCGAGCGCGGCCTGGGTCAGTTGAAGATCCCCCAGCGTCGCACCGAACATGTTTCGGCTGCGGGCATGCGACAATGCCTCGTCGAGCGCGCGACGGGCAAAGCCGAGGGCTGCGGCGGCGACCGATGCGCGGAAAATATCCAACGTCTGCATCGCGAGCTTGAACCCGCCCCCGGGCGCGCCGAGCCTACGGCTCGCGGGAATCCGGCAATTAGTAAAGCGCAACGTCGCCAGCGGGTGTGGCGCGATGACGTCGATGCGCTCGGCAATGCTAAAACCGGGATCATCCGGAAAGACGACGAAGGCCGAAATGCCGCGGGCGCCCGGCGCCTCGCCCGTTCGCGCAAACAGCGTATAGACGTCGGCAATGCCGCCGTTCGAGATCCAGGTCTTCTCGCCGTCGATGACGTAGTTGTCGCCGTCGGCCCGCGCCGTGCAGGACATCGCCGCGACGTCCGACCCCGCCTCCTTCTCGGAGAGCGCGAAGGCCGCGAGCCATTCGCCGGAACGCACCTTCGGCAGCACGGCCTTGCGCAGCTCCGCCGAGCCACCCAGTGCAATCGCTCCGGAGCCAAGCCCCTGCATGGCGAAAGCAAAATCGGCGAGGCCATCGGCATAGGCCAGCGACTCGCGCGACAGGCAGATCGAGCGGGAATCGATCGACGTCGCATCGCCATCGGGCGCCGCGACCGCGCAATCGAGCAACCCCGCCGCGCCCATCGCGCGCACAAGCTTGCGACAGGCACCATCAACATCACTATGATCGATCTTGTCGAGGGCTCCCGACTGCACGAAGCGATCGAGCGCCTCGCCGATTGCAAGATGGCGGGGCTCGAAGAACGGCCAGTCCAGCCATTCGCGCCGGATCATCTTTACCACGGAGTTCATCCGATCCCTCCTTCGCTCACTGCGCGGCCACGGCAGCGGCACGCGCCAGATTGGCTTCGTATTGTCCCTTGGCGGATAGATATTGCTTCGGCCAGTTGACCGCTGTGATGCCGATGCGCGCGGCTTCGTGCAGCGTCCAGGCCGGGTCGGCGAGATGCGGCCGCGCAATCGCGCAGAGATCCGCGCGGCCGGCCGCGAGAATCGAGTTGGCGTGATCGGCCTCGGAGATCGCACCGACTGCAATCGTCTCGATGCCGACTTCGTTGCGGATCAGATCGGCGAATGGCGTCTGGAACAGGCGGCCGTAGACCGGCCGTTCCTCCTTCCAGACCTGTCCCGAGGAGCAATCGATTACGTCTGCTCCCGCCTCCTTGAACATCGCAGCGAAGATCGCGGCGTCGGCCGGCGTGTTGCCGCCTTCGGTCCAGTCATGGCAGGACAGCCGCACCGACATCGGCCGATCGGATGGCCACGTTGCGCGCATCGCCCTGAACACCTCCAGCGGAAAGCGCGCACGATTTTCGTGGTTGCCGCCATATTCGTCCGTCCGCCGGTTGGTCAGCGGCGAGAGGAAGCTCGACAGCAAATAGCCATGGGCGCAATGAAGCTCGAGCCAATCGACACCGGCGTCGGCAGCACGGCGCGTTGCGGCGACGAAATCGTCGCGGACGCAGTCCATGTCGTCGCGGTTCATTTCGCGCGGCAACTGGCTGTGAGGGAGATAGGGCAGCGCGGAAGCCGAGATCAGCGGCCAATTGCCTGAAGCCAGCGGCTGGTCAATCCCCTCCCAGGCGAGCCGGGTCGATCCCTTCCGCCCGGCATGGCCGAGCTGGAGGCCGACCTTGGCGTGCCCGAGGCTATGCACCAGATCGACCAGCCGGCGCCATTGTGCCGCTTGCTCATCATTCCAGAGCCCGAGACAGCCCGGCGTAATCCTGGCATCCGGTGAGACGCAGGTCATCTCGGCAAAGATCAACGCGGCGCCGCCCATGGCGCGCGCTCCGAGGTGGGCGATGTGGAAGTCGTTGATGAGCCCGTCCCTCGCCGAATACATCGCCATCGGCGAGACCATGATGCGGTTCGCCAGCGTGAGGCCGCGCACGCGGTGCGGCGTCAGCATCGGCGGCGGTACCCGTTCGCCGTCCTCGACGGCGATGCCCGAGCGCGCGGCAAACCATCGCTCGAATCCTTCCAACCAGGCACGGTCGCGCAGGCGCAGGTTTTCATGGCTGATACGCTGCGAACGCGTCAGCATCGAATAGAAGAATTGCGGCGGTTCGAGCGTATCGGCATAGCGCCGGCCGACCACCTCGAACCATTCCATGGCATTCCGCGCGGCGTTCTGGATGCGCGCTACGTCGACGCGGCGCACTTCCTCGTAGGCCTCCAGCACGGTCGGGATGCCCTCGCGACCGTGACCATGGCGATCGAACTGATTGGCGAGCTCGATGGCGTCGTCGAGCGCGAGCTTGGTGCCCGATCCGATGGCGAAATGCGCGGTGTGCGCGGCGTCCCCCATCAGCACGACATGGGAGCGGCCGTTGAACACGCTCCATTTGCCGCAGATCAGGCGGCTGAAATTGAGCCAGGCCGAGCCGCGCAGATGGCGGGCGTTGGTCAAGAGCTTCGCACCGTCGAGCGTCTCGGCGAAGATCTTCTCGCAGAAGTCGATCGACCCTTGCTGATCAAGCTCGCCCAGCCCGTGAGCATTGTAGGTCTCTTCCGTGGTCTCGACGATGAAGGTCGAGGTCTCCGCGTCGAACTTGTAAATGTGTGCCTGGAACCAGCCGTGCTCGGTCCTCTGAAAATCGAACGTGAAGGCGTCGAACGCCTTCTTGGTGCCGAGCCAGATGTAGCGGTTCGGCCGGATCACCATGTCCGGCTGGAACTGTTCGGCATAGCGGGCGCGAATCCTGGAATTCACACCGTCGGTGGCCACGATCAGGTCGGCGTCGGGGAATTCAAGATCGGACTCCACCTCACGCTCGAAGGCGAGCTCGACACCCAGAGCCTCGCAGCGCCTCTGGAGAATGTTGAGCAGATGCTTGCGACCAATGCCGATGAAGCCGTGGCCGGTCGTGCGCTGCCGCGTCCCCTTGAAGACCAGCTCGATGTCGTCCCAGTGATTGAAGGCGTCTTCGATCTCGGCCGCGCTCTCGGGGTCGGCAAGGCGCATCGCAGACATCATGGCATCGGAGAACACCACCCCCCAGCCAAACGTATCGTAGGGCTTGTTGCGCTCGACGACCGTGATGACATGTTCTGGATGCCGACGCTTCATCAGGAGGCCCAGATAGAGGCCGGCCGGCCCGCCGCCGATACAGACTATGCGCATGATCCCTCGCTTTCGCGCGTTGCGCCGAGCTCTCACCCATTTATTTTAAGTATAAAATATTTCCTCGATGCGTGGCTTGTCAAGGCGGTTCTGCAAAGACGCCGGAGGGCACGCCCCTCAGCGCAGCGCTGGTCCTGAAATTTAGTGTAAATCGGATGCACGGCGGCGCCGATTCCGGATCCCTCGGACCCAGCCTTGAATTTACTTTTGGCACGAACTATCTTGCCGATGTCCACGAGAGCTGCGCCAGCTTTCGTAAGCCACGAAGCCCGGGAGATTCGATTGGCACTCGCGAAGGAGTCCACCCCTGTTTCGGCCAGGAATGAGACGGATCAGGAGGCCGAGTACAGGGCTCAGACACGCCTTTGGCTCCGACTGCTCGCCTGCACGACCCTAATCGAAGGCGAGCTGCGGCGCCGGTTTCGCGAAGAGTTCGACTTCACGATGCCCCGCTTCGACGTTCTCGCCCAGCTCGACCGCGAACCAAGCGGACTTGTGCTGGGAGAGCTGCCCAAGCGCCTGATGGTCTCGGCCGGGAACCTCACGCCAATCGTCGACCGCCTGGTCGCAGATGGATACATCACCCGCACGGCGTCGAACCTCGACCGGCGCGTGCAGATCGTCTGTATGACGGTCGAAGGCCGCAAGATCTTCAGGCGAATGGCCAAGAGCCACGGTGCATGGCTTGCGGAGCTGCTGGCGGAATTCCCGGCAGATCGGTTCGATGGATTGATCGGCGAGCTCGACGAACTCAAGGCCGCCGTCAGGGACGCCTTGCAAAAGCCTTAAGCGAATACGACGTCAGCGTCGTATCTTCACTCCGGCCGCTTCGCGATCCCACGTATCCGTCGTGACGCCGGCATCGCGCAGCACGCCCTTCTTGATCTTGCCGTTCTCCGTCAGCGGCATCTGACCCAGGATTCGTACATAGCGCGGAATGGCGAAATAGGCGATCTGTCCTTCGCAGTGCCTGACGATGTCGACGGGCTGGAGCACGTGGCCCGGCTCCAGAAGAATTGCAGCAGCGACTTCGTCCTCACCCAACTCCGACGGCAGCGGGTAGATCGCGCAGGCAGCGACCGCGGGGTGCGACTGGATCGCCTGCTCGACCTCCCATGAGGACACGTTCTCGCCGCGCCTGCGGATGGAATCCTTCATGCGATCGATGAAGCGATAATGCCCGTCGGAATCGCGAACGACCCGATCGCCTGAGTGGAACCACAGATTTCGCCAGGCCTCCACGGTCTTCTCCGGCATGCCGAAATAGCCGGACGCGAACGCAAAGGGTTCTCTCGCGCGAAGCACGAGCTCGCCGGCCTCTCCATCAGGCAGCTCGGAATCATTCTCGTCGACGATCCGCGCCTCAATGCCATCGGCCAGGTACCCCATCGTCCCCGCCCGATCCGACGGAATCGTGCCGGCGAACACAAAATTCGTCTCCGTCGACCCGTAGCCGTCGACCAGCGGTACGCCGAAGCGCTCGCGGAACGGGCCGTGGATTTGCGGCGGCACGCCACCGCCAAGCGCGACACGAAGACGATGCATTGACTCGTCTGCGCTCTTCGGCTGCGCCAGCAGCATCGAGGCCATCGCGCCGAGCAGATAGCCGACCGTCGCATTGTGCTGTCGCGCGGCAGCCCAAAAGCCGGAAGCAGAGAATTTCGGCTCGAGCACGTACGTGCATCCGTTCAGCAGCGCCTGATAGAACGCATTCAGTGCGTTGGTGTGGAACAGCGGCAGCGTCGTGAACAGCACATCGCCCTCGCGGATTCCGAGCGCCCGCGCCGAATAGATGCCCCACCAGAACAGCTGCGCCTGCGGACAGCACACACCCTTCGCAGGCCCCGTGGTGCCCGACGTATAGAGGATCGCAACGGTGTCACCGGGACGCACGGCGCCGGCCGGGGCTGTGGCACCAAGAGGCGGCAGCGAGACCGCGGAAAGCCTGGCACCGATTGCGTCGGCGGCAGCTCCGATGATCCAGGTCCGAGGCGGCAGCTCGACATTCGCGACCGCGCTGGCGAACTGAGCCTCGATGACGAGCAGCGCGGGACGCGAGTTGCGGAAAATGTGGGACAGCTGGAAGCCGCGCAAGGCGGTGTTGATCGGGACCGCAATCGCCCCCAGCCACGCACAACCGAGATAGACCTGCAAGAACTCCGGACGGTTCGAGCACATCAGCGCGACCCGGTCGCCCGGCTTGATCCCGGCATCGACCAGCGTCTGGGCCGACGCAGCCGCAGTCGTCGCAGCCTGCGCAAAGCTCCAACGCGTCTCTCCAGCAACGAGCAGAAGGCGGTCGCCGTAACGCTCCGCCTGCCGCGTGAGCATCGTCGAGAGGATGCGCTCAGACGGCGGGAACGACGCTATCGCGCGCGCCCAGGCAGGCGCCGCGTTCTCGCCGCCGGCCAGGTCGGTGATGTTCGCCAGCGCATCTTTCTCCATTGCGACCATGCTCGCACCTCAAGGCAACAGCTTGTACTTGCCGTCCTCGATCTGAACCATGATGCGCGAGCGATCGTCCACCCCATGCCGGTCCGCCGGCGTGTAGGTGTAGACGCCCTGCGTTCCGACCACCTCCTTGGTGGTGAACAGCGCCTGGCGAATCGCGGTACGGAACTCAGGTGAGCCTGGTTTGGCACCGGTTGCCAGCGCACGCTTGGCGGCGTCGGCGAAGATCAGCCAGCCGTCGAAGGAATAGGACGAGAATGAATCCGTCGGCGCCTCGCCGTTGGCCTTTTCGAAGGCCGCGCGGAAATCCAGGGCGACCTTCTGGATCGGATTGCTGGCCGGAAGCTGCTCCGCCGCGGTCACAGGTCCCGTCGGGCACATGATGCCGTTGGCGGCCTTGCCGGCCAGACGAAGGAAATCGGCGCTGATCAGCCCGTGATTGCCGTAGAGCGGTCCCTTATATCCCCGCTCGGACAGAGCGATGACCGGCAGCGCGCCCGGCGTGCCGGTGCCGCCGAGCATGATGGCGTCGGGACGCGCGGCGAGTGCGCGCAGCACCTGAGCCGTCACCGAGGAGTCCGACCGGGCATAGCGTTCGTTCGCGACGACCTTGATGCCGGCGGCCTTCGCACTCTGCTCGAGCGAATTGTACATGAGATCGCCGAACGCATCGGAGAAACCGATGAAGGCCACGGTCGTCAGGCTCTTCGCCTTCATGTGGTCGACGATTCCTTGCACCAGAAGCGGCGTGGGCTGCGGCGTCTGCACGACCCAGGGACCGCCGTCGCCTGACGGCACCGGTGCGATCGGCGACACCGCGATCATCGGAATCTTCATCTCGATGGCCGCGGTCGCCATCGCGAGCGTCTGGGGAGCGCCGGACGTGCCGATCAGGATATCGACCTTCTCCTGCTCCACCAGCTTGCGCGCATTGCGTGCCGACGCGGTCGGATCGGAGCCGTCGTCGAGCTGGATGACCCGCAGCTTCTCGCCGCCGATTTCGCCGATATAGGCCTGACCTGCCGCGATCCCCTTGGCGTTGGGAATACCGATCGATGACACCGGCCCACTGAGGCCGGTGACGAATCCGACGAGGATCTCGGCTCGCGCGAATTGCGGAACGGCAAGCAGCAATGCAGTGGAAGCCACCAGGCTCTTGATCAAGTTCATGGCACCTGTCTTTCGGGAGAATTTCTTGTTCTGATTGGCGAGCGCCATGGATCGGGGCTCAAGTGGACGACACCAGAGCGATGACTCGAAGCGGGCTACCGGAGCCGTTCTGGATCTTCAGTGGCGAAGCCACGATGACGGCACCGGTGGCCGGAAGCTGATCCAGGTTACACAGGCATTGCAGGCCGTAGCGGCCCGCGCCGTGCAGGAAGTGATGCGCCGGATAAGGCGGCTCGAAGTGTCCGGCCTGCCCCGCATCCGTGCCGATGGTTTCGGTGCCGAAACCGATGACACCGCGCTCCTCCACCAGCCACTTCATCACCGCCGGGTTCGGGCCCGGCGTATGCGCGCCGTCGTCCCCGAGATTGGAGTAGTCGCGCCAGCCCTTCTTCGACCAGTCGGTCCTGAGCAGCACCCAATTCCGCTCGGGGATCCGGCCGTGCCTTGCTTCCCAGGCTTCGACAATCGGGACGGTCAGCAGGAAATCGGGATCCTGCGCCGCCTGCGCCGAGCAGTCGATGACACAGGCCGGTGCGATCATGTCCTTGGCGGGCATCGTGTCGACGGCATTGTTCGGCAGGTTCTTGCCGGTGAACCAGTGAATCGGCGCGTCGAAATGCGTGCCGGTGTGTTCGCCGAACGTAACGTTGTTCCAGTACCAGGCCGGCCCGCGACCATCGTATCGCGATATCTCCTGGATGCGGACAGGCGCGGCCTGACCGAACTCCGGCGGGAGGACGATGACCGGAAAGTCCGGACTGAGTGTGAAGGTCAGATCGACGACGCGCACCGCGCCGGAAGAAATCGCACTCGCCAGCTCCAGGAGACTCTTGCTTTTCATCGTCACGTCCTCAAGCTCGGTTGAAATCCCGCTTCTTATCGGTCGAGCTCGCGCTCGAGCGCTTTCGGATTGGCCGCGAGACGTTGCCGGATCTCTTCGGCGACATCTCCGACATACATCTCTTCGAGCCCGTTCTTGAGGCCCGACACGATCGCCTGCGCGATCGCGCGCGGTGCGACCTTCGGCGGCGGCACGGTCTGGAACCATTCGGTGTCGACAGGGCCGGTGAACAGGTTCATCACCCGGACGCCGCCCGGCCGCAGCTCCGCGCGCAAGCAATGCGACAACGACAGGCAGGCGGCCTGCGAAGCCGAGTAGGCGCCGAAGGCGGGCCAGTTCGCCAGTGCATAGACCGAGAGAATATTGACCCATGCCGCGCTGCTGTTGATGCCGTCGGCACCGCGCATCCGCATGGCGGGGCCAAAGGATTGAGCCAGATTGATGAAGCCGAGATAGGCCTGATCGATCTCGTCCCGTGCAATGCTCGTGCCCCTGCGGTCGAGCAGGCCGCCCGGCCGAATGTATTCCGTCGTGTTGACGAGAATATCGACCTTGCCGCCGATGTCGGCCGCAAGATCGGTAGCCGATTTTTCGTCAGCCGCATCGAGAGTCACGATCTCGATCCCGTCCTGACCGCGCAGCCGCTCCTCGCCGACGAACGGCCGCCATGGTTCGGCAATGCCGACGAACACCGTCTTGGCGCCCGCCGCCTTCAAAGCGGCGACGGCTTCCTGACCGATGACGCTGCGGCCGTTGGTGACGAGCGCCCGACGGAATTTCGGATCGGCCGTCATTTCCCGCCACTGCTTGTCGTCTGCCATGTTGGGAGTCTCCCCTTCGGGACGGGCAAAGGCCACCGCCTGGCCGCTCTTGTCGAGTTGCAACGACATGCTGACGGCCGCGCCCTCTGCGCAGTCGGCATGAAGATGTGCGACGATCGTCGGACCGCAATCCATCTTGATGAGACCGATCCGCCACGGCGCCCGTTCGCGGAAATAGACGTCGCTCGGCACCCGTGCCGTTGTCTCGGCAAGCAGTACACCTCGCCGCGGCGCATCGACGAAAGCGAGGCCGGCCGAAAGACAGGACGGGCAGGCTTCGCGCGCCGGATAGGCAAAGGTGCCGCAAGCCTCGCAGCACTGCAGCATAAAGCGGCCTTCGGCGGCCGCGCGCGTGAACCCGTGCGACATCCTGCTGCGCGGTCGCGGTGGCGAGGCCGGTAGCCGCGTCCGCAGCAGCGGGTTCTTGCGCCGAGGCGGCTTGATCGGCTCTATCATCGCGAAGGTCCAGCAAGGATCGCGGCACCCGAGGCGAGACCACGATCATAGTTGATCATACCGAACCCCGAGGCCAGAGCGAGGCTCGCATTCCTGACCTGCGTGGGACCGGCACTGCCCAGAACCTGCCGCAACCCTTCAACGAGGCCGAGATAGGCGCCGGCAGCACCGGCCTGCCCGACCGAGAGTTGTCCGCCCGACGTGTTGTGCGGGAAGTCGCCGTCGATGGTGAGATCGTGTTGGCGCACGAACTCGGCGCCCTCGCCCTTCTTGCAGAAGCCGAGATCCTCGAACTGCATCATCGTGATGACGGGATAGTCGTCATAGGTCTGCACGACATCGAGATCGTCAGGCTTCACGCCGGCCATCGCATAGAGATCGCCGACATCCATCGCCCAGCCGCCGCGCACCTGCATCGGATCGTCGGCAAAGGCATTGTGCCGCTCGATCGTCGAAAGGAGTCGCGCGGCGGGCAGCTTCAGGGATGACGCCGTCTCATCGCGCATCACGAGAAACGCTTCCGCGCCAGCACAGGGCATCACGCAATCGAACAGGTGGATCGGATCGGAAATCGGCCGGGCCGCCAGGTATTGCTCGAGCGTGAGCGGCGCCTTCATCAGCGCATGCGGGTTGCGCAGGGCATTGGCGCGCTGGGCGACAGCGATCTTGCCGACGTCCGCGCGCGTGACGCCGAACATTCGCATATAGTTGCGCGCAATCAGCGCAAAGCTGGCATTGGCGCCGCCAGCGCCGTAAGGATAGACGGCGTCCTGATTGAATCGCGAGAAATTCTCCAGCGTCAGCCTGAACGAATCGACGTGATTGGTGTCGCCAGCGACGCACGCCACCATGTCGGCATCGCGCGCCTGAACCGCGCGCGCCGCCTTGCGCAGCGCCGCGATGGCGCTGGCGCCGCCGAGCGGGATCGTGTCCAACCACCGGACGCAGAGCCCGAAATGCTGCGTCAATCCGACGCCACTGTCCGTGCCCATGGTGAAACTGGAGACGCATAGGCCGTCGATGTCGGACGCCTGGATGCCGGCCTGCGCGACGAGCGCGCTCAGCGCCCGCCCGATCCACCATTGCGCGCTCTCGATGGAGTAGCGCACATAGGGAATCGTGACGGGAGCCGCAATCACCACGCCGTCATATGGTGCGCGCAAGGTGTTAGTCACCGACCGCCCTCGTTCATCCGCCTCAGACCACCGTCAGTTTCACGTCAATATTGCCGCGGGTTGCGTTCGAATAGGGGCAACGCTCATGCGCACCGGCAACGACCTCTTCGGCCACAGCCTTCTCGACACCGGGCAGGTTGACCTTCAGCTCGACAGCGAGCGCATATCCGACGGGCACCGGCCCCATCGCAACCTTCGCAGTCACGGACGGCTCGGCAGAGGGCACCACCTTCCGCGTGCGTGCGACGAGCTTGACCGCGCCGAGAAAGCAAGCGGCATAGCCGGCCGCAAAGAGCTGCTCGGGATTGGTGCCTTCGCCACCGGGACCACCCATCGATTTCGGCAAGGACAGGGACACCGACAGCAGACCGTCAGCGCTGGCGGCTTTGCCATCCCGACCTCCGGTCGCCGTCACCTCGGTCTCGTACAGGATCTTTTCGGGGGTCATCATGACTTGTTCTCCAGCAACGGTGTTTCGAGCACTAGCGGCCGTTACGGGCAAGTAGCGCGCGGAAGTCATCGCGGGCCTGGGGGCTGGCCCGCCTGAAGCTCGGCCCGCGGCTGGGCTCGGTGCCATTGAGCTTCCGGAGCTGCACCCACATCTCGGCACTCTTGAGCGCCACGGCCGCGCAGTTGACCACCGGAGCGTGGCCAACCTTCAGGCCATGCTCTCGCCCGATCAAAAGGCCTGGCAACGCGCCGGCCGGGATCACGACATCCGCGCCGCGTTCCACCAGCGGGAGCGCGCAGGCAACGAAATCCTTGACCATGCGGGCTTGCGCGGCAGCGTTTCCGGCGAACGCATCGGCGAAATCCTCCGGCCTGCAGCCAAGGCCGGTCACGTGGACGACGCGATCGCCGAGGCCGTAACGCTCGGCCTGCTCATAGTGCAAGACCTCGAAGACGGGATCGAGCGTCACAAGACCTAGCCGCCGCCCGAGTTGAGAGGCCGCCAGCAACGTCGCCTCGCCGGTCCCGATCACGGGAATGTCGAGCGCAGAGCGCAGCTCGTAGAGACCGGGATCCTGAAAATGCCCCATGACGAAGGCGTCGAACCCGCCCTCCTCCGCTGCGATGCCGTTGTCGATTGCCTGGACCGCACAGCGCAATTCCGCGAGCCGTCCGAACTCGCGGTCCGGCGGACTGATGCCCCGGACGTCGACCGTCGTGCCTGGCGCAGCGATGTCGTTCAGGTATTCCGACAGCCGCGCCATGTAGGGCGCATTCACGCTCGCATCAACAAAGCTCTGCCAGAAGATGCGCATCGTCCTTCTCCTCAAGCGATGATCGGAGGATCGGTCGTCGGCTGCCGATGAATATATTTCAATCATAAACTAATTGACGCGTCAAATGCGCGCGGCGGCGACGGCGACCAGGGCCGTCGGGGCCAAGGCGAGCACGGCGTTTTCGATCGGTCGAGTAGCGCAGAAGCGCCGCACACTGACGAAATTGTATGCAACAACATTTTTTTCTGACAGCCCTGTGACACGTGTTGACGGCGCCACCGGAGTTACTTTAGGCTTTAAGTAATTCCTCGCCGGTCAAGGACCGGTGGCCATGACAATGATGTTGCAGGGCACCGATTTTGAGAGACTCGATCGTGTGGACAGTCGCCGTGCTCGAACAGCCGGCCTTAGCAGCAGCATCGCCGTTCGCGCATCGCGGCGGCACCGACGACCTTTCATCGCTCCGGAAAAGGCCCGCTTGCATGTGCCGATGGGCCTATCGTTCGCGCGGCACGCAACATCATGGCTGCTGAGCGCCGGGCGAGCACACTCTCTTCGGTCGCGCCCGGTATTTGGCGCCGCAGCAATGTTTTCAATCGGTCGGTTCGTCGTTCGGGGCCCCGCGCGGCAGCATCGAAGCATTCCTATCCAGCATCAACGGAGGAGAACGCATATGCGCAAGACTCTGAGTTTACTTGCACTTGCCGCCGGCATCGTCACAGCCCCCGCCGCGCGGGCCGATATCACCATCGGCTTCGTCACCTCGCTCAGCGGCAACGGCTCGTCGATCGGCATCCCCTACGGGCGCGGCATCAACGCGGCCTATGAATACAAGAAGACCGTCAACGGCGAGACCATCCGTCTGATCCAGCTCGACGACGGCTCCGACCCGTCGGCCGCGACCCGCAACGCGCGCAAGCTGGTGGAAGAAGAGAAGGTCGACCTCCTGATAGGCACCGCGACGGCGCCCTCGACCATCGCCATGGCGGCGGTGGCGAGCGAATTGAAAGTGCCGATGATCGCGGTCTCGCCGATCGGCAAACTGCCGGAAACACCCGAGCAGTGGGTGGTGTCGGTGCCGCAGCCTGCGTCCCTCCTCGTCAAGATCATCGCCGATCGCATGAAGCGCGATGGCATGAAGAACATCGGCTATATCGGCTTCTCCGACGCTTGGGGGGACCTCGTCTACAACGGCGCCAAGGCGGCGGAGGCCGCCGGCGATGTCAAGATCCAGACCAACGAGCGTTATGCGCGCACCGACACCTCGGTCACCGCGCAGATCCTCAAAGTGCTAGCGGCGCGGCCGGACGCCGTGCTGGACGGCGGCTCGGGGACGCAAGGCGCGCTGCCGCTCCTCAGCCTCGCGGAGCGCGGCTTCAAGGGAAACACCTACGGCACGGTGGCGCTCGTCAATCCGGACTTCGTGAACGTCGGCGGCAAGGCGGCCGAAGGCATCCAGGTCTCCGCCGGCCCGGTCATCGTGGCCGAGCAGCTGCCCGACGAACATTTCGCCAAGAAGATCGCGCTGGATTTCCGCAGCGTCTACCAGAAGGTCCATAACATCCCGACCACCGACGGCTTCTCGGCCTACTCCTTCGACGCCTGGCTGATCTTCGCCAACGCAGCGGAGCGCGCGCTCAAGACGGCGAAGCCCGGCACGGCGGAATTCCGCGCCGCCCTGCGGGACGCCATCCTCAGCACCAAGGAGCTACCGGGCGTGCATGCCATCTACAACTTCAAGCCCGGCGCGGTGACCGGCGTCGATGAGCGCGCGCTGGTCGTAGTGCGCCTGACGGGCGGCGCCTGGAAATACGCGCCGTAGTCGGACGGCGGCAGGCCACCAGAACAAGGGGGACGACGTTCTCAATGACGAGCGACATCGCAGCCATTCTTGCGATCGACGGGATCGCCACCGGCGCAGTCTACGCGCTGGTGGCGATAGGGACCGTCCTCATCTTCACGGTGACACGGGTCATCTTCATTCCCTTTGGCGACATCGCGGCCTTCACGGCGCTGACGCTGGCAGCGCTCGATGCGAAGCGCTTTCCGGGCACGGGCGCGCTGGTCGTCATTCTTGCGTGCCTCGCAACCCTGATCGAAATCATCTCGCTGCTGCGCAACGGCGAGCGTCGGCTGGTTCCGCGCGCTCTCTTCTTCTATCTCGCATTGCCGCTGGCCGTGGTTGGCCTCGCCTGGCTGACCATGCGCGCCGAGCCGCCGCTCGCCATCAGGCTCGTGCTGGCCTTGATGCTGATCACCCCCATCTCCCCGCTGCTGGACCGGATCGTCTTTCGTCCCATTGCGGACGGAACGGTGCTGCTGCTCCTGACCGTCTCCGTCGCCCTGCACTTCGCGCTGGTCGGCCTTGGGCTGCTCTTCTTCGGTCCCGAGGGTGTCAGGACCGAGCCGCTGACGTCATTGTCGACCGAGTTTGCGGGCGTGCTGATCTCGGGCCAGACCATGCTGATCGTGATCGCAGCCCTCGTCTTCTCTGGCCTGCTCTATCTCTTCTTCGACTTCACGCTGGTCGGTAAATCGCTCCGCGCGACGGCCGTGAACCGGACCGGCTCCCGCCTGATGGGCATACGTCCCGCCCGCGCCGGCACCATCGCCTATCTCCTGGGCTCGCTGATGGCCGGCGTCTCCGGAATCCTGATCGCGCCCGTCAACACCATATTCTACGATTCCGGCTTCCTGCTCGGCCTCAAGGCCTTCGTCGGCGCCATCGTCGGCGGCATGACCAGCTATCCCGGCGCGGCCATCGGCGCCGTGGGCGTCGGTATCCTCGAAAGCTTCGCATCCTTCGAGAGCAGCGCGCTGAAGGATGTCATCGTGTTCTCGCTTCTGATCCCGATCCTGATCTGGCGATCCCTCGCCTCGCTGCATTCCGAGGAGGAGATCGAGGAATGACGCGCCTTCACGTTCAGCTCGCGGCGGTGGCGGCGGTAGCGTGCCTCGCGCTCGCGCCATTCGTCCTCAACCCCTTCAGCATCACGCTGATGAACTATATCGGCATCTATTCGCTGGTCGCGATCGGCCTTGCCCTGCTCACCGGCGTCGGCGGCATCGTGTCATTTGGACAGGCCGCCTTCGTCGGCGTCGCGGCCTATGCCACGGCCTGGGTCTCCGCTCTGAATGGATATTCCCCGTGGCTCGGCCTCGTGTTCGGGGTGGCGCTGACCTGCGGCGTCGCGACCATCCTCGGCGTCGTTACCTTGCGGCTCCAGGGCCATTTCCTGTCGCTCTCGACCGTCGCCTGGGGGCTCGCCATCGGCTTCCTGTTCGGCAATGTCGAGGGGCTCGGGCGCTTCAACGGCATCTCGTCGATCCCGCCGATCAGTATCGGATCGTTCGCGCTCGTCTCGAGCGCCCAGATCTATTTCCTGATCTGGGGCATCGTCGTCGTGGTGCTTTTCCTCGGATACAATCTCCTGGACTCCCGGGTCGGCCGTGCCATGCGCGCGCTGCGCGGCGGCAATATCCTGGTCGAAAGCCTCGGCATCAACGCCTTCCGGATCAAGCTCGTGACCTTCGTGATCGCGGCCTTCCTCGCCTCGCTCTCCGGCTGGCTCTACGCCCATATGAGCCGCTTCATCAGCCCGGGCCCGTTCGATGCCGGCATGGGCATCGAATATCTGATGATGTCGATGGTCGGCGGCGCCGGCAGCCTGCTCGGCGGCGTCGTGGGCGCCGCTATCGTCACCTTGCTGAAGAACAGCGTGCAGGACTATCTGCCGCTGATCGCCAAGGGCGCGTCCGGCCAGCTCGAGATCGTTGCCTTCTCCGCGCTGTTCATCCTGTTCCTGCAATGGGCGCGGCAGGGCATCGTGCCGTTCGTCGCGCGCTACTTGCCGAAGATCAAGCGCGAACGGCCGCCAGCCGCCCCGCCCCTGCCCCGCCGTCCCCAGCCGAAACCGGGCGAACTGCTTCTGAAGGTCGACGGCGCCGAACGGCGGTTCGGCGGTCTCGTCGCCGTCAACAATGTCAGCTTCGAGGTCCGCTCCGGCGAGATCCTCGCCGTCATCGGCCCGAATGGCGCCGGCAAGAGCACGATGTTCAACTGCCTGACGGGCGCGCTCAGGGTCAACAAGGGCGAGATCGTCTTTGCCGGACGCGCCATCACGCGCGATCCACAATCCCGCATCGCGAGGGGCGGAATCGCCAGGACCTTCCAGCATGTGAAGCTGCGGCCGCGCATGAGCCTGCTCGAGAACGTCATGCTCGGCACCTACGCGCGCACCAGCACGGGCCTGTTCGCCGGCGCCTTCCGCCTCAACCAGCGCGAGGAAGCCAGCACCCGGCACGAGGCCTTGAAGCAGCTCGAGCGCGTCGGGCTCTGCGACAAGCCGTTCGAGCTCGCGGGCAATCTGCCGCTCGGCAACCAGCGCATCCTGGAGATCGCGCGCGCTCTCGCCGCAGACCCGGCGCTGCTGGTGCTGGACGAGCCGGCCGCGGGCCTGCGCCGCCAGGAGAAGCTCAGGCTTGCGGAGCTGCTCCGCTCGCTGCGGTCGGACCATCTGACCATCCTGATCGTCGAGCATGACATGGAGTTCGTGATGTCGCTGGTCGACCGCATCGTCGTGCTCGACTTCGGCTCCAAGCTCTGCGAGGGCGCGCCCGCCGCAATCCGGAGCGACGAACGGGTACAAGAGGCCTATCTCGGAGGCGTCGCGTGAGCGAGATGTTTTCCATGACGGATGTGACCGTCTGCTACGACAATGTCGAAGCGGTCCGCAACGTCTCGCTGTCGGTCGAGGAAGGCCAGATCGTCACCGTGATCGGCCCGAACGGCGCCGGCAAGACCACGCTGCTGATGGCGGCGATCGGGCTGCTCGCCTCCCGCGGCCGCCTCGTGTTTCAGGGCAACGACATCGGCAGGATGTCCGTCGAGGACCGCGTCGAGCGCCGGCTGTGCCTCGTGCCGGAGAAGCGCGAGCTGTTCTCCGACATGTCGGTCGCCGACAATCTCCTGCTCGGCTCCTACAGCCTGCGCGACCGCTCGGGCGTCCAGAAGACGCTGGACGAGGTCTATGATCGCTTTCCGCGCCTGAAGGAGCGGCAGCGCCAGGCCGCCGGCACCCTCTCCGGCGGCGAGCGCCAGATGCTGGCGCTCGGGCGCGCGCTGATGGCGAGGCCCAAGCTGCTCATGCTCGACGAGCCGAGCCTCGGCCTCGCACCGCTGATCGTGCGCGAGATCTTCCGCACCATCGCCTCGCTGCGCGATCTCGGCGTCTCGATCCTGCTGGTCGAGCAGAACGCCCGCGCCGCGCTGGAGACGGCCGACTACGGCTATGTGCTCGAGACCGGCGAGATCGTGCAGTCGGGCCCCGCCAAGGATCTCATCCACGATCCCCGGCTGATCACAGCCTATCTCGGCGGACACTAGCGCTGATCTGGACAGGCAGGGTCGCTGGAAAAACAGAAAGTCGAAAACAACCCCATGCACAGTAGCCGCTGACAGCGTTTTCAATGACTTGCGGCGAGCCTTACGGATTTTGCGAAAACAGGTTGTTCCGTCGGGCAAAACAGGGGCATAATGCCATCATCGCCGCTCCGGATGCCGACGGCTTCAACCGCCAACCTGGACTTCCGTTTTCGTAGGTACACTGCAAGACGCCCCGACAGTCTGAATTCCCGTGCGTGCCGGTAAACCATTGCTACCGACCACCGCGTGGATTTTACGCGTCAAGCCGCCGCGCAACCTTCCCATCGATTGGTGCCAATTCCTAGTGATACAGGCGCCATGCTGATGGACGCGGACAATCGAAATGTCGATCTCTGGACAGCGGCATCATGGGCAGCAGCAAGTGCGTCTAGAGTGACTTACATCACCCTTTTCAAGTACCCCCCTCCGATCGTGCGCCGCACGTCGCGCTGATTTTGAACTCCCCCGCTTTGCGTGGCCACCAACGGCTACTCTGAACTCGAACTCCATAGGGAGGAAACCATGATTACCAAGACGCTGTTCGTCGGACTTCTTACAGCCGGATTTTTCTCTGCATCTTTCGCAGTTGATGCAGAAGCAGAACCAACTCGTTCCCAGCAGGTGAAAAACGTGGGAACCAGCCAGAATGGTGCCCGGGCGGGCTCCATGGATAGCTGGCCGCAGACGATGGACGAACTGAACAACGCCTACAACTGTGGTCCGTATGCGGACAAAGAGTCGGCCAAGAAGTGCAAGAAGTAAGCAAGTTCTTTGATCGCTCCAGTGCTGCCGAAGGGGTCAGCTACACGCTGGCCCTTTCTCTTCGGGCAATAACTCCGTGGCGGCCGCACGGCGCTACGCAAGGACCCGGCTTTCGATTTCGCCGCGCTCGATCGTCAGCGTCACGTCGGCGAAGGTCTCGAGCAGCTTCGGGTTCGACTCCGTGATCAGCAGGGTAATGTCCCGGTCCTGCGAACGAAGCCGACGCAGCGCCTCGGCGTACCTCTGCGCCAGCACAGGGGCGAGGCCCTGGAACGGCTCGTCCAGAATGACGAGGCGGGTGCCCAGCATCAGGGCGCGCCCGAGGGCGACCATCTTGCCTTGGCCGCCCGAGACGGAGCCCGCCGGGCGACCCGCCAGTTCCTCGAGCTCCGGCAGGACGGAGTAGGCTCGCTCCAGCCGCCGGCGCGCCTCTTCCGCGCCAAGTTTCGCGACGCGAGCGGGCAAAAGAATGTTTTCTTCCACCGTAAAGGCCGAGAAGAGACGACGGTCCTCGGGGGCGTAGCCGATGCCCAGGAAGGGCCGTCGGTGCGGAGGAACATGCCCCAGGTCCTGACCGCCCAGGCGCACGGTACCGCTCGCCTTCGTGAAGCCCATGATGGTCCGTACCGTCGTGGTTTTGCCGGCGCCGTTTCGCCCGATGAGCGCGGCGGTCGCGCCCGGTGGCAGCGAGAAACTGACGCTGCGCAGCACCGGCGCATCGGCGATCGCGACGTTGACGTTCTCGAAGTCCAGCATCGCCGTCATATGCCGATCACCTGTTCGCGGACCTTGGGATCGGCCAGAACCTCCGCCGGCGTGCCGACCTTTTGAATCTTCCCGACGTTCCACACCGCGACTCGGTGGGCATAGCGCTCCACCATGTCCATGTCGTGCTCGACGAAGACCGAAGTTACCTTCTCCTTGGCGAGCGCGGACGTCAGAATGTCCATGATCTCCAGCTTTTCGGCGGAGGCGACGCCCGAAGTGGGCTCGTCCATCAGCAGCAGCCTGGGCTTCAGCGCGAGCGCCAGAGCGATGTCGACCAGCTTGCGTTGTCCCTCGGGAAGCTCCCTCGCCTTGCGAGACGCGTACGACTTGACGCCGACGAGATCCAGAAGGCGCTCCATTTCAGGCAGCTCAGGCAGGGCGGAAAGAGCCGTGAAGCCGGAAGGACTTCCCAGCCGCGAGGCCGCGGCGATCAGCATATTCTCCATCACAGTCTGATCGAGAAAAAGCTGCGGTATCTGAAAGGCCCGCGCGATGCCGAGCTTGGTGATCGTGCGCGGGAGCTGCGCGGTGATCTCCTGGCCTAGGAAGGTGATGCTTCCGGCCTGCGGCCGCAGATAACCCGTCGAGATGTTGAGGAAGGTGGTCTTTCCCGCGCCATTCGGTCCGATGATCGCGAGGTTCTCGCCTTGGAGCACATCCAGATCGATACCGTCGGCGGCGACGACGCCACCGAACCGGATCTTGATACCCTTCGCGGAAAGGAGGACGTTCGTCATCAATGTCCTCCCTGCTTCGCCTGGCCGTAGCGCTGCCTGAGACCTATCAGTCCGTTAGGCGCATAGAGAATGATGACGATCAAGACCGCGCCGAGGATCAGCTGCCAGGTGTCGGCCAGGTGGGCCGCCGCATAGAAGCGCACGCACTCGAACATCGCCGCGCCGGCGAACGCTCCGAAGGCGTGGGCGCTGCCGCCTAGGATCGCGATAAAGACGAACTCGCCCGACTTCGTCCAGAACCCGAACTCGGGCGTGGCGATCTGCTGGATGATCGCCACCAGCGTGCCGCCGATGCCGCCGAGAAAAGCCGAGATCACGTAGCCTATCAGAAGCACGCGCCGTGCGGACGTCCCGAGATACTCGAGCCGGGTCTCGTTCGATTTGACGGCACGCAGCATGTGTCCGAGCGGGCTATCGAGATAGCGTTGCACGCCGTAGAAGGCGACGACCGCGATCAAGAGGCTCACGTAAAGAATGACGTACTGGAAGGTTTCGGGCGTAAACGACAGCCCCAACAGGGCCGGACGAGGGACCCGGATGCCGTCGGCGCCGTTGGTGTAATGAAACATCTTCTCCAGCAGCGACCACAGCACCATCGAAAACGCCAGATTCAGCATTCCGAAAAAGATCTCCCGGTAGCGCACGACGAAGAGCCCGACGATGAGGCCGAAGACGGCGGAGGTTATGCCGCCCAGCGCGATGAAGAGCACGATGTCGCCGCCACCGACGTACTTGCCCCAGAACGCCGCGGTATATGCCCCGGTAGCGAAGAACATTGCATGTCCGAACGACACCTGTCCCGCCTGCAGCAGAAGAATGATACCGAGAACGACGATGCCCTTCGCTAGGATCAACGCGAACAGGGTTGCCCAGCTCGCTACAAAAAGGGGCGCGACGGCGCTGGCCAGAAAGAAGATGGTCGCGATCGTGGTGACCGGCTTGATGCGACCGCTCATCATATTTTCCTTACCTGCACGGCGCCGAACAGGCCGAACGGACGCACCAGAAGCACCAGCACCATCAGCAGATAGGGAACGAGAACTTCGAATTCCGGCTGGAGATAGATCACGAAGGCACGGGTCAGGCCGATCATCAGCGCGGTGAGCGCGGTGCCCTCGATCTGGCCGAGACCCGCGGTCGCAGCGACGGCAAAGGAAAGCACGATCATATCGGCGCCCATACCGGGGACCAGCGAGGTGGTCGGCGAGGCCAGCGCTCCTCCCAACGCGGCCAGACTCGCGCCGATGACGAAGGTGACGAAATATACGCGTTTTGCGTCAATCCCGATGGCCGTCGAAGCTTCGCGGTCCTCCGTGACCGCAAGGATCACCGCTCCCGACAGCGTCCTGCGCAGGAAGTAGCGGAGCCCGAACAGCGTCGCCAATGCGACGCCGGGCAGCAGAATGACCTGGTATGACGTGTAGCTGACGCCGAACACGGCGATGTTGGGAAGTAGTCTCAACGGCTCCGCGGCGAAGATGGGCTGCACGCCCCAGATCAGACGCTGCAGGTTGTCCATGATCATGAAGGCCGCGAAAGTGATCAGAAGCTGGAGGACGTCCTCCTGTCCGGAGAGCGGTCGCAACAGAAACCGTTCGATGAAACCGCCGCACACGACGCCGATCACGATGGAGGCGGCCAGCAGCGCGGGATAGGTGAGCCAAGGCGAGATCGGCGCGATTGCAAGGCTGAACGTCGCAGCCAGGTAGGCGCCGAACGCGTACAGCGAACCGTGCGCGACGTTGACCACGCGCAGCACGCCGAAAATCAGGCTGAGCCCGACCGAGACCAAGAACACCAGTGCGGCGTAGCTGATCCCATCGAGGATCGCCAAGATAGCGAGTGTCGAGTTCATGATGGCCTTCGGAAAAGGTCCGTCCTCCGGGACGGGCTCGGAGGACGGGGATCAAAAGTTCAGCGCGCCGTTACTGAGCTTTGAAGGTCGGCACGTCCATCTTGACGAAGTCCGGCTTGAGCGTCTTAAGCCACTCAACCGATCGTACGCCCGCCGGGTTGGTGATCACCTTCGGATCGAAGATCATCATGTTGTCGAGCAGCTTGAAGTCGTACCCCGGAACGGATTTGGTGACGCCGACCAGCTGAGCTTCGAGACCCTGGTTGTCCTCGGGCCGCAGCGTAATCGGACGGCCGAAGCCGGTCGCGAACTCGATGCCCGCCGTCGCGTCGACGACCTGTTCGCGCGTGGGCCAGTTGCCGCCGTTGGACTTGATCGCCTTGTCGTAGGCGGTCTGCAGAGCCTTGAATGCCTGCGCCATGTGATAGACCGGATAGATCGGCCATGCACCGGTCTTCGCCTTGAAGGCTTCATTGAACGCCTTGAAGGCCGCGTCGTTCTTCTTCTCGGGATGCAGGAACCAGTGGTCTCCGCGCGCGCCGACGATCAGGCCTTCGGGCAAGTCCTTGCCCAACCGCTGGATCGATGATTCGCCGATCCCGAGCACGAAGGTCGACTGCTGCAACAGGCCGCGCTGACCGGCCTGGCGGACCAGCGTATCGAGATCTCCGCCCCAAGACGTGGTCAGAACCACATCCGGCCGCAGCGCCAACAGACGGGAAACTTCAGTGGAGTAGTCCGGTGCGCCGAACTTCGGGAAGAGCTCCGCGACGACTTGCACGTCCGGCTTCATCGCCTTGAGCGCCGTCGAAAAGATTTCCCAGCTCTCCCGCCCCCATGCATAATCCTGATTGACCACCGCGATCGTCTTAAAGTCGGGCTTGGTCTTGAGTAGGTAAAGGAGCACGGCCAGCATTTCCGGCGTGCCGTTCGCCTGAGTCCGGAAATTGTAGCGGTACTTCTTGGTTTCGAGGATGGAGGCCGCACCGCAGTCCCACATGAAATTCATGACTTTGAGGTCTTCGGCGACCGGCACCAACTGGGTGCAGCTGCCCGACGAGATCGAAGCAAACGTGGCATCGACCTTTTCGTCCTGCACAACGCGTCGGTAGTTCGAGACGAGCGCTTCGCCTCCCGCGCCTTCGTCGATGAAGGAGAGCTTGACCGGCACGCCGCCGATGCCGCCCTTCTTGTTGAGGTCCTCCGCGATCATCTCCGCTGCGGCCTTCGCCGGCACACCAAAGACTGACGCAGGGCCCGACAGGAACGTCGTGATGCCGATCTTGAGCTCCGACGGCTTGGTCTGCGCAAGCGAGTTGCCGGTAAAGGTCGCAATGACAAGCCCGGCTGCCACCGCAGCCTTGAGAAACTGCATCGAAAGTCCTCCCTGTTCTATGTGCCCGGCTTCAGCTGCCGTGCGCTTCTTCTTGCAACAACGGTACTATAATTGTCCCATGTTGCCAGCCCCCTCTGGCCGCCATTCACGAGCCGACGAATTCAGTTCGACGCCGCCCCCCATTTTGTCGGAAGCGCATCGATTGGAACGGACAAGGCCCCCAAAATGGTCGATGCCTCTAATTCCATGGTGCGATAAAAGCTCCGGCCAGCGCCCGCTGCGGGCCATTCGTGCCTGCCGTTGCTCTGCGACATAGGCGCTCCCGTTCCAGCAACAAACACCGAACGCACTTCCGCTTATGGCCCTTCGCTGCCGTCTCCCACGGCGGAGGATATGTCAGCAGTCTGGGGTCTACCGGGCCTACATCAAATCGGGCCCAACCGACGCGATTGACCCGCAACGGGCATCAATGGCCATGACCCGGTGCGGCCTACCTTGGGTTTGACAGGGGTTCTCTCAGGGGCGCGTCATTTGCGTCCAGCAACGACCTCGGGCGGTCGATCCGGCGCGAGGCTGAAATGGTGACGGTCCTATTGGAACTCCCCCCTTCGTGATAGGCAAGGCATCAGGCAACAAAAGAGAGGACCGAACCGGCATGATCAGCCTAATAAATGTCTTCACGGTAGATCCAGCCAACCAGGGCCGGCTCCTCGATTTGCTTGCGCGCGCGACCGATGAATCGTCAGCCGGGCACCTGGCTTTGTTTCCTCGACCCTTCATCGGAGCCTCGACGGCACGAAGGTGACCATGTATGCGCAGTGGCGCAGCGCGGAAGACTATGAGGCCATGCGCCGGGATCCTGGACCGCTACCCTTTCTCGAAGAGGCGCTCACCATCGCGAAATTTGAGCCGGGCATGTATGAGGTCGTGCGCATATTCTCGCCCATTGATAGGTAGGCCTCGCCCCCGCGCGCGAATCCGGACTTCCGCTGTTGGCCCTTCGCAGCCCATCGGAATGCTCGGTGGAGCGTCGGTTCTCGGGTGTAGAGCGGAAACTGATTGCAGCGGTCTGGACTGCCGATCTTGACCCAAAGGGGACATGACGATCAAGCGCATTCATCGCCACCTCCACCAGGCTTCACCTCACAACCGCGTGCCGCCTGCGGCCCACCGAAAGTTTGACCGGCAATGAAGACGGTTGCACTATTAGGTCAGGGTCTTCGACGACCGTGTCATTCAGTTTGATACCTCGCCCCAAGATCATCCTCCTCCCTTCGCCTTTGGAACTGGTCAAACCTGTACGAACCAGCAATTCCACCAAGGGTATTCCGCGGTCGCGCTCTGCACCATTCAGCTCCAACGTCGGCACACCGACCGGCACACCGTGTCCTTCGAACGCCTGCCGCGCGGTAGCGGCTGCATGCTTCGCGGCGTCGATACCATGGACGAGAGCCGTGGCTTCAGTTGCAAGCCGCTCTTTAAGGGAGTTTATCTCAGATCCGTCGTTCTCGGTGAGCTTCCCTATCTCGACTGTAGAGAGGTCCGTAAACAGTCTGAGAAACCGACCGACGTCAGCATCTTCTGTGTTTCGCCAAAACTGCCAGTATTCGTAAGGTGACAAGCGGTCCGCGTTCAACCACACGGCCCCTGCTGCGGTTTTGCCCATCTTCGCTCCCGAAGCGGTCGTTAACAGCGGAGCAGTTAGCCCAAACACTTCCTTCCTGTCCAATCGCCGTATCAGGTCGATTCCGCTCACGATGTTACCCCATTGATCAGCTCCCCCCATTTGCAAGCCGCAATTGCATCGACGGGAAAGCTCCAGAAAATCGAACGCTTGAAGGATCATGTAATTGAACTCTAAGAAGGTCAGATTCTCCTGTTTCTCAAGTCTCGATATCACGCTGTCGAACGAGAGCATTCGATTGATCGAGAAGTGCCGCCCGACCTCGCGAAGCATGTCGATCCAGCGGACACTGTCCAACCAATCGGCATTGTTGACCATCACAGCATCGGTTGGGCCGTCGCCAAAAGTCAGAAGGCGTTCGAACACTGTTTTGATGCCGTCAATATTAGCCGCAATCTGAGCATCAGAGAGCATGGGACGAGCATCCGAACGGAAGCTTGGATCACCAATTCTCGTGGTACCCCCGCCGATTAAAACAATCGGTCGATGGCCAGCCTGCTGAAGACGGCGCAACGTCATGATCGGCAGAAGGTGGCCCACGTGGAGGCTATCTGCCGTCGCGTCGAAGCCGACATAAGCGGTGACGATGCCCGCTTCAAACGCGGCGTCGATGCCAGCTAAGTTGGTAGCTTGATTTAAGTGGCCGCGTTCGATCAGCGTTCTCAGAGCCTGAGATCGGGGCTGGAATTGGTCGACTGAAAACCCAAAATCTTTCATCGGAATCTCCTGGAATTGCCGTCAGGAGGTCTCCGGAATAACAAAGCCGCCCGACAGCGGCTTGTTTCAAGACATGATCGAAACGCGCCGCTCCCTATGGAAACGTCGCGTAATACTTGGTTGCGATGTGCACAAACTCGATCATGCAGAGCCTTTAGAGCAGCATCGTTGCAAATGCAACCGTTTTGTCCCGCGTGCGGCTAACCGGATCCAGTCCGTCGGTTGCAGATTCAGAAAATAGATGTTCGTGACTTCGTCTGCTTTTGGCCCGTGGCGGATTTCGGCTGGTGGCCTCGCGCGGTCGGCTTCCGAGGGCTGAGCGGAAAGCTATCGTGGGGCCGCCGAAGGCAGCCTTTAACCCATAGCGGAAACGTCTATGAAGCGTGGCGCAGCTTTATGAGCCCCATTCGCCGAAGGAGACGAGCCGCTGGTCCGCGCTTGATCACATCGCGGAAACGCTCCCCATGAGGGCAGCGCCACCCCAGCAGCCACCCCTCGAAGAATCCAAAGATGGACACGGTTAGCATTGTTACGAAAGCGAGCAGCACCATCCCCGAGATTGTTGCAATCACCAGTCCGTTGTCGTGACGTGTGTGGCCTTTGACGCGGGGTCCAGGATGCCCGACAGCCATGCTGCACCGACAACCACTGCTGCTACGAAAGGTGCGGCGGCAGCTTGGAAAAGGAAGACAGACGGAAAAGTCGCAATCATTGCTAGAGCAAGCGCCAATCCTTTACGGCGGGTACCTGAGTTGAGTGCCATCACGCCAGCCAAAAGCCAGACCAGAGACGCAAAGGGTATCCAAACCGACAAGGCTACAAAATACATGAACGTTGGAGGCAAGGTCCCACTCCTAGCGGCTTCCAGAGCGAGCATACATTACTCTGAACATGCGAAGCACCATGCGGATGTCTGCGTGTGGCGCCCGACCACTGGACAAATCGGCGGCTTTTGACCCGAGGCAGATGTCGTCGTCCTAGCCATCGATGTGGCCGAGCCTCAAGCACCGTCCGCTTACTATTTGGCGAGGAACCAGATGGCTGGTGCGAGAAGCAAGCCGAGGACCAACAACACCAGCATAAGGCGGCCAAACTTACCCGCAACACCAAGTTGAGAGAACTCGCGGTTCGGCATTTTGTCCAGCCAACGGCGGACGCGGGCCAAGTGCGGCCCCAGTCCGCTTAATTCCAGCCATTCCAACATTTCAGGCCCTCGCCACGGAGATACTGGTAGAGGCGAGTTAATTCGAGCTTGAAGCCATACCTAGAACTGAGACCGGTGTCTCCTTGTGCCCAATCGCGACATACTGCCCCGCCGCACGAACTCGGTCGCTATAGGAGCAAAGCGGACATTGCTTTTGGCCGCACTACGCCGCCGGGCTATGGGTACGCGGCCTAGGACCTCGCCGCCACCACCCGCGTCAGCATCGGAAAATGCTTGTTGCCGCCTGCGAATGGCGGGAATTTCGCGAAGTCCGCACGCATCTGCTTGATCACGTCGGAGCCGAGTGCGTGCGCGAGGGCTTCTGGGCTATCGAACACCAGCTTGTTGCGTTGCATGTGCTCGACGCGCTGCGACGGCAACCGGTCGACCCAGTCGACGCGGGTGTAGATCTCGATCTGGCGAACGTTCGGGAAGGTCCGCATGATCGACGGGTGGTGCTCCAGATAATGCAGGTTCCAGGCGTTCATATCCTCGGCCGGGCCGGGATAGTGCACGAGGTAACTGCACGGAGTGGTCGTTCCCGCCGGGTGCTCCGCGACATCGACGGGAAACGCGCGCGTCAGCATCACCTGGTGTGCGACATCGAGTCCGGTGAGGCCGGATAGCCCGGCCCCTGTTGCGAGGTTGGCGAGGACGCCGCCGCGGTCCATTGCCGCCTCGCAGGCGAACAGGTCGGGAAACCGGAGTTGAAGCGCAAAGGCGGGGCCGGTGCCGTCGGCCTTGTATGGATGGTCGACCGACTGTTCGAGCGGCGTGAACAGCAGGGCCTCGGTCATGTCGGGGATCGATCCGACGCGCTCCGCCACAGAGGCAACCTCATCGGGACGAACTCGCCGTTCGTCTGTGGAATCGGAGAATGCCATGAACAGCGAGATCATGCGGGCGTTGCCTCGGTCCCCTCGCCCACACTCACATGCGCCATCAGTGCGAGGCGAATGTCATCGGGCCATGGGATCGCATGATGATCGACCAGCGAGGTCGCAGCAAGGATCTGGCGCGCGCGCCAGCGCGGGCCATTCGCGCCGGAGATGATATGCTCGAGATGGAGAGACGACCCACCGACCATGATGATGCGCAGGTTGAATGTCAGGAGATCGCCGAACATCGACGGCCGGGAGAAATCGCAGTTCAGGTGCACCGTGGGCGTTCCGATCTTCCGGACCGTGATCAGCTCCGGCCATGGAAAGCCGATCCGCGCCCAGAAATCTTCGACGACGCCGTTGAGGATGTTCAAATAGGACGGGAAGTACGCGATCCCCGAGGGGTCGCAATCTCCGAACCTGAGCTCGCGATCGAACGAAAAATTCGTCATCAGATCGCAACGACGGGGTGGCGGATGGCACCGACGCCGTCGATGCCGGCCTCGACCACGTCGCCCGGCCAAAGCCATTCCTGCGGGCTCATGCCGGCGCCGACGCCTTCAGGCGTACCGGTGGCGATGATGTCGCCCGGCTCGAGCGTCATGCCCGACGAAATGTCCGCTATCAGCACCGGAATGTCGAAAATCATGTATTTGGTGTTGGAGTCCTGCTTCGTGACCCCGTTCTTGGTCAGCCACAGCCGCAGATCGTGCGGATCGGCAATCTCGTCCGCGGTCACGATGCAGGGGCCGAACGGCGCATACGTGTCCATGCCCTTGGAGAAAATCCACTGTCCGGCGCGGCGATTGTCGCGCGCGGAAATGTCGATCATCACCGAATAGCCGAAGACGTGGTCCATCGCCTTGTCGGTCGTGATGCGCGTTGCGGTCTTGCCGATGATGACGGCGAGTTCGACTTCCCAGTCGAGTTGCTGCGTCATCTTCGCATTGTGCTGGATCGCCGCGCCCGGGCCGATCACCGAGGTCGGCGGCTTGGAGAAGACGACCGGCTGCTTCGGCAGGTCCTTGTCCGTATCCAGGTTCTTGGCGGATTCGGCCACATGCGCCCGGTAGTTCAGCCCGATGCCGAAGATGTTTTTCCGCGGCCGCGGGATCGGCGCCTGCAGCTTTACATCCTCGACCGCAATCGCCGAGCCGGCCGGGAAGCGGCCATCGGCGTCCGCCAGTGCATCCCTGAGGGCAGGCAGCAGGGTCACGCTGTTGTCGATGAACGACAGCATGTCACTCGGCCATGTCACTCCGCTGGACGCACCAAGGTGCTCGATATCGACGACCAGTCCATTGACCAGGGCTCCAAGACGGGCACCGCTGGAGCCCAAGGTGTAGGTGACGAGACGCATGAAGGCTTCTATCCGGCTGTTCTGGTTGAATTCTGCAAGGGCATGTCAGGCGGCAACCGACTGATAACCGCCATTGTCGCCATAGGCCTCTTCCCGATAGAGCCCGAGGCTTTCGATGACGGGCAGGTCGTTGAAGCAGAACAGGCAGGCATCCTCGCTCGCTGAGGCATTGCCGTGCTCGTGCCAGGCCCAGGACGGAACGCAGAAGATGTCGCGCTCTTCCCATTCGAGCCGCTTGCCGCCGATGATCGAATAGCCGCGTCCCTTGGCCACCTGGTAAATGAAGCTGCCGGTGTGCCGATGCGACTTGGTCTTCTCGCCGGGGCGCAGCAGCTGCATGCTCGCACCGATCGTCTGCATCACGTGCCCGCCGGTGACCGGGTTGACGTAGTTCATGAGGATGCCGTCATAGGGCGAGCCATCGGTCGCGGCCGCATATTTCTGCAAGGACTCGTAGGTCGGCTCCCACTCATATTTGAACATCGGCGAATAACCCTTCGACCAGCGCGAATCCGCCGGCCGAAGACCGGGATTGCCCCAGGTCCGGGTCATGTCGTCCACGGGATAGCCGGACGGCTCCTGCTGGATGTTCGGATGCACGACGAAGAAATTGGCTTCCAGCGCGTTGACGAGCGGGATGTCCAAGCCGTCCTGCCAGATGCAGACCGAGCCGTTGCCTTCGACGCCATGCTCGTGCCAGGTGCCGTTCGGCGTCAGCACGAAATCCCGCGCGCCCAGCGTCATCTTGTGACCGTCGACGATGGTGTAGGCGCCCGCGCCCTCCATGATGAAGCGCAGCGCCGAGGCCGAGTGGGCATGGGCCGTGGCGACCTCGCCGGGATGCATCACCTGCAATCCGGAATAGAGCCAGCCGACCGCGGCCGACACGTCGCGCCGCCCGGGATTGTTGAGATAGATCACGCGCCGCCCGGCTTTCTCGGGCGAGACCAGCTCGACCGAGCGCAGCACGTGCTCACGCAGATCCTTGTAGCGCCAGAGCACGGGAACCGAGGCCGATTGCGGCGCCCACGGCTCGATCTTGTTGGCGACGGTCCAGAGCGCTCCGGCTTCGTACCTTTCGAGATCCTTGTAATAGGCCTCGAGCTCGGGGGTGTCCTCGACATTGGCCCGGCCGATCACGTTCTCGCGCATCCTATCCTCCAAGTCCTGTCTTATGATCGCACCCTCAAGGGACCAGCCCGTCATTCCGATCTACCTGGAATCGACGAGAAACCCGCCTGCTCTTGTCCGGCGGCGGCTTCCGCCTCTGCCAGACCGAGCGGCGTCTGCGGACGACGGTTGACCCGCAGATCGAAAACGTCGAACCGGTTATAGTGCCCGACGATGTCGTGCATCTGCTTCGGCTGGATGCAGCGCTCGAGGTCGATGTCGGCATAGACGATGCCTTCGTCGTCGATCAAGGGATCGCCGACCACGCGCCCGTCCGGACCGATGATACCGGAGAATGCGCTCGACTTCCGTTGCAGACGTGCGCGAGCGTCGGAAACGACGGTCTCCATCGCCGCGATGATCTCCTCCGACACGGTCGAGCAGGAGACGATCGTGAAGATCTTGCCTTCGAAGGAGTGGGCAATCGCGCGCAATTTGATCGCCTCCGCCATGTCATAGTCGGGGGGCGCGACGGGAAGCGAGATGTAGCTGGCGACGTGCACGAGCTCGCCCTGCCCGAGCAGCGCAAAGCGCGCCAGCGTGTTGGTGTTCTCGCCGCAGGCCAGGCCTCCGAGACGCCCGATCTCGGTATCATAGACGCGCAGGCTCGACCCGTCACCGCCGGTCCAGGTCAGCTTCTCTGCCCAGGTCGGCACCAGCTTGCGATGCTTGCCGAGCAAGGCGCCGTCAGGACCGATGAAAACCAGCGTATTGTAGATCGCGCCGAGCGAGACCGGGCTGCGCTCGTTCACGCCGAGCACGACGTGGCATCCCGTATCGCGCGCGGCCTTGCGGACGATTTCGACCTCCGGCCCCGGCACCAGCACCGACGCCTTGGCGAGCTTCTCGAACCATGCACTGCCGGTGACGGGATCGGTGATCCAGTTCCAATAGGGATATCCGGGAACGAACACTTCGGGGAACGCGACGAGCTTCGCCCCGTTGGCTGCGGCCTCACGGACCAGTGAAGCCGCCTTCTCCGCGGTCGCGCTTGCGTTGAGATAGACTGGTGAAGCCTGGACGGCGGCAGCTTTAAAGCGAGGCAGCTTCAGCATCGGCCCTACCCTGTCGCTGGCTCATGACCGCCTTGTCGGAGAGAGCATCCCCAAGCGTGATAGCATGGCGCGGCGTTGACTTACTTCACATGTAAACGTATGCTATCGCATATTTCTGGAGGGTGCAATGGCTGAACGGTCTTTTGCTCGCGAGGTCGAGGATCTCCGGCTGGGCGATGGCGACACGTTCCGCGGCGAAGGCATCCTCGCCATCACCAAGGCGTTGCTGCAATCGGGCGTCGCCTATGTCGGCGGCTACCAGGGCTCGCCGATCTCGCATCTGATGGATGTGCTGGCCGACGCCAAGGACGTGCTCGACGATCTCGGCGTCGTATTCCAGAGCTCGGCCAACGAAGCCGCCGCCGCGGCGATGCTGTCGGCATCGGTGATGTATCCCCTGCGCGGCGCGGTTGCGTGGAAGTCGACCGTCGGTACCAACGTCGCCTCCGACGCTCTTGCCAACCTCGCCTCGGGCGGTGTCACCGGCGGCACCATGATCATCGTCGGCGAGGACTATGGCGAAGGCTCCTCCATCATGCAGGAGCGTACCCACGCCTTCGCGATGAAGTCGCAGATGTGGCTGCTCGATCCCCGCCCCGAGCATGAATGCATCGTCAATCTGATCGAGAAAGGCTTCGAGCTCTCCGAAGTCTCCAACACGCCGGTCATGCTGGAGGTGCGCGTGCGCGCCTGCCACATGCACGGCAGCTTCGCCTGCAAGGACAATGTCAGGCCGGCGCACACCATCAAGGACGCGCTCAACAATCCCAAGCGTGACGTCAACCGCATCGTGCTGCCGCCGGCGGCCTATGAGCACGAGCAGGAGAAGATCAAGACGCGGATGCCCGCGGCTATCGGATTCATTCGCGACAACAAGCTGAATGAGTGGATGGGGCCGAAGCACGGCAAGGTCGGCATCATCATGCAGGGCGGGATGTACAACAACGTCATCCGTGCGCTGCAATATCTCGGGCTGTCGGATGCCTATGGCAACACCCAGATCCCGCTCTACATCATGAACGTCACCTACCCCGTGATCGACACCGAGGTTGCCGAATTCTGCGTCGACAAGGAGGCCGTTCTCATCGTCGAGGAAGGCCAGCCGGAATATCTGGAGCAGGCGATCAATACGGTCTTGCGCCGCAAGGACATCCAGGCGCGCGTCCACGGCAAGGACGTGCTGCCGATGGGCGGCGACTACACCGCTCAGGTGCTGCTCGGTGGCGTCAGGGAATTCCTGGAGAAGACCGAGCCGCGGCTGCTCGGCAACCGGCCGCCGGCGCCGGACGCAGCGCCCGTGCTCAATCACCCTGCGGTCGAGAAGCTCAAGCAGGTGGTGCCGGCGCGCCCGCCCGGGCTTTGCACCGGCTGCCCGGAACGGCCGATCTTCGCCGCCATGAAGCTGGTCGAGGAAGAGCTCGGCCAGCACCACGTCTCCGCGGACATCGGCTGCCATCTGTTCTCGATCCTGCCGCCGTTCAACATCGGCGCGACCACGATGGGCTTCGGCCTCGGCCCGGCCTCGACCTCGGCCTTCAACGTCAAGGCGGACAAGCGCTCGATCGCGGTGATGGGCGACGGCGGCTTCTGGCACAACGGACTGACCAGCGGCATCGGCAACGCCGTGTTCAACAAGCATGACGGCGTGTTCGTCATCGTCGACAATTACTACACTTCTGCCACGGGCGGTCAGGACATCCTGTCCTCGCGCGCGGTCAACAAGCGCCGCAAGACCAACAATTCGATCGTGCAGGCGGTGAAGGGCATCGGCGGCCAGTGGGTGCGCCAGCTCGACCGCACCTACGACGTCGGCAAGATGCGTGACACGCTGAAGGAAGCGCTGACGACGAAAGAGGAAGGCCCGAAGGTCATCGTCGCGTCCTCCGAATGCATGCTGAACAAGCAGCGGCGCGTGAAGCCGCAGATCAACAAGGCGATCAAGGACGGGACGCGCATCGTCAAGGAGCGCTTTGGCGTCGACGAAGACGTCTGCACCGGCGACCATGCCTGCATCCGCCTCTCCGGCTGCCCGTCTCTGTCGGTGAAGCAGCTCGACGACCCCTTGCGCGACGATCCGGTCGCGGCGATCGACAACTCCTGCGTCGGCTGCGGCAATTGCGGCGAGGTCTCCGAGGCCGCCGTGCTCTGCCCCTCGTTCTATCGAGCCGACGTCATCCATAATCCGACTCGCTGGGACATGTTCAAATCCAGGGTCGCCATGAGCGTGATCGGCTGGCTGCAGCGTCGGCGCGACCGCCGGCGGCCGGCGCTCGAGGCACTGGCATGAGGGACGAGACGGTCCGGCTGGCGCTCCCCGCCGCAGGCGAAGCGACCGAGCGGCCGATCTCGATCGCGATTGTCGCGATGGGGGGCCAGGGCGGCGGCGTCCTGACGGACTGGATCGTTCAGCTCGCCGAGAACCATGGCTGGGTCGCGCAGTCTACCTCGGTGCCCGGCGTCGCCCAGCGCACCGGCGCCACCATCTACTATATCGAGGCGATGCCGCCGCTCGACGGCCGCAAGCCGATCCTGTCGCTGATGCCCACCCCCGGCGACGTCGACGTGGTGATGGCGGCGGAATTCATGGAAGCCGGTCGATCGATCCTGCGCGGCCTCGTGACGCCGGATCGCACCACGCTGATCGCGTCCAACCACCGCTCGTTTGCGATCGGCGAGAAGATCGCCCCAGGCAACGGCATCGCCGATGGCGGCGCCGTGACCGGCGCCATCGGAATTGCGGCGAAGACCGAGATCATCTTCGATCTGAACGCGCTGGCGATCGCGCATGGCAGCGTCATCTCGGCCGCGATGTTCGGCGCGCTCGCAGGCGCAGGCGTGCTGCCGTTCAGTCGCGACAGCTATCTCGACGTCATCCGCAGCGGCGGCAAAGGCGCGAAGGCCAGCGTCGAGACCTTCGAGGCCGCCTTCGCGCGGGTCAAGACCGGCCCGACCGAAGTTGCGGCGCCCGTACCAGCCAAACCGGCCGACACTATCCCCTCTTCCGCGGCGCCCGATCCGCGGCTCGGCAAGCTTGTCGCAAGATTGAATCAGGAGCTGCCCGAGCCTGCACTCAGCATGGCTCGTGCAGGCTTGCGGAAGGTGATCGACTTTCAGGACCTCGCCTATGGCGGCGAATATCTCGACATCCTCAAGACCTTGCACGCAGCCGACCGAAACGCCGGCGGCGGCGCACATGCCTATGCCTTCACGGAAGCCGCGGCAAAGTACCTCGCCAACGCCATGACCTATGACGACGTCATCCGCGTCGCCGACCTCAAGACGCGCGCCGGCCGCCGCGCGCGCATCGAGAGCGAGCTCGAGATGTCGAACGGACAGGTGCTCCAGACCACCGAGTTCATGCATCCCCGCATGGAGGAAGTGATGGGCATGCTGCCGGCAGGTTTCGGCCGCTGGCTCGGCGCGCGGCCGCGCCTGCTCGGCTGGCTCGATCGCCGCGTCAACCGGGGACGCCGGGTGCGAACCTACTCGCTGCCCTGGTTCCTGGCCCTCTATGTCGTCGGCGGGATGCGCGGCCTGCGCCGCCGCTCGCTGCGTCACGCCGTCGAGACGGCGCACCGGGATTCATGGCTCAAGGCCGCGACCGAGGCGGTCGGGACCAATTACCAGCTCGGTGTCGAGATCCTGCAATGCCGACGCCTCGTCAAAGGCTATTCAGACACCCACAGCCGGGGGCTGTCGAAATTCGACAGGACGCTCGCGGCGATCAAGCTGGTGGAGCGCCGCGAGGATGCCGCCGACTGGGCGCGCCGCCTGCGCGAGGCCGCGCTGAAGGACAGCGCCGGAACGGCGCTCGACGGCGTGATCCAGACCATCAAGACTTTCGCATGATTCCACGGGCGCCGGACGCAGGATTGGATTGCCGTTCGCCCCTCAGGAGGTCAGGATCGGACGGCTTGACTACGATTCTCAGGTTGTTAATCGGAGCGAAAGACCCGCGGTAATTCCCTTCACTCGACGAGACATTCTGTACTCGATGGTCATGCGATGACGGCAGCACTCAAGGAGAACGTTGTTCCCGTCCCTGGGCAGATCGAAACCCGGCTCTGGCTTCAATTGCTGTCGCTGCATGGTGAGCTGTTCGCCTCGCTCAATTCGATGCTCAATTCGGAGTTCGGCCTGTCGCTGGCAAAGTTCGACGTGCTGGCCCAGCTCGATCGTTACCGGGAGGGCCTCGCGCTCGGACAATTGTCGCAAAATCTGAAGGTGACCGGCGGCAATGTCTCGGGGCTGGTGCAACGTCTTCTCGCCGACGACCTCATCAGCAGGGAGATGTCGAGCGAGGACCGGCGGTCCTTCATCGTGCGCCTGACGCCGAAAGGCGAAGCTCTGTTCCGGCAGGCCGCCGAAATCCACAAGAAGCATCTCGCCAGACGGCTCGAGAACGTCCCGGCCCGGGAGCTGGACACCGCGCTGTCCGTGCTGAAATCGCTTTCCTCGAAACTTCATACCGAGAGCAAGAAGCAAAGTCGCAAGAGATAATGGCCAGAGAATCCAAGAGCAGATGGAAGTCGGGTCCGCCGAGGACGAGGGACCAGCTGCAAACCTATATTCCGTATCTGTTCAACCGGCTCGCCAATCGCTGGAACCTGGATCAGAACCGCGATTTGAGCGAGCACGGCATCAACAATGTCGTGTTCCGGACGCTGTCGGTGCTGTTCATCTACAAGAACCTCACCGTCAACGAAGTCGCCGTTCTCGCGGTGACCGAGCAGTCGACGGCGAGCCGCATGGTGGAGTCCATGGTGTCGTCGGGCCTCGTCAAGCGCGAGATCGCCGAGGAGGACCAGCGGCGCCGCGTCGTCGGCCTGACGCCGGAGGGCGAAGCGCTGCTGCGCAAGATCTGGCCCATCATGGCGAACAATTACGACAAGCTGGTCGCGGGCATCGAGCCCGACGACATCGAGGTCTGTGCGCGCGTGCTGGCCAAGATGGTCGAGAATATCCGCCAGAACCAGATCTAGAACTTGATGATTTGGGCTCGATCGGTCTGCCGGCGGGCTCAATACACCTCTCCCGTAGGGAGAGGTGAACCGGCGGCGAAGCTCCGTACCAATCTCGTCGTGCTTGAATGCTAGGGAACTACGGCCCGAGGCCGACGAGGCTGGTACCGCCGCAGACATAGAGCACCTGGCCGGTGACGAAATCGGAGTGCTCGTCGAGGAAGAACGAGATTGCGTGCGCGACGTCCTCGCGCGAGCCGAGCCGCCCGACCGGAACGTTGCGCGCCATCCGCTCCTGCTGCTCGGAGCCCTTCGGGATGATGCCCCAGAAATTATCGGTCAGGATCGGCCCCGGGGCGACGACATTCACGGTGATGCCGCTCGCGGCAAGCTCCAGCGCCCAGGTCCTTGCCATGCCGTGCACGCCGGCCTTGGTGGCCGAATAGGCCGAGCGCGTCACTGCCCCCATCGCGGCGCGCGAAGAGACGAACACGATGCGCCCGAAGCGGCGCGCACGCATCCCTTCCAGCGCCGCCTGGGTCAGGAGCATCGGCGCGCCCAGATGCAACTGCGCCAGCATCAATATGTCTTCCGGCTTGGCGTGGGGCAGCAGGTTCGGCAGGATGATTCCGGCATTGTGGACCAGGCTGTCAACGGCGTGATCCCGGCAGATCTCCTGCGCGATCGCACGCGTCTGTTCGATATTGGTGAGGTCGGCGCGATAGGAAGCGAGCAGATCATGTGTCCAGCCGGGCTTCTCCAGCCCGACCGAGACCACGCGCTGCCCGCGCGCGACGAGCTTCTTCGCTAGGGCCTCGCCGATCCCCGAATTGCCGCCGGTGATGAGGGTGGTGCGGATCTCGCTCATGATCAGACCTTCTTTGATCAGACCTTCTTGATCAGACTTGCCGCTTCTTGAGGTCACGCAGATCGAAGAACGCGCCCTCGCCCATCAGCTTCCCGACGAAATCCTTCAACCCGCCGCGCTGGATCTTCTCGGTCGCGGTCAGCGGCAGGCTGTCGGCGAAGCAGATCCAGCCCGGCGCCTTGTAATAGGCCATCTGCTCGAGGCTCCAGCGCACGATCTCTTCGGCGAGCGCGCGGTCCGCGCCGGCCTTCTCAGTGATGATGACCGCCGCAACCTCGTCGCCGCGCACCTGGTCCGGCGTCGCCGCAACCGCGGCTTGCCGGATCGCGGGATGCCGGTTGAGGACGGATTCGACCTCGACCGCTGCAATGTTCTCGCCGGAGCGACGGATCACGTTTTTCTTGCGATCGACGAAGTGCAGGTCGCCGTCCGCATCGCACGACACGATATCGCCAGTGTGCAGCCAGCCGCCGGCCCACGCCTCGATGGTGGCAGCCTCGTTCTTGAGATACTCGCGGAAGAAGCCGTAGCGCGGATCAGCGCCGGCGCGCCGCACCAGCAGCTCGCCGGGCACATCCACCGGCGCATCATTGCCGCCGTCATCGACGATCCGAACCTCGATCTCGGGGGCCGGGCGGCCAAAACAGCTGGTGCCGACCTTGCGCGGCTCGACATTGGCGGCGATGACGCCGCCGCTGCCGGTCTCGGTCATCGCCCAGGCCTCCAGCAGCGGAAAGCCGAAGCGCTGCTCGAACGTCGCATGCAACAGCTTGTCGACGCCGGCGCCGAAGCCGAAGCGTACGCTGTGCGCGCGGTCCAGCTCCGATGGCGGCGCGCTCATCAGCATCGAGGGCATCACGCCGAGATAATGCAGGCAGGTGGCACGGCTGTCGCGCACCGAGGCCCACCAACTGCGCGGGTGGAAGCGATCGAGCATGGTCAGGCAGCCGCCGACCGACAGCATCGCCATCAGAGACACCGCCATCGCGTTCATGTGAAACAGCGGCAACGGCGTGATCATCCGCTCGCCGTTCGGCTTGAGGTTGATCAGCCCGCCGACGTCGCGATACCAGTTTCCGGAATGCAGGAAATAGGTGTTGGTGAGCACGCAGCCCTTGGGCTGGCCCGTCGTCCCCGACGTATAGAGCAGCGCGCATTCGCTCCCCTCGCTAGCTGAGGTCGAGGACCGCGCACCGCCGAAGGGTGCGGGAACGTCGTCCTGATCGTCCACGACAGGGATTGGCCGGCCGGCCTGACGCGCGGCCAGCTCCACCTCCTCGCGCCGTTCGGTGAGGACGAACGCAGCATTCATCTCGGAATGCCCGATGATGTATTCGAGCTCGCTGAGACGGAGGTCCGGATTGATCGGCACCACCGAGACGCCGAGCGCATTGAGCGCGAACCACAGCTCGATGAAGACAGGCCTGTTCTGGAGCAGCAGCCCGACCCGGTGGCCTTCGCCATAGCCGCGGCTCGCGAACGCCGCGCGACGGCGCTCGACCCGGTCGAGCATCGCGCGGTAGGAAATCTCGCCCGCCGCGATGCCGTAGATGCCTGCGGTCTCCGGCAGCACGTTGAGGAAACCCGCCTCGCCGCGGCGGCGCGCGGTCTCTTGAAAACGGGCATGGACAGTGGTCGCAGCGGTCAAGGCAGTCTCACATGAAAAGCTGGATGTTGCCGAACGGCGCATCGAAATTGACGAGATCGACGCGCTTCAGCTTGATTTTCAGGGCATCGCCGACCTGCACGAGCTCGTGCGAGGCCCATCCCGAATAGCGCTCCAGCGTATCGCCCCGCGTCTCGGTGTAGATGTAGGAAGTCCGTGCCTTGAACATTCCGGCAGCAGGATCGCACGCGACGATCCGCGGTGCCTGGAGCAGATGATGGCAACGGCTCTTCGGCTTCTGGCTGAAGGTGCGCTCGCCGGCGAGCCGCTCGACCCGCACCTTCAGGAGCAGCAGATCCTCGTACATCAGGGACGGCTGCAGCACCGGATCCTGCTGCTGCCATTCCAGCGGCATCCAATAACGCCCTTCGGGGTGAAACAGATCGAGCCAGGCCTGCCACTCCATGGTGTCGAGCAGCTCCGCCTCGCGATAGATGAAGTCCGTGATGGTCTTCTCGCCGATCATTCCGCAGCCTCGATGCGCTTGTCCATGTCCATGGTGATGAATTTCGCCCAGGCGTGAAACTGGTTGCGCATCTGCCGCTCGGACGTGCCGTTGATCACCGCCGTGACGTCCTGCTCTTCATGGCCGTCGTAGAGCCGCCGCAGATTGACCCATTGATTGCCGTTGGACTTCAGTCCTTCCTGCGCCCGCTCATACATTTCGAGGTCGTCGTGGCCGACAATCGAGGTCGGCGCGTTGATGAAGCGGTTGTACATCAATGCGCGCTCGTAGAGCTTGTCGGGCGCGCCGACCAGGCGATAGACCCAGCTCTCGACCAGCGTCTTGTCGACTGCGATCGGGATGAAATTGCGCAGGATCTGGACAGCGCCCTTCACCATGATGTTCGGGAAGTAGACGGTGTTGTGCCTGACCTCGCCAAGGATCTCATGCGCGCGCTGCTCGCCATAGGCTGCGACCATCTGGTCGAGATAGCCCGGGATATCCGAATAGTTCGAATGGATGGAGTTGGCGACGCCGGTGTGGCCGTGGCCGTTCGGCCAGATCCGGATGCCGCTCTGCTCGTAGAACTCGTACGGGCTCATGAAGGGACCGTAGAGCTGCACCGCCATCGGTGTTTCCGTGGAATCGCCCTGCTCGCGCTTCCAGACCTTGACCGCGGTGCCGGCCGAGCTCTCATGCGCCACCATCGGATGGCAGGTGTCGGTCTGGTTCTCGACCAGCATCTTCCAATTGCACGTGTGCATGTAGCGGATCGGCGTCGCCTCGACTGCGAGCTTCCCCTCCGGCGATCGGTCGACCATGTTGTCGATGGTCGAAAGACTTTCGCCAAAATAATCCTCGAAGGAGACGCCTGAAACGCTCAGGCGAGCGAAGATGAAATCACGATAAATGACGACGTTCCTGACCTTCGACAACCCCTCATTCGCTTGGGTGTCGCCGAAGCCGGTGCCCTCGTAGCCCTTCTTCAGCGGGATCGCGAGCAGCGAGCCGTCGGTCTTGAAAGACCATGCGTGATAGGGGCAGCGGAAGAACTTTCCGGTGGTGCCGCAGGGTTCGGACGCGATCTTCACGCCTTTGTGCGGGCAGCGATTGTAGAACACATGGATGGAGCCGTCGGTATGGCGGCTGGCCATGACCGGCTGCCGGCCGATATTGGCCGTGATGAAATCGCCGGGTTTTGCAAGTTGACTGGCATGGCCGACATAGACCCAGCTGTTGGGAAACAGGTGCTCCATCTCGAGCTCGAAGATCTCGGGGTCGACATAGACTTCGCGATGCACCTCGGCCTCGCGCACCAGCGCCGCAATCGCACGGGCATTCCCGCCGTATCTTTTCATGACGTCCCTCGCCTCCCCTAGAGATCCAGCACCAGACGTTCCGACTTCGCGCGTGACACGCAGATCTGCATGACCTTGTTGGACGCCCTCTCCTCGTCGCTGAGGATGACGTCGCGATGATCGGGGACTCCCGCGATCACGCCGCACTGGCAAATGCCGCAATCGCCGCGCCGGCAGTCGTAGAGCACGTCGAAACCGGCCGCCTCCAGCGCCTCGATGATGGTCTGCCCCGCAGCAACGCCGACAACCTGCCCGGTCGACTTGATCTCGACCTCGAACGGCCGGTCAGGCGATGACGGCTGCTCGGACTTGAAGAGCTCGTAATGAACGCGATCGGCTGACACCCCGGCGGCGGCCGCACCGGCCTTCACCGCGTCGATCATGCCCGAAGGGCCACAGACATAGACGTGGGCGTTTGCTGCGGCATCGCCGAGCGCCGCGGCAATGTCGAGGCGGGATTCATCGCTGTCGTAGTGGACGGACAGCCCTCCGGCGCAGATCTCCTGCAATTGCGGCAGAAACGCCAGCAATCCTTGCGTGCGCCCGGCATAGTGCAGGCGATATGAGCTTCCCCGCGCCGCCAGTTCCGCCGCCATCGACAGAACGGGCGTGATGCCGATGCCGCCGGCGAACAGCAGCGCCGGCGCTGCTCCCTCGTGCAGTCGGAAATTGTTGACCGGCGCGCTCGCCTTCACGACGTCGCCGACCTTGAGCGCGTGCATGAATTGCGAGCCGCCGCTCGAGGCCTCTTCGCGCAGGACACCTAGCGCCAGCGCATCTTCAGGAAGTCCCGGCAACGCCATCAGCGAGTACGGCCGGTCTCCGCCATTGGGGAGCGCGACGCGGAGATGCGCGCCTGCCTGCCATTGCGGCACGACGCCGTCCTCCACACCAAACACAAGGCTCCGTATGAACGGCGTCTCCGCGACATACGACCTGACCTTGAGCTTGAGCGGATGCACGTCCATTCAGGCATCTCACGGATTATATGAATTTGCATATTTTTAGACATGTAATAATTCGCTGTCAATCGTCAGCGCGGGAGCGGGTCCGGATGATGCAATCAATGGATCGCCAGCTGGCTTCTCGGGCGATCGCCCGCCGGCAATGTCAGTGGCCAGCCGGGGGGCTCGCTACGGGCTTGCCGCCGGTCGTCAGGCCCGGCGCATCATGCGCTCTCCTGCGCTCGGCATCGAGCAAGGATACAAGGGGCGAAAGCCGGCGGTAATGGCGATCCGGTGATACTTCGAGGCACCTGCCCATCTCGGCACGCAGCTCAGGAAGGCGGCAGGCGGCATACCGGACGCAACGAATGCAAGCTGGCCGACTTCATTCCAGAAATCGGAACTTACAACCTGACAGCGCCGCTCCTCCCCACGTGAGGGCACGTCGCGATCAAGCGGCAGCCGCCTGGTATAGGCACTCGCGAAGCCAGGCGTGGCCTTTGTCCTCCTGATTGCGCGGATGCCACAGCGCGACGATGCGAGCGGGCGGCAGATCGAGCGGCGGGGGCGTGAGATCGAGCTCGTGGGCGAAGCGGATCAGGAAGCGCCGCGGAAGGGTGCAGATGCAGTCGCTGTGCGCAAGGATGACCGGCGCCAGCGCATAGGTCTGGATCGAGACGGCAACGCGCCGAGAGCGGCCGAGCACCGCCAGCGCGTCGTCGACCAGGCCCGAGAAACCGCCGCCATCGGCGGAAATCAACAGATGGTCGAGCGCGCAAAAGCTGTCGAGATCGAGCGGACCGATGCCGCGGGGATGACCCTTGCGCTGTGCGGACAGGAAGCCGTCTTCGAACAGCGGCCGCTGCATCAGCTCGCCATGTGCGCGGTCGGCGCCCGTCACCAGGATGTCGATCTCTCCCCTTTCGAGCTGATCCACGACATCGCGCGCGGGGTGAACAAGGGCGAGCCGCGCCCGCTCGGCCATCGCGGTCAAGCGCGCGACCAGGCCGGGCGCCAGCGTCACGGCCGGATTCTCGTGGATGGCAACCACGAAGGTACGCTGGCTCTTGGCGGGGTCGAACACAGCCGGCCCCTCCACCATGCGACGGAGCTTGCCGAGCACGTCCGCAAGCGCCGTCTGCAGCTCCACCGCCCTCGTCGTCGGCACGACGCCGCGCCCGTTCGCGGCGGGTACGAACAGCGGATCGGCAAAGATCTGCCGCAGCCGGTTCAGCCGCGCCGAGAGCGCAGGCTGCCCGATATTGAGCCGGGAGGCCGCGCGCGTCACGTTCCGCTCGCGCAGGAGAGCCTCCAGAGCCAGCAACAGACCGAGGTCGATCTCGGCGAGATCGTTATCATCGGCCGGCCGACCCCGGCCGTGTTCCGCATCCTGCATCGGTGGCACCTCCGTCTGGGGCATGTCGCGACCGCGACGAGCCGCGATACGAGGGTTAGGGCCAAAACGCCGGCGTGAAAAGCTGAGCCAGCGTCCTTTCCGATATCGACCATGTCGATGGGACCTATCGAGCCCGCGACTCTCCCCAAGGCCTGGCGCGCTTCGTACCTCACCGTCACCGCGGCCCGGGCAACCAGCCCTACGCCGCGGTCCAGTGGAGGACATCTTGATGATTCACGCGGCCAAGACCTATCACGTCGGCGAAGCATCCATCACGCGGATCGACGAGTTGCGGCTTGCCGCATTCAAGTTCGACGCGCTCTATCCGGGAGGCGAGCCGCGGGCGCTGGAGCGCCATCGCGACAGCCTGGAGGCGGGCTCGTTCGATGCTGCGACCGGTACCTTCATCCAAAGCATTCACAGCTGGCTGGTCCGGACGCCGCACCACACGATCCTGATCGACACGGCCACCGGCAACGACAAGAACCGGCCGGAGATTCCGCCGCTTCACCGGCTCAACGAACCGTTCCTGGCGCGGCTGGCCGCAGCGGGCGTCACGCCGGAGCAGGTCGACTACGTGCTGCTCACCCACGTGCACGCCGATCACGTCGGCTGGAACACCCGTCTCGTCGAGGGACGCTGGGTCCCGACCTTCCCGAATGCGACCTACGTCTTCTCCGCGATCGAGCAGGCCTATGGCGAGAGCCTCGCGACGGGCACAGAGCCGACCGGAGCGGCCCGCCCGGCCCCGGCCCTCGGCCCCGCGCTGCGCAAGCCGGCCGACCGTGTCTATGACGACAGCGTCCGGCCGGTGATCGAGGCCGGACTTGCCAGGCTCATCGCTGTGGACGGGAGCGAGGCCATCGAGGGCATCTCGTTCGTCCCGACGCCCGGCCACAGCGTCGATCACGCCTCCATCCGCCTCGTCTCACGCGGCGAGGAGGCGCTGTTCGCCGGAGACGTGATGCACCACCCGCTCCAGGTGTATGAGCCTTCGCTCAATTCCTGCTTCTGCGAATTCCCGGAAGCCGCGTTGCGCTCGCGCGCCTTCGTGCTGGAGGACGCTGCCGAGCGGGGCTCAATCATCTTCACCACCCATTTCGCACAGTCATCGGTCGGCCGCGTCAGCCGCACCGGAGGACGCTTCACCTGGCAATTCGTCTGAACGGAGAACGATCATGAACGAGCACGCCAGCGCGCGCGTCGACAGGCCCAAGATCGTGGTCGAGGATCTCATGATCCCGAGCGACACGGCGGGAATTTCGCTTCACTTGCGCAACAAGCGCCCCGCGGCGCTCGAGACCTTCTCCGCCGAGCGAACCATCCTGATGATGCACGGCGCGACCTATTCATCGGGAAGCCTTTTCGATACGCCGCTCGGTGGCCTCTCGTTCATGGATCATCTCGCCGGCCATGGCTACGACGTCTTCGCGCTCGACGTGCGCGGCTATGGCCAATCGACCCGCCCGTCCGAGATGGACGCGCCGCCGGAGCAGTCCGAACCGCTCGTGCGCACCGAGGCCGGCGTGCGCGACCTCGCCAGCGCCGTCGCGCACATCCTGAAGCAGCGCAGGATCGCTCGCCTCAATCTGGTTGCAATGTCCTGGGGCGGCTCGGTGGCCGGCGCTTACACCGCAGGCAACAACGACAAGGTCGTCAAGCTCGCGCTGGTCGCGCCGCTTTGGGTGCTGCAGGGCCCAGCTCCGATCGATGCTGGCGGGCGCCTCGGCGGCTATCGCAACGTTCCGGTGCTGGACTTCAGGGAGCGCTGGCTTTCGGCTGCGCCGGAAGCGGCACGATCGAGCTTGATCCCGGCGGGCGGCTTCGAGCGCTGGGCCAATATCTCGCTCGCCACCGACCCGCTAGGCAGCGCGCAAGCGCCTGCCATCATGCGTGCAGTCAACGGCCCGATCCTGGACATCCGCGAATACTGGGCCGCGGGCAAGAGGCTCTATGACGCCGCCGACATTCGCGTGCCCGTGCTCCTGGTCCACGCGGAATGGGACCAGGACGTTCCTATCGACTCGGCGCAGAACTTCTTCCTTTCGTTGAAGCATGCGCCCTACCGGCGATGGGTCGAGATTGGCGAAGGCACGCACATGGTTCTGCTGGAGAAGAACCGTCTGCAGGCGTTCGATGCGATCAACCAGTTTCTCGGCGAAGATTACAGCTAGCGCGGCGTCCTGCTGCACCGCGAAAATCACTCGCGCCGCAACATTCAAAAATGAGACTGCTAGTCAAGCCGAACGAGGCCGCGATGGGTGCAGCGCATCCGACTTCGGTTAGCTTTCCTCCAAAGCCGCGGGCTTCGAGAGCCACGGGCATCATACGGTTCGTCGCGGCAACAAGCGATGACACAGGGAGGAGCACATGTCGAAATGCAGCATCGGACTGCTCGCGTTGAGCAGCCTGTTTCTTTCGGGCGCGGCGATCGCCCAGGAAAAGATCAAGGTGGGCGTGACCGCAACGCTCGAGGGCACCTACACGGTGCTCGGCGAGGACGGCATGCGCGGCCACCAGACCGCGCTTAACGTGCTCGGCAAGAAGGTCGGCGACAAGGAACTCGAATTCATCGTCGCTTCGACCGATGCAACGCCGGACTCCGCCGTGCGCGCCGTGCGCAAGCTGATCGAGCAGGACAAGGTGCAGATCCTGCTGTCGCCGCTCTCCGGCGACGAAGGCATCGCGGTCAAGAATTTTGCCAAGAGCCATCCCGGGCTGACGTTCATCAATGCCGCATCCGGTGCGCAGGAAACGACCTATGTCGACCCGGCACCGAACTTCTTCCGCTACAACATGGACGGCGCGCAGTGGCAGATCGGCCTCGGCAAATACGCCTATGAAGAGAAGAAGTATCGCAAGATCGCGACCGTCGGCGAGGACTATTCCTTCATCTATACCCAGGTGTTCGGGCTGGTGCTCGAGTTCTGCGGCATGGGCGGACAGGTCACCAACCGGCAATGGGTGCCGCTGGGAACGAAGGACTTCGCCTCCGTCATCGCTGCCCTGCCCGACGACGTCGATGCCATCTATCTCGGGCTTGGCGGCGCCGACGCCGTCAACTTCCTCAACCAGTATCAGCAGGCCGGCGGCAAGGCGCATCTGATGGGCGGTTCCATCATGATCGACCAGACGATCCTGTCGTCGAAGGGCAACGCCAAGAACGCGCTGATCGGAACCATCGCGGCGAGCGGACAGGCCGACACCTGGGAGGATCCGGGCTGGCAGAAATTCGTGAAGGCCTATCAAGACGCCTTCCCGCCCAACAAGCGCTTCCCGAGCCCGTCGCTGCTCGCCACCAACTACTATAATTCAACCATGGCGCTGATCCTCGCACTGCGTCAGGTCAACGGCGATCTCTCCAACAACCAGGCCAAGTACAAGGAAGCACTGGCGAAGATCGAGCTCGACGCACCGAACGGCAAGATCAAGCTCGACTCCAACCGCCAGGCGATCGGCACCAACTTCGTCACCGAAGTCGTCGACGACGGCAAGGGCGCGCTGTTCAGCAAGGTCGTGAAGGTGATCCCGAACGTGAACCAGACGCTCGGCTACGACCCGGCCGTGTTCTCCAAGATCGGGCTGCCGAGCCGCACCGTGCCGGAATGTAAGAAGTACTGACGCATCACGTCAGGCAGACGCAACCGGGGAGCGACTCGCTGACGCGGTCGCTCTCCGCTCTTGCAATCTCGGCGGTGTTGTTGAAGGCTGGCCGAAAAGACAAGAACATTCGGGAGGGGAAGGCATGAGCCGTGCGCTCGCCGTCTTCCATGGCCGCTTCGGCCGGGCGACGGTTTATCAGTTGAACCGGCCTTTCAATATCCACGCCCATCGCGAAGGTCATCTGATCTTCCATGTCGGCGGCATGTCGGCATGCATTGACGTCTCCGACGGGCATTACGATCTCACCGAGACGTCGGTCGTCGCTGTCAATCCGTGGGAACCGCACAACTTTCTGCCGACCGATCTTGAGGGCGGCGCCATCTTCTTCGTGCTCTACGTCAACGCCGAATGGTTTGCGCCGGATGCCTCCGGCTCCGACCGGTTGCGCTTCGGCCGCACCCAGTTCAAGCGCACGCCAGCACTCGACAAGCACATCAGGCGGACCGCCGCGCTCGTGTGCGGCGCACCATCGCTCTCCAGTCTCGATTCCGAGCTGAGGCGGCTGATCGACATCTGCTACGACGAAAGCTGGCAGCAGGCCGAGATCGCGCGCGATCCGCGCGCAGGCGGCGCCGTCACCGACTTTCGCGTCCGCAAGTGCATCAAGATGATGTCGGAGAGCCCCGGCGCTGAAATCGAGCTCGACACCATCGCGCGCGAATCCGGCCTGTCGCGACCGCATTTCTACCGGCTGTTCCGCGTGCAGACCGGCGTCACGCCGAACCTCTATCTCAACACGCTGATCATGGAACAGGCGCTCGAAGCGCTGGTGGCGAGCGAGACACCGATCGCCGACATCGGCTTCGATCTCGGCTTCTCCTCACAGAGCGGTTTCACGCGCTTTTTTGCCGCCAATGTCGGGATGGCCCCGACCGATTATCGTCGCGCCGCCAAGGTTTTGCGCGCCTGAGCGCAGGCCACGAAAAGATACTCACGATCAAATGTCGCCCTCGCCGCTTGGCTAGGATGCCGGCAACGCGATCCCGGAAAAGAGGATCGCGCGTGACGGGAGGACGTTCGCTCATGGCAGGGCCAGCAGCCGGCAACGGCTTGCATGCCCCCTCGCCCCGCTTGCGGGGAGAGGGTCTGGGTGAGGAGGAGTCTCCGCAAGTGCGGCGGCAGTTTGGCTTGCGGAGAGTCCCCCTCACCCGGCGCTACGCGTCGACCTCTCCCCGCAAGCGGGGCGAGGTGAAGCCATGAGCCGCTTCGTCGAACGCCATCCGGCTTGGGCGCTGATTACGATCATCGTGATCGCGGTCGCGCTCTGGCTGATCTTCGCAGTCTGGCCGCCGGGGCTGGAAGAGGCGATCGGCCGCAAGCGCGTCTTCCTCAACGCGGTGTTCAACGGCATCACGCTCGGGGGCCTCTATTTTCTGGTCGCCAGCGGCTTCACGCTGATCTTCGGCCTGATGCGCAACGTCAACCTCGCGCACGGTTCGCTCTATCTGTTCGGCGGCTATATCGGTTATGCCATCAGCACATCGTCCGGCTCGTGGATCCTCGGCTTCATCGTCGCCTTCGTCCTGACCGCTGTCGTCGGCGTGCTGCTGCAGGTGATCGTGTTCCGCCGGATGGAGGGCCAGGATCTCAGGCAGACCATGGTGACGATTGGGCTGTCGATCGTGTTTGCCGATCTCATGCTATGGGCCTGCGGCGGTGACTTCTACCAAATCCAAACTCCGAACTGGCTGATCGGTCCCATCGAGCTGCCGCTGGTGACTGCGATCAAATCCTCGGGCGATCCGGTCTACCTCAGATATCCACTCGTCAGGCTCGTGATCTTCGTGGCCTCCGTGGTGATCGGCGTCGCGATGTGGCTCGCGCTCAACCGCACCCGGATCGGCATGATCATCCGCGCCGGCGTCGACGACCGCGATATTCTCGCCGCGACGGGCGTGCGCATCCAGCTCGTCTTCGTCGGGGTGTTCGCCTTCGGCGCGGGGCTTGCCGGCATCGCTGGCGTCGTCGGCGGCACCTTCCAGTCATTGTCGCCCGGCGAAGACATCCGTTTCCTGCTGGCGTCCCTCGTCGTCGTGATCGTGGGCGGCATGGGCTCGATCCCGGGCGCTGCGCTCGGCGCGCTGATCATCGGCCTCGCCGAGCAGCTCGGCTCGGTCTACATCCCGACCTACGCCATCGTCGTGACCTTCCTGATCATGGTGCTGGTGCTGGCTATCCGGCCGCAAGGCCTGTTGGCGAGGCGCTGAGATGTCGCTCGCCCACGATGCCCCAGTTGCCGTAGGCCGCGCCACCAAGGCGCAGCCCCCCGCCCGGACATGGCCGGAGATCAACAACCCCGCTGCCTGGGCCGTCGCGGCCATTCTCCTGATCATGCCGCTGATCGCGAGCAGCTTTTTTCTGATCGAGATCTTCGCGACCACGCTGATCCTCGGCACCGTGGCGCTGAGCCTGATGTTTCTTGCCGGCTATGGCGGCATGGTCAGCCTGATGCAGCTCACCATCGCGGGCTTCTCAGCCTACATGGTCGCGGTGTTCGGCGTCAGCGGCAACCCCAATATCAGCCTGGGCTGGCCGTGGTGGCTCGCGGTGCCGATGGCGCTGGCGCTGGCGACCGCCTTCGGCACGCTCGGCGGAGCGCTCGCGGTGCGCACCGAAGGCATCTACACCATCATGATCACGCTCGCGATCGGAGCGGCCTTCTACTATTTCACCAACCAGAACTGGGCGATCTTCAACGGTCATACCGGCATCAACACCGTGGCCACGCCACACTTCTGGGGCGTGAACTGGCGCGCCGACATTCCCTTCTATTACATCGTGCTCGCGGTCGCCGCGCTCTGCTATTTCGCGGTCGAGTATCTCTCGCGCGCCCCGTTCGGCCTTGCGCTCCAGGGCGTGCGCGACAATCCGCGGCGCATGGCGGCGCTCGGCTTCAACGTCAATGCGCATCGTGTCGCGGCCTATGCCTTCGCGTCTTTCGTCGCGGCGCTGGCCGGCGTGCTCCAGGTCTGGAACTATCGCCAGATCTCGCCGGGTTCGGTCAGCGTCGGCGCCTGCATCGACGTCCTGATCATCGCCGTCGTCGGCGGCATCACGCGCCCGATCGGGCCCTTCATCGGCGCGCTGATCTTCGTGCTGCTGCGCACCTTCGCGCTCGACTTCCTGGTCCGACTCGGACTCGACGGCAACCGCTTCCGCCTGCTGATCGGGCTCGGCTTCCTCGCCATCGTGTTCTGGTCCTCGGACGGCGTCATCGGCCTCTGGCAGCGCTGGCGCCAGCATCAACGGCGCGAGGTGAGCCGCACCAGTGGAGGGCGCGGCCATGGATAGCGTCGCCCAACGCCTCTCCGCCGTCGGTGCCGGCGCCGCGCTGGAGCTGCGCGGCGTGACGCGGCTGTTCGGCGCGCTTGCCGCGCTGACCGACGTCACCATCACCGTGCGACCGGGCGAGCGGCGCGCCGTGCTCGGCTCGAACGGTGCCGGCAAGACCACGCTGTTCAACTGCATCACGGGCGACTTCCCGCCCTCCTCCGGCACCATCCGCTTCTTCGGCGAGGACGTGACGCATTTCCCGCCCTATGAGCGCATCCGCCGCGGGCTGCGCCGCACCTACCAGATTTCGGCGCTGTTCCCCGGCCTCACCGTGCAGGACAACGTCTATCTCGCCTGCCGCGGCGTCTCGCGCGGACGCTTCTCGTTTCTGCGTCCGGGACAGAACGATGCATTGATGCATGCGGCCGACAACCTGGTGCAGGCCGTGCACCTGTCCGCCGTGAGGGACCAGCGCGTGGCCGAGCTCGCCCACGGCCAGCAGCGCCAGCTCGAGATCGCGCTGGCGCTCGCGGGCGCGCCGCGCTTCGTGCTGTTCGACGAGCCGGCGGCGGGCCTGTCGCCAACGGAACGGGCCGAGCTGATCGAGATCCTGACCTCCCTGCCGGCCCATATCGGCTACATCATCATCGAACACGACATGGACGTTGCGCTGCGCGTCGTGGAGAGCGTCACGATGATGCACAACGGCCGCGTCTTCAAGGAAGGCCTGCCGGAGGAGATCCAGTCCGACCCCGAGGTGCAGGAGCTCTATCTCGGAGGCGGCCATGAATGAGGTCCGCCGCAGCAATCCGGCGCTCGAGGTTCGGGGCCTCGACGTCTACTACGGCCACTCGCATGCGCTGCAAGGCGTCGATCTCGTGCTTGATAGCGGCGTGTTCTCCGTCGTCGGCCGCAACGGCATGGGCAAGACCACGCTGTGCAAGGCGATCATGGGGCTCGTCGGCGTGAGCGGCGGCTCGATCCGCGTGCGCGGCGAGAATGTCACGCGGCGGCCGCCGGCCCAGATCGCCCGGCTCGGCGTCGGCTACGTGCCGCAAGGACGCCGCCTCTGGCGCTCGCTCAGCGTCGACGAGCATCTGCAGCTCGCCGGCGGCCTGCGTTCGGGCGCCTGGACCGTCGAGCGGATCTACGACACCTTTCCTCGGCTCGCCGAACGTCGGGATCACGGCGGCGGCCAGCTCTCCGGCGGCGAGCAGCAGATGCTGGCGATCTCGCGCGCGCTGCTCACCAATCCGCATTTGCTCATCATGGACGAGCCGACCGAAGGCCTCGCACCCGTCATCGTCGCGCAGGTCGAGGAGATGCTGCTGCGGCTGGGCGACGACGGCGACATGTCCGTGCTCGTGATCGAGCAGAACATCGGCGTCGCCACCGCGATCTCGCGCAACGTCGCGATCATGGTCAACGGCCGCATCAACCGCATCATCGACTCCGCGCGCCTTGCCGCGGACCGCGAGCTACAGCAGCGCCTGCTCGGCGTCGGGCTTCATGCGGAGCTCGAACCGGATATCGAAATCGCCGCATCCGGCGCCGAAACGAAGCCGGCGCCGGCGCCACGGCGCGACGGGCCGGTGCGCATCTACATCTCCAATCCGACGCTGCCGACGCGATGGTCGCAACCGGTGCCGATCGCCCGCATCGAGGCCGCCGCGCGGACGCTCTCGACGCAGGTCGCCCGGCTCGACGAGACGGCGCGGCGCAAGCACGAACCGGTGGCGGCGCAGGCTTCGGGCCCGCCGGTGGTGCTGGTCGTCGGCACGCTCGATACCAAGGGCCAGGAGCTGCGCTACATCCGCGACATCATAGCCGAAAGCGGCCTGCGCACGCGGTTGGTCGACGTCTCGACCAGCGGCAAGCATTCCTCCTGCGATGTCTCCGCGCAGGAGATCGCCCTGAATCACGGCCGCGGCGGCTCCGCCGTGTTCGGCACCGACCGAGGCGTCGCCGTCACCGCAATGGCGGATGCGTTTGCCAACTGGTTGCGGCGCCAGGGCAATGTCGCCGGCGTGATCTCCGCCGGCGGCTCCGGCGCGGCCTCGCTGGTCGCCCCGGGCATGCGCGGCCTGCCGGTCGGTGTGCCCAAGCTGATCATCTCCTCCGTCGCCTCGGGCGATGTGGGCCCCTATGTCGGCCCGGCCGACATCACCATGATGTACTCCGTCACCGACGTGCAGGGGCTGAACTCGATCTCGCGCGCGGTGCTCGCCAACGGGGCCAATGCGCTCGCCGGCATGGTCAAGGCGCGGCTCGACACGCGTGCCGCAACGGCGCGCGAAGCCGGCGGGCCGCCCGCAATCGGCATCACCATGTTCGGCGTTACCACGCCGGCCGTGCAGAAGATCGCGGCCGAGCTGCGCGATGATTTCGAATGCCTGGTCTTTCACGCCACCGGCATCGGCGGCCGGTCCATGGAGAAGCTCGTCGAATCCGGTCAGCTCGCCGGCGTCATCGACCTCACCACGACCGAGATCTGTGACCTCATGATGGGCGGCGTATTTCCCGCCGCCGAGGACCGCTTTGGCGCGATCATCCGCAGCCGCCTGCCCTATGTCGGCTCGGTGGGCGCGCTCGACATGGTCAATTTCGGCGCGCCTGACACCATTCCCGAGCGCTATCGCGGCCGCAAATTCCACGTCCACAATCCACAGGTGACGTTGATGCGGACGACGGCGGAAGAGAACGAGCGCATGGGCCGCTGGATCGGCGAGCGGCTCAACCAGATGGATGGCCCGGTGCGTTTCTTCCTGCCCGAGGGCGGCGTCTCGGCCCTCGACGCGCGAGGTCAGCCGTTCTGGGATCCGGATGCCGACGCCGCGCTGTTCCGCACATTGGAGCGGACCGTGCGGCAGACCGGCAACCGCCAGCTCATTCGCATCCCCAAGAACATCAACGATCCCGATTTCGCCGCCGCCATCGTCAGTGCGTTCCGAAACCTGTTCGGGCGGACCGGTGTGCGGCGGAGACTCGCGAGGTGACCGATGGCCAGGTTTGAACGCGCGGCGCTGCTGAAAAAGTTTCGCGACATGGCAAGGCGCGGCGAGCCGATCGTCGGCGGCGGCGCCGGCACCGGGCTCTCAGCCAAATGCGAGGAAGCCGGCGGCGTCGACCTCATCGTCATCTACAATTCCGGCCGCTACCGCATGGCCGGGCGCGGCTCGCTCGCGGGCCTGATGGCGTATGGCGATGCCAACGCCATCGTGCTGGAAATGGCGAACGAAGTGCTCCCCGTGGTCGGCCAGACCCCGGTGCTGGCGGGCGTCAACGGCACCGATCCCTTCCGCGACATGGACGTCTTTCTCGACCAGCTGAAGGCGCTCGGGTTTGCCGGCGTCCAGAACTTTCCGACCGTCGGCCTGATCGACGGTACCTTCCGCGCCAATCTCGAAGAGACCGGCATGTCCTACGCGCTCGAGATCGACATGATCGCCAAGGCACACGACAAGGACATGCTGACCACGCCCTACGTGTTCAGCGAGAAGGAAGCGGCGGCGATGGCGATCGCTGGCGCTGACATCATCGTCTGCCACATGGGCCTGACGACCGGCGGCACGATCGGTGCGCAAACCGCCTTGAGGCTCAAGGACTGCCCGGCGCGGATCGACACCTGGGCCAGCGCCGCGCTCAGCGTCAATCCGGACATCCTGGTGCTGGCGCATGGCGGCCCGATCGCCGATCCCGCCGACGCCGATTTCATCATGAAGAACACCCGTCATTGCCACGGCTTCTACGGGGCGTCCTCGATGGAGCGGCTGCCGGTGGAGCGGGCGCTGACGGAACAAGTGCGGCAATTCAAGGCGATCGGCGCGCGATAACGCCTGATAGGTTCGAGGGAGGGAAAGATGTCAGGGATGTTGGTCGGTGAATTGATCCTCTGGCTGATCGTCGCGATCATCGTGATCGTGGTTGGCGTCTATATCGTGAACTGGCTCTACCACCGCTCCTCCAAGGAGACATCGTTCGTCCGCACCGGCTTCCTCGGCGAACGCGTGGTGATCAATGGCGGCGCCTTCGTGCTGCCGTTCATCCACGACTACACGCCCGTCAACATGAACGTGCTGCCGATGGGCATCGTGCGTTCGAAGCAGGATGCCGTGATCACCCGCGACCGCATGCGCGTCGACATCGAGGCCGACTTCTACGTCCGCGTGCAGCCGACCCGGGAGGCCGTCTCGATTGCCGCGGCGACACTCGGCCGCCGCACCCTGGAACCCGGGCAGCTCCACGCACTGCTGGCCGGCAAGTTCATCTCCGCGATCCGCTCGGTCGCCTCCGAGATGACCATGGAGGAAATGCACGAGCGTCGCGGCGACTACGTCGCGCGGGTCAAGACCGAAGCGGCGGAAGCTCTCGCCCAAAACGGCCTCGAGCTGGAATCGGTTGCGATCACCGATCTCGACCAGACCGATCTCGAGTTCTTCAACCCTTCGAACCGCTTCGACGCCGAAGGCCTGACGCGGTTGATGGAGGACATCGAGGCCAGGCGGAAGCTGCGCAACGACATCGAGCAGGATTCGATGATCAAGATCCGCTCCCGCAACCTGGAAGCCGAGCGGCAGGCGCTGGAGATCGAGCGCGAGAGCGAGACCGCACGCCTGGAGCAGGAACGCGACATCGAGATGCGCCGCGCGCTTCAGCGCACCGAAGTCGCGCGAGAGCGGGCCCTGCGCGAGACCGAGGCCGAACAAGCACAGATTTCCGCCCGCGAAGCCATCGAGCGCGCCCGCATCGCCAATGAGCAGGCGATCGCCGAGGCCCGCATCGCCTCCGAGCGCGAGACCCGCCAGAAGGAGATCGAACGGACCCGCACGATCGAGGAGAAGGAGCTGCTGGCGCGCGAGGAGATCGAGAAGACAAGGATCGCCAACCAGCGCTCGATCGATACCACACGCATCGCTTCGGAACGCGAAGTCCGCCAGCGCGAGATCGAGCGGATGCGCACAGTCGAGGAAGCCGAGATCGCCGCGCGCGAGGCAATCGAGAAAGCCCGCATCCAGCAGGACCGCGTCGTCACCGACGCCCGCATCGCCAACGAGGAAGAGACGCGGCGCCGCGAGATCGAGCGGACGCGCGCGGTCGACGAGGCCGAGATTGCCGCACGCGAGGCCACCGAAAAGGCGCGCATCGCCCAGACGCTGATCGTCAATGTCGAGCGTATCTCCTCCGACGAGCGCACCCGCGCGCTGGAAATCCAGCAGGTGCGGACCATCCAGGAGGCCGAGATCGAGGCGCAGCGCGCGGTCGAGGCCGCCCGCATTGCCCGGGAGCGGACGCTGGCTGCCGAGCGCATCGCTGCCGAGCAGAACACACGGCAGCTGGAGATCGAGCGCAACCAGGCGCTGGACGTTGCCGGCATCGCCGCGCGCGAGACCACGGAAGCCTCGCGCATCGCGCAGGAGGAGCGCGTGCGCTCCCTGGAGATCGCCCGCAACCGCGCCGTCGAGGAAGCTGACATCGCCTCGCGCGAGGCGATCGAGGCGGCCCGCATCGCCCAGGAAAAGGCGGTTGCGGCCGAGCGCATCCAGGCCGAACGGGAGACGCGCGCGCTCGAAATCGAGCGGACCGGCGTCCTCGAGGCGGCCGAGCTGAAGCGGCGCGACGCCATCGAGCGGCAGCGCATCACGGTCGACCTGGCGCTCGAGGCCGAGCGCATCAATTCCTCCAAGAAGCGCGAGGTGCTCAACATCGAGCAGAAGAAGGCGATCGAGATCGCGGACGAGGACCGCGTCATCGCGCTGTCGACCAAGAAGTCCGAGCGGATCGACGCCGACCGCCAGGTCCGGCAGGCCGAGATCGTCGCGCGCAAGGAGGTCGAGACCACCGACGTCGCGCGCGAGCAGGCGCTGGAAGCTGCCCGGATCGAGCGGCGCCGCGCCATCGAGCAGCTCGAGGTCGCCCGCGTGCAATCCCTGCAGGAAGCGGAGATCGCCTCCCGTGAGGAGGTCGAGCGTGCCCGCATCGCCTCCGACCGCGGCCTCGACGAGGCCCGCATCGGCCGCGAGCGCGAGCTGCGCAAGCTCGAGGTCAATCGTGAGAAGGACGTCGAGACGGTGCTGATGGAGAAGGCGATCGCGATCCATCAGAAGTCGCTGGAGGAGTCGGCCGCGCGCGCCGCCGCCGAGGAGGCACGGATCCGGGCGACCGAGGCCGCCGAGCGCGTCGTCACCGCCCGCGAGAGCGAGATCGCCAAGCGGCGCAAGACTGTCGAGGTCCTGCTGGCGGAGAAACAGGCGGAGGAAACCCGCATCGCCGCCGAGGCCGAGCGCGTGCGCGCCGCGGTCGAAGCCGAAGCGCAACGCATGCTGAACGAGGCCGAGAACGTGCTGACCGACCAGGCACGCTACTCGCTGTTCCGCAGAAAGCTGCTCGACCGCATCGAGGGCATCGTGCGCGAGAGCGTCAAGCCGATGGAGAAGATCGAGGGCATCCGCATCCTTCAGGTCGACGGCCTCAACGGCAACGGCCACGGCAACGGCAATGGCGGCCGCAGCGCCACCGACGAGGTGATCGACTCGGCGCTGCGTTATCGCGTCCAGGCGCCGCTGATCGACTCGATCCTGTCGGACATCGGCGTGGAGGGCGGCAGCCTGGCCAAGATGCCGGGGCTGATCCGCGAGGCCCGCGACATGCAGGGCATCAAGGAGGCCGCGCGCAAGGGTGGCGGCGGAGGTGGTGGCGGCGGCGACAAGCCGGCGGCCGCTCCGCCTGCGACCGAGGGCGGCGAGCCGCCGGCCGAGCGCGGGCCGCGGAAGAAGAGCTGAGGTTTGAGCGATGGCCCGCGTCTACGTCTCCACCGTCGTCAACGCCCGCAACGACCGCGTCTGGGCGCGGGTGCGCGATTTCAACAGCCTGCCGAACTGGCACCCGGCCATCGCCGAAAGCCGGATCGAGGGCGGCGAGCCCGCCGACAAGATCGGCTGTGTCCGGGATTTCCGCCTGCGCAACGGCGACCGCATCCGCGAGAAGCTGCTCGGCCTCTCCGATTACGACATGTTCTGCACCTACTCGATCCTGGAATCGCCGATGGGCGTCGAGAACTACGTCGCCACCCTGCGCCTGACGCCCGTCACCGACGGTGACCAGACATTTATGGAATGGACCGCGGAATTCGACTGCGCGCCGGAACGTGAAACCGAGCTCGTCAACAACATCGGCGGCGGCGTGTTTCAGGGCGGTTTCGACGCCCTGAAACGCGTGTTCGGAGGCTAGCCGTGCCGCATATCGTCAAGAGCACGATCCTGAACGCACCGACCGACGCGGTGTGGGACGTGCTGCGCGATTTCAACGGGCACGACCGCTGGCACCCGGCGGTTGCGACCTCCTCCATCGAACGCGCGCAATCCGCCGACAAGATCGGCTGCGTCAGGCGGTTCAAGCTGAAGGACGGCTCGGAGCTGAGGGAACAATTGCTGGCGCTGTCCGACCTCGAGCAGACCTTCAGCTATTGCCTGCTCGATACGCCGGTCCCGATGTTCAACTACGTCGCCCATGTCCGGCTGCTGCCGGTCACCGACGGCGACCGCACCTTCTGGCACTGGGAGTCGCGGTTCACGACGAAGCCGGAGGACAAGGACCGCGTCAGCCACATGGTGGCCGAAGACATCTATCAGGCCGGATTCGAAGCGATCCGCCGCCATCTGAAGGAGGCCGCTTAAGCCATGGCCGTGACGGTAAAGACCTTTACGAATGCGAGCGAGGCGGCTGGCGCGCTGTCGTCGGACCGGAGCGCGCGCTATCTCGGCGGCGGCACGCTGGTGATGCGCGCGCTGAACGAAGGAGACGTCTCGATCTCGACGATCGTGCGGGCGCAGGACCAGGCGCTGACCCGGATCGACGCCTCAAGTCCACGCATCACGCTGGGCGCCGGCGTCACCTTCGCGCGCGTGCTCGCCGAGCGCGACCTCACCTTCCTGCATGCGCCCGCCCGCTCGATCGGCGGTCCCGCCGTGCGCAACATGGGCACGGTCGGCGGCAATCTGTTCGCGCCGAACCCTTACGGCGATTTCACCGTGGCGCTGCTGGCGCTCGACGCCACCATTGCGGTTCAAGGCGGCTTCGGCTCGCGCGATATTCCGATCGAGGAGTTTCTGCAGGGGCGCGAGCGTCAGGCCGGAACTTTGGTGCTGTCGGTGTCCTGCACGCGGCCGGCAAGCAGCGAGGCGTTCCGATATCGCAAGATCGCGCGCATCAAGCCGAAGGGCGGCTCGGTGATCACGCTTGCCGCGCATCTGCCGGTCAGCGGCGGACGGATTGCGGGTGCGCGGATTGCGCTGGGCTCGATGGCGCCGACCCAGATCCGCGCTCGCGCCGCCGAGCGCGCGCTGGAGGGCCGCTCGCTGGATGCGGCGACCATCGCAGCTGCGGCCTCTGCCGCCACAGAAGGAACATCGCCCTCAGACAACGCGCTCGGCAGCGCCTGGTATCGCCGCGAGATCGTCGGTGTGCATCTGCGCCGCCTGCTGTCGGGACAGGAATAGACGCCATGGCCAAGTTCCCCCTGCAGTTTCGTCACAACGGCCGCGACGTCGCGATTTTCGTTGACGGCGGCACCAACCTGCTCGTCGCGCTGCGCGAGCTGATCGGCGACATGACGCCGAAATTCGGCTGCGGCCAGGGTGGCTGCGGCACATGCAGCGTGCTGATCGATGGCGAGCTTCACCTCTCCTGCCTGACGCTCGCCGAGACCGTCGCGGGCCGCTCGGTCGAGACGCTCGACGGCATGAAGCAAGGCCCGAACCTGCATCCGCTGCAGCGCGCCTTTGCCGACAATTTCGCCGCCCAGTGCGGCTATTGCACGCCGGGCATGCTGATGGCTGCAAAGGCTCTGCTCGACCGCAATCCGACCCCGAGCCGGACTGAGGTGATCGAGGCGATCTCCGGCAACATCTGCCGCTGCACCGGCTACGAGCCCATCATCAATGCCATCCTCGCCGCCGCGGGCGGCCGGGCCAGCGCCTGAGGTCAGACCATGCTGGAACTGCGCAAGGACATCTTCGCCGACGAGCGTGACGATAATTTGAAGGAAATCGGCAAGGGCACGCAGCGGCAGGACATGCTCGGCCACATCACGGGCACGTCCAGCTATTTCAACGACCACAAGCTGCAGGGCATGCTGCACCTGAAGGTCATTCGGTCGACCCAGGCCCATGCAAGGCTGCGCCGCATCGATACCACCGAGGCCGAGCGCTCGGCAGGCGTGCACCGAATCATCCGTGGCGCGGACGTGCCACGCAACCTCAACACGCTGCTCAGCCTGATCAACTTCGGCAAGGACGACGAGCCGTCGCTGGCGGTCGACAAGGTCCGCTACAAGGGCGAACCGATCCTCGCTATCGTCGCCGACAGCGAGCGCGAGGCGTTCGAGGCGATCGCAAAAGTCAGGATCGATTACGAGCCGCTGCCGGCCGTGTTCGACGTCGAGGATGCGCTGAAGCCGGGTGCGCCCGTCGTGAACGAGACCTATCCGAAGAACGCCTTCATCTATCACGACGTCTATGATCACCAGCGCCTGCGCTTTGGCGATGCCGATGCCGCGCTCGCAACCGCCGACCACGTGCTCGAGCAGCGCTACCAGATGTCGCCGATCGAGCACGCGCCGACCGAGACCAACGGCGCGATCGCCGCGCCCGATACCAACGGCCGCTACGTCGTCTATACCTCGACGCAAGCGCTGTTCTTTTCGGTCGACACCTGCGCCAAGATCCTCGACGTGCCCTCCAACACCTTCCACTTCATCGGCGGCACGGTCGGCGGCGGCTTTGGCGGCAAGGTCGACACCTTGACCGAACCGCTCGCGATCCTCGGCGCCATGTTGACGGGGCGCCCCGTCCGCTACGTGTTTGGCCGCGAGGAGGAGATGCAATACGGCCCGCCGCGCGGCGCCGAGCGCATCTACATCAAGGACGGCGTGATGCGCGACGGCCGCATCGTCGCGCGCAAGATCCGCGCCTATTTCGACAGCGGCGCCTATACGCGGCTGTCGAGCTATGCCGCCGTGAAATGCGCCGCGCACCTGCCGGGCCCTTACACCATCCCGAACGTCTATGGCGACGTCTATTGCGTCTTCACGAACCGCACGCCGGCGACCGCCATGCGCGGCTTCGGCGTCACTGCGATGGACTTCGCCATCGAATGTCAGATGGACAAGCTCGCAAACCTCGTCGGCATGGACCCCATGGAGTTCCGGATTCTGAACGCCTATCGCGACGGCGACATGAAGGCGCACCGGCGCGAGGCCAAGAACACCGCGCTGATCGAGTGCGTCCAGGTTGCCGCCGAGAAGGCCAAATGGCCGATCCGCGACGAGTTCAGGCGCGCCTCCTCGCGCAAGGACGGCGGCGGCAGCCGCGCCGTGATCCCGCCAACACCGACGGATTCGCGCAGCCGGCCCGCTGCGCCGGCGCAGCAGCGCACGACCTACGACCGCGCGCCGGTGACGGCGACAAGAGAGCCGCCGCGCGAACCACCTCCGCCGGCGCCGCCACCTCCCCCGCCCCGCCCGGCCGCGCCATCGCACGGCGCGACCCGATTCTCCTCCGTGTTCGGCACCAGGAGACGCTGAGATGACCCGGCATCGTGGACGCGGCATGGCGTCGATCAACTACCCCATCGGCATGAATCTCGGCGGCGATCCGAGCCAGGCGCTGGTGCATTCCAACCCGAGCGGCAAGTTCACCGTGGCGCTGTCGTCGATCGACCTCGGCCAGGGCATGAAATCTGTGACGCGGCAGATCTGCGCGGAGACGCTCGGCGTGCCGGTCGAGGACGTCTATGTCGACACCGCGGATTCCGATACCGGCCCGCACTGCATGGGCTCGTTCGCCTCGCGCGGCACCCATCGCGTCGGCAACGCCGTGATGGCCGCCGCCCGCGAAGCGCGGGGCGTGATGATGGACGCCGCCGCCGAGGAGCTCGAGGTCAACGCCGCCGATCTCGAGACCGACGGGCGCGGCAACATCCACGTCAAGGGCGCCCCGCACCGCTCGATTTCGACAAAGGACGTCGCCATCGCCGCGCAGTTCAAGCAGGGCAAGACCATCTCGGGCCGCGGCATCTTTCTCGTGCCGCTGTCGGATGTCGATCCTGAAACCGGCGAGATGTCGCCGGCGACCTGCTATGCCCATGCATGCCTCGTCGCGGAGGTCGAGGTGGATGATGAGACCGGCGAGGTCGCGATGGTCCGGATGGACTCCGCTTACGAGCTCGGCCGCGCGCTCAACCCGCGCCTGGTCGAGCAGCAGCTGGTCGGCGGCGCCTGGATGGGCATCAGCCACGCGCTCTACGAGACGCCGGAGCCGTACTATCCCGATCCCGTCCACGGCCCCCGCGACTTCGTCGAATATCTGATGCCCGGCCCAGGCGATATCTGCCCGCACGATATCGCGGTGCTTGAACGCCCTGCGCCTGATGGTCCGTTCGGGGGAAAAGGCCCCGGCGAGATGTGCGCCAATCCGGTGCTGCCCGCCGTGGCGAACGCAATCTTCAACGCCGTCGGCGTGCGGATCGACGACCTGCCGATCACGCCGGAAAAGGTGCTGCGGGCGATCAAGGCGCAGGGCGGCGCGCGGCCGCAGGCGCGGCGTTAGAGGATCAGCCGTGGCGGTTCGCAGCAACATCGTCGGCATCGACAGCCCGGAGGCGCTGGAGCGGGCGCTGCGGGCGGCCTATTATCTCGCCGACGAAGGGCTCGCGACCGCCGCCTATCTCGGCCTCGCGCTCGGCAAGCCGCTGCTGCTCGAAGGCGCGCCCGGCGTCGGCAAGACGGAGGCCGCCAAAGCCATCGCCGCCGTGCTCGGCCGCCGCCTGATCCGCCTGCAATGCTACGAGGGCATCGACGCCTCTGCCGCGCTCTATGAGTGGAACTATCCACGCCAGATGCTGGCGATCCGTCAGGCCGGCGACGAGAGCATCGACATCTATGGCGAGACGTTCCTGATCGAGCGGCCGATGCTGGCGGCGCTGCGCGCACCTGATTCCACCGTGCTCCTGATCGATGAAATCGACCGCGCCGACCAGGAGTTCGAGGCCTTCCTGCTCGAATTCCTCTCCGACTTCCAGATCTCAATTCCCGAGCGTGGCACGGTCCGCGCGGCCGAGCGGCCGGTCGTCGTGCTCACCTCGAACCGGACCCGCGATCTACACGAAGCCTTGCGCCGCCGCTGCGTCTATCACTGGATCGATTATCCGACGGCGGAGCGCGAGGCACGCATCATCATGATGCGCGCCTCCAGCGTCGCCGAAACCACGGCCCGCGCCGTCGTCGCGGCCGTCGAGAGATTGCGGCGTGAACCGCTGAGCAAGGCCCCCGGGATCGCCGAAGCCGTCGACTGGGCCGAGGCCGCGACCCTCCTCAACAAGGGCGGCGCGCGCTGGCCTGATGCCTTCAAACGCTCGATCGGCGTGGCGCTGAAGGACGAAGAGGACCTGCACTTCATCGCGCCCCGGCTCGATGCCATGCTCGCGGAGGCGACCGCATGAGCAACGAGCCGCAGCTCCCGCGCGCTGCCCGCACCTTTGTTTCCTTCGTCGCGCTGCTGCGTGCCAACGAATTCGCCGTCGCGCCGGAGCAGACCACTGCGTTCCTCGCCGCGATTGCGCTGCTCGGACCGCGCAAGCTCGACGACATCAGGCAATCTGCGCTCGCCACCCTCGCCCCTCCGCCCGAGCGCCGCGCCACCTTCGATCGGCTGTTCGACCTGCATTTCCGCGGCAGCGAGGCGATCGAGCATGCCGAAGACGGCGAGGACGATGAGACCGTCCGTCTGCAGGAGGAAGGTCGTGGCGACGAGGAGCCCCTGCTCTCCGATGACGCCAACGAGTCCGGCCTGACTGCATCGCGCACCGAGGCGCTGGTCGAGCGCCGCTTCGCGCAGCTCTCCACGACCGATGCCCTCCGACGCCTGGCGCGCGAAGCCCCGCGGCGCCTGCCGCGCCGTCGAGGGCACCGCCGCATGCGGGCGCGCCGCGGCCCCTTTGCCGACCTCCGCCGCACTTTACGCGACTCTGTCCGCAGCGACGGCGAGATCCTGCGGCTCGGCCACATGAAGCGGCGGCAACGGCCGCGCAAGGTGTTGCTGCTGATCGACGTCTCCGGCTCGATGAAGAGCCGTACCGAGGAGAATATGAAGCTTGCGCATGCGCTGGTGCAGGTCGCGCCCAATGTCGAGGTCTTCACCTTCGGCACGCGGCTGACCCGTGTCACGCGTGCACTGCGTCTGAAACGGCGCGAGCAGGCGCTGAGCGCCGCGGCACATCTGGTCAGCGACTGGGACGGCGGCACCCGGATCGGCGACGCGCTGCAGGCGTTTCTGGCGGTCCCGAGGTTCGGCGGCTACGCCCGCGGCGCCGCTGTGATCATCGTCTCCGACGGGCTCGAGCGCGGCGAGCCGGACGCCCTTCGCGACGCCGTCGCGAAACTGTCGCGGCGGGCGTGGCGGCTGAGCTGGCTGACGCCGCTCGCGACAGGCCCCGCGTTCCGTCCGCAGACAGAAGCGCTGGTCGCGATCGAACGCTTCGTCGACGATCTCGTGGACGGCGGGTCGAGCGCCTCGATCGTCGCCCACGTCCTGGCACTGGGAAGGAGAGCTGCGTGAACGGTATTGTCGACGGCCATCATCACATCTGGCGGCAGGCCGACCTGCCCTGGCTGACCGGCCCCATGCAGCCCCGCATCTTCGGACCGTACGAGCCAATCCGGCGCGATTATCCGATCCAGGAATATCTCGACGATCTCAAGGACAGCGGCGTCACCCGTTCCGTCTATGTGCAGACCAATTGGGCGCCCGAGCATTTTGAGGAGGAAGCAGCCTGGGTACAGCGTACCTCCGACGAACATGGCTGGCCGCACGCCATCGTTGCCTACGCCAATTTCGCGGCCGAGGACGTCCGTCCGCAGCTCGACCGCCTCAAGCGTTATCCGCTGCTGCGCGGGGTGCGCATGCAGCTGCATTGGCACGAGAACCCGCTCTATCGCTTCGCGGCGCGTCCGGATCTCTGCGCCGACCCGACGATCCGTCGCAATGTCGCACGTCTTTCCGATTACGGCTGGAGCTTCGATTTGCAGGTGTTCACGCCGCAGATGCCGGATGCTGCGCAGCTGGCCGAATCCTGTCCCGGCGTGACCTTCATCCTCCAACATGCCGGCATGCTCGAGGATCTCTCGCCGGCTGGACGGGCGGCCTGGCGCGCCGGGATGGCCCGGCTCGCGAGTTGTCCGAACGTGGTCTCGAAACTGTCCGGGCTCGGCACCTTCATCCATCGCAACGATCCCGCGCATATCGCCGCCGTGCTCACTGATACCGTCGCGATCTTCGGCGCCGAGCGCTGCCTGTTCGGCTCCAATTTTCCGATCGAGAAATTGTGGACCAGTTATCGCGAGCTCGTCGCAGCCTTTCGCGCCGCCGCCGCCCCGTTCAGTGCGGAGCAGCAGGATGCGATCTTCAGGACGACGGCGACGCGCGTCTATCGGCTTTGACAGACAAGAAACGAGACGGGAGGGAAACGAATGGCGCTGGAGATCAAGATCCTGGACTACGGCGATATCGAGCTGGAATCGAGCTTCCTGGTGCTCGGCCGCGACTGCGGCCGCACCCGCCGCGTCCTCACACTCGGCTTTTTGATCCTCGGCGGCAAATATCCTGTCGTGGTCGACACCGGCTATCGCTCCAACCAGATCATGGAGACGCTGGGCATGCGCGGGCTCCAGTATCATGAGAACATGATCGAGAACCAGCTCGCGCGCCACGGCGTTCGCATGGGCGACGTTCGCTTCGTCTGCCACACCCATTTGCACATCGACCATGCCGGCAAGGATGATCTGTTCCCGATGAACACGACTGTCGTGCTCAACCGCAAGGAACTCGAATATTCCGTCTCCGGGTTGATGCATCCGCAATATCCCGCGCCAGACATCAAGCACCTGATCGACCGCCTGCACACCAAGAGCGCGCTGCGCTTCCTGGACCTCGAGATCACCGGACCAATCGAGCTGATGCCGGGCGTCTATTGCGATGCCGCCAACGCGCACACCGAGGGCTCGATGAACATCATCGTCGAGACTGCCGATGGCATTGCGACCATCTGCGGCGACGTGATCTACGACTTCAACGACCAGATCGTCACGCCTTTCCATGAGATCCACGATTGGGAGCCGCGCACCACCGGCAACCATGGCACCACCAAGCGCGCAGAAAAGGCGGCGATCAAGAAGCTGCTCAGCAATTCGCGCTACCTGCTCCCAGTCCACGACCGGCCCGCCAAGATCGAAGGCGGCAACGTCGTGGGGCGTCTGCACGATCAAGTCCCTGGCCCGATCGTGCAGTCGCTGCCCGAGCGCAACTGGTTCCCGGCTTGATATGTTGAGCATCGACCAATGACGCATGTGACGTTGCGAAGCGAGTTCGAAACCCTGATCGACCCCTATGCGCCGGTCGCACAGATCGGCACTGGCTTCGACTTCACGGAAGGGCCGATCTGGCATCCGGTCGATCATTATCTGCTGTTCTCGGACATGCCGGCCGACGTGCGGCGGCGCTGGGATGCGCGACGCGGCGTCGTCGAGGTCAAACGCCCGTCGAACAAATGCAACGGCATGACCTATGACGCCGAGCTCAATTTGATCGTCTGCGAGCACGCGACCTCGTCGCTGATCCGCGAACGCCCGGACGGACGACGCGAGGTGCTGGCGTCGCATTTCGGCGGTCAGGAGCTCAACAGCCCGAACGACGTCTGTGTGCACTCATCCGGCGCGATCTATTTCTCCGATCCCTGGTATGGCCGCATGCCGGTCTATGGCGTCGAACGGTCGCGCCAGCTCGGCTTCCAGGGCGTCTACCGCGTCGTGCCGGGCGGCGAGCCGAAGCTCGTGGTCGAGCGCAGCCTATTCGACCAGCCGAACGGGCTATGCTTCTCGCCGGACGAGAGGCTGCTCTATGTCAACGACACCGTGCAAGCCCTGATCCGCGTGTTCGACGTCAACAGCGACGGCTCGCTGTCCAATGCGCGTGTGTTTGCGAGCGGCATCAAATCCGAGCTCGAGCCTGGTCTGCCCGACGGCATGAAGTGCGATCAGCACGGCAATGTCTGGGTCACCGCGCCCGGCGGCGTCTGGGTCTACTCACCGCGCGGCGAACTGCTCGGCAAGGTTCGCGTGTCTGAGCTGGTCGCCAACCTCACCTGGGGCGGCCCAGATTTCCGCACGCTCTATCTCACCTCGACGCATTCGGTGTATGCGATCCCGACCAAGGTCGGCCCGCGGCACGAGCCCTATATGAGTGGCAGGCGCGCTGGCGGCGGAGCAAGCCCGGGCTCATCGCCAGCCGCGCCTATTCTGAGCGAGGGCGAGATGCGGCTCGATCCGCAACGCTGCGCCATGATCATCCAGGATCTCCAGAACGACGTCATCATGGACGGCGGCGCCTTCGCCGAGTCCGGCGCGCCCGGTCACGCCAAGCAACAGCATGTCGTGGAGAATGTGCGGCGCCTGGCGGAAGCCGCACGCGCCCGCGGCGTCACCATCATCCATGTCTGGTTCGTCGTCGAGCCCGGCGCACCCGGCGTCACGCTGAACGCTCCACTGTTCGAAGGTCTCGTTGACAGCAAGGCGATGGTGCGCGGGAGCTGGGGCGCGGCCCCGGTTCCCGGCCTCGAGCCCCGGCCCGGCGATTTTGTCGTCGAGAAGATGCGGATGAGCGCCTGGGAAGGCACGCGGCTGGAGACGATCCTCAAAGCGACCGGCCGCGACATGATCATCAATACCGGCGCCTGGACCAACATGTCCATCGAGCACACGGCGCGGACCGGCGCTGACAAGGGCTATTTCATGATCGTGCCCGAGGATTGCTGCTCGACCATGAATGCCGACTGGCACAACGCCTCGATCAACTTCGCGATGCAGAATGTCGCGGTCGTGACCAGGGCTGATGCCGTGATCAGAGCGCTGGGATGAGCTGTGGCAAAGCTCCTGCACTTGTCCTGCTCGCCGCGCGCCGAGGCCGAATCGACAGCCGGCGCGCGGGTCTTTCTCGATGGCTTCCGCCAGGCCCGGCCGGATTGGGACATTGATGTCGTGGACATCTGGCGTGAGCGGATGCCGGAATTCACCGGTCCGATCGTCGAAGCCAAATACGCCCGCATGAAGGCTCAGGCCTTCACCGATGCGCAGCGCGACAGCTTTGCCGAGGCCGAGCGAATGGCGCTACGCTTCTCGCTCGCCGACCGGGTGCTGATCTCGACCCCGATGTGGAACTTCGGCCTTCCCTACAAGCTCAAGCAGTGGTTCGACATCATCGTCCAGCCCGGTCTCACCTTCCGGTTCGATCCGTCGCAGGGATATCTGCCGCTGCTCAAGGACCGGCCGACGCTGGTGATCATCGCCAGCGGCAGCGATTTTGCCACCGGCATGAACCGCGGCCGCATCGACATGGCAACGCCCTACTTACGGGAGATCCTGCGCTTCATCGGGATCAGCAATGTCCGCTTCGTGCTGATCGGTCCAACCACGGGACCGCAAGCGCCGATCGATGCTGCCCGCGAACGGGCCCATCAAAGGCTCGCTGCAATGGCCGCGACGTTCTGAAGCGCTTTAGCGGCGTGTCGAGCCGGATCAGACCAGGCTCGACTTGCCCCGGCTCAGCACCTGGCCTGCGCCTTTGGTGCCGACGATCCGGCCCTGGCTGCAGACCTCCTCTCCCCTCGCGATCGTCGTCACCGGCCATCCCGTGACCTCGAAACCTTCCCAGGGCGTGTAATCGGCGCCGTGATGCAGATCGGCCTGCCGGATCGGCTTCTTCAACTTGGGATCCCAAAGAACGATGTCGGCATCGAAACCGACGCCGATCGAGCCCTTGCGCGGATAGAGACCGTAGATGCGGGCGTGGTTGGTCGCGGTCAGCTCGACGAACTTCTGCAGGGTGATGCGGCCCTTCGAGACGCCTTCGGAGAACAGAATCGGCAGACGCGTCTCGACGCCCGGGATGCCGTTCGGCACCCAGCGGAACGAGGTACGGGCGTTCGGCGTCAGCTTGCCCTTGGGGTCGTCGTAACGGAACGGGCAGTGATCGGACGAGAAGGTCTGGAACACACCCGACGTAATGCCCTCCCAGATCGCCTCCTGGCTCTCGACATCGCGCGGCGGCGGCGAGCAGACATATTTCGCGCCCGTGATGTCCATGTTGAGGCCCTTCATGTCGTCGGCCGTCAGCGTGATGTATTGCGGGCAAGTCTCGGCATGCACGGGCAGGCCACGCTGCTGCGCCCAGCGCACCTGCTCCATCGCCTCGCGTCCGGAGACGTGCACGATCATGATGGGAACGCCGACCACCTCGGCATGGCTGATGGCCCGATGCGTCGCCTCGCGCTCGACCGCCTGCGGCCGCGAGGTGCCGTGATAGTACGGCGCGATATGACCTTCGCGCTCCAGCTTGCTGGTCAGAAAACGGATGGCGTCGTAGCCCTCACAATGGACCATGACCAGCGCCTCCTCGCGGCGCGCGACATCGAACACTTCGAGCAGTTGCTTGTCGCTGAGCACGAGGTCGTCATAGGTCATGAACACCTTGAACGAGGTGTAGCCGTCCTTGACCAGCGCCGGCAGCTCCTGCCCGAGCACCACGGCAGTCGGATCGGAGATGATGAGATGGAAGGCCGTATCGATGTAGCACTCACCTTCGGCGAGCTTGCGATAGTTCTCGACACAGCTGCGCAGCGACGTGCCTTTCTCCTGCAGCGCGAAGGGCAGCACCATGGTGTTGCCGCCGGCCGCCGCCGCGCGCGTCGCCGAGGCAAAATCGTCGGCCATCACCACGTCGGGGCCCGAGGGCTGCGAGATATGGACGTGGCTGTCGATGCCGCCCGGCAGCGCCAATAGGCCCGTCGCATCGATCTCGCGAGCCGCGCCCTCGATGCTATCGGCGATGCTGACGATGCGGCCGTCGCGAATTCCGATATCGGCGCGAAACTCGTCGCTGGCCGTCACGATGGTGCCGCCGCGGATGGCGAGGTCGAGCTGCGTCACTGATGTCTCCGTCACCCGATATTTGGCATTGTCTGGAAGATCCGTCCCCATTGCGCAAGGGCCGTCACATCGCCGCCGGCGAGGCAGAGGGTCCGCCACAGCGTCACCGCGACCGAATCGAGCACGGCGATATCCAGCTCCCGCTCCAGCGTGGCCGCAAGCGCCGCACCATCGAGATTGGTGCAGAGGATGACGATCGCGTCAGCCCCCTCCGCCGCTACGGCGCGGATCATATCCGTGATCGTCGACGGCGCGACTTCGCCAAAGGAAAAGTTGTCGCGCAAGCCGAGATGCCGCTCGGCATGCGGGGCGATCCCCTCCTCGGCCCAGACGTCGGCAATGCGCCGCTGCACGTCGTCGGTATAGGGCGAGACCAGGCCGACGCGCCTGGCGCCGAGCGCGCGGGCGGCATCGATGCAGGCCAGGGTCGATGTCGTTGCCGGCACATTTGTGCGGGCCGTGATCGCCTTGCACAGGCTGCGGTCGCGGCCGACGCCGAGCCAGCTTGCGGACGTTCCGTTCCAGGCGATCGCGTCGACCTTGGCATCCGCCAGCAGATCTGCCGCCGGCAACATCGCCGAGGCATCGAACTGGCTCAGCGCAGCGGCGTCGAGCGCGATCTCGGTGACGCGGAAGCGAGAGAAATGCGCGGTGACGCCGGAGACACCGGCCAGCATGGCGCTGGTGACGGGCTCGAGCACCGAGTTGGAGGACGGCGTGATCATCCCAAGGCGTTTGCGCATGGCGATACCTTACGACGCCTGCGCAAGCCGCGTCGACTCCTCCCGGATCAAAGCCAGGATGTGGCGCTTGGCGTCATTGAACTCGGGGCTGGTGATGTCGCGCGGGCGCGGCAGGTCGAAATTGACTGCTTCGCGGATCCGGCCCGGCCGCCTGGTCATCACCACGATCTTGTTGCCGAGCACCAGCGCCTCGTCGACGCTGTGGGTGACGAACACGATGGTGCAGCGGCGCTGCTGCCAGATCGCCACCAGCTCCTCCTGCATTTCGAGCTTGGTCTGGGCGTCCAGCGCCGCGAACGGCTCGTCCATCAGGATCACGCTGGGGTTCATCAGCAGTGCGCGGGCGATGCCGACGCGCTGGTTCATGCCGCCCGACATTTCGGAGGGATGATGGTGCTCGAAGCCGCGCAGACCGACGAGATCGATGAACTCCATCGCCCTGTCGTAGCGCTCGGCCTTGGCGATGCCCCTGAGCTTGAGGTGGAAGGCGATGTTGTCGATCGCGGTCAGCCACGGCATCAAGGTCGGCTGCTGGAACACCACGCCGCGGTCCGAGCCCGGCCGCTCCACCTGCTTGCCGTCGACCAGCGTGCGGCCGGACGTCGCCTGCTCGAAGCCGGCGATGATGTTGAGCAAGGTCGACTTGCCGCAGCCGGACGGGCCGAGCAGGCAAACGAAGTCGTTGGCCTCGATGTCGAGACTGATGTTGTCCAGCGTCAGGAGGTCGCGGCCGCGCCGCTTGTCGGAGAACACTTTTACGATGTTGCGAAGCTCGATTGCCGCCATCAGCCCGCCCTGCCCTGCACCGTGGTGGTCTGCTGCCAGCGCAGCGTGCGCGCCATGATTGCCTTGAGACCGAGGTCGGAGAGATAGCCGAGCAGCCCGATCGAGATCATCGCAGCCAGCACGATGTCGTAGCGCAGGAAGTAATAGGAATCCCAAAGCACGTAGCCGAGGCCGCTCTTCACCGCGACCATCTCGGCCGTGACCGTCAGCATCCAGGCCGAGCCGACCGCGATGCGAAGCCCTGCGAAGATCGAGGGCAGCGCCGCCGGCAGCACGATGTCGGTCAGCATCTGCCGGCCATTGGCACCCATCATCGCGCCGGCACGCACCAGATTGTGGTCCACGGTCTTCACGCCATGGATGCTGTTCATCAGCACGGGGAAGAAGGCGCCGAGGAAGACGAGGAAGATCGCCGGCTTGTCAGCGATGCCGAACCAGATGATGGCGAGCGGAATCCAGGACACCGGCGGGATCGGACGCAGCATCTGCAACGTCGGCTCCAGCGTCTTCTCGAACAGGCGCGACCAGCCGATCGCGACGCCGGCGAGGATGCCGAGCAGGCTCGCGAGCGCAAAGCCGCCGAACACGCGAAGCGCACTGGCGAGCGCATCGCGCAGCCAGTGCCCGGAATAGGTCTGCGTGGTCTCGTCGAAGCCGAACACCCAGTCGCCGAGCGCATGCAGCACGGCGCTCGGCGCCGGCAGCAGCGCCGGCGGCAGCATGCCGCTGCGGGCAAAGGCCTCCCAGCCGGCGATCAGCAGCGCCGGCACGACCAGGCGCTCGAGTCCTTGGAATGCCCGCGTCAGCCGAAACGCCGGCCTGGCGGGCGAGAGGTCAGTAACCGAGGTCATTCTTGGTTTTTCCGGTGGCCTGCTCCAGGAACGAATAGTCCATGTTCTTCGCCGCCTCGGTGGAGACGTCCTTCGAGATGTATTTGAGGTCGCGCATCATCGCGGCGATCGCCAGCGTCTGCGAGCGATGGATCGCGGGGTCGGGCGAGGCATTCTTCAGCGCCTCGGTCGCCACGTTCTTGTCGAGACCGGTGAGCTTGTTGATGACCTCGATCCACGACGCCTTGTCGGCGATCAGCTTGTTGTCGAGCTCGACCACGGCGCTGACGACGCCCTGGACGCCGGCGCGCTGGCTCGCGATCACGTCGGAACGGGTGACGATCAAATTGGTGAGGTTGCCCGCGGCCTGCTCGTACGGCAGCACGAAATGCTTGCCGGCGCCGGCGAGCCGGATCTGCGAGGCGAACGGCTCGACCGAACAGATCATGTCGACCTCGCCGCGCTGGAGCGCCGCGAGATGGTCGGAGGGATTGGGAATGTTGATGAACTGGATGTCCTTGTTGGGATCGACGCCCTGCTTGAGGAACGCGCCGCGCATGTGGATGTCCTGCGCATTGCCGCGTGAGGCCGCGACCTTGAGCGGCTGACCGTCGCTCTTCGCCTTCGCAACGGTCGCCTTGAACGTGGCCCAATCCTCTGGAGGAAGGTTCAGCTTCGCGGAGGAGAGGCATTCCGAGCCGCCGTTGATCTGGCCCGATACGGCAACGACGTCAAAACCTTTGTCGAGCGCGGTGATGTAGTGGAGATAGGTGACCTGCGCGACGTCGATGCTCTTCGACACCAGTGCGGTAAGCACGTCGTTGCCCGAGTTGAAGCCGGTGGCCTCGACTTCGACGCCCTTCGCCAGGCCAGGGATGAGCGACATCGGCAGGCAGTGCGCGCATTTGGCGTAGCCGAGCTTGATCTTCGCGGCTTGCGCGGAGGCGAGATCGCTTCCGCCAAGCACCAAAGCCATCACCACGAGGCCCAGTCGCAAACTCGTCCGCATCGTTTACTCCGTTTCGAAACCGCGACATCCCGCGCGTCGGAATCGATCATCCGCCCGCCTTCGCCGCAGCGCAATCCGGTTTCTGCATGCTGCATACAATTTGCGCAATATGCCATTGTTTTCAGCGGGCTGCGTCGGTATTTTGGGCAAGCAGACGGGCCGGAAATGGCTAGTATCAACCCGAGAAGTGAGGCACGCGTGCAGGCAAGATCGGAAGCGCCAAAGGGACGAAAGTCGCCCAAACTCAAGCGGATGGGCCTGCATGAGCGCGCCGCCGCGCGGATGCGCACGATGATCATTCGCGGCGAGCTTCCGCCGGGCTCGCAGACCCAGGAGACCAAGCTGTCGAAGGAGCTCGGCGTGTCGCGCACCCCCTTGCGCGAGGCGATGAAGGTGCTCGCGGCGGAAGGATTGATCGAGCTCCGTCCCAACCGCAGCCCGCGCATCGCCGATATCGCGGTCGACGGCATCTCGGAATTGTTCGAGGCGCTCGCCGGGATCGAGCGGCTCGCCGCCGAGCTCGCCGCGGAACGCGCCACTGAGCGCGATCTCGCCCGCCTGCGCACGCTGCAGACCCGGATGGAGGGTCATCACCGCAGCGGCAAGCTCGACGATTATTTCGCCATCAACGGCGAAATCCACAACGCCATCGTCCGTATGGCCCGCAACACGCCGCTCCGCGAGGCGCACGAGACGCTGATCTTCCGGGCCGAGCGCGCGCGCTATCTCGCGCTCGGTGCCGACAGGCGCTGGAGCAATTCGGTCGACGAGCACGCCGACATCCTGGCCGCCCTCGAAGCGCGCGACGGCGAAGCGGCCGGCCGCCTGCTCGGCGCGCACGTTGCGCGCACTGGCACGGCGCTGCTGGAAGTCCTCGCCGTCTCTCAGGCCAAGCGGCCGGCGGCGTGATCATGAAGCTGCTCCTGCTCAACCCAAATACCAGCACCGAGGTCACGCAGCTGATGCTGGGGGTCGGGCAGCGCGCCGCCTCGGCAGGTACCGAGCTGATCCCCTGCACCGCGGCCCGCGGCGTGCCCTATATCGCCACGCGCACCGAAGCGCAGATCGGCGGCGCCATCGCGCTGGAGATGCTTGCCGAGCAGCACAAAAAGGTCGACGCCGCGATCATCGCGGCCTTCGGCGATCCCGGCCTGTTCGCGGCGCGCGAGACCTTCGACATTCCCGTGATCGGCATGGCGGAAGCCGCGATGCTGACCGCGTGCATGGCCGGACGCCGCTTTGCCATCGTCACCTTCGCGCAGGCGCTGGGGCCCTGGTACGAGGAATGCGTCCGCGCCCACGGGCTGTGGGAGCGCTGCGCCGGCATCCGCATGCTGGATACGCCGTTTCAGGCGATCTCCGAGGTCGGCACCGAGAAGGAGGACATGCTGGTCGAGCTCGCCCGGCGCGCCATCGTCGAGGACGAGGCCGATGTGCTGATCTTTGCCGGCGCCCCGCTCTCGGGCCTTGCGGAGCGCGTCGCCGACCGGATCCCTGTCCCCGTGGTCGATCAGGTCATAGCTTCAGTGAAGCAAGCCGAGGCGCTGCATGCGCTGCGTTTGCGCAAGGCGGTTGCGGGCACCTTCCGCCGCCCCGCCGCCAAGCCGACCATCGGCCTTGCCGATGCGCTCGCCGCCCGGCTCGAGCATCGCGACAGCTGATCAGAGAGGCGGCCGGCGATGCGAAAAGCCCAATTCGTTCTCGAGCACGCGGCCGAAGGCAAACAAGCGGGATTCGCATCCCGGCGGTGCGACGATCTGCATGCCGAAGGGCAGCACATTCTCCCCGCGCGGCACCGGCACGGTCAGCACCGGGAAGCCGACCAGCGACACGATGAAGGTCACGGCGAGATAGTCGATCGGCGTCTCCAGCGCGGCCCCATCGATGGCCGTGACGTCGGCGATTTCATTCGGCCAGGGCAAGACCGACGCAGCCGGCGCGACCAGGAAATCGGCGCGAGTGAACAGCTCGCGAAAGCTGCGGTAGATCGCGGTGCGGCGCCGCTCGGCGTCGAGGTAGTTCTGCGCGGACAGTTTTGCGCCGGCTTCGATATTCCAGATCACCGTCGGCGTGAGCTCCGCACGCCGCGTTCTCAGCAACTCGCCGTAAGCGTTGGCGATGTGCGCGGCGCGCAAGGTGCGGAAGGTTTCGATCGCCCCGCCGCAATCCGGCGAGGACGGCACGACATCGGCGACACGCGCGAGCGCCTCGCACGCCGCCGCAAAGCGGGCACGAGCCTCGCGCGCAACCGGCGCCACACCGAAATCGGGCGTGACCGCAATCCGGGCACGGTCGGGGACCGGTCGATCATCATCGGTACTGCCGAGCGAGAGCGGATCATTCGCATCGCCTCCGGCGCAGACCGACAACGCGAGTTCGAGATCATCGACACCGCGGGCGAGAAAGCCATGGGTCGACAGCATGTCCCAGCCGAGCGGCCGGCGCGGCGATGCAATACGGCCGGGTGTCGGCCGGATCGAAGCGACATCACAGAAGCTGGCGGGCGTACGCACCGAGCCGCCGAAATCGGTGCCATGCGCCAGCGGCACCATGCCGGATGCGACCGCGACGGCAGAGCCGCCGGACGATCCGCCGGAGGTCAGCGTCGGATCGAACGGATTGCGTGTCGGCCCGCGCAATCTGTTGGTGCAGACCGCGCCGAAGCCGAACTCCGGCGTGTTGGTTTTGCCCAGAATGATCGCGCCGGCACGCCGCAGCCGCGCCACGACGAGATCATCTTCGGCCGGGACGTGACCGCCGAACAGCAGGGATCCGTAAGTCGTCGCAAGTCCCGCAGTGTCAGTGAGGTCCTTGACCGCAATGGGCACGCCGTGCAGCGGGCCCATCGGCGCAGAGGCGGCATCGCACATCTGCGCTGCACGGCGGGCGCCATCCGCATCCACCGTCACGAATGCCGCCAATCGGCTGTCGAGGCTCGCCATCTGCGCCAGATGCGCCTCGACGGCCTGGCGGGAGGACACTTCGCGCCTTGCAATGGCGCGCGCGAGCTCTGTCGCCGTGAGGTGGCATATCGATCGATCCGATGTCATGGGGTCACCATGCCAAAACGCTCGCCGAAAAGCGACAGGCGCGGGCACGAGACTTGCTTTCTCCTCTGGGGCAACGGGAGGCAACACCATGGTTGATGCGCCAAGCAGCCGATCGCTCGTCGTCGATGCGGTCACCCACCGGTATCCGAGTGGCGCGCTTGCGGTCGAGAACATCAATCTCGACATCAAGGGCGGCGAGATCATCGCGCTGCTGGGTCCGTCCGGCTGCGGCAAGACAACGCTGCTGCGCATCATCGCGGGCTTCATCGCACAGACGCAAGGGAGGATCATCATCGGCGACGACATCGTCGATGCGCTGCCGCCGAACAAACGCGCCGTCGGCATCGTGTTCCAGAACTACGCGTTGTTCCCGCACCTGTCGATCAGCGAGAACGTCGCCTACGGCCTCGCCGCCCGCGGCATCGACAAGGCCTCACGTCAGCGCGAGGCGCAGCGCCTGCTGGAGCTGGTGCAGCTGCCTGCTATGGCCGAGCGGCTGCCGCGGCAGCTCTCCGGGGGCCAGCAGCAGCGCGTTGCGCTCGCCCGCGCGCTCGCGATCAAGCCGTCGATCCTGCTGCTGGACGAGCCCTTCGCCGCGCTCGACAAGAATTTGCGGCTCGACATGCAGATCGAGGTCAAGCGGCTGCAGCGCGTCTCCGGCATCACCACGCTGATCGTGACGCACGACCAGGAAGAAGCGCTGTCGATGGCCGATCGCGTCGCCGTGCTGAGCCATGGCAAGCTCGAGCAGTTCGGCTCGCCATCGGACGTCTATGACCGTCCGCAGACGCTGTTCGTCAACACCTTCGTTGGCTCCACCAATCGCATGCCCGGTGTCGTGGTCTCGGCGGACCGCACGGCGGCGAAAGTGCGCCTCGACGCCGGCGCGGAGATCATCGCGCGTCCCGCAGGCGGTGCGCTCAGCGAGGGCGGCCGCGTCACGGTCTGCATCCGCCCCGAGCACCTGCAATTCGTCGGCGACGAGACCGGCTTTGCCGGCGTCGTCGGCATGTCGCTGCCGCTGGGCGCCACCGTCGTGCACGAGGTCACCACCGCCGACGGCTCCGGCGTCAAAGTTTCTCAGGCGCGCATCGGCGAGACGCGCGCCCTGGAGAACGGCGCTGCGGTGCGCCTCGCGCCGCTCGCCCCATCGCTCGCCAACGCCTTTCCCGCAACGCTTTAGATCCAGTCTTTGTCCAGAGGGGAGTTTGATATGATCATGAATCGCAGAAGCCTGCTGACCACGGCGCTCACGCTCGGGGCCATGAAGGCGTTTCCAGGCCTGAGCTACGCCCAGGCGCGTCCGCTGGTGTTTGCGACCTTCACCGGCAGTTGGGAGGAAGCGCACAAGGCCGTGCTGGTGCCGGCGTTCCGCAAAGCCAATGCGGACGCCGCGATGGTGCTCGATCCCATGCTCTCTGTTGATCAGATCGCCAAGGTCAACGCGGCAAAAGCCAATCCGCCGATCGACGTCATGCTGCACGATCCGGGTCCTGCCCTCGTCGCCGTCGGCCAGGATCTGGTCGAGCCCTATCCGGTCGAGAAGAGCGCCTATTACAAGGACCTGATCGCCGAGGCACAGGAGCCGATGGGCCCCGCCCCGTTCTTCCAGGTCGTCGGCCTCACCTACAATCCGGAAGCGGTCAAGACGCCGCCGACATCGTGGGCCGATCTCTGGAAGCCGGAGTTCAAGGGCCGCGTCGGCATCACCAACCTCAACTCGACACTCGGCACCGGTTGGCTGGTCGAGATCGCCAAGATGCGCGGCGGCTCGGAGGCCAACGTCGACCCGGGCTTCAAGGCGCTGGAGGAGCTCAAGCCCAATCTCGCCGCGGTCGCCGCCAATCCCGGCGCGCTCGCGACCCTGTTCCAGCAGGGCCAGATCGACATCTCGCCCGGCAATTTCAACGCCATCCAGATCCTGAAAGCGCGTGGCGTGCCGGTCGAGTTCGTGGCGCCGAAGGAAGGCGCCATCGCCTTCAAGACCACGATTCACATCGTCAAGAACTCACCGAACCGCGAGTTCGCCTTCAAGCTGATCGAGGCGGCCCTGACGCCGGAGGTGCAGACCACGCTGATGAACCCGCCCTACCTGATCGTGCCGACCAACTCCAAGGTGACGATGGGCGGCGAGATCGCACGTGTGCTGGCCAAGGACACCGCCGAGCTGAAGAAGAAGTTCGTGTTCCAGGACTGGAAGAAGATCAACGAGCAGCGCTCGGCCTGGATCGAACGCTTCAACCGCGAGATCAAGATCTAAAACCTCGAGGTTCAAGCCATGGGCGCAGCGCCGGCAGCACGGGACGTGACGTCCTACGGAATGGGATTGGCAGCGCCGCTGGCGCTGTTCTTCCTGGTCTTCTTCGTCGCGCCGCTGCTGCAATTGCTCTGGCTCTCGCTGCACAACGACACGGCCGGGCTCCATTGGGGGCTCGGCCAGTACCTGCACTTCCTCACCGATCCCTTCAGCCTTGGCGTGCTCGGCTCGACGCTGCTGCTGGGGGCCGAGGTGACCGCCGTCTGCCTCGTGCTCGGCTTTCCCATCGCCTGGCTTTATCAGCGGGTCGGGCCAAAGCTTCAGACCGTCATCATCCTGATCGTGCTGCTGCCGCTTCTGACCAGCGTCGTGGTGCGCACCTTCGCCTGGATCGTCATCCTCGGGCGCCAGGGCATCATCAACGCGACACTGCAATCGCTCGGCCTGATCGATACCCCGCTCAAGCTGCTCTACACCCAGTTCGGCGTGGTGATCGCGCTGGCACAGGTGCAGATGCCCTTGATGACGCTGCCGCTGATCACCGCGCTCGGCCGCATCGATCCCAATCTCGACGACGCCTCCTGCTCGCTCGGTGCCGGAAGCTGGCGCACCTTCTTCCGGATCGTACTGCCGCTGTCGCTGCCCGGCGTCGTCGCCGGCTGCACGCTGACCTATGCCGCCGCGATCACCGCTTTCATCACCCAGTCGCTGATCGGCGGCGGGCAGATGCTGTTCATGCCGATGTATCTCTACCAGCAGGCCTCGACGCTGCAGAACTGGCCGTTCGCGGCCGCGATCTCGATCATCTTCCTGCTCGCCGTGCTCGCGGTTGTCTCGGTCTTCACCACGCTCGGCCGCATGTCGCGCGGCTATGGAGGCGCATGATGAGCGGCCGCAAGCGCACGCTCGAGGCGATCAGCTTCGAGCTCGTCATGACCGCGATCGCGGTGATCGCGCTTCTCATCATCATCGCGCCATCGCTCGTGGTGCTGATCGTCTCCTTCACCAGCGGCTTCTCGCTGCGCTTCCCGCCGCCGGGCTATTCGCTGCGCTGGTACGTCGAGCTGTGGAATGCCTGGCAGCTGCATTTCGCCGCCAAGAACAGCCTGATCGTGGCGCTGTGGGCGACCGGCCTGTCCGTCGTGTTCGGCGTCGCCGCGGCGCTGGCGATCTCCAGGTCGCGGACGCTGTCGGCGCGGCTGCTCGATTCGCTGTTCATGTCGCCGCTGGTGCTGCCCGCGCTCGCCTTCGGCCTCGCCGCCCTGATGCTGTTCTCGCTGGTCGGCCTGCCGGTGTCGCCGCTGACGCTGGTGATCGGCCACACCGTGGTCTGCGTGCCCTATGTCGTGCGCAATACTGTCGCAGCGCTGGCCCAGCTCGAGCCGACCCTGCTCGAAAGCTCGGCCGTGCTCGGCGCCAGCCGCCTCTACACGTTCCGCAGGATCGTGCTGCCGCTGATCCGGCCTGGCATCATCGCCGGCGCCTTCATCGCCTTCATGTCGTCCTTCGACAACGTGCCGGTCTCGCTGTTCCTGCGCGATGCCGCCACCGACATGCTGCCGATCCGGATGTGGCAGGATCTCGAAGGCAAGCTGGATGTCACCATCGCAGCCCTCTCGGGCGTACTGATCATCGCCACCGTCGCGCTGGTCGCGGTGATGGAGCGCGTCACCGGCCTGTCGCGGCGGCTGACCAACTGATCAGGCGCCGCGGAACAGCGAATAGCCCCAGCGCGTGAATTTCAGCGGCAGATGAAAATGCTCGTCAACGTTCTTGATGCGAAAGCGGAACGGCGTCACGGTGAGGAAACCGTCGCGCTCGCCAAAGAACTCGCCGAGATGAAACAGCACCTCGTACGCGCCTTCCGTCACACCGGCACCTTGCGCGACGGCATGATCGAGCACGCCGTTGGCGCCGAGCCGCCCGTCGGCGATGCGCTGGGAATCCGGATCGATCCGCCAGATCTCCACGCGCAGCCCCTGCGCCGGGCGCCCGCTCGCCACATCGACCGCGTGAATGGAAATACCGCCTGCCACAATGTTCCTCCCATGAGCACGCCGCCATGGTAGACGGAAATACGGCCGCTCGGCCAGCGCCCGCGCTGCTGCCGGCCCTGTTGCCTGCTTTGGGGGCGATGACCGCGCTGCAGGCCCTGGTCGCGCTGGCCTTGTTCGCGCCCGGCGTGGTCGCCCCGCGAGCCCATATCGAGGTCTGGCAGCTCTCGATGTTCTCCGCCGCCGTGTTCGCGGTCGGCATCCCCGCCTCGTTCTGGGGCGGCGGCTTCATCGCGCGCCTTGGCTCGCTGCGGATCGCGAGCCTGTGCGCGGCGGCCATCGTCGTCGGCATGGCCCTGGCTTCGCTCGGAACGAGCGCCGCCCTGCTGGCCGCGGGCCTCTGCATCGGCCTCGCCATGGGGCCGGAGACGCCGGCGAGCGCGGCGCTGCTGGCGCGCCTCGTCACCGCCGAACGGCGCGCCTTCGTGTTCTCGGTGCGCCAGACCGGCAACCAGATCGGCGCCGTCTGCGGCTCGCTGGCGCTGCCCGCGATCGCCATCGCGTTCGGCCCGGTGTGGTGCTATGCGGCCGTTGCTGCCTTGGCGCTACTGGCGATCGCGCTGTTCGAACGATTGCGGCCGGCTTATGCCGGCAAGGTCGCCCCGCCGCCAAAGCTCGATCTCCGCGCGCGGGTGGCGCTGGTGATCGCGGACCGGCGGATCGCGATGCTGGCGCTGGCCTCGATGCCGTTCAGCGCGATGCAGGTGTCGCTCAACACGGTCTTCGTCACGCTCGGCACACGCGAGCTCGGCCTCAGCCATATCGAATCCGGCATGGCGCTCGCCTGCGCGCAAGCCGGCGGCCTAATCGGCCGCCTCGGCTGGGGCTATGTCGCCATGCGGCTCGATGCCTCGCGCGCGGTGCTCGTCGTCATCGGCCTCGGTATGGCCTTCTGCGCCGCGCTGCTCGGCCTGAATGGCGCTTCGCTCGGCCGCAGCGGACAATTCATCATCGCCGCATTATTTGGCCTGACGGCGTCGGGCTGGAACGGCGTCTTTGTCGCCGAGATCGCCCGCCTCGCCCCGCAGGACCGGATCGGCGAGACCACCGGCGCGGTGCTGACCGCGTCCTATGCCGGTCTCCTTGCCGCGCCCGCGCTGGTGTCGATCCTGGATGGCGTGGCCAGTCTCGGCATGGCCTTCTTCGCCCTGGCGTGCCTTGCCCTTGGCGGTACATTGGCGTTGATCTGGGGAGGCCATGACAACGCGGACAAATAACGCGCGCGAGATCGCTGCCGCCGTCAGCGCCGGGCGGACCAATGCCGTCGAGACCGCGAAAGCCGCGCTCGGCCGCATCGAGGCCGCCAAGCCCTTGAACGCGGTCGTCACAATCGATCCCGCACGCACGCTGGCGGATGCTGCGGCGGTCGATGATTGCCTGCGTATGGGCGAGATCATGCCGCTCGCCGGTGTTCCCGTGATCGTCAAGGACAACGTCTGGGTCGGCGGCTGGCGCGTGACGCAGGGCTCGCGCTTGTTCCACCATTTCATCGCGCCGCGCGATGCCATCGCGGTCGAGCGGCTGCGCAAGGCCGGTGCCGTCGTCGTCGGCATCGGCGCGACGTCCGAGTTCGCCTGCAAGGGCGTGACGACCTCGCAACTCTACGGGCCGACGCGACATCCGCTCGATCCCGCGCTGACGCCCGGCGGCTCATCGGGTGGCCCGGCCGCAGCTGTTGCAGCCGGCTTGGTGCCGCTGGCGATCGGTACCGATGCGGGCGGCTCGAGCCGCAGACCGCCGGCGCATGTCGGGGTCGCCGGCTTCAAGCCGTCCTACGGCGCGATCCCCTATGGGCCAGGTTTCGCCGAGCCCTTCTTCGGCCTCTCCGTCATCGCGCCGATCGCATCGGACGCGGCCGATATCGTGCTGGCGTTTGAAGCCATGGCCGGCACCGACCCGCGCGATCCGGAGTCTGCCGTCGTGGTGCAGCAGGCCAAAGACATCGGCAGTCAGCGCATCGCGTTCTCGCCGCGCCTTGGTCTCGACGTCGCGATTGACGACGTCGTCGCGAATGGCCTCGCCGCCGCCGTCGAACGGCTTTCCACAGCGGGTTTGCACATTACACGACGCGATCCCGTCTGGCCGTCAGGCGCCACGGAGGATGCGATCATGCCGCTTCAGCATGCGGGTCTTGCGGCACTCCACGGTGATCGCTTTCGTAAGGATCCGACCGTCTTCGATCCCGACATCGCCAAGCAGATCGAGCGAGGGCTCTCCTGGTCCGGTGTAGACGTTGCGGCAGCGCTGCTTGCGAGCACCGCGATCGCCAATGCCTTCGCAGCGTTCTTCACCGAAGTCGATCTGCTGCTGGCACCGACCGTCCCCTGCGTCGCCTGGCCGCTGACGCAGCTCGGCCCTGATATGATCGGCGGAAAGCCGGCAAGCCCGCGGGCCCACGCGGTGTTCACGCCCTTCGTCAATCATGCCCGCCTGCCGGCGATCTCGATTCCGTGCGGAACGGATCGGCGCGGGCTTCCCTTTGGCCTTCAGATCATCGCGGCGCGCGGACAAGACCGCTCGCTCCTCGCAGCAGCGCAAGAGATCGAAGCGATCTTACGTAGTGCCTGACGAAACCGGAGACTCCCATGGTTGAGAACGTTCATTCGACAATTCGGCCGCTCGACCCCCGCGACCGCTGGTCCGAGTTGTCCCGGGCGGAGCGCAGCGCGGCCTATGACAACAACGCGGCGGTCAAGAACAGCCCGGCCCTGATCGCCGAGCGCAACGAAGCCTCAAGCCGGCTGCGGGGCACGCTCAGGTCCCATCTCGACCTGCCCTATGGCGAGCGGGCCAACAACAAGATCGACCTCTACCCGGCCGCAAAGCCTGATGCGCCCTGCCTGGTGTTCCTGCATGGCGGCTACTGGCAGCGCAATTCGCGCGAGCTGTTCGCCATGCTTGTCGAAGGCGTCGCCGCGCATGGCTGGTCGGTTGCGATCCCCGGCTATTCGCTAGCGCCCGAGGTGTCCCTCAGCGACATCGTCGCCGAGGTCCCGCGCGCGCTCGACTGGCTCGCGGCGCACGGCGCGTCCTACGGCGTTGCCGGGCCAGTCGTGCTGTCAGGCTGGTCCGCCGGCGCCCATCTTGTCGCAATGGCGCTGGATCATCCGCGTGTCCATGCGGGGCTCGCGCTCTCGGGCGTCTACGACCTCACGCCGATCCGCGATACGGGGTTGAACGACGCGCTGAAGTTGACGGACGAGGAGATCGCCACGCTGTCGCCGCTGCGCCTGCCTGTGACGCCGAAGCGGCTCGACATCGCCTATGGCAGCGACGAGCTGCCGGCCCTCGTGTGCGATTCCATCAACTTCCATCACAAGCGCGCGGCGGCGGGAGCGCCCGGCAAGCTCATTCCGGTCGAAGGTGCCGACCATTTCACCATTCTCGAGGCTCTGCGCCGGCCGGACGGAGTCCTGGTGGAGGCTGCGCGGCGGCTGCTGGACTAAACCTCGAAAACAACCCCATGCACAGTAGCGACGCCGTTGTTTTCAAAGGCACATTTTTCGAAGGCCAATCGACTCCGTCGCGACCGCTTTGACTCGTCGGGCAAAACAGGGGCATGATGTCATCATCGCCCCGGCTGCCGCTCCTGCAGCTCTATCCAGATTCGCTCGTCCATGATCCGCACCGGATAAAGCCGCAGCGGCCGGCTCGGCCATCCCGCGGTGATTGCACCATCGCGCAAATCGAACGACGCCGCATGGCGGGGACAATGGAGGCGCCCGGCCGTCACCTGCCCCAAGGCCAGATCCGCCTGTTCATGCGGGCACGCCCGTTCGCAGGCGACGACGTTGCCCTCGTTCCAGATCACGAGCAGGTCGCGCCCGGCGACGCGAACGATGGTCTCCGCCTTCAGCCGGTCGAGATCGCAGACGTCAATCCATCCGGCCTCGTCACCCACCGAGATAGGCCTTGCGCACATGCTCGTTCGCGATCAGCTCGCTGCCGGCGCCCGATAGCACGATGCGGCCGTTCTCGAGCAGATAGGCGTGGTCGCACATCTCGAGCGCAGCGAAGGCGTTCTGCTCGACCAGCAGCACCGTGGTGCCGGCATCGCGAATGCCGCGGATGATCGCAAAGGTGCGCTCGACGATATTGGGGGCGAGCCCGAGCGACGGCTCGTCGAACATGATCAGGCGCGGCCGCGACATCAGCGCGCGGCCGATCGCAAGCATCTGCTGCTCGCCGCCCGACAATGTGCCAGCTGCCTGCCGGCGCCGCTCGGCGAGCCGCGGAAACTCCGTGTAGATGCGGTCACGGTCGGCAGCGATCTCGCCCGAACCGCGACGGAGGTAAGCGCCCATGTCGAGATTTTCCTCGACGCTCATATGCGGAAACACGCGCCGCCCTTCCGGGCAATGCGCGATGCCGCTCGCCAGCACGCGCGGCGGCTTCGCGCCGGTGATGTCGATGCCCTCGAACTTCATCTGGCCCGAGCGCGGCGGCACCAGGCCGGAAATCGCGCGCAGCGTCGTGCTCTTGCCGGCGCCGTTGGCTCCGATCAGGGCGACCAGCTGGCCGGCCTTCACGTCGAGCGAGATGCCGCGCAGCGCGGTGACGCCACCGTAGCCGCAGACCATGTCGCGGATCTCAAGCACGTCCTGCTCCATGTCCAAGATAGGCTTCGATGACAGCAGGATCGTTGCGAATCACATCGGGCGTCCCTTCGGCGATGATGCGGCCATAGTTGAGCACGACGATGCGATCCGAGACCGTCATCACCATCGGCATGTCGTGCTCGACCAGCAAAATCGTGATGCCGCGGTCGCGGATGCCACGGATCAGCTCGACGAAACGGTGCGTCTCCGAGGCGTTCATGCCGGAGACGGGCTCGTCGAGCAGCAGCATCGACGGCTCGGCCGCCAGCGCCAGCGCGACACCGACCAGGCGCTGCTCGCCGTAGGAGAGCGAGCCCGCCGCGTCGTGGGCGCGGCGCTCAAGCCCGACCCATTCGAGCAGCTCGCCTGCCCGCTGCCGTAAGCGGCGCTCCGAGGCGCGGGCGCCTGGCAGGCCGAGGATGGCGTCGAGCAGCCGGACCCGGCCCTGCCGGTGCAGGCCGATCATGAGGTTGTCGTAGACAGTATCGTTGGGGAATACGCTGGTGCGCTGGAAGGTACGGATCAGGCCGAGATCGGCGATCTCGTGCGGCTTCAGACCGGCGAGCGCAGTGTTGCGATAGGTCACCCGGCCTGCGCTCGGCGTCAGGAAGCCGGTCATGACATTGAAGGCGGTGGTCTTGCCGGCGCCGTTCGGCCCAATCAGGCTAACGATCTCGCCCTCGCCGACCTCAAAGCTCATGTCGGAGATCGCGACGAGCCCGCCGAAGCGGACCGCGACCTGATCGATGGTCATGGCGATGCTGCGCGCGGTCATCACGCCGGCTCCTTGGCAGCGGTCTCCGTGAGGGACACGGGCGCGGGCCCGGCAGGCTGCCGTCGCTTCGCCAAGCGCAATGCGAGCGAGGGCACGATGCCGCGCGGCAGCACGAACAGGATGGCGATCAGCACGGCGCCATAGGCGATCCATTGCGCTTCCGGCGCCATCACAGGCCGCAGCGCAACCGGCAAAAGACCGAAGATCAGGCCGCCGACGACGGGACCCGCCAGCGAGCCCTTGCCGCCGGTGATGACCATGATCACCATGGTGACGGTGTTGATGAAGGCGAAGACTTCGGGATCGATGATCCGGATGTAGTGCGCATAGAGGCTTCCGGCTGCGCCGGCGATCGCGGCGGAGATCACCGCGGCAATCGTCAGCGTCCTGGTCACGTCAATGCCGACGGAGACGGCGAGCGTTTCGTTCTCCATCAGGCCGCGCATGGAGCGGCCGAAATGGGAATGAACGAGGCGCGCGATCAGGAGATAGGCGATGAGCGCAACGACCAGAACGAGATAATAGTTGTGGAATTTCGTGCGCAGCGTCAGCTCGCCAAAGCCGGGCAAGGGCAACGCGACGGACGGGATATTGGTCAGCGCCAATGGACCCTGCGTCAGCTCGACCCAGTTCAGCGCGACCAGCCGGACCACCTCGGCAAAGGAGATCGTCACAATGACGAAATAGGCGCCGCGGACGCGGAAAGACAACAGACCGACGAAATAGCCGCACAATCCTGCAATCAGGATCGCCAGCACGAAGCCTACTATCGACGGCCATGGTGTGTGGACAAGACGAAAACCTCCGGGCAGGCCGATGTCGAAGCCGAGCGATGTCAGTGCGCTGACATAGGCGCCGATGCCGAAGAAGGCGATATGGCCGAGGCTGAGCTGGCCGGTGAAGCCGAGCAGCAGATTGAGACTCATCGCGCCGATGACGAAGATGCCGGTCGTGATCAGCGCGTTGAGCAGATAGGGATCGCGCAGCCAGAGCGGCACCGAGGCCAGCGCCGCGACGGCGAGAATGGTGACGATGGTCTTCATCCGACGCGCTCCGCGCGCGCGAACAGGCCGGTCGGCCGGAAGATCAGCACGGCGATGATGATGAGAAAGCCCATGGCATCGCGGTAGCCTGACGAGACGTAGCCGGCGCCGAGCTCCTCGGCCAGCGCCAGGATGAAGCCGCCGATCACCGCGCCCGTGATGTTGCCGAGCCCGCCGAGGATGACGATGGCGAAAGCCTTGACCGCGGCGAGATCGCCCATCTGCGGGAAGATCACGTAGACCGGCCCGAGCAGCGCGCCCGCGGCGGCGGCGAGGCTAGAGCCGATCGCAAAGGTCGAGGTGTAGATCATGTCGACGTTGACGCCCATCAGGGACGCCGTGTCGTGATCCTGGAACGTCGCCCGCATCGCGCGGCCGAGACTGGTCTTGTTGATGAGCAGATACGTCACAAGGATCAACATGGCCGCAGCGGCGAGCACGAACAGGCGCAGCCAGGAGACGGAGACCGGGCCGAGCACCAGCGGCGCCTCCGGAAATGGCGTCGCCACCGATTTCGCGACGCCGCCCCAGATCCACAGCGTGCCCGACTGCATCGCGATCCATGCGCCGATCATCACCAGCATGGTGGTGTCGATGTCGGAGCCGCGCAGGGGACGCAGCAAGGTCAATTCGATGGCCGCACCCAGCAGCCATCCGGCCAGCACGGCCACGGGCAGCGCGAGAAAGAAATTCAGCCCGAACTGCTGCACCACGATGAACATGATGTAGGCGCCGAACGTGTAGAGCACGCCATGCGTGAAGTTCACGACGTTCATGATGCCGAAGATCAAGGTCAGCCCGATACCCAGCAGCGCATAGGTGCCGCCGAGCACGAGCATGTTGATCAGATGCTGAAGGAATTCGCTCAAGATTGTTCCCGATTAGTCCGTATTCGGCGAGAGCGGTGACGTACCGCCCTCGCCTGCGAACAAGCGCGTCAGAGCGTCTTCATCTCGATCTTGCCGTCGGCGATCTCGATGAGATAGACATTCGGCTGGCTCTGACCGCTTTCCTTGCCCTCGGGGCCCGACTTGCGGAACACGATGTCGCCGTTCAGCCCCTTGATGTTGATGTTCCAGAGCGCCGCCTTGATCGCGGCAGGCTCGGCCTTGCCGGCCTTCTCGATCGCGGCGGCGACGGTGCGGATGCCGTCATAGCCGCGAAAACTCTCGGTGCAGCCGGCGAAGTCGAAGCCGCGCTTCTTCCATTCCGCGATGAAATAGTTGGTGGCTTCCGGGTTCGGCGTCTTGTCCGGGAACCAGGGCAGGAAGGTGGTCAGATGCATGGTGCCGTTGGCGGCCGCTCCCGCCTGAGCGATGATCTGGTCCGGGTTCTGCGAGCCGCCGGTGGTGATGATGCGCTTCTTCAGGCCGAGCGCGGCGGCCTGCTTGAAGATCAGCGTGAGCTGGTCGACGGCGGTGGTGACGATGACGGTCTCGGAGTCCGAGCTCTTGATCTTGGAGAGCTGCGCGCTCATGTCCTGCGCGCCCTGGTCCATGGTCTCGACGAGGCCGATGCCGATGCCCTTGTCCTTCATCATCTTGCTGAAATCCTCGGCGGTGCCGCGGCCCCAGTCATTGTTGATGACGAGGAAGTCGACCTTCTTGAGCGCGAGCTTGTCGACGATGTTCTTGAACGCGGCCGCCTCGATCGCGGAGGGCGGCGAGATGCGGAAGATGAAGGGATTGCCCGTCGTCGTGATCTTGCCGGAGGACGAGGTCTCCACCACCATCGGCGTCTCGTACTCCATCAGCTTCGGCATCACCGCGAGCGTCAGGCTCGAGCCCCAGGCGCCCATCAGGACCGGCACCTTGTCGCTGGTGATGAGCTTCTCGGCGACGGCGGCGGCCTCCGTCGGGTTGCTCTTGTTGTCCTCGATGACGAGCTCGATCTTCTTGCCGAGGATGCCGCCCTTGGCGTTGATCTCGTCGGCGGCGATCTTGGCACCGTTGACGACGTAAGTGCCTGAGGCCGCGAACGCGCCGGTGAGCGGCTCGTTGACGCCGATCTTGATGGTCTGCGCCCCTGCGGCGCCGCCGAACAAGGCCGTCGCCAGCGCGATTGTCCGAGCTAGTCCGAGTGTTCGTGTCATGTTTGTCTCTCCAAATCCCACGCTGTTGATGTCAGGGCAGTCCAGGCTTCGTCACTCCGCGGCGCCGGCGCGCCGATCATTCCGCGCCACCTCTTCCGAAGGCGCGGCGAAATATTTGCGCGAGCCGGGCTCGCAAGATGTCCGATGCAATCGACCAGAAGCTGAGCTCCGCCGGAGCCCCCTGCCCCGACGAGGCGCCGGACATGTGGCGGTCGAGATTGGCGGCGAACTCCGCAACGAGACGTTTTGCAAGGTCTCGCACCATGCCGGGACGACCGACCTGAGCCAGCATTCCCGTGAGCGTGTAGCCGATCGACAGTTCGACCGCGGTCGCCGCGCCGCCTTCCAGTGGCAGCAGGCGGTAACGGATCTCGCCCTGCGTCGCGGAATGGCTGCGCTGGTCGGTGCCGATGCCGACGATGCGCCCCGAGAGTGTCGCGGGATCCCGCTCGACGCGTGCGGCACCCTCGAAGCTTGCTCCGATCGGTCCGAGCCTGACGCGGATCGATCCTTCGACGCGCTCCGGCTTTGGCGTCGACGACAGCGATACGCCAGGGAGGCAGGCGGCGACGCCTGCGATGTCCTCGAACATCGAGAACACCTTTGCCGGCGGATACGGCAACGTGAAGCGCTGATCGAGCACGGTTGCCGGCGTGAAGTCGGGGATGCTGCCTGAGGTGGCACTTTCCGGTGCCGGAGCTGGCGCGTGCCGCGCAGGCCGCAGCTCGTTCCGGGCGGTTGCCGCTCGCCCCGAGCCGGCAGGACCAAGGACGGTCCGGCCCCCATCCGCCACCGGCGCGACGTTGCGCGCGCGCCTTGCCTCGATCACGGACTGCACCGCGCGCACGATGCCGACATAGCCAGTGCAGCGGCAAAGATTGCCGCTGAGGCCAATACGAATCTGGCGCTCGTCGGCGTCGGGCAGACGCAGCACCAGGTCGCGCGCCGAGACCAGCATGCCGGGCGTGCAATAGCCGCATTGCAGGGCATGCTCGCGGGTGAAGGCAGCGCGCAGCTCGGTCGTGATCTCGTCCTCATCGAGGCCTTCGATCGTGGTGACATCGGCGCCCTCGCAGGCTGCCGCATAGGTAATGCAGGAGCGCGCCGGCACGCCGTCGAGCAGCACAGTGCAGGCGCCGCAGACCCCGTGCTCGCAGCCGAGATGCGTGCCGGTGAGATCGAGCTTGTCGCGGACGAAATCGGCAAGGCTGGTGCGCGGCTCGGCGGGCAGCTCCACCGCGCGGCGATTGACCTGAAGCGCGATCGTGGTCATGCCGCGGCCTCCAGGACGGCGCGCTTCAGCACGCTGACATGGATGTGGCGCTGCGCGGCGTCGTCGATGCCGGCGCTTGCGAGCAGGGCATCGGCGGCACGGACGTCGAAGCGCTGCTTGTAGTCGGCGGCGATCCGGCCGCCGAACAACTCCGCGGCATCAGTGATGACGATCGGCGTCGTATCGATGGCACCGATCACGATACGCGCCGAGGCGGCAGCGGGATCGATCAGCACCGCGCCGATGGCATGGGCGAACTCGCCGGTCTTGCGGCAGCTCTTGGCATAACCCCAATGCGCCGCCGTCGACCGCGCCGGCACGTGGACCGCCTCGACGATCTCGCCGGCATGCAGCGCAGATTCCAGCGCACCGACCACAAACGCTTCGACCGCCATCGATCGCGCACCGGCAAGGCTGCGCAATGTCACGCGCGCGCGAAGAGCCGCCAGCGCCGAGATCCAGTCCGCGGCGGGATCGGCATGGCTGAGCGAACCGCCGATGGTGCCGCGGTTGCGCACCGCGCGGTACGCAATATTGGCGGCAACGGCCCTCATCGCCCCGCGGGTCACGTCGGCCGTGCGGCCGTCCTCGATATCGGCATGGGTGACGAGGGCGCCCAGCACGAGCTCGTCGCCGGAGACCTCTGCGCGCTTGAGCTCGGCAAGGCCGGAGATGTCGACGATCAGCTCCGGCTGCACCAGCCGGAGATTGAGCATGGGACCGAGCGACTGTCCGCCGGCGATGATCTTTGCCGATCCGCCGCTTGCGGCCAGCATCGAGAGAGCCGCATCGAGGTCGCGCGGGCGCTCGTAAGCGAAGGGCGCCGGTTTCATGCCGCGCTCCTCTCAGCCGCGCGCGCGGCCAGCACCGCCGCGACGATCCGATGCGGCGTGATCGGCGACTGCATCAGCTCGACGCCGAGCGGGCGCAGCGCGTCGTTGACGGCATTGACGATCGCGGCGGGCGGTGCGATCGCCCCGCCCTCGCCGATGCCTTTCACCCCGAATTGCGTATAGGGCGACGGCGTCTCCATGTGATCGAGGCGCGCGGCCGGGACCTCGGTCGGGCCGGGCAGCAGGTAATCCGCGAGCGTCGTCGCCAGCGGCTGACCGGAGGCGTCGAACGGCATTTCCTCGTAGAGCGCAGTGCCGATGCCTTGCGCGAGGCCGCCATAGATCTGGCCGTCGACGACGAGCGGGTTGACCAGCACGCCGCCGTCCTCGACGATCACATAGTCGAGGATCTCGACCTCGCCGATATCAGGATCGACCGCGATCACGGCTGCATGCGCGGCATAGCTGAAGGTGCCGCTGTCGCGCACGGGCTTGTAGCCTTGGGTGACCTCGAGCCCGCCGGGATCGACGTCTGGCGGCAAATCCTGCGGGCGGCGGTACCAGGTGTGGGCGATCGCCTTCAGGCTGACGCTGCCGTTGACGCCGCGCACCTCGCCGTTCTGCAACACCACGGAGGCCGGATCGTGCTGCAAGAGTTTCGCGCCGATGCGGCGCGCACGTTCGCCGAGCTCTCGGCAGGCGGTCGCGACCGCACCACCCGCCATCACCATCGAGCGCGAGCCCCAGGTGCCGGTCGAATACGGCGTCATCGCGGTGTCGCCGAGGATAGTGCGGATGTTCGCGACATCCACACCGAGGATTTCGTGCGCGACCTGGGCGAGCGTCGTCTCCATGCCCTGCCCGTGCGAGTGCACGCCGACGCGCAGTTCAAGGCCACCGTCCGGCGTCAGGCGCGCCGAGGCCTGCTCATGGCCCGGCACCATCGGGATGCCCCAGCCGGAATAGACCGAGGTGCCGTGCGCCGCCTGCTCGCAATAGATGGAGACGCCGACGCCGATGCGGCGGCCGTCGGCCTCGCCCTGCTTTTGCCTGGCGCGGATGGCGTCGATGTCGATGGCCGCGAGCGCGCGGCGCATCGCTTCCGGATAATCGCCGCTGTCGAAATGCTTCTTGGTGATGTTGTCGAACGGCATCTGCTCGGGGCGCACCAGATTGCGCAGCCGCACCTCGCCGGGCTCGAGGCCGGCTTCCGCCGCCACGAGGTCGAGCATCAATTCCAGCGCAAAGCAGACGCCGGTGCGCGCGACGCCGCGATAGGGCAGGATCGGGCATTTGTTGGTGGCGACCGAGAAGGTGCGGCAGCGATAGGCCGGCATCTTGTAGGGACCCGGCAAAATGCTCGCGACCTGCGCGGCCTCCAGGCAGGCCGAGAACGGATAGGACGAGTAGGCGCCGGAATCCACCGTCGCCTCGCAGTCGATGCCGCGCAGCGTGCCGTCACGGTCAGCATAGACCGTGATTTTGTAATGATGTTCGCGGCAATTGGAGCTCGCGACGAGATGCTCGCGGCGGTCTTCGAGCCAGCGGACGGGATGGCCGCAGCGCATCGTCAGCCAGGACAGGCAGACCTCTTCGGGCAACAGGATGCCCTTGTGACCGAAGCCGCCACCGACGTCGGGCGAGATCACGCGGATCTGGCCCTCCTCCATGCCGAGGCATTCGGCGAGGCCGCTGCGCGTGATGTGCGGCATCTGGGCCGCCGAATGCAGCGTGAGCTGGTCGAGCCTCTTGTCGAAGGTCGCGACCACGCCGCGGCCTTCCAGCGGCGACATGCATTGCCGCGCGGTCGAGATCTCGCGCGTCACCTTGATCGCCGCGTCGAGCGCGGCGGAGATGTCGACCTCGTAATTGGTCTCCAGGAAGACGTTGTCGCCCCAATGCTCGTGCACCAGCGCCGAGCCGGGCTCGCGCGCCTTCAGCATGTCATGGATCGCCGGCAGCTCCTCAAGATCGAGCGCCACGGCGGCCGCGATGTCCTCGGCCTCGGCGCGGGTCGGCGCGAGGCACATCGCCACGAGCTCGCCGACCTGGCGCACCTTGCCGGTCGCGAGCACCGGCTGCTCGGAGATCTTGAAGCCCGGCAGCCCTGACACCGCCCGGATCGGCTTGATGTCGACGAGATCGGCTGCTGTGAAGACGCGATCGCGATAGCGTTCGGGCACGTGGATGCCGCGGATGCGCGCATGCGCCAGCGGGCTGCGCACGAAGGCGACGTCCTGAAGACCGGCGAGCCTGACGTCCCCGACATATTGGCCGCGGCCGCGCATCAGGCGATCGTCTTCCTTGCGCGGCAGCCGCGCGCCAACGCCCTGCCCCGTCTTTCCGTCCGGAAATTCTCGCTCGTTGCGCAACTTCGCGTTCTCCTCCACCGCCCGGCCTCATGCCGCGACGGCCTGCGGCAGGATCGGCGCGACGGCATCGAAGCGGGTGCCGGCGCGCAGGCAGAAGGCCGGCTGCAGCAGGCGCTCGGCGATCACCTCGTTGTTCTCGTTGTCCTTGAGGACGAAGCGGCCGTTTCTCTCCGAGAGCACGGAGACGTCGGCGTCCATGCCGATCTTGAGCGCACCGATCTCGTGGCTGCGTCCGAGCATTTTTGCGGGATTGGAGGTGACCATCGGCACCACCTGCTCCAGCGACAGGCCGAGCGCCATCATCGAGCTCATCGCCTGGACCAGGCTGAACTTGGCTTGTCCCGCGAAGGGATGGTTCTCATCGTCCTCGTGCTGGTCGGGCGTTCCCGCGGGCGCGGGCACATGGGTGTTGTAGCCGTGGATGTCGGCGCCGAGCGTGGTCGGAATGATGCCGGCAGCGATCGCCTTTTTGGCGAGCCGATAGGAGAAATGGCTGCCGTGGCCGACGTCGACCTTGAGGCCGCGGTCGAGCGCGGCCTGGATCACCGGATGCACCTCGCCCTCGCGATTGACGAAGCCGCCGGGATGGCGCGTGAAGGGATGGGCGAGGATGTCGCCCTTGCGCAAGAGCGGGATCACGCGGGTGAGGATGGTGTCGGCATCCTCTCCGTTGGCGCCGCTCTCGGGCAGGCCCCAGAGCTGGCCGAAATGCACATAGACCGGCAGGTCGGCGCGCTTGCCGATCTCGGCCGCCATCTCGATCACGCGAATGCCCCAGCGCGCGAAGCCGCCGATCTCCGCGTGAGCCTTGATGCCGCGCACGAGATCGAGATTGGCGGTTGCCGACTTGACGGTCGCATCGATGTCGACGCCGTCGGGGCTGTAGAGCTGCGGATAGAAATGGCCCTCGAGGCCGCCGACGAGATAGGCGGAGATAAACGCATAGACGCGCGAGGCCGAGGCTTCCGCGATGAAATGGCGGAAACCCGGCAGCGTCATGCAGGACGGACCGCCCTGATCGACCAGCGTCGTCACGCCGGACTGCACGCCCACCATGTCGGGGTTCATGCCGAAACGGCCGGAGACATATTGATAGACATGGGCGTGGGTGTCGATCAGCCCGGGCAGCACCAGCTTGCCGCTGACATCGACGACCTCCTTCGCGCTGGTCGGCAGAATGTCGGATGCGACCGCCGCGATCTTGCCATTGCGGATGGCGACGTCCTTGAGGCCATCGATGCCGGAGGCCGGACAGATCACGCGGCCACCCCGGAGCAGAAGATCGAAGCTGGCAGTGACGGACATGGCGCTCTCCTCTTCTTCCCGAGGGGCGACGGCTTCGTCCCTCGAATTACGAAGCATGCTTCGCATTTTGACAAAAGCAAGCATCGTGCCATGATCCCGATGTGGCAGGCGCACTCGAATCGAGCTAAGCGCGGCAGGGTTTCGGCTTGGGAGTGTGTGCATTGCGGCAAGCGAAGACACGTCGCGGCAGGACGCGGCACCGCCCCTGGCCATTGTCGGAACGGCCCGGCTATCTGATCCGCCGGCTGCACCAGATTCACGTCGCGCTGTTTCAGGAAGCCTGCGGCGAATTCGAGGTCACGCCGCTGCAATACAGCCTGCTCTCGGCGCTGGCGGTGCGAGAAACCGCCGATCAGACCACTTTGGCGGCCGATATCGCGCTCGATCGCACCACGACGACCGGTGCGTTGAAGCGCCTCGCTGCGCGCAACCTGGTCGAGCGCGCGGTGAACAAGGACGATCGGCGCGCGCGATTGTGCCGCCTGACGCCGGCCGGCGCCGCGCTGCTGGTTAAAATCGAGGGCGCGGCACGGCGGGCGCATCGCGCAACGCTCGGCGATTTGAGCCAGCGGGAACAGGCGCTCTTCATCGAGATGATGCAGCGCATCGTGGCCGGCCATCCCAGTCGCGACAGCGCCGCTGGCCTATTCGACTAGAGGCGAGTGCTGCGCTTTTGAGTTGGGCTGCTTAATTTATCATCGTACCGCTGCCCGGCCGTGCATCGATCGCCGTCAACCGGCGGCGGGTCCGAGTGCTGCGGCAGGCCGGCGCGTCGGCATGGCCGGCGCTTGAAAACGCAGTCGCATCCGAGGCGAGCCTCGCTGCGTCCGGCATCGAAACGCGCCCGGCCCGGCCGCTCCGCGACCCATGGCACGATTTATGCTGCGATGATGCGAAGCGTGCTTCGTATTGGGGGATGCCATGACGGATTCCGAACTTCGCGCTGATATTCACAGCATCGAGCCAATTCCCGACGCGGACCGGGACTCCTCCGGGCCGCAGCAGATGTGGATCTGGGCCGGCGCCAACATCGCGCCGGTGAACTGGGCGCTCGGCGCGCTCGGCATCATCCTCAAGCTCGGCCTGATGGAGACAATCGCGGTCATCGTGCTCGGCAACATCGTGGGCTGCGCGATCTTCGCGACCTTCACGGTGATGGGACACAAGACCGGCGTCAACCAGATGGTGCTGAGCCGGTCCGCCTTCGGCGTCCGCGGCGCCTACCTGCCGAGCATCCTGATGTTCCTGATGACGCTGGGCTGGATCGGCGTGAACACCTATTTCCCGGTCAAGGTCTCGATGGGCATCCTCGGCCAGTTCGGCGTGCCCGACACCTGGCTGGTCGAGATGATCGTCATCACGCTGGTGATGGCGGTGCAGGTGATGATCGGCGTCTACGGCTTCTACGCGATCCGCACCTTCGAGAAGTACACGGTGCCGCCGACCATCGCCATCATGGTGCTGATGAGCGTGCTGGCCTGGACGCGGCCCGGCGTCGTCAACTGGAACCTGACCACCTCGCTGCCGCCCGGCGCGCATCTGGCGATGCTGACGATGCTGATGACCTCAATCGGCGTCGGCTGGGGGATTTCCTGGGTCACCTGGGCCTCCGACTATTCGCGCTTCGTGCCGCGCTCCACGCCGTCGAAAGCCGTGTTCTGGTACAGCTATGTCGGCATGTTCGTGCCGACGGTCTGGCTCGGCATTCTCGGCGCGACCATTGCCTCGACGACGCTGGACACGGATCCCGCCAAGATGGTCAGCGCGGTGTTCGGCGGTCCCGTCAGCATCCTTGTCCTCCTGATGGTGCTGCACGGCCCGATCGCCACCAACATCCTCAACGTCTATTCGGCGGCGCTGGCGGCCCTGAGCGCGGGGCTGAAACTCTCGCGCTTCTGGCTCACCGTTATCGTCGGCGTCGCCGGCTATCTGGTCACCCTCTACTTCATCTTCGCGCCGTCCTTCGCGAAGGCGTTCGACCATTGGATGATCAGCCTGCTGTTGTGGATGAGCCCGTGGGCCGGCGTGGTGCTCGCCGACTTCTACATCAAGCGCAAAGGCAAGATCGAGGTGGCCGAGCTCTATCGCTCGCCGGAGAGCAGCGCCTATGGCGACATCAACTGGGCCGGCATGATCGCGTTCTTCGCCGGCCTCGTTGCCGGATGGCTGGTGCAGGATGGCCTCGTCAGCGCGCTGCAGGGGCCGATCTCGAACTATCTGCTCGGCGGTGCCGATCTGAGCTGGTTGTTCGGAATCGGCGTGGCGGGCCTCGTCTACCTCGGGCTCGGCAAGTTCGCGACCTCGCCCACACCGGCCGTCGCGAGCCGTGCCGGCAGTTAGCCTGAGAGCGCTGACCTCGTCTCTTCGTCAGCGCTTGCGGCCAAGCCTCACGATCATCTCGCCGGGCCCAAGTGCTCCGGCGACATGAGGGCGCAATCGCCACAGGCCCTCGCCATCCACCAGCGAGGGCATCGGCAGTTCGTGGTCGGCGAAATTGACGACGATCTGCAGAACGTCGCCCTGCTCCGTCTGCCAGCGCACATCCACGCCGCCCATGCTGGGATCCGCGCCGAGCAATTGTCGCTGCGCCGAAACGAACCCGCGTTTGATCAGCGGCACGATCTTCTCGCGCCGGATCGTCAACAACTGCGTCGTCAGTGCTCGGAACCTGGTGCCGGAAGGCGATTGCTCGATGCTGGACCAGTCCAGCTTGGAGGCGAGGAAGGTTCTTTCGTCGCACGGGTCCGGGATTCCGGCGCGCGTTTCGGGCGTCGCGAACGCCTTGAAGTGCGAAAACTCCTTGCGGCGGCCTTCCCGTGTCAGTTCGGCGGCTTCGCCCGTCCAGTCGGCGAAGAACAGGAAGGGCGTTTCGGCTGCCGCTTCCTCTCCCATGAACAGCATTGGAATATGCGGGCTGAGCAGAACCAGTGCGAGGGCCAGCTCCAGCTTGTCCGGACCGACCAACCGCGACAGCCGCTCCCCAAAGGCGCGGTTGCCGACCTGGTCGTGGTTCTGGGCGAAGAAGATGGTCGCTTCGGGCGGCAGATGAGCGCTCGGCTCGCCGCGCGGCGCCTCGTGCAGGGGAAACACCTCGCCCTGATAGGCAAAGCCCTCGGTGAGGGATCGCGCCAAATGCTCGAGCGGCTTGTCCGCAAACGCCCGGTAATAACCTTCGTCCTCGCCCGTGAGCAGGACGTGGAGCGCGTTGTGGAAGTCGTCGCCCCATTGCGCATCGTAGTACGTCGCTCGTCCCTGCGAACGCGCGAGCAGGTGCGCCTGATTGGCCTCGTTCTCCAGCATCAGATGGATGCGCCGGCCCGCCAGCTGGCTGCGCAGGGTCTCGGCGAGCTCGACCAGGAAATGACGTTTCGAGTCGTCCTTCAGCGCATGAACGGCATCGAAGCGCAGGCCGTCGAAGCCATAGTCGCGCAGCCACATCAGGGCATTCTCGATCAGAAACCCGCGCACGAACGCGCCGTCGGCTCCTTCGAGGTTGACGGCGGGCCCCCACCCGGTGGTGTGGCGCGGGTTGAAGAAATTCTCCGCATAAAGATGCAGATAGTTCAGCTGCGGCCCGAAATGGTTATAGACGACGTCGAGATAGACCATGAGGTCAAGGGCATGCGCCGCGCGCAGCAGCCGCTTGAGATCCTCCGGCCGGCCATAGCGGGCATTCGGCGCGTTCAGGAGCACGCCGTCATAGCCCCAATTGTGCCGCCCGGGGACGTCGTTGAGCGGCATCAGCTCGATGGCGGTGATGCCGAGATCGCGAAGATAAGGCAGCTTCTTCTCGACGCCGGCATAGGTCCCCTCCTCGCTGAACGTGCCGACATGCAGCTCGTAGATCACGGCTTCCGCCCAGGGACGGCCCGCATAGAGCACCGGGTCCCGCAACGCGGCCGTATCGACCACCTCGCTCGGCGCGCCGACGTCGTCCGGCTGGAAGCACGAGGCGGGATCGGGCACGACGAGGTCTTGGTTGATCCTGAACTGATAGCGCGTGCCGGCGCGCGCAGTTTGGCTCAATAGCTGATACCAGCCGTCCGCATCGCGCGGCATCTTGCGTGGCGACTGGCCGATTTCGAACAGCTCGACCGATCGCGCCGTCGGCGCCCACAGGTTGAACGAGACCCCATGATCGACGATCTGAGGACCATGGCGCCGACTTTGCTCGGCCATTCCCAGTCTTTGACTCAAGCCCATCCCCTTTCGCGGCATGCCCTCCTCGGCATGCAATTGCGCGCGTCGGGGCGACAAAGCGGAGCCGTGTGCGTTCGTTCCTCCACGGCGCCGACGCCGGACATTTGCAGCGCAACGGGAACGGAATCAGCAGCGCGACGGTTACCACCCCAGACAGGAGCCGTGGCCATGCGCCGCCCGAAGCCGCAACTGATCCGCAACAAGCTCGACCTGACCGACCGCGCCCAGGTGCGCCTCGTCAAGAAACGGCTCGGACTTTCGGACGCTGAGCTGATCGCGATCGTCGGGCGGATCGGCAACTCCATTCCGGCCATCAGCAAGGAGGCGGCTCTGCAAAAAGCCAACGCGCCGTCCAAGCCGGCCGACGTGGAGCCCATTACCGCGACTGCGCCGACATCCTGACGGGCAACTCGGGGGCAGAGATGGACCAGCCAGCACATTCAGACGACGCCCTGACGCGGACGGCCTCGCGCCTGCGCCGCACCCGGATCACCGAAGGCAGACCTTTCCCGCTCGGCGCCACCTGGGATGGGCTCGGCGTCAACTTTGCGCTGTTCACCGCCCACGCCACCAAAGTCGAGCTCTGCCTGTTCGACGATACCGGCGAAACCGAGCTCGAGCGCATCGAGCTGCCCGAATATACCGACGAGGTCTGGCACGGCTATCTGCCCTCCGCTCGCCCCGGCACCGTCTACGGCTATCGCGTCCATGGTCCTTACCAACCCGACGCCGGCCACCGCTTCAATCCCAACAAGCTCGTGCTCGATCCCTACGCCAGGCAGCTGGTCGGCCAGCTCCGCTGGGGGCCGGAGTTGTTCGGCTATCGGCTCGACCACGCCGACAAGGACCTGTCCTATGATGAACGCGACAGCGCGCCCTTGATGCAAAAATGCCGCGTCATCGATCCCGCCTTCACCTGGGGCGTGGCGCGCAAGCCGGAAGTGCCGTGGGAGCGCACGATCGTCTACGAGATGCACGTCAAGGGCTTCACCCAGCTGCATCCGCTGGTGCCGGAAGCCGATCGCGGCACGTTCTCGGGGCTCGCACATTCGGAAATCCCGGCTTACTTGCGCTCGCTCGGCATCACCAGCGCCGAGCTGCTGCCGATCCATGCCTTCGTCGACGACAGCTATCTGGTCGAGAAAGGCCTGCGCAATTACTGGGGCTACAACTCCATTGCCTTCTTCGCGCCGGAGCCGCGTTACCTGAAGGCGACCTCGGCCAACGAATTCAAGGCCATGGTCAACCAGTTTCACGCCCATGGCATCGAGGTCATTCTCGACGTCGTCTACAATCACACCGCCGAAGGCAACGAGCTCGGCCCGACCCTGTCGTTCAAGGGCATCGACAATGCCAGCTATTACCGCCTGCTGCCGGACAAGAAACGCTACTACATCAACGACACCGGCACCGGAAACACGGTCAATCTCTCGCATCAGCGTGTGCTGCAACTCGTCGCCGATTCCTTGCGCTACTGGGCGACAGAGATGCGGGTCGACGGCTTCCGTTTCGATCTCGCTACCATCCTGGCGCGCGAACCCTATGGCTTCGATGAAGGCGGCGGCTTCCTCGACGCCTGCCGCCAGGATCCCGTGCTCTCCAGCGTCAAGCTGATCGCAGAACCCTGGGACATCGGGCCCGGTGGTTACCAGGTCGGTCAGTTCCCGCCGGGCTGGGCCGAGTGGAACGACAAGTTCAGGGACACGGTGCGGGCCTTCTGGAAGGGCGATCCGGGCACGCTGGCCGACTTCGCCAAGCGCGTCTCGGGCTCCGGCGACCTCTTCAACAAGCGCGGACGCCGGCCCTGGGCCAGCGTCAATTTCGTCACCGCGCATGACGGCTTCAACCTCAACGATCTCGTCTGCTACAACGACAAGCACAACGAGGCGAATGGCGAGGACAATCGCGACGGTCACAGCAACAACCATTCCTGGAATTGCGGCGTCGAAGGGCCGACCAACGACCCCGAGATCACCGCCTTGCGTGAGCGCCAGAAGCGGAATCTGCTGGCGACGATGCTGCTGTCCCACGGCACGCCGATGCTGCTCGCAGGCGACGAGTTCGGGCACACCCAGAACGGCAACAACAACGCTTACGCCCAGGACAACGAGACCACCTGGCTCAATTGGATGGGCATCACCGCGAACGGCCGCAGCCTGCGCGAGTTCGTGCGCAAGCTGATCGCCACCCGCAAGGCGTTTCCGATCCTATATCGCAGCCGCTTCCTGGTCGGCTCGCACAACGAGGAGCTCGACGTCAAGGATGTCACCTGGCTGTCGCCGTCCGGCGAGGAGATGACGACGGAGCAATGGCAGGACGGCAACGCCAAATGCTTCGGCATGCTGCTCGACGGCCGCGCGCAGGAGACCGGGATCAAGCGCCGCGGCTCGGATGCGACCATGCTGCTGGTCTACAACGCGCACCACGACGTCGTGAATTTCACCTTGCCGGAGGTCACCGAAGGACACAGCTGGCTCGGCCTGATCGACACCAATCGGCCCGACGCGCCGATGGCCGAGTTCGAGTTCGGGCATGCTTACGCGGTGACCGCGCGCTCGCTCGTGGTGTTCGGCCTTGCCAACGACAGCATCGCGACGCGGCGCCTCCGCCAAGGCCTCGGCGCGCTGCTGGACATCGCCGACACGCCTCTGCCCGAGTAGCCGCGTTGCCGAGGCTCGGAGATTGTTCTGGATGCGTGTCGTTCGAGCCCTTGGAACACCGCATCAAGAGCCGCGTTCATTGTCGGCATTGGAGCTTTGAAATGAATGTCGATTGCTCGCCGCCGCTCTCGCGATCAATCCCCGCTACGGCCGTGCGCGCCGTTGCAGGAGGTACCGGTGATCGGCGCGACCACCTGACCGGCAACTGGCGCCCGTCTTGACCGACCATGCAGCTGAGCCAGGCGGCGTATCCGCAGCCGAGCGTCCTCTCACCGCCATCGCGTTCTCCGGCGGTCTCGGCCTCGGCGCCTATCATGGTGGCGTGTTCGAAGCACTCACCTCTCTTCGGCTGCCGATCGACTGGGTGACCGGCTCGTCGGCCGGGGCCATCACGGCCGCGCTGATCGCGGGGAGCCCGCGCGACGATTGGCTGCGCAATTTACGCAGCTATTGGCATGCACCGAGCAGTCCATCCGACGTGCCGAACGCGGGCCGCCATACTTTCGCGTGGCTGAGCTCGATCAGTACGCGCGTCCTCGGTCATTCCGGTTTCTTCCACCCCCGCCTCCCCATTCCGGCGCCTCACTACGGCGGCCTCTACGATCTCGGCCCGACCCGGCAACGCCTGCAGCGCTTGATCGATTTCGGACGTCTGAACGGCGGCGATCTGCGGATCACGATCTGCGCCACGGACGTCGAGAGCGGCGATGCCGTGTTCGTCGACTCCGCGTCGGAGCGGATCGAAATGGACCATATCCTGGCCAGCTGCGGCTTTCTCCCCGAATTCGCTCCGGTGCAGATCGCCGGCCGCTGGCTCGTCGACGGCGGGTTCTCGCTGAACGCGCCGTTCGATCCGATCCTGGAGACTGCAGGCCCGCTCCGCCTCTATGTGATCGATCTGTTTCCGCGCGATGGCAAGGTCCCTGACGGACTCGAGGCCGCCTCCGAGCGCAAGAGCGACCTGACCTTCGGCAACCAGACCTTCCAGCGCCTCGGCTACGCTCTGGAGGCCCGTCAGCTCCGCGCCGAGCTTCAGGACCTCCACTACGAGGACGAGGTCTATCTCCTGAGCTACCGTCCGGGCCGCGAGGAAGCCGGGCCGGAAAAATCCTTCGACCTGTCGGAGACGGCCATGGCGCAGCGCTGGCGCGCCGGCTTTCTGGACATGCAATATGCCGCGAGCCTCACGCCAGCCCCGAACGAGATCTGCAGCGTGCGGCGGCCCTAGCGATGTCTCTCGGTGTCGGGATACGAGCTAGGCACTGTCCTGCCGTTACGCCGCTCGCGAATGTCGCGCAGCAACCGCCTGAGGCCGTCATCGGCAGCCATGCCGTCGGGCGGGGCGATCGTGGTAATGCCCCAGTTCGCGAGCACGGCCTCCTGCACCGGATTGCGCTGCGCGACGAACACGAAGGATCTCGGCCGGTCCTGGCTGTGCCCGGACTCGTCCCAGATCTGCCAGATCCGGTGCAGCAGCAGCCGGATGTTCGGATCGGACATGCTGTATCCGACGAAAAGCAGTGTGCTTCCTAGCGCATCGGCGCGAAAGCGGATATCGAGCGGGGAATTGAAGGCGAGCCGGTTCAGAAAGTCGGTCTCGGTCAGAACCAGCGAAGCATCATCGTCGAAGTCGCCGTGAAACTTGATGATGTGGGTGACACCGGCACGCGCGCTCGCGATCTCCTTCGCGTTGCTGATCTTCGCAAAGGGCTTGTTCAGCACGTCGAACGCGGTTTCCAGGTTGCGGTCGTAATTGGTGGTATAGATGACCGGAAAATCCAGCTCGACGATCATCCGGTGCAGCTCTGAAGCGGCGATCTTCTCGGGGTCGACACGCCAATTGCGGTCGAGCCAGCTGCGCAGCGGGCCGATCCCGCCGCGCTTGATCCGATAATATTCCGCGAGCATCTGATAGCCGCCATGCATTCCATCGATGACGTTGCGATCGAGGCCGAGATCGTCAAGGAGATGATCGATCAGGGACTGCCAGGACGGCAGGCCGACGGCCATCGAGACACCGGCGCCCACGAACAGGACAGCGCGGCGTCGCTCGATCGCCACTGCCAGGACGTCGTGAGGCGGCCGCTCCTCCGATATGATCCCCGTGGTTTGTTGGTCCATCAACCTTGAATGATTGGGCGCGCGACGCGTTCCTAATCCCGGACCACCCCTCACCGGCCGAGCGGCGAGGATGTCTCGCGCGCCGTCTGCGCCGCGAACCGGGCGATCAGGCGCCGGAGCTGCGCCTTGTGCACCAGGCGCGCCGCCGTCTTCGGCGAGACCCAGATCGCCTCCCGCTCGCCCTTCTCGGGCCACCAGCGCTCCCGCCCGTGCACCTTCATGGGGAAGACGGCAACGTTCATGGTCCGCTTACGATCACCTTTTCGCTTGCGATGCTTGAAGCTGCCCAGTGCGCGCGTGGCCACGACACCGACCAGGCCCGCCTCCTCATAGGCTTCGAACGCAGCCGTCAGGTGCGGCTCCTTGTTGCGCATCGGCGATCCCTTAGGGACGCTCCACCTGCGCTTGCGCCTGGTCGTGATCAGCATCACCCGCAGCTCGGACTTGTCCAGACGAAACGGCAGAGCGGCAAATTGCTTCTTTCCCATCAGGCGCCTCCAACTCGCGTCTGATAAGCGAACGCCGCAGCCATGGTTCCTGTTTTGCGAAGTGGCGCCTCGCGTGTGGGCGCTGGAATTTCTAGGAAGCCTGAACTCCACCATGGTCACCTCCGCACTCAGACCGGCGAAAAGCAGCGCAACTGCAAGAGATCGTCGACGGAGAGGCCGTACAGCACTGGCCGAAACGCTGGTGCCGTCGCGAGCACGAGCAGCAGCAGAAAGATCACGTAGACCAGAGCCGGCGGCGTGTTTCTAACGACCCTGTAGACTGCCTTTCGCATGCACTCCCTCCTGCGCCCCCACGCGTGCCATGGCAACGCCCATGACGATCATCGCAGCCCCCCACAACAGGAAGCCGATATCCCAGAAAATGCGCTGGCCGTCGGGCACGGTCTCGTTCACCTGATGCAATCTCAGGATCTGGTGATCGACCACGCCTTCAGCGAGATTGAAGATGCCCCACCCGATCAGGATCGTCCCGAAACACTGCGAGCCGGACCACCGCGGCGCGCTTCGGCGTGCCCGCTGCCACAGCAGAAAAAGCCCGGCGAGCACGAGGACGTAGGCGGCACTGTGAAAGATGCCGTCCCAAGTCGTATTGAGGGTGATGTTCTCGATGGAATTGAGCGGATACCAGCCGCTTAACATATGATGCCATTGCAGCAGCTGATGAAAGACGATGCCGTCGAAGAATGCGCCGAGGCCAAGTCCGAGAAGGACGCCTGCGGACGTCGGGAAATTGCTTTGTCTGTCCTGCATGTGGTGAACTCGTGCGCGGCTCGGCACTCCGATGCGGAATCAAGCCATGCCACACACGCACGTTCCTATGGCGATCAGCATCTCACTGGGATCGAGGCGGCCTCGGATTGTCGGCCCTGGGCAACCTCAGGAAAATCGATAGAGCGTAGCGACGAAAGCCAAAGAGACGAGCAATGCATACGCCCTGTTCAAGGACGGGGAGAAGGTGAGCCGCACGTTTCCGACCGGGGAGGAAGCGCTGGAGAAAGCCGATGAGGCGGGACTGGTCGAGCATGCCGAGGGCGAGGCGGTGCTCGAGGACGAGTTGAGGATCAGGCCTTGTCCGGCCGACCCGAGCCTTGCGACGATGGGGATCTGATCAGGACGCCGGTCAAGCCGGCGTCCTGATCATGGGTTCATCATCGGCGACTCAGCATCCCCTGCAGATGCCTTTGATCTTTCGATCCGCCTCGGAATCGCGGGAGGTCTCCGAACGAATCTGGTCGTCGCCCTGCAGCGAGGGTCCGGGCGTGACGGTCCCATCGATGCGTCCGATATTGGTGCCGCCTGCAGGATTGCCGGGTCGGCCGACGGTCGTCGATCCCCGTGGGGCGGAGCCGCCGCTCGATTGCGCTGTCCCGGCCGAGTTGGTCCCGGGCGCCGACGACGTGCTCCCGGCCGCCCCGCCACCGGCGCTTCCTCCCC